>NZ_JBRBAI010000007.1:0-269574 GCF_052806135.1 Billgrantia sp. Q4P2
TGAGCGATGGGCCACCGATCTGACACACGTCTGGTGTGGCAAGGATCGACGGGGCAGCCTGGCGGTGATCATCGATTGCTGCACGCGGGAGATCCTCGGCTGGCGATTATCGGACAATGGCAGCAGTAAGACAGCCGAGGCCGCGCTGGAAGAGGCCCTGGTGCATCGATTCGGCGCCTTGGGCCGAATTCATCAGCCCCTGGCACTGCGGTCCGATAACGGCCTGGTCTTCAGCAGTCGCCACTACACAGGCACGGTGAAGGCCTACGGACTGACGCAGGAGTTCACGACGCCGTACACACCGGAACAGAATGGGCTCGTAGAGCGCTTCTTCCGCTCCCTGAAGGAGGAGTGTATCTGGCTGCACCGGTTTGAGTCGCTGGGACAAGCCAGGGCAGTGATCAACCACTGGATCCGGTACTACAACGAAGAACGGCCACATCAGTCTCTGGACTATGTGGCACCCCGAGCACACCCTGCATTAGCTGCATAGGGTGTGCAGAAACTAGGGGGTCATTACATTGGTGAGCCCTACAGGGCTCGGCTCAGACAGCTGTCATGACTTGCCTGCGCCTTGGCCGCTGAGGCCATGACGTTATGGCAAATCACGCCCCTTGCCCCCCCGGCACAGAACCTGGGCCCAATGAAGGGCCGCTTCTCCTTCCAAAGTACAGCCCTCTGGCAGGGCCTCGGATGCTTTACTGGGCCTGCACCGCTGCCACGCGGCACGGTTGCCACTCACAAGACCAACAGGAGAGATGCCATGTGGACCAAGCCCAGCTTCCGTGACCTGCGCCTCGGCTTCGAGGTCACCCTCTATATTGCCAACCGCTGATCGTTCTACCCGGACCGTTCTACCTCTGAGCGGGGCCCAACGGCCCCGTTCGGGTTCAAGGGAGGGGAAGTCATGCAGGTATTGATACTCGGTTCGGCGGCCGGGGGCGGTTTTCCCCAGTGGAACTGCAACTGTGCCAACTGTCGTGGGGTGCGCCTTGGCCGTGCCAGCCTTCGCCCCAGGACCCAATCCTCGATTGCCATCAGCATGGATGGCGAGCGCTGGCTGCTGTGTAACGCCTCGCCCGACATTCGCGCCCAGCTCAATGCCTCTCCGGCGCTCTTCCCCAGGCGTGGCCTGCGCGACACCGGCATCGCCGAGGTGCTGCTGGTGGATGCGCAGATCGATCACGTCAGCGGGCTGCTGACGCTGCGCGAAGGCTGTCCGCTCGACGTCTGGTGCACGCCCAGCGTGCATGACGACCTCTCCAGCGGCTTTCCGCTGTTTCCCATGCTGTCCCACTGGAATGGTGGGCTCAACTGGCGTGAGATTCCCTTGTCGGACGACAAGCGGCGTTGCACCTTCCAGGTACCGAGCTGCCCGGAGCTGGAAATCACCGCGCTTTCGCTGCACTCCAATGCGCCACCTTATTCTCCCCGCCGTGGCTCGCCGGCCGTCGGCGACAACCTGGGGCTGCTGTTTCGCGACAGACTGACGGGCGGCTCGCTCTTCTATGGTCCCGGCCTGGGGCAGCCGAGCCATGAGGCGAGGGAACTGATGGCCAAGGCCGACTGCGTGCTGGTGGATGGCACCCTGTGGCACGACGACGAGATGGGGCGCCTTGGCATCGGCCACGCCACCGGACGCGAGATGGGCCATCTGGCGCTGGCCGGGGAGAGCGGCATGATCGCCGAACTCGATGCACTGCCAGAGACGACGCGGCGCATCCTCATCCATATCAACAACACCAATCCGGTGCTGGACGAAACCTCAGCCGAGCGCGCCGTGCTGGACCGGCACGGCATCGAAGTGGCCCACGATGGCATGCGGCTCACCCTGTAGCCATCCGCTGGACTACCGACAACAACAAGCAGGCACAACAAAGCACTAGGGGGACTCGCCATGAACGCCGTGCACACACTGCCGTCCGCCACACTCACGCCCGAGGCCTTTCGCCAGGCCCTGATGGCCAAGGGTGCCTATTACCACATTCACCATCCTTATCAGGTCGACATGGCCGAGGGGCGCGCCACGCCGGAGCAGATCCGTGGTTGGGTGGCCAACCGCTTCTACTACCAAGTGATGATCCCGCAGAAGGACGCCGCGCTGCTGGCCAATTGTCCGGACGCCGCCACCCGCCGCCGCTGGATCCAGCGCCTGCTCGACCATGACGGTCGCGATGACGATGCCGGCGGCATCGAGGCGTGGCTGACCCTGGGCGAGGCGGTGGGGCTGACCCGCGACGAGCTTTGGGCGCAGCAGCACGTCTTGCCTGGCGTGCGCTTCGCCGTCGACGCCTATGTCAACTTCGTGCGCCGGGCGAGCTGGCAGGAGGCGGCGATCTCCTCGCTGACCGAGCTGTTCGCGCCCCTGGCGCACCAGAGCCGGCTCGACACCTGGCCGGGCCACTACCCCTGGATCGATGAGGCCGGCTACGGCTACTTCCGCAAGCGCCTCAAGGAAGCGCGGCGCGACGTCGAGCACGGCCTGGAGGTGGCGCTCACGGTGTGCACCACCATGGAGACCCAGCAGCGCGCCCTCGATATCCTGCAGTTCAAGCTCGACGTGCTGTGGAGCATGCTCGATGCCATGACCCTGGCTTATCAGCTCGACCGGCCGCCCTACCACAGCGTGACCGACCGGGCCGTATTCCACCGGGGGCTGGCATGAACGCCCAGGTGGTGCCCGCTCTGCGACCCGGCTGGCGGCTGCAGTGGGAGGAGGCCCAGGGGTGCCATGTGCTGCTCTATCCCGAGGGTATGGTGCAGCTCAACGGGAGCGCTGGCGCGATCCTGGCCCTGGTCGATGGCCAGCGCCGCCAGGCGGACATCGTCGCGATGCTGGAGACGCACTTTCCCGAGGCGACCGGCATAGGTGACGACGTGGCAGAGTTTCTCGACGAAGCGCAGCGGCAAGGCTGGCTGGCAGCGGTGACGCCATGAGCGAGCGGCATGGTGTCGAAGCGATCGGTGCCCCCCTGTGGCTGCTGGCCGAGCTGACCTATCGCTGCCCGTTGCAGTGCCCCTACTGCTCCAACCCACTCGACTTCGCGCGCTACTGCGACGAACTCGATACCGACGCCTGGATCGACGTGCTGCGTCAGGCGCGGGCAATGGGCGCCGTGCAGCTTGGCTTCTCGGGCGGCGAACCGCTGGTGCGGCGCGACCTGGAGACGCTGGTCGCCGAGGCGAGGCGGCTCGGCTTCTACACCAACCTGATCACCTCCGGCGTGGGGCTGGATGGTGCCCGGATCGAGGCGCTGCGCGAGGCGGGGCTGGATCACATCCAGATCAGCCTGCAGGCGGCGGATCCCGAGATGGCCGCCGCCGTGGCGGGTTCGGCCAAGGCCCATGCCGGCAAGCTGGCCATGGCCCGCGCGGTCAAGGCGGCCGGCTACCCGATGGTGCTCAACGTGGTCCTGCATCGCCACAACATCGATGACATCGACCGGCTGATTGCCCTGTGCGACGAACTGGATGCCGATGCCGTGGAACTGGCCAGCTGCCAATACTACGGTTGGGCCAGGCTCAATCGTGCCGGCCTGCTGCCGAGCCGGGCCCAGGTCGAGCGCGCCGAGGCGGTCACCCGGGAGTGGCGCGAGCGCCTGGCTGCGCGAGGGCGCAACATGCGCTTGCTGTTCGTGGTGCCCGACTACTACGCCGAGCGTCCCAAGGCGTGCATGGGCGGCTGGGGAGCGATCTTCCTCACCGTGGCGCCGGACGGCGCAGTGCTGCCGTGTCACAGTGCGCGCGAGCTGCCCATTCGCTTTCCCAGCGTACGCGACGCATCGCTGAAGGAGATCTGGTACGTAAGCGAGGCCTTCAACCGCTTTCGCGGCGATACCTGGATGCGCGAGCCCTGTCGCGGCTGCAGCGAGCGCCACCAGGACCATGGCGGCTGTCGCTGCCAGGCCTATCTGCTGACCGGCGACCCGGCGGCTGCCGATCCGGTATGCAGCAAATCGCCGCGTCGCGACCTGATCGATCAGGCCTGTGCCGAGACAGCCCTAGAGCAGCCGGGGGGCGAGGCGCTGGTGCCGCGGCAGGCGAGGAACTCGCGCACCTTCTGGCACGGCTGAGAGGGTACACGACCAAGGGCGAAGGGCACCGCATCGGAGCAGCTCTTACCATGACCATAATGCGCCCGCGCTAGGCGACGATATAACAAGACACCGCTGATCTCGGCCGTACCTCGCTGCCGGGAAGCGTCGAGCGGGAGAACCTGCATGGCATCCAGTATCACCGAGCTGCGCAAGTTCGTGGCTCCCGAGATCATCTTCGGCGACGGCGCTCGCCGTGCCGTGGCCAACTATGTGGGTACCTTCGGTGCCGAGCGGGTGCTGCTGGTATCGGACCCCGGCGTCGTTTTGGCCGGCTGGGTCGAGGAGGTGGAGGCGGACCTGGCGTCCCAGGGCATCGCTAGCCAGCGATTCGTCTCCGTCTCGCCCAACCCCCGGGCCGAAGAGGTGATGGCGGGGGCCGCGGCGTATCGCGAGATGAGCGCCCAGGCCATCGTGGCCATCGGCGGCGGTAGTCCCATGGATTGCGCCAAGGGCATCGGCATCGTGGTTGCCCATGATGGCCATATCCTGGATTTCGAGGGCGTCGACACCCTGCGGTTGCCGATCCCGCCGCTGATCTTCGTGCCTACCACGGCGGGCACCTCGGCGGACATCTCCCAGTTTGCGATCATCTCCGATCAGCAGCGACGCATGAAATTCTCCATCGTCAGCAAGTCGGTGGTGCCGGACGTGTCGCTGATCGATCCCCAGGTCACCCTCACCATGAGCCCCTTCCTGACGGCCTGCACCGGTGTCGACGCCCTGGTGCACGCCATCGAGGCCTTCGTCTCCACCGGCAGCGGGCCGCTCACCGATGCCCACGCCCTGGAGGCCATGCGCCTGATCAACGGCCATCTCGTCGCGCTGGTGGCAGACCCGCAGAACCTCGAGCTGCGCTCCCAGGTGATGCTCGGCAGCATGCAGGCGGGGCTGGCGTTCTCCAATGCCATCCTCGGGGCGGTGCACGCCATGTCGCACAGCCTGGGCGGCTTCCTGGACCTGCCCCATGGGCTGTGCAACTCGCTGCTGCTGGAACATGTGGTGGCCTACAACTTCGAGGCCGCCCCGGAACGCTTTACCCGCATCGCCGAGACGCTGGGCATCGATTGTCGTGGATTGACTGGTCGACAGGTGCGCGCCCGGCTGATCGATCACCTGGTCGAGCTCAAGCGTGCCGTGGGGTTGACGGGCAGTCTCGGCAGGCTGGGCGTCAATACCAGCGACGTGCCCTTCCTGACCCGCCACGCCCTCGAGGACCCCTGCATCCTGACCAATCCGCGGCGCTCCGGCCCGCGAGACGTGCAGGTGGTCTTCGAGGAGGCGATGTGATGCGGGGCCGGGTGGGTATCCGATGAAGAAGGTGACCGATCCCGACGGCTACTCGGTCAGCCAACTGCTGGGGCTTGGCCAGCAGTCGGCGCGCAAGAGCTATTACCCCGAGCTGACGGCGCGCATGGCCGAGCTCGAGGCCGAGCGCAACCGCTACAAGTGGCTGTTCGAGAATGCCCTGCACGGCATCTTCCAGGCCTCGCTGGGTGGGCGCCTGCTGGCCGCCAACCCGGCCCTGGCGGCGATGCTGGGCGATGCCGACGTGGCGGCGACGCTGAACCGCTGTGCATCGCTCGAGGCGCTGTTCGCCGAACCCGGGGAGGCGCAGCGGGTGGCGTCGCTATTGCGCCGGCAGGGTCACCTGCAGGGGCACACCACCTGGCTTGCCGGAAGCGACGGCCGGCGGGTGCCGGTGGCCCTGACCCTGCTGCGCAAGCCGGACCAGGGCGAGGAGATCCTGGTCGAGGGATTCGTCGCCGACATCACCGAGCGCGAACGGGCTCGCCAGGAACTGCTGGCGCTCAATGCCCGCCTCGAGGCGCGCGTGCGCGAGCGCACCCAGCGCCTGGAGCAGCTCAATGCCGACCTGGCCGGCGAAGTGGCCGAGCGGCGGCTGATGGAAGAGCAGCTGCGCGCAGCCCGCGACCTGGCCCAGGAGGCCAACCGCAGCAAGGATCGCTACCTGGCGGCGGCCAGCCACGACCTGTTGCAGCCGCTCAACGCGGCGCGCTTGCTGGTGTCCACGCTGCGCGAGCGGGAACTCGATGGCGACAGCGGCCGCCTGGTCGACAGCATCCATCTCTCCCTGGAAGGCGCCGAGGAGCTGCTCACCGACCTGCTCGACATTGCGCGGCTCGACCAGGAGCGCATCCAGCCGCAGCTGGAGTGCTTTCCTCTCACGCGCCTGCTGTACGGCCTGGTGGCCGAGTATGCCCCGCGTGCCCAGCGCAAGGCGCTGCGCTTTCGCTGGGTGGAAGGCCGGGTGTGCGTCAACAGCGACTTCCGCCTGCTCGGCAGGGTGCTGCGCAATCTGCTCTCCAATGCCTGCCGCTATACCGAGTCGGGCAGCGTGCTGCTGGGCGTGCGGCGCCTTGGCGATGCCGTTTCCATCGAAGTTCACGACAGCGGCCCCGGCATCCCCGCCGATCAGCTCAAGGCGATCTTCGAGGAGTACCACCAGCTCAACGCCGAGCGGGCCCGGCATCGCCAGGGGGTGGGGCTGGGCCTGGCCATCGTCGAGCGGATCTGCCGGCGCCTGGGACTGGCGGTGACGGTGAATTCGACGCCGGGGCGCGGCTCGCGCTTTGCCGTACGGGTACCGGTCTGCACGCCCGTGCCGATGACGTACAGTGCCCCTGAAGTCTCGCCGCTCGAGTGCCCTTTGCAGGGCCGACGTATGCTGGTGGTGGACAACGACAGCCGCATTCTGCTGGGCATGCAGGCACTGCTCGAGCAATGGGGAATGGCGTGCCGTACGGCCCACGATCTCGAAGAGGTACTGGCGCAGCGGCTCGCCGCGCCCGACGTGCTGGTGGTCGACCTGCACCTGGACGGCGGCGAGACGGGCGATCGCCTGGTGGAGAAGCTGCGCCGGCACTGGCAGCAGCCCACGCTGCCGGCGGTGGTGGTCACCGCGGATCGCTCCGAAGCCTGGCGGCGAACCCTGGCCGACAGTGGCATTCCGCTACTGCACAAGCCGGTACGGCCGGGCAAACTGCGTGCCGTGTTGAGCCAACTGCTCGGGCGTGAGCGGCACTGAGGCCGGTCTACGACTTTGGTCCTGCCCCTATGGATTCGCATCGACACTCAAGTGCTATGTTGCTGCTTTGGGCCAGGGCGTAAACTGGAAACAAGATCCTGGATTGAGAGAGGCCAGCCATGCAAATGCCGTTAGCGGTCTCGGAAGTGGATGCCGAAACCTCGCCGTATTCGCCCCTGCGCGTGGCCCAATCCTCCGCTCACGATCCGGAACTGGCCGCCCAGTACCTGGCCAGCCAACTGCTGAACCCCTACCTCGAGGGGGTGTTGTTCTTCTGCTCCGCGGAGTACGACCTGCCGGCCCTGGCCGCTGCCCTTGAGGCCCACCTGGGGGGCGTGAAGCTGTGCGGCTGTACCACGGCGGGGGAGCTTGGCGTCGATGGCTATTCGCGCGGCTCCATCGTGGCGGTGGGCTTCGATAGTCGCGCCTTTGCCCTCGACTACCGCTTGATTCATGAGCTGGACCGCTTCACGTTGCTCGATGCCCAGCGCATCACCGATCAGTTGATGGATCACTGCGTGCGCTCGGGGGTGGCGCCGCTCAAGGGGCATACCTTCGCCATGACCCTGCTCGACGGCCTTTCGGCCTGTGAAGAGCAGGTGCTGCTGACCCTGACCTCGGTGCTGGCCGGCATTCCCCACTTCGGCGGTAGCGCCGGCGACGACAACCGCCTGACCGGGACGCATGTCTACGGTGAAGGCGCCTTTCACGACCAGGCGGCGGTCGTGCTGATGGTCAATACCGAGCTGGATTTCGAGGTGCTCTCGACCCACCACCTGCGGCCACGCGCCGAGAAATTGGTGGTGACCGCCGCCGACCGCGAGCGGCGCAGGGTATTCGAACTCAACGCCGAGCCCGCTGCACTGGAGTATGCGCGACTGGTGGGTTGCCCCGTCGAGGCGCTGACTCCGGAGGTGTTCGCCCGCCATCCGCTGGCCGTCAAGCTCCACGACAAGACCTACGTGCGTGCCATCCAGGGCGTGAATCCCGACCTCAGCCTGAACTTCTATTGCGCGGTGGAGACCGGCATCGTGATGACCGCCATGCAGGGTACCGACCTGCTGGCGGATCTCGGCCGCGAGATCGATACCATCGCCGAACGGCTAGGGCCTGCCGAATGCATTCTCGGCTGCGACTGCTTCCTGCGCCGCCTGGAGCTCGAGCAGGATGGCCTGCAAGCGGCCGCCAAGGCGTTCTACCGGCGACAGCGTATCCTGGGTTTCAATACCTACGGCGAACACTGCAGCGGCCTGCATCTGAACCAGACCTTCAGCGGGGTCTTCATCGGGCAATCCCGTCGTGGTCACTGAGCGTGAGCGCGAACTGGAGCGCCAGGTCGCCAAGCTCCAGCGCATCAATGCGGCGCTGATCGAGCGCGTCGAATCGAGCAACCTGCCGCGCACCGCGCCCTACGCCGCCTTCGAGCATGCCGCCCTGCTGGCCGAGCAGGTGCGCGAGCGCACCCTCGCACTCAACCAGACCCTGCACGAACTGCGTGCCAGTAACCGCCTGCTGGGCGAGGCCCGCAAGCGCGCCGAACAGGCCAACCAGTATCTGGTCGACGCCATCGAAAGCATTACCGATGCCTTCGTGCTGTTCGGTGCCGACCAGCGTATCCAGCACTTCAACAGCCGCTTCGCCGAGTTCTGGCGACCGGCAGGTATCGAGGTTCAGGCCGGCATGACGCTGGAGGAGCTTCGCCGGCTGGCACTCACCTCGGGGCTGGTGATCAACGAGCAGCTGAAGCAGCGCCAGGGGCGCACCATCTACCAGCTGCACGACGGCCGCTGGGTGCAGGTCAACCAGCGGCCGATACGCGGCGGGGGACGCGTGGTCCTCTACGTCGACATCACCGAACTCAAGCGCCATGAGCACGCCGAGCGCGAGCATGCCCTGGCCCAGAAGTCGCGGCTGCTGCAGGCCACGCTCGACAGCCTGTCCCAGGGCGTGGCGGTGATCACCCACGGTGGGCTGCTGGAAATGCACAACCAGCGCTTCTCGCAGCTCACCGGACTCGACGAATTGACGCTGCCGGTTCCGCTGGCGGCACTGGGTGCCACCAGCGAGCTGGTGGACCCCACGGATGCGCAGACCGTGCTGCCGGCCTGCGAGCGTCGCCTCAGCGATGGACGCGTGGTCGAGGTACGCGGCCACCCCATGCCAGGCGGTGGCCAGGTGCTCACCTATACCGACATCACCGAACGCATTCGACAGGCCGAGGCGCTGGCTGAGCGGGAGCGCTGGATTCGAACCATCACCGATCAGGTACCGGCGATGATCGCCTACCTGGACCGTGAATTGCGCTACGTCTTCACCAACCGCGTCTACGAGGAGTGGTACGGCTGGCCCCACGACCTGCTGCTGGGCTCGTCGCTGGGCGACCTGCATTCGGCGGAACACTGTGCGCGGCTGATGCCCTATCTCCAGCGCGTACTGGCGGGGGAGCGCATCAGCTTCGAGCTGCCCGAGCAGAACGCCAGCGGTGAGCAGCGCGTGTTGCTGCGGGCCTACGTGCCGCACCGCGACAGCGATGGCAGCGTGATCGGCTTCTTCGTGCTCATCCGCGACATCACCGAACAGCGCCGCACCTCCGAGGCCCTGCACCACGCCTACCAGAACCTCGAACAGCGGGTCCGCGAACGCACCGCGGAGCTGACCCGCGTCAACGCCCAATTGCGCGAGGAGATCGAGGAGCGCCTGGCGGCCGAGTGCCAGCTACGCGATGCCAAGACCGAGGCCGAGGCAGCCAATCTTTCCAAGACCAAGTTCCTGGCGGCGGTCAGCCACGACCTGCTGCAGCCGCTCAATGCCGCCAGGTTGTTCGTCGGAGCGCTGGTGGAGCAGGAGATGTCGGCGGCCAACCTGGAGTTGATCCAGCAGGTGGGTCACTCGCTCAAGGACGTGGAGACGCTGCTCGGCACCCTGGTCGACATCTCCAAGCTGGATGCCGGCGTGGTCAGTCCCGAGGTGACGCCCTTCGCCATCCGCGAGCTGCTCGATGGCCTGGCCCGCGAGTATCGCCAGGTCGCCGCCAGCGAAGGACTCGGCTTCCACTACGTTCCCTCATCGGCGATCGTCAGCAGCGACATCTCGCTGCTGGCCCGGGTGATCCGCAACCTGCTCAGCAACGCCGTGCGCTACACGCCCAGCGGGCACCTGCTGCTCGGCTGCCGGCGCCGCCGCGAAGGGCTGGAGATCCAGGTACTCGATACCGGTTGCGGTATCGCCGAGGAGGAGCGTGAACTGATCTTCCAGGAGTTTCGGCGGCTGCCGTCGGCCGTCTCTGCTCGGGATCGCGGCCTGGGACTCGGGTTATCCATCGTCGACAAGATTTCACGCATGCTGCAGCAGCCGGTGCGGGTGCGGTCGCGGGTCGGGCATGGCACGTTGTTCGGTGTGCTGCTGCCCTATGCGCAGCGTCTCCAGGCCGGCGAACCCCGCACGGCGGGACCCAGCGGCGCCGGCCGGGAGCTTGCCGGCCGGCGGCTGTGGGTGGTCGACAACGACCCGGCCATCTGCCTGGCCATGCGCCACCTGCTGGAGCGCTGGGACTGCCGGGTGGTGGTTGCCGAGAGCGAGGAACGCCTCGCCGAGCGGGTCTGCCTGGCCAGCGGCGACAGCGATGCCCTGATCGTCGACTACCACCTGGACCATGAGCGCAGCGGCCTGGCCTTGGCTCAGCGCATCAACGCCATGCGCGAATCGCCGCTGCCGGTGCTGGTGATCACCGCCGACCACAGCCGTGAGCTGCGCCAGCAGGTGCGCGAGCTGGGTTTCCAACTGCTCAACAAGCCGGTCAAACCACTGCGGCTACGCACCACACTGCAGCAACTGTACGCACCACACTGCAGCAACTGATGGCCGATGCCCCGCACGAAGCGGCCGAAGGGGACGTTCAGGGCCTGCGCAGATAGCGGCTGAAATCGATGTCGCTGGCCGAGAGGATGGCCTGGACCCGGTTGCTCACCCCCAGCTTGCGCAGGATCGCCGAGACGTGGGCCTTCACGGTGGTTTCGGCGATGTTGAGGTTGTAGGCGATCATCTTGTTGGACTCTCCGCGGGTCATGTGCTCCAGCACCTGCAACTGCTTGCGGGTCAGTGTCTCGAGCTGTTCCGCGGTGATGGTGCGCTCGTTCGGTTCCTGGGGGCGGGTGCTGCCGGCGCGCATGATTTCGGAGGGCAGGTAGATGTTGCCCTCCAGTATCTGGGCGATGGCCTTGATCAGCTGCTCCTTGGGCGAGGACTTGGTGAGAAAGCCTACCGCGCCGCAAGAGACCGCCTGCAGCATCACGTTCTTGTCCTCCTCGGCGGAGATGATCGCCACCGGAATGGTGGGGGCCTCGTTGCGCAACTGGATCAACCCGGTCAGCCCGCTCATGCCGGGCATGTTGAGATCGAGCAGGATCAGGTCGAGGTCCTCCTCGTCGGCGGTCACGGCCAGCGTCGCCTCGAGGTTCTCCGTCTCCAGCAGCTCGCTGCCGGGGAAGCCGTCGCCGACCACGCGTGAAATGGCATCACGGAACAGCGGATGGTCGTCGGCGATCAGGATTCGGTAGGTGGGGGCGTGCTCTTCCATCTTGTTATTGTCCTCGTGGCAGAGCCTTGTCGGGCTCGAAATGATAAGCGGCAAAAGGCGGTGGGCGAGGAGAAACGACCTCCAGCGGCAGGCCGGCGGCTTCCCAGCTGTCGATCCCATTACGATACCAGTAAAGTCGTTGAAAGCCCGCCTCGGCCAGGCGCTTGACGGCGTTCCACGAGAGCCAGCAGTCGGAGCGGCAGAGCACCACTACCGGGCGGCTCATGTCGCCGCCGCTGGCGCTTGTGACCGTATCGAGCAGGTAGCCCACCCAGTCGTGGCGGCTGTAGTACCAGTCGTCGTCGAGATGGCCGAGCCCCGTGTTGGGCAGCCACAGTGCTCCAGGTAGCGAGCGGTGAGGCTCGGTCTGCAGGAAGCGGCCGTCACGGAAGGTGAGATTGATCACATCGATCGCCAGTGCTGGTGGCGTCGCGCCCAGTAGGGCGCGTACCTCCTCGGTATCCACCGTGACGGCCCCGGGCGCCGACTGCGGTGTGGGGCTGCGATAGCGGTCGATGCGATAGCCGCGTTCCGAGAACAGCAGCGCATCGCCCGCTGGCGCTGCGACGGCGGCCGAGCCGAGAGTCGCCAGGAACATGACGAGCAGATGGCGTGGTGCGATCCTCATGCGAAGAAATTCCGTGGTCTCATGTCGCTATGGGACCGCCTTTTGGCGTGGTCCGGAATTGCACCTTTGTAGCGAAGCGTGAAGCACGAAAGTACTATTCTGCCGCGATGCAGGGGCGCCTAGGCTGACGACATGAGCCTACGCACCCTGCCAACGCTCCCGCTGCTGCTGCGCCTCGCGCTCTTCGTGCTGCTGCTGGGGGCTGCCGATTCCCTGCGTGCCGAGCTGCCGACGCTGCGGCTCAGCGTGCTGCAGTTCGGCACCGCGCACTGGGAACTCGACCATCTCGAGCGCCACGGTCTCGACGAGGCGGCGGGCTTCGATCTCGACGTGCGCCTGGTGGCCAACCTGCCGGCCTCGCGCATCGCCGTTTCCAGCGGCGACGTGGACGGCGCCGTGGTCGACCTGACCTGGGCCCAGGCGCGCCATGCCGCCGGGCAGTCCTACCGTTACCTGCCCTATTCCTCCCAGCTGGGCGACGTGCTGGCACCTCCGGGGGCGGCCATTCGCGACCTCGAAGACCTGCGCGGCAAGCGCATCGGCGTGGCGGGTGGCCCCGACAGCAAGAGCTGGGTGCTGCTGACGCGGGCGGCGCAGGCCGAGGGCGTTGCGCTCGAGCGCGAAGCCGAGGTGCAGTTCGGCGCACCACCGCTGCTCAGCCAGGCGCTAAGGCGCGGACAGCTCGACGTGCTGGTGACCTTCTGGCACTTTGCCGCCGAGCTCACCGCCGCCGGCGAGGCGGAGGTGGCGCTGCCCATGGCGTCGCTGCTGGCGCGCCTGGACATCCCCACGGGGCTGCCGATCCTCGGCTATGTCTTCCACGATGGGTGGGCGCGCGACCATGAAGCACTGGTGTCGCGCTTCGCCGAGGCCGTGGCGCAGGCCAAGCGGGAACTTCGCGATGAGCCGGAGCACTGGGCGACCCTGCGCCCGTTGATGCGCGCCAGCGACGACGCCCACTTCGAGGCGCTGCGCCAGGGTTACGTGCAGGGCATCCCCGAGCCGCTGGACGCACAGCGTATCCAGGCCCTGCAGCGATTGCTGGTGCTGACCGGGGTCGAACCGGACGCTGTGATGCCCGCGTCGCTGTTCGTCCAGGCCGCGGGAGTCGGGCGGTGAGGTCATCACCGCTCGCCTGCTGGGTCGTCCTGCCCCTGCTGGTGGCCTTCTGGGGGCTGCTGGCCTGGCAGCTCGACTCCTCGCTGCTGCCTTCGCCGCTGGCGGTGCTGGACACCCTGCAGCGGGAGGCAGCCAGCGGCGAACTGCAGCGCCATCTGGCGATAACCCTGCAGCGGGTGGCGATCAGCTTCGGCCTGGCCATGGCGCTGGGCGCCCTGATCGGCATCGCCATGGGCCGGCTGGCGCTGGTCAACGCGCTGCTCGACCCGCTGCTGGTGCTGTTGCTCAACCTGCCGGCACTGGTGCTGATCATCCTGCTCTACGTCTGGTTCGGCCTGGTGGAGGCCGCCGCGATCCTGGCGGTGGTGATCAACAAGGTACCCAACGTGGCCGTTACGCTGCGCGAGGGTGCGCGTAGCCTCGACCCGCGCCTGGAGCAGATGGCCCGGGTCTACGACTTCTCGCCCACCAAGCGGCTGCTGCACGTATGGCTGCCGCAGCTGTTTCCCTACCTGATGGCGGCGACCCGCGGCGGGCTGGCGCTGATCTGGAAGATCGTGCTGGTGGTCGAGCTGCTGGGCCGTTCCGACGGGGTCGGCTTCCAGCTGCACCTGGCGTTCCAGGTCTTCGACGTGGCCGGCCTGCTGGCCTACAGCCTGGCCTTCATCGCCATCGTGCAACTGATCGAGCTGGTCGTCCTGCAGCCCCTGGAACGGCGTGCCTCGCGCTGGCGCCGCTCGGGAGTCGAG
This sequence comes from Billgrantia sp. Q4P2, assembly GCF_052806135.1. Lineage (NCBI taxonomy): Bacteria > Pseudomonadati > Pseudomonadota > Gammaproteobacteria > Oceanospirillales > Halomonadaceae > Billgrantia > Billgrantia sp. Q4P2. The sequence goes on from NZ_JBRBAI010000007.1 coordinate 14,216, forward strand.
CATGCTTGAATTCGCCGTTCCTCCCGGGCACCCCGTCCTGGCGCCCATGACACTGCATATTGCCCGGGGCGATCGCATCTGCCTGCTGGGCCCTTCCGGCATCGGCAAGACCACGCTGCTCAATCGCCTGGCCGGGCTGGAGCCGGGCCAGCCACACCCGGCGCTACGTATCGGCTACCTGTTCCAGGAGCATCGCCTGCTGCCCTGGCGTACGCTACGCGATAACCTGCGCCTGGTCGGCGTGAGCCGCGACCAGGTGGTCCCGCTGCTGGCGCGGGTAGGGCTCGGTAACGTCGCCGACCTCTTTCCCGACCAGCTCTCGCTGGGCATGGCCCGCCGTGCCGCCCTGGCGCGCTGCCTGGCCATTCGCCCCGAGCTACTGTTGCTGGACGAACCCTTCGCTTCCCTCGACTCCCATCGTGCCGTGGAACTCCAGGCGCTGATCCGCGAGTTGCTGCAGCAGACGCCGCACATGGCCATGATCTGCGTGACCCATGAGGTGCGCGACGCCGCGGCGCTGGCCAATCGCGTCTGGTACCTGGCGGGCCGCCCCGCCCGCCTGCGACACGACGGGCTCCTTGGCGACACGCCTGCCGAGGTCGCCGTCCTGGCCCGGCAACTGGAGGTGTTGGGCCAGGAGGCATCGAGCCCCGCCTAGCCCCACCTAACCCAGGCGCGTACCCAGAATGCGCGTACGCTGCGGACGAAAGCCGCCGATCGCCAGCGTGGCCAGCGCCAGTGTCACACCGAGGGTGATGGCGATCGCCTCGCCGTTCCACTGTCCGTAGAGCGCGAAGCGCAGCGTTTCCACTGCGTGGGTGAAGGGGTTGAGCCGGCACAACTGGTAGATCCAGGGGCTCGCCTCCTGCATCCGCCATAGCGGATAGAGCGCCGAGGAGAGAAAGAACATCGGGAAGATCACGAAGTTCATGACCCCGGCGAAGTTCTCCAACTGCTTGACCCAGGTGGCGATCAGCAGGCCCAGGGCGCCCAGCATCAGCGCGGCCAGCAGCAGGGCGGGGAGTATCGCGAGATAGCCCTCCAGCGGCGGGCGCACGCCCACGCCCCAGCGGGCGATCAGCAGGAACACGTAGACCTGTACCAGCGAGACGCTGCCCATGGCCAGCAGCTTGGTCAGCAGCAGGAAAGGGCGGGGCAGGGGGCTGGTGAGCAGCACCCGCATGGAGCCCAGTTCCCGGTCGTAGACCATGGAGAGCGCTCCCTGCATGGAGTTGAACAGGATGATCATGCCGCACAGGCCGGGGACGATATAGGTCTCGTAGGTGGTGTAGGTGACGTAGGGCGGGTTGATCGAGACCCCCAACGCCATGCGGAAACCGGCGGCGAACACCACCAGCCAGAGCAAGGGACGCACCAGGGCACTGGCGAAGCGTGTACGCTGCTGCCAGAAGCGCAGCCATTCGCGCTGCTGCACGCCGATGAAGCAGTACCAGTAGTCGCGCGGGTTCATGCTACGGCCTCCCGGGTCAGGGTGTTGAAGGTCTCCGTCAGGCTGGCACAGCCGTGGTGACGGCAGAGCGCCTCGCCCGACTCGGCGGCCAGCAGCCGCCCACGGTGCAGGATCAGCACCTGATCCTCGGCTTCGATCTCCTCGATCAAGTGGGTGGCCCACAGCACGGTGAGCCGACGCTCCCGGCACAGTGCACGAACGTGTGCGTTGAGCGCCGCCCGGCTGTCGAGGTCGAGGCCGGCGGTGGGCTCGTCGAGCAACAGCAGCGCGGGGCGATGCAGCAGCGCCCGGGCGATCTCCACCCGCCTGCGGTGGCCGCCGTTGAGGCGGCGCACCGGCGTGCGGGCGTGCTCGACGAGCTGCTGGCGCTCCAGCTCCTCGTCGCAGCGCAATCGTGCCTGGCGTGGCGACAGGCCGTGCAGCGCCGCGTGGTACCTGAGGTTCTGCGTCACGCTCAGGTCCAGGTCCAGGGCGTTGTGCTGGAAGACCACCCCCAGGTCACGCATCACCGCGGCGGGTTGGCGCTTGAGCGAGCGACCGCCCAGCAGCAGGTCGCCCTGCTGCAGAGCCAGCAGCCGGGTCATCAGGCCGAACAGGGTCGACTTGCCGGCGCCGTTGGGCCCCAGCAGGGCATGAAAACCGCCGGAGGCCAGCGTGAAGCTGACCTCCTGCAGGACCGGATGACACCGGTAGCGGTAGCCGATGTCCCGGGCTTCCACGTTCATGACTCGTGCCCCGAAGTGATTTTCACGCCCCAGGGAAAGCGGCCCACGTCGATGGACTTGACCACTTCCAGCTTGTCGACGTCGATCACCGAGACGTCACCGCTGACGCCGTTGGTGGTGAGCAGGACCTTCTCGTCGGGGCTCAGCGTCACCTGCCATACCCGGGCGCCCACCAGCAGGTAGTCGAGCACCTCGTAACTCTGCGCATCCACCACCGCGATGTGGTTGGCCGGCCCCAGGGCGACGAAGGCATAGCGGCCGTCCGAGGTGAGCTGGATGCCCACCGGCTGCACGCGATCCTGGTTTACCCCGGGAATGCGGAAGTCGATGGTATGGATCTCCTCGAGGCTCTCGACGTCGATGACGTGCACCGTGCCGCCGATTTCCGCCGAGGCCCACAGCAGGGCGTCGTCGTGGGTGAATTCCACGTGGCGTGGGCGGGCGCCGATGACGATGTTCTTCTCGATCTCCAGGGTCTCGGTGTTGATCCAGTGCAGCATGTTCGAGGTTTCGCTGGTGTTCACCGCCCAGCGTCCGTCGTGGCTCACCCCCATTCCTTCCGGCTCGATGCCCACTTCGATCTGCGCCAGCACGCGCTTGGTCTCCACGTCCAGCACGGTGACCAGGGCGTCATCCTCGTTGGCGATGTAGAGATGACGGCCATTGGGGTGCAGGGCGAACTGCTCCGGATCCTCGCCGGAGGGCAGGGTGTCGATCACCTTGCGCGTAGCGAGGTCGACCACCTGAACGGCGTCGTCGTCGCTGGCACAGACGTAGAGCAAACGCTCGTCAGGGGAGAGCAGGATACCGCGCGGGCGCTGGCCGACGGGGATGGTGTCGACCACCTCCAGCGAGGCCATGTCGAGGACCGAGATGGTGTTGTCGCGCTCGTTGGAGACATAGGCCAGGCTGGCGGCCCACAGCGGCGTGGAGAGGCCCAGCAACAGACCGAGGGCGGCAAGGCGTGCGGCAATGTTCATGATCGACTCCTGTATATTGGCAGGGGAGCGGTGTCAGTCGCTCAGGCGGCAGCGGCTTTCCGGGCGGTCGTAGCCCAGGGTGTCGAGTTCGGTATGCTGGTGAAGGAAGCCCTCGAAGGGGGCCATGGCCACCAGGCCGTTGGGGTGGGCGAGGGGCACCGGCTGGCGCAGTTGCCCATTCCAGTCGCGAAAGCTGAGCGGCCGGCCCTTGAACGCGGCCAGTTCGAACCGGTTGCCGAGCAGGTAGTCGCGCAGGGTCTGCATGTCGGCGCTCTCGGTACGGGTTACCGCCTCGCCCACGGCGCGGATCGCCGCCCAGGCGGCATAGTCGGTGCCGGTCATGTGGCGCTCGGCCTGTTTCTGGAAACGGTTCTGCAACTGGGTCGCACCCCAGGCTTCCACGGCGGGGTGCCAGGCGTCCGCTGCCATGCCCTGGGTGCCGACCACCGGCCGCGGCAACCAGGTGTTGAAGGGCACGAAATCGCCGAAGTCGTTGCGCTCGTCGGCCACCACCACCACGTCGTAATCGGGCCCCTGGGTGAACAGCGGCAGCTCGGCGGAGGCATTGCGACGCATGTCGGCCTCGAAGGTCCAGGCCTTGTCGGCGACGACATTCAGGCCGAACTTCCCCGCGGAGCGGCGAAAGGCGTCGGCCCAGGCCTGGTCGTCGTCGGTCTGGCCGCTGATCAGGAATACCGAGCGCCAGCGCCGCAAGTTGAGCCATTGGGCCAGGGCATCGGTCAGCATGGCGTGGCTGGGGGCCGTGTGCAGCAGATAGGGCGAGCAGTCGTCGAGCCGCAGCGATACATCACGCGCACCGGCATTGAACAGCAGGGCGCGATCGCCGCTGATCTCGGCTGCCTCGCGCAGGGTCGCTGCCGGGCTATTCAGCACGACCAGCTCGATGCCGTCGTCGAGCATGGCGCCGAGGGCTTCCAGCAGCGCCTCTTCGCTCTCGGCGATCACGCTCTCGAGTGCATGGTGCTGGCCGAGGAAACGGCCGGTACTCAGGTTATCGCTGATCGCCAGGCGGGCACCCTGCAAGCCGGCATCCCCGGGTTCGGGGGTCAACTGGGCCAATGCCGGGCCACGGTCGGGCTGCCACTGCAGGTAGCCGTAGCGAACGTCGAGGCCTTCGGCCTGGGCCAGTGGGGCCAGCAGCAACCCACCCAGGGCCAGGCCGGAAACGATACCGCGCATCTGCCGGGGAACGTTCATGTTGAGTTCCTCATCGTGAGTGGGCAGCGGTCACTGCACGACGAAGGTGCCGGTCACGCCGCGCTCTTCCAGACCGGCACAGGCCCACTCATAGGTGCCGGGACGGATGGGCACGAAGAACAGCTCGGCCTCGCCTTCACGCTCGAATTCCAACTCGGTCAGGGTGGGCGCCTTGATCTCGACGTTGCCAACCTCGACCTTGCGCAGCCAGGCGTTCTTGAAGAAGCCGGGTGCTTCCCAGGCGCACGCCTGCATGCCGGTGGCCTCGATCACCAGCCGGTACGATTGGCCGGTTTCCAGTTGATGCTCGCGCACCGACACACCAAGCATGCTCTCGCCGGTGCCGATCACCAGACGCTCCAGGCGTTCCGGCCGGTTGGCCAGGTCGCCGGCCGCCAGGGCCGCGCCACTGGCGAGGCTGAGCGCCACGGCCAGCAGTGTCTTGAAGGCAGGACGACGCGGGACAGGGTTCGGCCGCGTCACGGCAGGGGAGGTGTGAGCAAGGGTCATGTTGTTGTTCTCCTTCGGGTTGCAAGACCGCTGGCCGCATGGCCATGTCGACCAGTTCAGCACTTACCCCCACTCCCTCCCATGACACCATGGGGTCCTTGTTCTCGTTCCAAGGGCGTAAGACGGTAGCAGTGGGGGAAGAGGGGACTAGTACCAAGGGAGGACGGTGAGGAGTCGGAAAGTGGCGATGCGGGGGCGTCGATGCGCTGCCTAGACTCGACTCAACCTGCCGTGGGCCAGGCGCATCGCGGCAGCCCAGGGTGAATCGTCACGACAACGTCAATAAGCAGGTGCCCCCATGAACCCCACGACTACCCCAGCCGTCTCCCTGACCGCTTTTGTCCGACGCACCGCCGTCGCTTCGCTTCTCGGCCTGTCGCTGGGTGCCGCCAGCGTTGCCCTGGGGCATGGCGATGTTACGCCGCAGGAGGTCGACACCCAGGGGCTGCCCGACCTGGGCGAGGCGCCCCTGATGGAGAACCCGTTCCGGCCAGGCAATCAGCACGCAGAGGAGCATGACACGGCCGTCGCCGTGGGCGAGCGCGGCTATGCCGGCAACTGCGCCGTCTGCCACGGCATCCAGGCCAAGTCGGGCGGCCTGACCCCGGACCTGCGCGAACTCGAGGAGTGGGACGACGAGTACTTCCTGCAGCGCGTGCTCAACGGCACCGAGCGGGGCATGCCGTCGTTCAAGGCGAATCTCGACCAGACCGCTATTTGGGCGATCAAGACCTATATCGAATCGGTGTCGCCCTGACGGAAACACTGCACAAATGCCTGCGCGAGCGAATCGCTGCGTTGCGCGGTGCCGAAGCGTCGGACCGTCGGAATCCTCACATATACCCCATATGCTCCGGTTGACTCGAAACCTTCGGTTTCTCGCTCCTTCGGAGCCATCCAGGGGATGTTTGTCGCTTCGCTCGGTTCTGTGCTCCGTGCGCCTTGCGACCCACAGGGGTGTGGGAAGTGCGTTGGTTCGTCGGGAACGAACCTAGCCGCTTCATCTCGCTCGTCGATTTGTTCAGCGTTTCCTGAGGTAAATCACACCAGCGTCGGGAGGGAGTGCATCATGTGGAAGGGTTTTGTCTTTGCGCTAACGCTGCTGTGCCTGGGGCCGGCCTGGGGCACGGAGCTCTCGACGGTGGCACTGCGCGTCGCCGCCGTCGAGGTGGCGGGTGGCGAGTCGAGCGCCGAGCTGCTGCGCCGCCCGGCGCTGCGCGATCTCGATGAGGTGGTGGCATCGGGCCAGCTTAACGTCGGGCTGTACGAGAGCTTTCCTCCCTATTCCTATCGCGACGAACATGGTGAGGCGCGCGGCATCGATGCCGCGATCGGCCGTGCCATTGCCGATGGGCTGGGCGTGGAATTCCGGCCGTTCTGGATCACACCGGGCGAGAGTCTGGGACGGGACCTCGGCAACAACGTTTCACGCGGCCACTATCTGCGCCCAACTCAGGTGGCCGACGTCATGCTGCGCGTGCCTTACGACCGCAACTTCTCCTACCTGCGCGATTCCACCGGCGAGTACATCAACAAGAGCGTGGTGATGTTCGGCCCCTACCAGCAGGAGCAGTGGGCCATCGCCTACGACGCCGGACAACTGACGCAAGCGCCCACCCTGGGCAGCTTCCGCCAGGCGCGCATCGGCGCCGAGTACGACACCCTGCCGGCGACCTACCTGACGGCGACGATGGGCGGCCAGCTGCGCGACAACGTGCGTCACTATCGCGATGTCGGCGACGCCTTCGCCGCCATGGAGCGAGGCGAGGTGGCGGGGGTAATGGCCATGCGCGGCGAGCTGGAGCACTTCGTGGCGCAGTTCCCCGAGCGTGACTTTCGCCTTGCCGATGCGCTCTTCCCGGGCATCTCCCGCCAGCAGTGGGACATCGGCATGGCGGTGCGCGACAGCCACCGCCAACTGGGCTACGCCATCGAGGCGATCGTCGACCGGGCGGTACGCGACGGCAGCCTGAACGACATCTTCCAGGCCCACGGTCTCGTCTATCGCACCCCCGACTTCTACGCCGAGATCCTCGGCTCGGCGGAGTGATGCCCATGCTGCCCATACAGTTTGGTAGGCCAGGGCGGTACGCTTGGCTCCTCGGCGTGGCGTACCTGGTGGCGACGGTTGCCAACGCCGCCCCGCCTGACGACCCCTACCGCTCGCCGATGTGGCACTACAACCTGGCCCGCTACCTGGGTGAGGGCGCCGACATCCGCCACAGCGACCAAGTAGTGCTCAAGGTGCCGCACTTTGCCGAGGACGCGACCCAGGTGCCGCTGACCGTGGATCTCTCGGGCTTCGAGCATGAGGTGGCGGAGGTCGTTACCTGGATCGATCTCAACCCGGTGCCGCATCTCTTCACCCTGCGACCCGAGGCGGCGGCCGAGGTGCGCACTGTCGCGTTCAACTTTCGTATCCAGCAGGCCTCCACCGTGCGCGCTGCTGTACGCGACGAACAGGGCCGCTGGCACGTCGGCAGCGCTCACGTGGAGGCTGCCGGAGGCGGCTGTACCGCGCCCAGCGCCGCCGCCAGCAACCCCGATTGGGCGGCCAGCATCGGCCAGATCCATGGCGCCCTGTTCTCTCCGCTCGGCGGCCAGGCCGGCACCCGCGTCAAGCTCCAGGTCATGCATCCCATGGATTCCGGCATGGTCGGCAATGTCCCGCGTTTCAATATCGAAGAGCTGGAATTGCGCAATGCCGCCAGCCAGGCGCGTCTCGCCAGCATGACGCTATCCGAATCGGCTTCCGAGAACCCGCTGTTCGTCTTCGACCTGGAGCACGAAGGGAAGGAGGTCGGCATCGCGCTGTGGATGCGCGACAACGGTGGCAACGTCTTCGAGAGTCGGCTGGGAGGCTGAGCATGCGCTACCCGATCCTGCTGTTCACCGGCCTTGTCTTCGGCTGCCTCGAAGCCTTGGCCGATGGCTATCGGTACCACCTGGAGCCGGTGGAAATCGCCCAGGGCGTATGGGTCATCGAGGGTTCAACGGAGGACTTTTCGCGCGGCAATGGGGGCAATATCGTCAATACTGCCTTCATCATTGGCGAGCAGGGTGTGATCGTCTTCGACACCGGGCCTTCACGACGCTACGGCGAGGAGTTGCGCGAAGTGATTGCCTCGCTGACCGAGCTTCCCATCACGCACGTCTTCCTTTCCCACCACCATCCCGACCACGTGTTTGGCAACCAGGCCTTCGAACCACAAAGGCTCCATGCGCTGGACGATACTATCACACTGCTCAAGGCCCAGGGTGACGATTTCGCCGAAAATCTCTACCGAGCACTGGGTGACTGGATGCGGGGTAGCGAAGTCGTACTTCCCACCCAGCGCGTCACGCCCGGCCGGATGACCGTTGGCGGCCGCGATATCGAACTGATCGCCATGAGCGGTCATTCGGGGGCTGACCTGGTGCTGATGGATCATGCTTCCGGCGTACTGCTGGCCGCCGACATGGTGTTCTACCAGCGCGCGCCGACCACGCCGCACACCCCGGGCCTCGATATCTGGCGAGAGGAGTTGTACGAACTGGAAGCCCTCGATTTTCGCTACCTGGTGCCCGGCCACGGCCCGGTGGTGGAAGGCACGGCTCCCTTCGAGCAGATGCATGACTACCTCGGCTGGCTGGACGATACCCTGCGCGAGGCAGCCCGCCAGGGGCTGACCGCAAGCGAAGTCATGGCGCTGCTCATTCCCGAGCGATTCGACGAGATTGCCGTCGCTCGCCATGAGCTGATCCGTAGCGTCAGTCATCTTTATGGGCGCTATGAACGCGAGGCTCTCGCATTGATTTCCGAGGGAGGGTGAGCTGACGAAGAGCTGATTTTTTCTACCGCTTCATGTCGCGCATGGCTTGCCATTCTACTTTCATTTTTTCAATGAAAGAGGATGGCTTTTTTCATTAAAGCGGACTTTTCGTGATCTATTACGTGAGGTAGTACGACCAAGAGAGGAGGATATGTCGTCCCTGTTGGCCATGGCAGCTCAGTCAACGATGGCACAGATTGAGAGGCGAGGCGCCGGTTCGAAGGCGCTGGAACCCGAATAACAACCGTTGACTCACTGCCCCTTCGGAGAGCGTCATGATCCAGCCAATTCCCTTCGGCAAGCTGGCCAGGCCTTTTGCCCTGACGACCCTTGCCGTCGCCGTTTCCACCCAGGTCCAGGCCGTCAATTTCGACGACATGCTCAACGATCACCTGACCACCGATCAGGTCGTCACCAACGGCATGGGGCTGCACGGCCAGCGCTACAGCCCGCTGACGACCCTCAATACCGACAACGTCCATCAGTTGAGGCCGGTGTGGGCCTTCTCCTTCGGTGGCGAGAAGCAGCGCGGCCAGGAGTCGCAGCCGTTGGTCAAGGATGGCGTCATGTACATTACCGGCTCCTACTCGCGTATGTGGGCGGTGGATGCCCATACCGGCGAGGAGATCTGGCAGTACGAGGCGCGCCTGCCCGATGGCATCATGCCCTGCTGTGACGTGGTCAACCGCGGTGCGGCCATCTACGGCGACAAGGTCTATTTCGGCACGCTCGATGCGCGCCTGGTGGCCCTCGACCGCGAATCCGGCAACGTGCAGTGGATCAAGCGCGTGGCCGACTACCAGGCGGGCCACGCGATCTCGGCGGCACCCATCGTGATCGACGGCAAGCTCATCACCGGGGTGGCCGGGGGCGAGTTCGGCGTGGTGGGTACCGTCTATGCCTTCGATGCCGAGACCGGGGACGAGCTGTGGACCCGGCCGGTGATCGAGGGCCACATGGGCTACGTCTTCGAGAACGGCGAGGCGGTCGAGAACGGCATCACCGGAGGCGAGGCGGGGCAGACCTGGCCGGGCGACATGTGGCAGCAGGGCGGCGGTGCGCCCTGGCTGGGCGGCTTCTACGATGCCGACACCCACAGCCTGTTGATCGGTACCGGTAACCCGGGGCCGTGGAACTCGCACCTGCGCCCCGGCGATAACCTCTACACCTCGTCGCGGCTGGCCATCGATCCGGATGACGGCACCATCAAGTGGCACTTCCAGGCCACGCCCAACGACGGCTGGGACTACGACGGTGTCAACGAGGTGATCTCCTTCGACTACGAGGAGAACGGCAGCCTGATCAAGGCCGCGGCCACCGCGGATCGCAACGGCTTCTTCTACGTGCTCAACCGCGAGAGCGGCGAGTTCATTCGCGGCTTCCCGTTTGCCGACAAGATCAGCTGGGCCGAGGGTCTCGACGAGAACGGCCGCCCCATCTACAACCCCGCGGGGCGTCCGGGCAACCCGGCCGAAGCCGAGGGCGAGCGAGGCGAGGCGGTGGAGGCGTATCCGGCCTTCCTTGGGGCCAAGAACTGGAACCCCATGGCCTACAGCCAGGATACCGGCCTTTTCTACATTCCCTCCAACGAGTGGATGATGGACATCTGGAACGAGCCGGTCTCCTACCGCAAGGGGGCGGCCTATCTAGGGGCCGGCTTCACCATCCGGCCGATCAACGACGACTTCATCGGCGTGCTGCGGGCGGTCGATCCGCGCACCGGCGAGGAAGTGTGGCGCTACGAGAATCGTGCGCCGCTGTGGGGCGGCGTGATGACCACTGCCGGCAACCTGGTGTTCACCGGCACGCCTGAGGGTTACCTGAAGGCGTTCGATGCCACCACCGGCGAGGAGCTGTGGGGCTTCAACACCGGTTCGGGCGTGGTCGGCACGCCGATCACCTGGGAGATGGACGGCGAGCAGTACGTCTCGGTGGCCTCGGGCTGGGGCGGTGCGGTGCCGCTGTGGGGCGGCGAGGTCGCCGAGGTGATCAAGAACTTCAACCAGGGCGGCATGCTGTGGACCTTCAAGCTGCCGCGAGAGTACGCGCAGTAGGCCCAGTCTGCCGGGTCCGAAGCGGGCCCGGCAGCCTACTACCAAAGGACTCCTTCGACGCCTCCAAGGGAGAATAGGGCACTCTCCCGCAGGCTATCTACACTGCGATCAAGGCCGGCCAACACCGCCAGGCGAGCCGGTCGAGCGGAACCAGGGCGCCACTCTCGGCACCCGTTCGCAATACCGAGACGCAGGGCGAACTGCAGCAATCCGCCACCCAGCTGAGCAACAACAACGCCATCCAGGAGCTAGCACCATGATCTACGCCAATCCCGGTCAGTCCGGTTCCGTCATCACCTTCGAACAGCGCTACGGCAACTACATCGGCGGTGAGTTCGTACCCCCGGTGAAGGGCCAGTATTTCGACAACGTCAGCCCGGTCAACGGCGAGGTGTTCTGCCAGATCCCGCGCTCCACCGCCGAGGACATCGACAAGGCGCTGGACGCCGCCCATGCCGCCGCCCCCGCCTGGGGCAAGACCTCTGCCACCGAGCGCAGCAACATCCTGCTCAAGATCGCCGACCGCATCGAGCAGAACCTGGAAATGCTGGCCGTGGCCGAGACCTGGGACAACGGCAAGGCGGTGCGCGAGACCCTCAACGCCGACCTGCCGCTGGCCGTCGACCACTTCCGCTATTTCGCCGGCTGTATCCGCGCCCAGGAGGGCACGGCGGCCGACATCGACGCCAACACCGTCTCCTATCACTTCCACGAGCCGCTGGGCGTGGTGGGGCAGATCATCCCGTGGAACTTCCCGCTGCTGATGGCGGTGTGGAAGCTGGCCCCGGCGCTGGCCGCCGGCAACTGCGTGGTGCTCAAGCCCGCCGAGCAGACCCCGGCTTCCGTGCTCGAGCTGATGAAGCTGGTCGGCGACCTGCTGCCGCCGGGCGTGGTCAACGTGGTCAACGGCTACGGCGCCGAGGCGGGGCAGGCGCTGGCCACCAGCAAGCGCATCGCCAAGATCGCCTTCACCGGCTCCACCCCGGTGGGTGCGCACATCCTCAAGTGCGCCGCCGACAACATCATTCCCTCCACCGTGGAGCTGGGCGGCAAGTCGCCCAACATCTACTTCGCCGACATCATGGATGCCGAGCCGGCATTCATCGAGAAGGCCGCCGAAGGTCTGGTGCTGGCCTTCTTCAACCAGGGCGAGGTGTGCACCTGCCCGTCGCGGGCGCTGATTCAGGAGAGCATCTACGACGCCTTCATGGCCAAGGTCATGGAGCGGGTGCAAAAGATCAAGCGTGGCAACCCGCTGGATACCGACGTCCAGGTCGGCGCCCAGGCCTCCCAGGAGCAGTTCGACAAGATCATGTCCTACATGGACATCGCCCGCGAGGAGGGCGCCGAGTTCCTCACCGGTGGCGACAAGGAGAGCTTCGACCCGGCCTACGACAAGGGCTACTACATCCAGCCGACCCTGCTCAAGGGCAACAACAAGATGCGCGTGTTCCAGGAGGAGATCTTCGGCCCGGTGGTGGCGGTGACCACCTTCAAGGACGAGGCCGAGGCGCTGGCCATCGCCAACGACACCGAGTTCGGCCTCGGCGCTGGCGTGTGGAGCCGCGACATCAACGTTGCCTTCCGCATGGGTCGCGGCATCCAGGCCGGCCGCGTGTGGACCAACTGCTACCACCAGTACCCGGCGCATGCCGCCTTCGGTGGCTACAAGAAGTCCGGCGTCGGTCGCGAGACCCACAAGGTGGCGCTGGAGCACTACCAGCAGACCAAGAACCTGCTGGTGAGCTACGACATCAATCCGCTCGGCTTCTTCTGAGCTGCTGAATCACCCTGCCGCCCGGCCCGGCCCGGCCCGGCCTGGCCGGGCGGCACTTCGGCCCCTGGCCAATCGCTCGAGACCCAGGCGATGCCGCCGAGAAGAAGGGGGGCGACTTGGCCAACTGAAACGAATGCTCTCTCGTCGCCAATCGCTGGCGGCTTTCAGGCGCGACCCAAGTCGCGCTTTTTTTCTTCGCTATCCTTCACCCCCAGAACATTGGCTTCATGCCGTCGGCGCTGGCGGAGATCCCACGCCACGGCGGCGGCCAACAGCACGAAGCCGCTCAGCTCCTGCGCCATGGAGTAATCGACGAACAAGGCATGGAGGATGAGCAGCGAACCGACAGCTCCCACCAGAGTGGGCCAGGGAGTACGGTGCCGACGCATGCCGGCAGCCACGCTGGCCAGGGTGACCAGCGCCAGGGTGGCAATGGCGCCGGCCCAGAGCCCTTCGTCGAGGGCCAGGTGAATGCCCAGCAGTGGCAGCAGGACGACCAGCGCCAGGGTGCCGTAGCAGCTCAGTAACGCCAAGATGAGCGCCAGCATCCCGAACAGGCCACGGCGATACCAAAGCCGTAGCCAGCGTCGCGGATCGAGCCGCCGACGCCAACGCTGGGTCCAGGCGGGACTCGTAGCACCGCGGCGCATGCCGATTTCGACCGAGTGAGCACCGAAGCTGGCGGCGATCTCGCGGGTCTGAGGGCTGGGGCTCAGGGCGAAGTAGTCATGGCTGTCGACCACGCTGATGTCTTCGAAACCGGCTTCCTCGAACAGTGCCAGCAGCTCCTCCTTCACCGTGGCACCCACCACACACTCGACCCACAGGCGCGGGTCCTCGTGACAATCCACCGACACCGGGCGATGGATCACCACATCGGCCAACTGTACGCGCCCGTGTGGCTTGAGTACGCGAAACATTTCCTTCACAGCGCGGCGCTTGTCCGGTACCAGGTTGAGGGCGCCGTTGCTGGTGATGCTGTCGATGCTGGCATCGGGCAGTGGCAGCTGTTCGGCGGAGCCCTGCACCACGGCGAGCCCCTCGATGCCGTGGCGTTCGGTGGCCTGCTGGAGCCGGCGCGTCATGGCCGCGGTCAGGTCAAGAGCAATGACCCGGCCCTGGGGGCCGGCCAACTGGCGCGCGATCAGCGCATCGCCGCCTGCTCCGGCACCGATGTCGAGCACCCGGTCACCGCGACGGATGGCCTCCGCGCGAAAGGGATAACCGACGCCGGCAAAGGCATCGCATATCTCGGAGGGCAGCGCAGCCAGACGCTCGGGCGGATAGCCGAGGCGCCGGCTGGCCTCGCTGCCGACGGGAAAATGAAAGGGGGAGGCAGGGGAATCCGCCACCGCCGTATACATCTCCTGCACCGCAGCCAGGATCTGCGGACGGGAGTAACCTAGGATAGCCACCATGAGGCGTTCTCCTCACGGGTCAGCGGGTGGTGTCGGACTCGTCGAAACGATCGAGCAGGGTCCGAATGCGCTGGTGCAGCCGTGGCGGGGCCTTTGCCGTACCAGTGGCCACTACCCTGGCCCGTAGTCGTCGTTCGAATTCGGCGCGTGTGAAACAGTCGCGGCAACGACTCAGGTGCCATTCGATATTGGCCGTCTGCCGCGGGTCGAGCTCCCGGTCGAGGTAGTCGAAGAGACGCTCGATGACTTCTTCGCAGCTCATGGCTTTCGGGGTCATCTCTGCGCTCCTCCGTCTCCCTGGCCGAACGTCATGCCTGCCTCCCTGGCTTGCTCCCACAGCGACTTCTGCAACTGGGAGCGCGCCCGGCTCAAGCGCGAGCGTACGGTACCGAGCGGGACACCGAGCAGGCTCGCGACTTCTTCATACGTATAGCCCTGCACCTCGACCAGCACAATCGTCACCCGATAGGCATCGGGCAGGGCATCCAGTGCCCGCTCCAGGTCCTCCTGCAGCAGGCCGTTGAAAAACTGCTCCTCGAGGCTGCCCCACCACAGCAGGAAAGGCTGATGCAGCTGCTGGAACAGCGTGAAGCTGGCGCTGTCGAGTTCGCTGGGCTCGGTGGTCTCGCCCGAGCAAGCCGGTGGACGGCAGCGCCGCTTGCGCCATTCGCTGATGAAGGTGTTGGTGAGGATATGGAACAGCCAGCCTTCGAAGCGCTGGGGATCGCGCAGACGATCGAGCTGCGTCCAGGCCTTGGCCACCGTCTCTGCCACGATATCCTCGGCGTCGGCGGGGTGGCGAGTGAGCCGCAGCGCCGTGCCGTAGAGGCGGTCCATCAGCGGTGCCAGGCGCTGCTCGAACCACTCCCGCCGGCTGGCGGTTTCGTCGAAACGCATGGTGGCCCCCGTGGCGTCCCGGTAACGGGCGCGTGGCTGCAACCGTGGATGGCAAAAGAGTGAACCTGCCAACGACATGGCGACACCTCTTCGAGCATGGTCCGCTCGCCCTCGCTGGGCAAGTGGCTGGGCATGGCAGGGACGCAGCAACGAGACTTTCGGTTCCCGTCGGGAACTCTTTGGCAGAGGGCTGCGTCCTGGCGCACACGGCACCGCTCGGTGTCGTCGTGAAGTCGAATGAGGAGGGAGCAAACATGACCATCACGGCACCACTTTCATCCACCGGCGTGGATCGGCAAGAACTCGAATCCCGGGTCAAGGCGATGTATCACGATGTGGCCGAATCGCCGCAGGGCGACTTCCATTTCGAGATGGGTCGAGCCCTTGCCGAAAGGCTGGGCTATGACCCGCGCGCGCTGGACCGCATCCCCGCCGCCGCCATCGAATCGTTTGCCGGCGTTGGCCATTTTCTCGATCTGGCCGCCATTCAGCCCGGCGAGACGGTGCTCGACCTGGGCAGCGGTTCCGGCATGGACAGCCTGTTGGCGGCACTGGCGACCGGGCCTGGCGGTAAGGTGCTGGGGCTCGACATGACTGCCGCGCAGCGCGACAAGGCCACGCGGCTGGCGCGCGAGGCGGGTTTCGGTCAGGTCACTTTCCATGACGGCTACATCGAGGCGCCGCCCTTTGCCGACGCCAGCGTCGATGTGGTGATCAGCAATGGCGTGATCAACCTGTCGGCCGACAAGCCGAAAGTCTTTGCCGAGGCGGCACGGGTCCTGCGGGCCGGCGGGCGGCTGGCGCTGGCCGACATCGTCACCGAATCGGCCCTGCCCGAGAGCGTCTCCTGCAATGCCACCCTGTGGGCCGCCTGCATCGGCGGTGCCCTGCAGCAGGACGACTATCGTGCGGCCATCGAGGCGGCGGGCCTCGTCATCGAAACCTGGCGCGAGCATCCCGAGTACCGTTTCCTGACCGACTCGGCGCAGAAAGCCAGCGGTACCTACGGGGTCAAGAGCATCTCGCTGCTAGCCGTCAAGCGCTGAGCACGAGGCCTTCACATCGCAGAGGAGTGACGCGACATGAAAACAATCATCACACCGATCGCACTGACCGTTGGGCTGGTTGCGGCCATCCCCATCGGTGCATTCGCCCAGGACGATGCCCTGCCGGCAGGGTTCGAGACCGAAGCGGTGCTGAAGACGACCGAAACCCGAGACGGCGATGCCATCGCTTGGCCCGACGGAGCGCCGGAGATCGTCTCCGTGATCGGCACCATCGAGCCTGGCGGCCGGACGCCACTGCACCAGCACCCGGTACCCGCCTACGTCTACGTTCTCGAGGGTGAGGTCGAGCTGCGCACCGAAGGCGGCGACCCGTACACCTACCGTACGGGAGAGGCCTACATCGAGGCGCTCAACCGGGATCATCAGCTCTTCAACGTGACCGATAGCGAGGCCAGGGTCCTGGTGGTGTTCGCCGCGGCCCAGGGCCAGCCCACCACGGTGGCAAGCGAATAACCCCCTAGGTGCGGTTGCGCGGAGTCAAGGCGACTTCGTACAACCGCACCGTCCGGTACAGAGCCGGCGTGACTCGTCGGGGATGGGGACGGTGCGCCTTGCGATGGCGAGGCAGCACGCTAGCATGGCGGGTAATCCCTCACAAGGAACTCGACCATGTGGCATCAGCAGGAACTGCGCCTGGCACCGCGTTCGCGCGGCTTTCATCTGATCACCGATGAGGTGACGGCAGCCGTCACCGAGTTGCGTAACGTGAGCGTAGGGCTGCTGCACCTGCAGCTATTGCATACCTCGGCCTCGCTGACGCTCAACGAGAACGCCGACCCCGACGTGCGCCACGACCTCGACGCCTTCCTGCGCGAGCGCATCCCGGGGGACCTGCCCTATTTCCGCCACACCCTGGAGGGGCCGGACGACATGCCCGCTCATGTCTGCTTCAGCCTGCTTGGCACCCAGCTTACCCTGGCGGTGCGCGATGGACGCCTGGCACTGGGCACCTGGCAGGGTATCTGGCTCGGCGAGCATCGTGACCACGGCGGGGCGCGGCGGCTGATTGCCACGCTACAGGGCGAGTAGCGGACCCATCAGCTAGCCATGGCGGCCAGCCAGCGCTCGGCCAGCCGCCGGGCCTGGGCCAGGTGACGCACGGCGGACAACTGGCCCGGCTGGCGCCTGACGCCGGCACGCCTGAGTTTGAGCACCATGCGCGCCGGCATGCCGATGAAGATCAGCCCCACCTGGCGCGCGCGCAGCTCCTCGGCCAGCGATTGCAGGGCGACGATGGCCGTGGCATCCAGGCTCGGCACGTCGCGCATGTCGAGCATCACCACGCGCACCTCTGGGTCCACCACCCGCAGCGACGACACGGCCTTTTCCGCGGCGCCGAAGAACAGCGGGCCGTTGACGTCGTAGAGTGCCACCTGGCGGGGCAGGTCGCGGCTCTCGTCGTCGCTGCCGGGTTCGAGGCGGCGGGCGTGGGTCAGGTGGGCCATGCGGCGGATGAACAGCGCTGCGGCAAGGCCGATGCCCACCGCCACCGCCAGTACCATGTCGAACACCACCGTGAGCAGGAAACAGATCACCAGGATCGCCACGTCGCTGCCCGGTGCGCTCTTCAGGGTGTGTACGAAGTGGCGCGCCTCGCTCATGTTCCAGGCGATGATGAACAGCAGGGCGGCAAGCGCGGTCATCGGTACCAGGGCGAGCACGCCGGCCAGCGCCACCACCGCCAGCAGCACCACCAGCGCATGAACCACTGCGGCCAGCGGTGAGAAGGCGCCGCTGCGAATGTTGGTGGCCGTACGGGCAAGCGCCGCGGTGGCGGTAATGCCGCCGAAGAAGGGTGCGGCGATGTTGCCGAGGCCCTGGCCGATCAACTCGGCGTTGGGGTCGTGGCGAGTGCGTGTCAGCCCGTCGGCCACCACCGCGCAGAGCAGCGACTCGATGGCCGCCAGCATGGCGATGGCCAGCGCCGGGCCGAGCAGCTCGCGAATCAGGACGAAGTCCACCGTGAGCGGAGCCCCGTCCGCACCCGGCAGGCGCCAGGGCAACAATAGCTCGGGAGCGAAGGGTGGAATGCCGCTGCCCGTCTGGCCCTGGTATTCCCAACTGAAGCGCGAGGCGATGGTCTCGATCTCGACGCCCAGCGGGGTGACGGCGAGTGCCGCCAGCGTGCCCACCGCCAGGCCGACCAGCGGCGCCGGCACCGGCAATTTCAACCGAGGCCACAGAACCAGCGTGGCCAGCGTGAGCAGCCCGATACCGAACTCGGCCGGGGCCAGCGTGGGCACGGCGCGGACGATCTCCGCCAGGTTGTGCAGCGTGCTGTCGCCGAGCGCGACGCCCTCGAGCCCGAGGAAGTCGGGCAGCTGCAGCAAGGCGATCACCACGGCGATGCCCGCCGTGAAGCCGAGCACCACCGGGTAGGGCACGAACTGGATCAGGTTGCCCAGCCGCGCCAGCCCGAGTGCCACCAGGATCAGCCCCGCCATCAGCGTGGCGATCAGCAGCCCACCGAGGCCATGGCTGGCGACGATGGGAAACAGGATCACCACGAAGGCGGCGGTGGGGCCGGAGATGTTGAAACGCGAGCCACCGGTGAGCGCGATGATGGCCCCCGCCACTATGGCGGTATACAGGCCGTGCTGGGGCGGCACGCCGGTAGCGATGGCCAGCGCCATGGAGAGTGGCACGGCGACGATACCGATGGTCAGGCCGGCGAGCAGGTCGCGCTTGAGTTCGGCCAGGCCATAGCCAAGGCGCCAGGCCGCAAGCAGGGCACTGCAGGGGAGGGGTGGCCGATAGCGGGGAGAGCGTCTTGAGCGAGACATGGCGGTACCGAACGCTGGGCAAGGTAACGGTAACGTTACTCCTGCATGTTGCGCTGCCACAAGCCGGCCAAGGTCGATAACGCATGAAAACGGCGGTACCCGGTGGGTACCGCCGTGGCAGGACAGGACCCGTCGATCAGATCGGATTGACAGCCTGCGGTGGTTCGCCCACTGCGCCTGGCATGGCCTGCACCTGTCCGTCCTCGTCGGCCAGGGCGAGGAAGTGCAGGTGGCGTTCGTACTCGGAGAGCACGTCGGCGATCACCTGGCCGCGGGTGTAGCCGTTGAGGTCCTGGCCGGTGCCGCCCTCGGCCAGATAGACGTCCAGTCGCACGTAGTAGTCGTCATCCACCGGCAGGAAGCTCGGCGTACGCATGCGGTGCGGACACACCTGATAGACGAAGCTCGCCGCATTCTCCAGATCCACCTGCAGGGTCAGGCAGGGTAGCGACTCACCCTCGAGCAACTCTTCGGTCACGTTGGCCTCCTGGCCACGGCTCTCCAGTTCCTGGGCGAACTGGGTCAGCGCCGGGCGAATGGCGTGCTCGATGGTAGCCTCGGCACCTGCACGGTTGGAGATGTCCAGAGCGCGGTCGAGGCGTTCGCGCCAGTCGCCGCCCGGTGCGGTGCCTGCGATGCGGCGGCGTGCCTCGGCCTTGCTGCCCTCCAGTTTGAGCGCCTTGTACATGCCGAGCATGATGGCAAATATCACCAGCGAGAAGGGCAGGGCGGTGATCACCACTGCGCTCTGCAGCGCCGCCAGGCCACCCGCCATCAACAGCGCCACGGTTACCAGGCCGATCATTGCCGACCAGAAGATGCGCAGCTTGATCGGGGCGTCATGGTTCACGTCCGACAGGATCGAGGTGAAGTTTGCCAATACCAGCGCACCGGAGTCCGCCGAGGTGATGAAGAACACGATGCCCAGCACGGTGACCACGGCCGCGGTGAGGCCGACCCAAGGATAGTATTCGAGCAGTGTGTACATGGTGGTCTGCGGTGTATTCAGAGCCTGTTCGCCGAGCTCGACGACTCCCTGGTTGGCCACCAATTCGATGCCGCTGTTACCGAATACCGACATCCACACCATCATGAACGCCAGCGGAATGCCGAGGGCGCCGGCGACGAACTGGCGGATGGTGCGTCCACGCGAGATGCGGGCCAGGAACAGTCCGACGAACGGCGTCCAGGCGATCCACCAGCCCCAGAAGAAGATCGTCCACCACATCTTCCACTCGTTGGCCTCGTCGCCAGCGAAGGCGTAGGTATCGAAGCTCTTGGAGACGAAGCTCGTGAAGTAGTCGCCAGCGTTGTTCACCGCCATGTCGAGCAGCTTCAGGGTATGGCCCTGGAACAGCACGAACAGCAGCAGCGCGAGCGCCAGCAGCATGTTGAACTCCGACAGCCGGCGAATGCCCTTCTCCACGCCGCTGACCACCGAAATGGTGGCGAGCACTACCACCAGCACGATCAGGATGACCTGCACCGACAGGCTCTCGGGCACGTCGAACATGTAGTTGAGCCCGTAGTTGAGCTGCATCACGCCGATGCCGAGGCTGGTGGCGATGCCGAACACGGTGGAGACCACGGCGGTGATGTCCACTGCGTTGCCGATGGGGCCATGGATGCGCTTGCCGAGCAGCGGGTAGAGCGCGCTGCGAATGGCCAGCGGCAGGCGATGGCGATAGCTGAAGTAGGCCAGCGCCATGCCCATCAGCACGTAGAGCCCCCAGCCGGAGAGCCCCCAGTGCATGAAGGTCTGGACCACGGCGGCGCGCATTGCTTCCTGGCTTTCTGGCGCGAGCTCCGGCGGCGCCAGGTAGTGGGCGACCGGCTCGGCGACGCTGAAGAACAGCAGGTCGATGCCGATACCGGCGGCGAACAGCATGGCCGCCCACGACAGCGTCGAGAATTCCGGTCGCGAGTGATCGGGGCCGAGGCGGATGCTGCCGAAGCGTGACATGCCGATGGCGATGACGAAGACCAGATAGGCCAGTACCGCCAGCATGTAGTACCAGCCGAAGGTTTCACTGACCCAGGCCAGGCCGGCATCGAAGAAGGCGCCGGCCTGCTCGGTGAAGGTCATGGTGAGGACGAGAAAGACCAGGATGCCGGCCACCGAACCGTGGAACACCACGGGATTGAGCCGGTCGCGCCGCTCGTTGGATAGGCTCTGCGTCATGCGGGAGAACTCCTTTCCGAGTGAATGCACCTTCCCGCCTGCTCCTTGCCGAGACGTGCTGAGGATTGTTCCTCACAATCGAAAGCACGCCGGAGGACTGCCCCATGTTTCAGACCTGACAAGACCGTCGACGACTGTCGAGGCCGAGAGAATCGCGTAGATGCCGCGGGGGTGGGTAACGGTGTCAGGGCTGACGACTTCAAGGCGGAAAGTCGCTCTTATTGTTGAATGAACGTTCAAATAAAATACGCGCTTTGCCCAAGGCCTTCAACCCTGCGTTAACAGATTCGGCTAGAGCGTTAATTGAACATAGGAAGCAGCGCTTGCGCCTGCGCTTACTCCAGCTATACCTGATGTAACCGACTGCGTCTCAGGGAAGGGTGAACGCTGCACCAAGCATCGGCAGGGAGGCTTCGGGATGACTGTGCGACCGGCCCGCGTCGGCTCGGCAGCCAGAAGTACAACGATAATAGTTTCCGGAGTATCTAATGGCTCAAGACAAGAACACGCCCGCGGTACAGGCCGAAGGGCAAACCGCCAGCAACAGCCAATCCACCAACAGCCAATCCACCGACACCTCGCGGCGCCGTTTCCTCACCGGTTCGGCAGCCGCGGTGGGTGCCGGTGCCGCGGCCGCGGTGGGCTTTCCCAGCATTGCCGTTGCCCAGACCACCACGCTGCGCTTCCAGAGTACCTGGCCCAACCAGGATATCTTCCACGAGTTTGCGGCCGACTACGTGCGCATCGTCAACGAGATGTCGGGCGGCCGCCTGCGACTGAACCTGCTACCGGCTGGCGCCGTTGTCGGGGCGCTGCAACTGCAGGACGCCGTCATTTCGGGGGCGCTCGACGGTGGCCACGGGGTGACGGCCTACTGGTACGGCAAGCACAAGGCTTTCTCGCTGTTCGGTACGCCGCCGCCCTTCGGCTGGGACGCGCACCAGTTCCTCGCCTGGTACTGGACCGGCGGCGGCATGGAACTCTACACGGAGCTGCTCGAGAGGCTCGAGTTGCCGCTGGTCGGCTATCTCACCGGACCGATGCCGACCCAGGCGCTGGGCTGGTTCAAGGAGCCGATTCGCAGCGCCGAGGACCTGCGCGGGCTCAAGTATCGCACCGTGGGGCTGGCCGCCGACCTGATGCGCGAGTTCGGTGCGGCGGTAACCATCATGGGCGGTGGCGACATCGTGCCGGCCATGGACCGCGGCCTGCTCGACGGCGCCGAGTTCAACAACCCCTCTTCGGATCGCCTGCTCGGTTTTCCCGATGTCAGCAAGACCTGGATGCTGCGCAGCTACCACCAGGACTGCGAATCCTTCGAGATCATCTTCAACAAGACCAAGCACGACAGCCTGCCCGAGGAGTTCCAGGCGATCCTGCAGTACGCCGCCAAGGCGGCCTCCTCCGAGATGTACTGGAAGGCCATGGAGCGCTATCCGCGCGATCTTCAGGCCATGCGCGAGCAGCAGGGGGTGCAGACCTACATCACGCCCGATTCGGTGCTACAGGCCCAGCTCGAGGCGTGGAATACGGTGATCGAGAACGAATCGCAGGACGAGTTCTTCAAGAAGGTGGTCGATCACCAGCGCGAATACTGCGAACGGGTAGTGGGCTATCACCTTGAGCACACCACGCCCAAGGAGCCGGCCTACGTGCACTTCTACGGTAAATCGCCCACCGACACCTCCACCATCCTGTGAGCCGTCGGGCCCTGCCGGGCCCGGCCAACCATATGGCCCCGGTGCAGGACGTTGCCGGGTTTCGTGTCCGTCCCTGCGCCGCCCTGGTGGGTGGCGCAGGGAGGTGAGAGGTGACCATGCGTTTCGTGTTCTTCATCGACCATCTCAGCACATGGGTGGGCAAGGCCTTCGCCTGGGCGATCCTGATCCTGACCTTCGTGGTGAGCTATGAGGTCTTCATGCGCTATGCCATGAGGTCGCCGACCACCTGGGCCTATGACACCAGCTACATGCTCTACGGCACGCTGTTCATGATGAGCGGGGCCTATGCGCTGGCCCACAACGCCCATGTACGCGCCGACGTGGTATCGCGCTACTTTCCCGCCCGTGTGCAGGCGGGCTTCGAGCTGGCGCTCTATCTGCTGTTCTTCTATCCCGGCATCCTGGCACTGGTGTGGAGCGGCTGGGACTTCTTTGCCGTCTCGTTCCGCCAGAACGAGCACAGCTCCTTCACACCCGGTGGGCCGCCGATCTGGCCCTACAAGTTCGTGATACCCGCTTGCGGCGCCTTCCTGGCGATCCAGGGCCTGGCCGAGGTGACCCGCTGCATCCTGTGTCTCAAGCACGGCAAGTGGCCGCGACGCCTGGAGGACGTCGAGGAGATAGAGATTCCCGTCAACAAGGAGGCCGAGATCAAGGCCGCCCAGCAAGAGCCAGGAGACAAGCAGCCATGAGCGAGCCGGAAATCGGAATCCTGATGCTGGGCATGCTGGTCATCCTGATCATGCTCGGCTTCCCCATCGCCTTCACGCTGATCGCCATGGGCATCGGCTTCGGCTATTTCGCCATCGGCGATATCATCTTCCCGCTGCTGGTGCAGCGTGCCTACGGCGTGATGTCCAACGACGTGCTGATCGCCGTGCCGCTGTTCCTGTTCATGGGCTATATGGTCGAACGGGCCAACATCCTCGATCGCCTGTTCGGCAGCCTGCAGCTCGCCGCGCGGGGCATGCCGGCCTCGCTGGCGGTGGCGAGCCTGATCACCTGCGCGCTGTTCGCCACCGCCACCGGCATCGTCGGGGCCGTGGTGACGCTGATGGGGTTGCTGGCGCTGCCGGCCATGCTCAATGCCGGCTACGACAAGCGCATGTCGAGCGGCGTGATCTGCGCCGGGGGCTGTCTTGGCATCCTGATCCCGCCGAGCATCATGCTGATCCTCTACGGGGCGATGGCGGGGGTCTCGGTGGTACGCCTGTATGCCGCGGCGCTGATCCCCGGGCTACTGTTAGCCGGGCTCTACATTCTCTACGTCATGGGGCGGGCGATGATCAATCCGAAGGTCGCGCCCAAGCTGTCGGCGGAGAAGCTAGACGTACCGCTCGGCGAAGTCTACTGGGGGCTGCTGACCTCGTTCGTGCCGCTGTTCGTGCTGATCATGTCGGTGCTCGGCGCTATCCTCTTCGGCCTGGCCACACCCCACGAGGCGGCCGGCATCGGCGCGCTGGGCGCCATGATACTGGCGGCGGCCTACCGTCAGTTGACCTGGCAGCGGCTCAAGGAGGCGGTGTTCCTCACCGCGCGTACCAGCGCCATGGTGTGCTGGCTGTTCGTCGGTTCGTGGATATTCTCTTCGGTGTTCTCGCTGCTCGACGGTCACTCGCTGATCGAGCACTGGATCAGCGGGCTGTCATTGACGCCGTTGCAGTTCCTGCTGCTCGCACAACTGATGATCTTCATCCTCGGCTGGCCGCTGGAGTGGACCGAGATCATCATCATCTTCGTACCGATCTTCCTGCCGCTATTGCACATGTTCGGCATCGATCCGCTGTTCTTCGGCGTGCTGGTAGCGCTCAACATCCAGACCTCGTTCCTTACGCCGCCCATGGCGATGTCGGCCTTCTACCTCAAGGGCATTGCGCCCAAAGGCATACAGCTGGGCGATATCTTCATCGGCATCGCTCCGTTCCTGCTGATGGTGTTCGTCGCCATGTTCATTCTCTACATGGTGCCGGGCATCGTGTTCTGGCTGCCGGGCGTGCTCTATAACTGAGCCCTCTGGCAACGGGAAACGCAGCGGGCCCGGCACTATGCCGGGCCCGCTGCGTTTCCGCCTTGGTGATCAATCTCAGTCACGCTGGCGTTCGCCATGATGCTTGCCGTGGCCCCTGTGGTGGCGGGGCTGCATGAAGGCTTCGATGGCGGCGATCTGCTCTTCGGTCAGCACCTCGCCGAGGGCCTCCCGATGCTCGTCGCGCAGCGACTGCCATGCCTCGCGGCGCTCTTCGCGTGAGTCGAACTCCTGGCCGCGCAGTTCCTGCATGTCGGCATACAGGGATTCGCGCAGTTCGGTCAGGCGCTCGCGCTCCTCGTCCGAGAGTTCCCAGCTATCGACCAGGGTGGTCAGGCGTTCCTGCATGACCTGGCGGCGATCTCCACCACGCTCGGCGTGGTGCTCCTGGCGCATCTCGCGCTTGGCCTCGCGCAGGGCTTCGCGCTGCTCTTCGTCGAGGATCTCGTCCATTCGCTCGCGGTGCTGCTCGTGCAGCTCGCGCAGGGCCTGCATGTGCTCGCCATGGGCTTCTTCCAGGGCGCTGCGGGTCTCCTCGTCGAGTCCGGCGCGCTCGAACAGTTCCTGGCGGCGCTCCTCGAAGCGCTCATGACGCTGCTCGTGCCAGCCGCCATCGCTCTTGGCGGGGGCGGCGACGGCTGCCAGCGACATGGGCGCGATGGCCATGGCGAGCAGGGAGGGAATCAGCAGGTTTCGGGTGGCGTTGAAACGCAGCATGGGGGCACTCCTTGGCTTGGGTTGATGCTTGCAGTGTCGTACAGCCCTGTGCAACCAACTTGCAGCAAACGTGAAAGAAGCAAGGTCACTCTTCAGGTTGGTACTTATAGCCCACTCCGTAAACCGAACGGATGATCTCGCGTTCGGGCCAGACCTCACTGATCTTGCGACGTAGTTTCTTGACGTGGCTGTCGACGGTGCGCTCGGAGACGATGCGATGATCGCGGTACATGCGATCCATCAGCTGGTCGCGGGTAAAGATGCGCCCGGGCGCCTGCATCATCACCTTGAGCAACTGGTACTCCACTGCGGTGAGCCCCAGATCCTGACCGTCGGCCAGCGCCCGCCAGCCCTCGTCGTCGAGCGCGAGCTGGCTGCCGCTGACCGAGGTGGGGTCGCGCAGTGCCTGGCTGCGGCGCAGCACCGCCTTGACTCGGGCCACCACCTCGCGCGGGCTGAACGGCTTGCAGATATAGTCGTCGGCGCCGAGCTCCAGGCCCAGCAGGCGGTCCACTTCTTCGACCCGTGCGGTGAGCATGATGATCGCCACATCAGGCCAGCGCTGACGAATCTCCCGGCACAGGGTGAGTCCGTCGATGCCGGGCAGCATCAGGTCGAGCAGCACCAGCGCCGGCAGTTGCTCGTCGACGTGCTGCTTCTGTAGCCAAGGCAGCACCTGGTCACCGTGGTCGATATGCCGGGTGGCGAAACCGCTGCCCTCCAGGTAGTCGGCAACCAGGCGCGCTATCTTGGGTTCGTCCTCGACGATCAGCAGGGTGTCGCGTGGGGCTTCGGTGTCGTGCATGGGCGCCTTTCCTCATGGGGTCCGTTCTTCGGCATCCAGGGCTGGAAACTCGATGGTCCAGCATAACCCACCCAAGGGGGAGGGGGAGGCCTGCATGGTGCCACCGTGGCTCTTGACCAGGGCGCTGGCAATGGAGAGCCCCAGGCCGCTACCGCCGCTGGCGCGGCTGCGTGAGCCTTCGACCCGGTAGAGTCGTTCGGTGAGTCGGCCAAGTGCGGCCTCGGGCACACCCGGCGGGCTGTCCTGCCAGATCACTCGTACCTGGCCCGGCTCCTGGACCAGACGGACCTCGAGCAGTCCCGGCGAAGTGGTATAGGCGCAGCTGTTGTCGAGCAGGTTGGTCCACAGCTGTCTCAGGCGCCTGTCATCGCCACGGATCCAGGCCGGCCCCTGGATCGAGGTGGAAAGGGCCATGCCGCAATCGTCGAGCCAGCCACTGGCCACTTCGAGGCGCGAGGTGAGGCTCGCCGCCAGGTCGAGCGGTGCGAGCTGTACCTCGAGTGCTCCGGCATCGCTCTGGGAGAGCAGGCGCAGGTCGGCCACCAGGCGTTCTAACTGGCCTACCTCCTGCGAGAGAGAGTGCAGGTTGTCCTGATTGAGCGGACGAATGCCATCCTGCATGGCCTCGATCTCGCCGCGCAATACCGCCAGCGGCGTGCGCAGCTCGTGGGCGATGTCGGAAACCCAACGATTGCGGGCCTCGCGGCTGGCCTCCAGGGTGGCGGCCAGCATGTTGAAGTCGCGCGCCAGGCGCGAGAGTTCGTCGCGGCCGCGTTCCGACAGACGGGTACTGTAATCGCCCTCGATCAGGCTGCGGGTGGCGAGTGCCATGCTGCGCGTGCGCTGCCCCAGCCACCAGGCCAGGCCGCCGGCCAGCAGCAGCGAGGCCAGGCCCAGGGCGGCGACGATGATGCCCAGGTTGCGCTGCTGGCGGGACAGGAAGATACGGTCCATACGCGCCATCAACTGCTGCGGCGGGCGGTAGCCGAGGGTGCCGACCCGTTGGCCCTGGTACTCGATGGGTAGCCAGTGCAGCTCGGCGGCCATTTCGCGATCGTCCGGGGGCAGGCCGATCACCGGCAGCCCCTCGGCATCATGCAGCACGAAGTCGCGGGCATCGCCCAGGCGACGCTCGATGCCGTGGGGCGGCCGCTCGCCGGGCCACAGCTGCTGGCGCACCAGCCGCTCCCAGGCCGGCGGCGAGTCGCGCAGCCACTGCCAGCCGTCGCGGCGCGCCCACTCCTGGCCCAACCCTTCGGCCAGGGTCTCGGCGCGGCTGGCCTGGGTGGTCTCGAGGTACTCGAGAAACCCGCGGTCGAGGCTGCGCGAGACCGACAGGAACACCAGCCCGGCGATCACCACGTTGACCGACAGGATGATGACGAACAGCTTGACGCCCAGGTGCGAGAAGGGCGGGCGGGGGAAGCGTGGCCTCATCGAGTCGGCTCCTGGGTAGGGTGGGCGTTGGTCAGGTGTCCCCATCGTTCACGCAGGCCTTCCAGCATCAGATACAAGCAGGGTACCAGCACCAGCAGGATCAGAGTGGCGAACAGCATGCCGAAGCCCAGCGAGATGGCCATGGGGATCATGAAGCGGGCCTGGCGCGAGGTCTCGAATATCATCGGCGCGAGCCCCAGGAAGGTGGTCATGGTGGTCATCAGGATCGGTCGCAGGCGACGGGTCGCCGCGGCGACGATCGCCTCGCGGGCGCCGAACCCTTCACGCCGCCGCCGGTTGGCATAGTCGATCAGCACCAGGGCGTCGTTGATCACCACGCCGGAGAGCGCCAGCATGCCCATCAGGCTGATGACCGAGAGACCGAAGCCCATGATCGCGTGGCCGGCCATGGCACCGATGATGCCGAAAGGTATCGCCGCCAGTACCAGCAGCGGCTGAAGATAGCTGCGAAACGGGATCGCCAGCAGGGCATACAGCGCGATCAGCGTCAGCCAGGTGGCCTGACTCAGCGCCGAAACGTTCTCGGCGGTTTCCTGCTGACGGCCGCCCAGGGTTAGCTCGAGCCCCGGCCAGGCGACCCGCAGGGCGGGGAAGACCTCCGCCTGCAGGGTAGTCACTACCTGGTTGATGCGGGCGTCGCTGTCGGTGTCGGCGGTGACGCTGATCTGGCGCCGGCCATCGAGCCGCTCCAGCGTGGTGGCGGCGCGGCCGAGATGGATCTCGGCGATCCGCGCGAGCGGTATCTCCAGGCCCTCCGGCGTGCGGATCGGCAACTGGTAGAGATGCCCCAGGCTGTCGCGCTCTTCGCTTGGCAGGCGTACTGCGACGCTGATCTCGTGGCGCCCGACGAACTGCTCGATGGCGGTGACGCCCTGCAGTGGGCCGCGCAGTTGGGCGGCGA
This sequence comes from Billgrantia sp. Q4P2, assembly GCF_052806135.1. Lineage (NCBI taxonomy): Bacteria > Pseudomonadati > Pseudomonadota > Gammaproteobacteria > Oceanospirillales > Halomonadaceae > Billgrantia > Billgrantia sp. Q4P2. The sequence goes on from NZ_JBRBAI010000007.1 coordinate 42,738, forward strand.
GGTCGGCGCCGGTGAGTCCCAGCGCGCGGCCCTCCGGCGATAGCCGCAGTTCGAGCTGTGGCTTGCCGTCGGCCAGACCGCTGTCGATATCGGTCAGCCCGTCGAACTCGGCCAGCTCGTCGGCCAGCCGCGTGGCGGCGGCTTCCAGCGCGCGGCTGTCGGGGTGCGACAGGCGCAGGGTGAGCCCGGCACCGGCCCCCGGGCCGCCGAAATCCGACTCGAAGCGCACGGCTTGGGCACCGAGAATGTCGCCGGCTTCCTCGCGCCAGGCTCGTGCCACTCGCGAAGGGGGCCAGGCGTCGAGGCTTTCGCGGGCGAGGGTCAGGCGTACGGTCAGGCGGTCGCCGTCGATTTGGGCTCGGGTATTGGCGAAGCGCGGGCCGGCATCGCGTTCGGTGAGCGCCATGGCAGCGTCGAGCAGGTGGTCGCGAATCCGCCGATCATCGGCGATGGGGCTGCCTACCGGCAGGGTCACCGTGGCCTGGACCCGGTCTGACTCCACCCGTGGCATCAGCGAGAAGCCCATGCGGCCGCTCATGCTCCAGGCGATGGCCAGGGTGAGCACGGCAATGGCCAGGCTGACGGTGAGCAGGCGCAGGTCGAGGGCGCGCTGCAGGAAGGGCTCGAAGCGCTGCTGGGTAAAGTGGGCAAGGCCGCCCTGCAGGGTACGGCGCAGGCGATCCAGCGGCCTGAGCCAAGGGCTCGGCTCGCGGCCGCCGGCGCGATGGGCCAGATGCCCGGGCAGGATGAACAGTGCCTCCAGCCACGACACCACGAACACCGTGACCACCACCAGCGGGACGACGGCGAAGATCATGCCGAGGAAGCCCGGCAGGAACAGCAGCGGCAGGAAGGCGACGATATTGGAGAGAATGGCGAAGGTGATCGGCACCGCCATTTCGCGGGCGCCGCGTACCGCGGCCTCACGCAGCGAATGGCCCTGCTCGCGGTAACTGTGGATGTTCTCGCCGACCATGATGGCATCGTCGACCACGATGCCCAGCGCAATGATGAAGGCGAACATCGACATCATGTTTATCGATACCCCGAGCCAGGGCAGGAACAGCATGGCACCGAGGAAGGCGGTGGGAATGCCCAGCGTGACCCAGAACGCCAGGCGCGCTTCGAGGAACAGCGCCATCAGCACCAGCACCAGCGCCAGGCCCAGCCAGGCGTTCTTGAGTAGCAGGTCGAGACGGTCGCGATAGATCTCGGAGCTGTCCTGGGACACACTCAGGCTGACCCCTTCGGGCAGGCCGGCACGCAGCCGATCGAGCTGAGTCTGCACGGCGTCGGAGATGCCGATCGGGGTCTGGTTGCCGATCTGGTAGACCTCCAGGCTCAGCGCAGGCGCACCGTTGTAGAGCACCTCGCGGTCGCTTTCGGCGAAGCCGTCGACGACACGGGCGACATCGCCCAGGTGCAGCTGGCCGCCATCGGTGGTTCCTACCAATGGCAGCTCGGCGAACTCGCGTGCTTCGTCGCGCCGGCCCTGGTAGCGCACCAGCCACTCGCCTTCCGCCGTTGCCAGCCGGCCGCTGGCGAGATCAAGGGCCTCGTCGGCGATACGCGCGGCCAGGCCGCGGTGATCGAGGCCATGCCGATGCATGGCCTCGGCATCGAGCAGCACCTGGATCTCGCGCTCGCGACTGCCGGAAAGCTCGACACGCGAGATACCGGGAGCGGCCTGCAGCTCGGCGCGCAGCTCCTCGGCGACGTCGTGCAGCAGCCTCTCATCGGCCCAGCCGTGTACCTGCAGGCTCATGACGCTGCGCGAGCGGCCGGCCAGGCTGAAGCGCGGCGGGTCGGCGGCGGCAGGCAGGTTGGTGATGGCATTGATCGCCTGCTGAATGTCCTGGTAGGCGCGCATCACGTCGACGCCGTCGATCAGGCTCAGTGAAACACGTCCGGCACCCTCGTTGGCGGTGGCGGTCATCTCGTCGATACCGTCGACATCGGCCAGGGCCGCTTCCATGGGCAGCAGCAGGCTGCGCTCGACCTCCTCGGGCGTGGCGCCGGGATAGCCGATCGCTACGTGGACGATCTCCAGTTCGAACTCGGGAAAGACCTCTTTCTTGATCGCAAGCGATGCGAGCAGGCCGCCGGCAATCAGCAGCACCATCAGCAGGTTGGGGGCGACGCCGTGATGTACCATCCAGGCGATGGGGCCGCGGCGCATCATGAGCGGGGCACCTGTTGCTCACCGGCCGGGCGCTCGCGGTCGGCGATGCGTGGGCGCAGGCGCATGCCCTCGCGCGGCTGGCCGAGCTGGGAGGTCACCACCCGCTCGCCCTCCTCGAGGCCGGCGCCGACCAGGACGCGCGTCTCGCCGCGGTGCACCACCTCCACCGTACGTCGACGCAGTCGCTCCTCATCATCGAGCACCCAGAGCATGTCCCCGGGGCGCAGGGCAGCGGCAGGCAGGGCGAACAGGCCATCGCGGGGGCGAGCATCGAACTCCAGGCGCACCACGTCGCCCAGGCGCAGGGCCGGCGCGTCACTCTCCAATCCCAGCGGATCGTCCACCGCCACCAGCAGCTGAGCCTGGAGGCCCTGTTCTTCCAGTGTCGGCAGCATGGCGATCACCTCACCATGACGCGCTTCGCCGCCGGGCCAGGTGCGTGTCGACAGGCTCACCGAACTGCCCGGGCCTGCGTCGTCGGCGGCTTTCAGCCAGCCCAGCGCCTCGCCGGGCAGCGAGACGCGTATCCAGAAGCGCGAGACGTCGACTAGGTGGACGACCTCGGTGCCGTTGGCCACCATGCTGCCGGCACCCAGCAGCCTGGCCTGGACCATGCCACGCCAGGGTGCTGCGAGCGTGGCGCGCTCCAGCTCCAGCCGGGCCCGGTCGCGGGCGGCCCGGGCCCGCTCCACTTCCGCCTCGGCCTGACGCAGTTGCGGTTCACGCAATACCAGGGCACGGCGCTCGGCGGTCAGCTCGCGTCCAAAGCTGCGGTACTCGGACTCGGCACGCTGCTGCTCGCCGCGCTCCATGGCAAGCTGCGCCTCGGCCTGTGCCAGCGTGGCCTCGGCCTCGCGCAGGTTCAGGCGCAGGTCGGCATCGTCGAGCCGTACCAGGGGGCTGCCGGCTTCCACCACGCGGCCGGGCAGGGCCTCGGGCGTGAACTCGAGCAGTTCGCCGGCGACCCGGCTGGCGAGGCGTGCCTCGCGCTCGGCAACGACCCGACCGAAACCGTACAGCGCCGGGGCGGCCGCCTGACGCTGCGCCAGCACCGTGTCGACCAGGGCCGTCGGCGTTTCCACTGGCGCACGGCGTTCGATACGCGGTGGCTGCGAGACCAGCCACCATGCGCCGGCTGCCCCAGTGGCCAGCACCAGCACGGCGAGCAGCGCGCCGAGGGTGAAGCGGCCACGCTGGCGCACGTCTGCGCCGCGGAGAGTGGGCATGGAGAGAAGAGAGGAGGCTGGCATCGAGGGCTCGCGACGGACTGTGGGCCCAGGCAGCATCGCGCAAGGCGATGCAGCCAATGGTCACGAAACGTGCAAGCAGTGTGCAAGCGATGCCGGTCGGGGCTAGGATCCTGTCGGATTTGACCGAATCTCTCAGTAGATCAGCGTTAAGTCCGATAGGCTCCTAGGGGCAGGTTTCGCCCAGGATCAGCTCGGTGCCCAGCAGGCGTGAATGGCCCGGCTCCAGGCCCAGGATCATGCGTGCTGCCAGGCGCCCTTTCTCGCCGCTCTCCTGGCGAATCGTGGTCAGCCGCGGCGCCCGGTACTGGCCTTCGGCGATGCCGTCGAAGCCGATCAGGCAAATGTCCTCGGGAATACGCAGGCCACGGCTTTCGGCCAGGGTCAGCGCAGTCAGGGCGATGCGATCGGACATGCACAGCAGCAGGTCGGGGCGTTCGCCGTCGGGTAAGTCGAGAATCTCCTCAATGACCGGGGCGCATACCTCGAAGGTATTCTCCTCCACGTTCCACATTGGTATTCGCCCGGGGGTGAAACCATGCTGGACCAGGGCGCGATGGAAACCGGCCAGGCGCGAACGGGTGATGGTGAGCTCGGCCGGCAGCAGGGTGTATGCCGGATCGATGCGACCGTTGCAGGGTTCGCGTGTGAGGCGCAGATTGACGATGGCTGGACGTCGGCGGGGCATGGCCGCCAAGGCGTGACTGGCGATCTCGAAACAGGCCGGCTCATTGTCGACGTGCACCGAAGGGTGGCCTGCCACGTTGAAATCGACCGCCACCAGCGAGGCGTTGAGCGGAAGCGAATCGAACAGCTCCTCGGAAGGCATCAGGCCGTAGACGATGAAGCCGTCGGCCATGCTCGCCGAGTCGATCAGCTGGCACTTGGCCTGGCGCGCGGAGAGCAGCAGCAGGGTATGGCCCTGGGTGTCGAGTACCTCGGCAACGCCCGAGAGGAACTCGCTGGAGACGGCGTCGTTGAGGCTGTACGTAAGGCTTTCGGCCAGGATCACCGCGATGATGCGCGAGCGTCCGGTGCGCAGGCTGCGCGCCTTGGCGTCGGGGCCGCGATAGCCCAGCCGCTTGGCCTCGGCGAGGATGCGCTCGCGCAGGTTGGGCGAGAGCTGGTCCGGCCGGTTGAAGGCATTGGAGACGGTGGCGGTGGAGACGCCGAGCTCGCGGGCCAGATCCTTGAGAGTGATACGGCGGGCCGGTGGCGACACGGTGGTTTCCCTGCTAATGAGTATGGCCCAAGGATACCGCCCCGGCCGCGGCCGGGACAGCCCTGCCACCTGTTTTCATGGCGACGCCGTAGTGTCAGGCCACGGCGCGTGCCGCCTTGACCGGCAGCGCGCGGTCGTTACCGTCGAACAGGTGGACGTGCTCGGGATCGGGGGCCAGCGCCACGCGCTGGCCGATCCGCCACGAGGTGGGTGCTTCACCGCGCTGGATCAACAGGGTATCGCCCTCCTTGGGTTCGAGATAGACGTAGACCTCGTTGCCCAGGTACTCCACGTTGACGATCTCGAAGCTCTCGCTGCCCTGGGCTTCGGTCAGGCGCAGGTGCTCGGGGCGGATGCCCAGCATCAGGCTGTCCCCTTGGGCATGGCCCGAGGCGTCCTGGGGCAGGGCCAGCTCGGCCAGCCCGGCGGCGCTGATCCGGCAGCCGGTGGCATCGGCGCCGACCAGGCGTGCCGGTAGGAAGTTCATCGTCGGCGAGCCGATGAAGCCCGCCACGAAACGGGTCGCCGGGCGTTGGTAGAGTTCCTGCGGGCTGCCCACCTGTTCCACGCGACCGCCGTTGAGTACCACGATCTTGTCGGCCAGCGTCATCGCCTCGACCTGATCGTGGGTGACGTAGATCATGGTCGAGCCGAGGCGCTTGTGCAGGCGGGCGATCTCGTTGCGCATCTGTACCCGCAGCGAGGCGTCGAGGTTGGAGAGCGGCTCGTCGAACAGCAGGATACGCGGCTCGCGGGCCATGGCGCGGCCCATGGCGACGCGCTGGCGCTGGCCACCGGAGAGCGCCTTGGGCTTGCGCTCGAGTAGCTCCTCGAGCTGGAGGATACGGGCGGTCGCCATGACCCGTTCGTGCACGGTCTCCTTGGCGGTTTTGGCCAGCTTGAGGCCGAAAGCCATGTTCTCGTACACCGTCATGTGCGGGTAGAGCGCGTAGGACTGGAACACCATGCCCACGCCGCGCTCCCGCGGCGGCAGCTCGTTGACTACCTGGTCGCCGATGGAGAGTTCGCCGTCGCTGATCGACTCCAGGCCGGCAATCAGGCGCAGCAGGGTGGACTTGCCGCAGCCCGAAGGGCCGACGAAGACCACGAACTCGCCTTCTCCTATCGCCAGGTCCACGTCCTTGATGATGTGGGTGCTACCGAAGACCTTGTTGATCTTGTCGAGAGTGACGCTTGCCATTTGACCCATCCTCGGCCGTACTCGGCCGGTCGTTGTTGTTCAAGACAAATACGTTGTCTGAAAATCGGCTAGAGGCGGAAGTACGCCGCCTGGTACGGCGGCAAGTGCAGCGTGCCGCCGCTGACCTCGTACTGGAAGCCGTGTTGCTGCAGCGCCTCGCGCACCTCGGGCAGCGTGGCGGTCTGGGGCTGGCCGGTGAGGTTGAAGACGCACAGCAGCCTGTCGCTGCCCCGCTGGCGGGTGAACGCGACCAGCGCTTCGCCCAGTTCGACCAGGGCCATGTCGCCGTCGAACAGCGCAGGGTGCTGGTTGCGGAAGCGCAGCAGTCGGCGGGTGGCGTTGAGCATCGACTCTGGATCGTCCTGCTGGCGAGCCACCGACAGCGGCAGGTGCGGCTCGGCCACCGGCAGCCACGGTTCGATGGCCGAGAAACCGGCCAGCGGCGTATCGTCCCAGGGCATCGGCGTGCGACAGCCGTCGCGCCCCTTGAAGTCGGGCCACAGCGGCAGGCCGTAGGGATCCTGGAGGCGCTCGTAGGGAACGTCGGCCTCAGGCAGTCCGAGCTCCTCGCCCTGGTAGAGGCACACGCTGCCGCGTAGCGAGAACAGCAGCGCCAGTGCCACCCGAGGATAAGCGAAGGCGCACTCCTCGCTGCCCCAGCGAGTGGCGCTGCGCACCACGTCGTGGTTGGACAGCGCCCAGCACGGCCAGGCGTCGCCGGCGAACTGCTGGAAACGCTGCAGCACACCGCGAATGTACTCCGGCGAGCGCGGCGAGTTGAGCAGGTCGAAGGTATAGGCCATGTGCAGCTTGTCGCCGCCCGACGTGTATTCGGCCATGCGCTCGAGGGGGGTGTCGTCGCCGATCTCGCCTACCGTGGTGGTGCCGGGATACTCGTCCATCAGACCTCGCAGCTCACGCAGGAACTCGACATTCTCGGGTCGACTGATGTCGTACACGTGGCGCTGCCAGGTGTAGGGGTTCTCCTTGGGGGCGCCCATGGTGCGGGTGGCATCGATGGTCAGCGCCGGGTTGCTGCGCAGGTGCTGGTCGTGGAAGTAGAAGTTGACCGTGTCGAGGCGGAAGCCGTCGACCCCCATCTCCAGCCAGAAGCGCATGTTGTCGAGCTGGGCGGTGCGCACCTCGGGATTGTGGAAGTTGAGGTCCGGTTGGCTCGACAGAAAATTGTGCAGGTAGTACTGCTGGCGCCGGCTATCGAAGGTCCAAGCCGGGCCGCCGAAGATCGACAGCCAGTTGTTGGGCGGCGTGCCGTCCGGGTTGGGCTCGGCCCACACGTACCAGTCGGCCCGCGGGTTGGCGCGGTTCATGCGGCTCTCCTGGAACCAGGGGTGCTGGTCCGAGGTGTGGCTGATCACTTGGTCGATGATCACCTTGAGGCCGAGTGCATGGGCACGTTTCAGCAGCGCCTTGAAATCGTCGAGGGTGCCGAACAGCGGGTCGACGTCGCGGTAGTCGCTGATGTCGTAGCCGAAGTCGCGCATCGGCGAGGTGAAGAAGGGCGACAGCCAGATACCGTCCACGCCCAGCGAGGCGACGTAGTCGAGCCGCTCGGTGACACCCGGCAGGTCGCCGACGCCATCGCCGCTGCTGTCCATGAAGCTGCGCGGGTAGATCTGGTAGATGACGCCGCCGCGCCACCAGAAGGTGTTGTCTTGCATGAGTTTCCCTTGTTCAAACCTGATTGAAGCATTTTCAGCGAGTGCGCGCCGCAGAGGGTCAGCGGCGTCGCATCCCGTTCAACCTTTCACCGCGCCGGCCGTCAGTCCCGAGACGATGCGGCGCTGGAAGATGATCACCAACACCACCAGCGGCACCGTGACCACCACCGAGGCGGCCATGATCGGGCCCCAGGGCAGCTCGTAGGCGCTGCCGCCGGAAAGCAGGGCGATCGCCACCGGCACCGTGCGCTGGCTGTCGGTCAGGGTGAAGGTCAGGGCGAAGAGAAACTCGTTCCAGGCGGCGATGAAGGCGAGCAGCCCAGTGGTTGCCATGGCCGGCCACATCAGCGGCAGGAACACCTTGGTGATGGTCACCCAGGGCGTGGCGCCGTCCATGATCGCGGCCTCCTCGAGTTCCATGGGCAGCTGGCGCATGAAGGTGGTCAGTACCCAAACGGTGAAGGGCAGGGTGAAGATGGTGTAGCTCAGGATCAGCCCGCCCGGGTTGTTGTAGAGGTTGAGTGCACGGATCACCTCGAACAGCCCCGACAGCACCGCCACCTGCGGAAACATCGAGACGCCAAGGATGACCAGCAGCACCGTGGTGCGGCCGCGGAATCGCACACGGCCCAGGGCGTAGGAAGCGGTGATGCCGAGCAGCAGGGCGATGAACACCACGCTGGTGGCGACCAGGATCGAGTTGAAGATCGCCTGCACGAAGCTGCGCTGGGAGAAGATCTGCACGTAGTTGGCAAGTGTCGCACGCGTCGGCCACAGCTCGACCCGGAACAGCTCGCTCGACGGGGTAAATGAGGTCTTGATGGCGTAGTAGAACGGGAATACCGCCACCACCACGACGAAGGCCACCAGCAGCCAGAAGCCGAGGCGCCCGGTGAGCTTGGAGAGTTGGCGCGAGGTCATCACTCACCTCCCAGTTGCAGTTGCTTGCGGCCCAGGTAGAGATAGGCGATGGTCGCCAGGGCGATGATCAGGAACAGCAGCGTGGAAGCGGCACTGCCGTAGCCGACATCCTGGAATTCCACCAGCTGTTGGCGCGCATAGATCGACATCGACATGGTGCTGGTGGAGTTGGAGGTCAATACGTAGATGACGTCGAACACGCGCAGCGCATCGAGCAGGCGGAAAATCACCGCCACCATCAGCGCCGGGGTGATCAGCGGCAGCGTGACCTTGAAGAACACCCTGACCGGATGGATGCCGTCTACCTCGGCGGCTTCGTAGCAGTCCTTGGGCAGCATCTGCAGTGCGGCCAGTACCAGCAGGGCGACGAACGGCGTGGTCTTCCATACGTCGACCATGATCACCGCCCACATCGAATAGGCGGCATCGGCGGTCCAGGCGATGGGGCTGGCGATGATGCCAAGTGCCATCAGCAGGTGATTGATGATGCCGAACTGGTCGTTGAGCATCCATGCCCACATCTGCGCCGAGACGATGGTGGGGATCGCCCAGGGAATCAGCACCGCGGCGCGTACCAGGGTGCGGCCCTTGAACTCGGCGTTGAGGATCAGCGCCACGATGACACCGAACACCACTTCCAGCGATACCGAGACCACCGAGAAGTAGACGGTGTTCCATACCGCCCGCCACCAGATGGGGTCGGCCAGCACGCCGAACCAGCGCCCGTCGTCGTAGACCAGATAGTTCTCCAGCCCGATGAACAGGGTGTTGCCCATGTCCGACAGCGAGGCGTCGGTGAAGCTGAAGTAGAAGGTGCGCAGCAGCGGCCAGCCGGCCACCATGGCCAGGGTCACCAGCATCGGCGCCAGGAAGGTCCAGGCGGCTCGCACCCGCTGGCGACGCACCTTGGTGCTGCGATAGGTCGGCGGCAGGGGGCGCGCCGGGATCGGCGCGCTTTCGGTCACGGGAGTCGACATCTCGGGCTCCTGAGGGGTTACCAGTTGCGGCGCTTGATGCGGGCCAGCTCGCCTTCGAGGTCGCTGACCGCCTGCTCGCCGCTCTTGCTGCCGGAGAGCACGTCGTGGGTGGCACTGAAGAAGACGTTGCTGACGCGACCGTAGGCATCGCCGGTGGGGGCCGACGGACGTGCCACGGCGTTGACGAAGGTCTCGTACAGCTCGCCGAAGAAGGGCACCGCCTCGAGCACCTCGTCGTCCTGGTAGAGCGACTCGAGAGTCGGGTTGTAGGCGCCCTCGATGGCGCGGCGTTTCTGCTCCTCCTCGCCGGCGAGGAAGGCCACCAGCTCGGCGGCGAGTTCGGCATTCTCACTGTAGCGCGATACTGCCAGGTTCCAGCCGCCCAGCGTGGCGGCCGAGTTGCCATCACCGCTGTAGGGCAGTTGGGTCACGCCCACCTTGCCGCGCACCTCGCTGCCTTCGCTCTGGGCCAGCGCCCAGGCGTAGGGCCAGTTGCGCATGAACACGGCATTGCCGCCCTGGAACACGCCGCGGGCCTCCTCCTCGGTGTAGTTGAGCACACCGTTGGGGGAGATATCGCCGATCCAGGACGCGGCAAGGTCGAGGGCGGCGGCTGCCTGCGGGTTGTCGATGGTGATCTCGCCGTCGCCATCGACGAGGGTACCGCCGCCGTGGCTGGCTACCCATTCCAGAGCGTTGCAGGTCAGGCCTTCATAGGCGCGGCCCTGGAACACGAAGCCGTGCATGCGGTCGTTGCCCGCCTCGCGCTCGGCATTCTGGATCTCACGGGCGATCTCGGTCAGCTCCTCCCAGGTTTCGGGAGCCTCGTGGCCGTACTGCTCGAGCAAATCGGTGCGGTAGTAGAGCACCCCGGCGTCGGTGAACCAGGGCATCGCTACCAGGCGGTCGTCGATGGTGTTGTTCTCGATGATGGCGGAGAAGTGACCTTCGCCAGCGTCGTCGCCCAACACCTCGCGCAGGTCGAGCAAGTGGTTGGCGAGCAGGCCCGGCCACACCACGTCGATCTGCATGACGTCGATGTCGGTGGAGTTGGCGGAGAGAATCTGCTGATAGAGCGACAGGCGCTCGGTGGAGGAGTTGGGCGTCGAGACCACGTCGACGCTATGACCGGTCTTCTCCTCCCACGCCCGCACGCCCTGCTGGCAGAGCTGGAGCTCGGCGCCCACTGCGCCGCAGGAGATGGTCAGGTCGGCGGCCTGGGCGTGGCTGAAGCTGGCGGCTCCTGCCACGACGAGGGTAGAGATCAACGACTTCTTGAACATGAAGGGTATCCTTGTCGGCTTGTTGTTATCGGCGGCTGCTTAATAACTTAAACGATTAAGATCGCTCGGCGCCCAGTTAGCCGTTTCTTGGTTACGAGTTCAACCTAGACTTTCGGCTAATGGGGCGATGCGGCACGGCTGACGTTCATGAGCATAGCGAGGTCGTGTCTCTGCTTCACAGCGACAGGAAGAACAGGATCAGCGGCGGCGACAGCAGCGAGAGGATGAAGCCGCTGACCACGGCGATGGGCACGCAGGCGACCCCGCCATGCTGCTGAATCACCGGCAGGGTAAAATCCATGGACGTGGCGCCACCATAGCCGATGGCCAGCGGGGCGTGGCGGCGAATGGTGAGCGGAATCAGAATGAAGGCCAGCAGTTCGCGGGTCAGGTCGTTGAAGAAGGCCACGCCCCCGAGCAGCGGGCCGAGCTGATCGCCCACCAGGATCGCCGAGAGCGAATACCAGCCGAAGCCGGACGCCAGGGCCAGCCCCTCGTTCCAGTGCAGCGCCAGGAGGGGAGCGGCGAGCAGCCCACCGACCAGCGAGCTGATCGCCAGTGCCGTGGCGATGGCCAGGCCGTGGCGGTTGAGCAGGATCTGCTTCAGCGGCATACCCGAGTTGCGCAGCTGGCAGCCGATCAGCGCCAGCAGCACGTAGAGCACCCATTCGGCCCACTGCTCGGCATGGCGGAAGATGACGTCGCCGCCCAACCAGGCGAGCGTGAGCCCGAGTAGCACCCCACCGGCCACCACCGCCACCAGCGACAGCGAGCCGAGCAGCGCAGCCAGCTTGGTCGTGGGGGCGTTCGCCACCACCGGGGAGGGGCCCATGCGCAGGCCCAGCCGGCGCGACAGCCACCACAGGGCGACCAGGTTGCAGGCAGTGATCACCGCGAACAGCTGCAGGGCTTGGGTACCCATGCGCGACAGTTCACGGCCGAGTTCGTCGAGACCTGCCAGGCCGATGCCCATCAGTAGCAGAATGACATAGACCGAGGCGTTGACGCCGCGGTTGATTCCGGCCATGACGCCGGAATGGCGAACCGGTACCAGATAGCCGAGCATCAGCGGCAGCAGCACGATCAAAAGCCCCGACAGCATTGCGATTCCCTTCACCGAGGCCGCCCATGGCGGCGAAAACTGCCAACTTTATCAGCCTTTTGCTCGTTGTGCCGCGGGGAAAGTCGTCAAGGCGCCTTATCGGGACTCCGAAGACAGTGAAGTCAGGGTGAGACGGGTCGTGCGCTCGCCGTCGCGGTGATAGTCCACCGCCAGTAGCAGGCCGGGGTATTGGGGATGGAAGTGGAACAGCATCTTGCGCTCGGGCGTTTCCGGGTCGTTCACCTCGACCTTGACCGCCTCGAACTCGCCAGCGGGAAGGCTCAGCACCTCTGCCCCCAGCAGCCGATAGTCGAGGGTTTCCTCGCGGCCACGATGGTCCTGATAGACAAGGCGGCAGGCGTCGTTGCCACAGCCGCCGTTCAGTGCACGTCGCGAGAGTTCGATCAGGGCCGCCTGTCGGTCGGGCAGGCCGGCCAGCTCGTTGCCAGCCAACCGATAGCTGCTGCCTACGCCCAGCAGCGAGTAGCCACTGGCGTAGTTCACCGAGCGTACCCCATCCGGCGTGACGATGAAGCGGCTGCGCTCGTTGCCGCGGGCCACGGCAATGGCGGCCTGCATACGGCTCTGCCAGTGACCGCTCTCCCGGGTCAACCGATGCTCGATGGTAGCATTCGGCCAGCCCTTCACCTCCAGGCGATAGCTGGCGCTGAAGGGCTGCAGGAGGACTTCGGGCTCCGGAACGGCAGACATGGCCGGGCCGGGAATCCAGGCCAGCAGCATGATCAAGAACGGTAGACGGGCAAGCGCTCGCAGGGGTCGGTTCATGTCGGGGCACCGCTTGGCTGAAAGATGTCAGTAGCTGTGAGCCCCCCGGAGCCGATGGGTTCCACGATGCACGGTTATTCCTCGGTTGCCCCAATCAGGGCGCCGCAAGACGCTGCAGGGCCTGGCTCAGCTCGACGGGGTAGTCGTCGTCCTTCTCCCGAGGTTCGAGGCGGCGCAGCCGTGCCGGCAGGCGCGCCAGGGCCTCCTGAACGCGTTCGCGTGCCCGGTCGGCGCCGGCCATGTGGGCGGCGTCGACCTTGCCGCCCTGCACCAGCGGCAGCAGCAGAGGGTCTGCTCCGGAGAGGGTTTCGTCGCGCCGGGCAATCACGTCGCCGACATAGCTGCCGTGCTCGTCCTGCCGGCGGAACAGCTGCTTGCGCCCGGGCAGGTTGACCTTGCCCGTGGAGTGCTTGACCCGCGGCGTACCGGCATATTCGACCAGCTTGTAGGAGAGATCGATCACCGGAGCATCGGCCGATACGCCCATCTGGGTGCCGACGCCGAAGGCGTCGATGGGCGCTCCCTCTTCGAGCAGCGTGGCGATCTTGTGCTCGTCGAGGCCGCTACTGGCGACGATCTTGATCCGCTCGTGGCCGGCTTCGTCGAGCAGCGCACGGGAGTGTCGGGCGAGCTCCCCGAGGTCGCCGGAATCGAGGCGGATGGCATCGACGCGCAGCTTCGGTTCCTCGCGCAGCAGGGCGATGACCTGGCGCACGCCCGCGAGGGTGTCATGGGTATCCACCAGCAGCGTAGTACCGGGAAAATGCCGGGCAAAGGCGCGAAACGCCTCGGTCTCGTCGTCATGAGCCAGGATGTAGCTGTGCGCCATGGTGCCGCTCAGGGGCAGCTCGTGACGCAGCCCACCCAGCACGTTGCTGGTGCCGGCAAGCCCCGCCGTGCGGTAGGCACGCACGCCGCGCACGGCGGCATCCACCCCATGCATGCGGCGCATGCCGAAGTCGATTAGCGGGCGGCCACTGGCCGCCATTACGATGCGTACGGCCTTGGAGGCCAGCACCGTCTCGAGCTGCACCAGGTTCATGAGCAGGCTCTCGACCAACTGCGCTTCGGCAATGGGGGCATCCACCTCCAACAAGGGCTCATTGGGAAACACTGGCGTACCCTCGGGCAGCGTCCAGATGTCGCCGCTGAAGCGCCACTCGGCCAGCCAGTCGAGAAAGTCCGGGTCGAACCGTTCTGTCGTGGCGAGTCGATCCAGTGTCGTGGGAGTGAAACGCACCCGGCTGACCAGTGCTGCGGCATGCTGCTGGCCGCAGGCGAGCATGAAGCGCCGTGTTGGTGGCATCTTGCGGAAGAACAGGCTGAAGGTGGCCCGCTCGGTCATCTCCTCCTTCCAGTAGGCCTGCAGCATGGTCAACTGGTACAGGTCGGTCAGCAGCGCCAGTTCGCTGTCCTCGACGTGAACGGGGATCGGCTCGCTCATGGGTGGACCTCGACACCGGCTTCCTGCAGTTCGCGCTGGCATTGGCTGCGCGCTTCGGACGCGACGGGCTCGGTGAGAGCGTCGAGCAGAATTACCGTGAAGCCCTCGCGGCGGGCTTCCAGGGCGGTGGCCTTGACGCACACGTCCATGGCCAGGCCGCAGACCACGACGCGCTGGATGCGGCAATCGCGCAGATAGCCGGCCAGGCCGGTGCCATCGAAGGCGGAATAAGCATCGACATCGAAGGCGCTGGCCTTGCTCACGCGTACGGCATCGTCAGGCAGTGCCAACTGCGTATGGTAGGCGGCGCCAGGGGTGTCCTGCACGCAGTGCACCGGCCACTGGCCACCGCGGTGTTCGAAGCTCATGTGGTCGACGGGGTGCCAGTCGCGCGAGGCGACCACCATCGCCCCGCCGCGTCGTGCGGCCTCGATCTCGGCATTGATGCCAGCGACCAGGGCATTGCCACCTTTTACCGCGAGCGCACCGCCTTCGCAAAAATCGTTCTGCATGTCCACGACCAGCAGCGCGGCATCCGGTCCATATTCCAGCTGGGCCATGACGCACCTCCCAAGGTCGGTGAGTGTATCTCCCAGCGTATGTCTTGCGTGGCGCTTGTTGTAGTGCGCGAGGGTAGATTTCCCCAGCTACGGCAACCGGTGACGCGGGTCGGAAGCGCGTAGCGGGCAAAACCGCGATGCCGACCAGGCTGGACGAAAGCCGTATTGGCGAGCCTGGGCACGCCGCTTGCGTTTGCGCTATTGAACCAAGCCGTTCAGTAGCCTGCTTCGGGGTCCACGGTCTCGAGCTCTTCGCCGGCCTCGAAGGCGCGAATCGCCTCGGCTACCTGGTCGACGGCATCACACAGTGGTGTGGGGCCGGCCATGTGGGGTGTCACCCAGATGCGCGGGTGTGACCACAGTGGGCTGTCCTTGGGCAGCGGCTCGTCGGGGAAGGCATCGAGCAGCGCGCCGCGCAGCCGGCCTTCGTGCTCGCCCTCACCCAGCGCTTCGAGTAGCGCCGCTTCGTCGATCAGGCTGCCACGTCCAGGGTTGATCAGGCTGGCTCCCTCGGGAAGCTTGGCGAGTGCCTCGGCATCGATGATATGGCGGGTCGCGCTGGTGCCCGGCAGCAGCAGCACCAGGGTGCGTACCTGGCCGAGCAGTTCGGCGAAACCTTCATCGCCATGGTGGCAGGTGATGCCTTCGAGCGTCTTCGGCGAGCGGCTCCAGCCATGCACGGGGAAGCCATCAGCGGCGATCATGGACGCCACCTTGGCGCCGATAGCGCCGAGACCCAGTACGCCCACCGGCCAGTCGCGCTTGTCCGCTACGGTGTGCTCGCGCCAATCGTGGCGAGCCTGCTGGCGCCGATAGCGGTCGAAGTCGCGCTGGAAGTGCAGCACCCCGTAGCGTACGTAGTCGCCGATCAGCTCACTCATGCCGGCATCACGCAGCTTGACGATGGGTACTCCCTCGGGGCGACCGGGGTTGCTCAGAAGGGCGTCGACGCCGGCCCCCAGGTTGACGATGCCGCGAGCGCGGGTCTGCTCGCGCAGCAATGCTTCCGATGGCTTCCACACTGCCAGGTAGTCGGCGTCGCGGCGCCGTTCGGCGGGGTCGGCGGCGGTGACGATCTCCGCTTCCGGCAAGCGTTCGACCAGGGCGTCGCGCCAAGCCTCGATATCGTCGATGTGCAGCAATATACGCATAACGGTTCCTTTCTCTCAGTAGACGATCTGCATCATGGGCGGCGGTGCCTCGTCGAGCAGCACGCCCAGGCGCTTGAGCCCCTCCTCGAGGCGGGCGATGTCCTGTTCGGCCCCAAGGCTCACGCGGACTCGCCGCGGAGGCGGGGTCTGTTCCACCATGAACGGCACCGCGGTGGTGATGGCCAAGCCTTCCTGCTCGGCCTGCTGCTGCAGCTCCTCGGCGCGCCAGGCGTCGGGCAGCGATATCCATACGTGCAGGCTGGTGGGGCGCGACTCCAGGGCATGATGCCCCAGTAGCCGATGGGTAAGCTGCTGGCGTTCACCGAGCAAGGTGCGCTGCTCGGCGGCCATCGCCTCGACGGTGCCGTCTGCCAGCCAGCGGTCGGCGATCTCGAACACCAGCGAAGTGGCCATCCATGTCGTGGCGCGCATGCGCGGCAGCACATGGTGCAACTGGCCGCGTGGCACGGTGAGATAGCCGGCGCGCAGGCCCGGTACGGTCACCTTGGTCAGGCTGGTGACGTGGAAGCTCAGCTGCGGGATACGCGCCGCCACCGGCGTGAAGCCCGGCGCTTCCAGCAGGGCGTGCACGTCATCCTCGATCAGCCACACCCGATGGCGTGCCAGCACCTCGGCCACCGCGTCGCGACGTGCCTCGCTCATCGTCGCCCCGGTAGGGTTGAGCTGGGTTGGTGTCAGATAGAGTGCGCGCGGCTTGAAGCGATGGCAGGCCAGTTCCAGGGCCTCGGGCACGATGCCTTCGTGGTCGATGGCAATGCCGCGCAGCTGAAAGCCCAGCGTGCGCGACAGGGCGATCAGGCCGTGATCGGTCAGTGCCTCGGTCAACACCAGGTCGCCATGCTGCACCACGCTCGAGATCGCCAGCATCAGGCCATGCGCGGCGCCATTGCAGAGGATTCGGTCGTCCATCTCGCCGGGCACGTGTAGACGGGACTGCAGCCAGGCGCTGGCGCGCTCGCGCTGATGGGCGAGCCCGGCAATGGGCCGGCAGGCGGTGATCACCTCGGGGCTGGCGTGCTCGGCAAGCTCCGCCAAGGCCTGGCGAAAGCGCAGGTGATGGCCCGGCGGACACACCGGATGGGCGATCGACAGGTCGATGAGCGGATTTTCCTGGCGTGCCTCGTGGCCGCGCAGGTAGGCCGACTCACGGGCATCGTCCAGGGCGTTGATCCAGGTGCCGCTGCCGACTCGAGCCTGTACCAGCCCCATCTTCTCGGCCTGGGCATAGGCGCGCGACACGGTCTGCACGCTGACCCCCAGGCTCTCGGCAAGCTGCCGGTGAGGTGGCAGCCGCGTGCCGGGCGCAAGCTCGCCCTGGCGAACCGCTTCCGAGAGGGCGCGAGCAATGGCCAGGTACTTGGGACCCGTATCCGTCAGGTACGGGGTCAGATCAATTGTCATGATTCAATAAAGCCTTTGACCGCCTGCCAAGGGGGAGTGCTACTATCAGCTTAGCGGCATTGGCTTGGAATTGTCATGCTTTTGAGTTGCCATGATCATGACAATTTCTGTCAACGGTTCCCCTTCCTGACCGACGGCCGACTACCCTTTGGCCCGGCCCTCTCCCTGTGAAGGTGGCTGGCTCTTGGTGATGCAATGGCGAGTGCCCAATGACTCAGGTAACCCTGTCCTTCACTCGTGTGGAATACGCAAGCCGGCTATGGAAAGTGCGTGCCGAAATGGCCAGCCGTGGGATCGACGTGCTGGTGATCAGCGATCCCTCCAACATGGCCTGGCTGACCGGCTACGATGGCTGGTCCTTCTATGTGCACCAGTGCGTACTGGTGGGGCTGGAAGGGGAACCGGTCTGGTATGGGCGGCGCATGGATGCCAATGGAGCACTGCGCACCTGCTGGATCGATCCCGATAACATTACCTACTACCCCGACTACTACGTCCAGAACCCGGACATGCATCCCATGGACTACCTGGCCCAGTCGATCATGCCCGACCGCGGCTGGCACGAAGGGGTGGTGGGGTTGGAAATGGACAATTATTACTTCTCGGCCAAGGCTTACCAGAGCCTGCTGCGGGAGCTGCCCCATGCGCGCTTCATGGACGCCAACTCGCTGGTCAACTGGTGCCGTGCGATCAAGTCGCCCCAGGAGATCGCCTACATGCGCGTGGCCGGCAAGATCGTCGAGGGCATGCACTCGCGTATCCTCGAAGTGATCGAACCCGGTCTGCCCAAGAGCAAGCTGGTCTCGGAGATCTATCGGGTAGGCATCGAGGGCTGGGTCGACGAGCACGGCAAGGTCCATGGCGGCGACTATCCCGCCATCGTGCCCATGCTGCCCACCGGTAAGGATGCTGCCGCACCGCACCTGACCTGGGACGACACCCCGTTTCGCGAGGGCGAGGGCACCTTCTTCGAGATCGCCGGTGTCTACAAGCGCTACCATGCGCCCATGTCGCGCACGGTGTTCCTGGGCCGACCGCCGCAGGATTTCGTGCGCGCCGAATCGGCGCTGCTCGAAGGTATCGAGAACGGCCTGGCGGTGGCCAAGCCCGGCAACCGTACCGCCGATATCGCCATGGCGCTGGGCGCGGCGATGGACAAGTACGGCTTCGACCGCGGCGGTGCCCGCTGCGGCTACCCCATCGGCATCAGTTACCCGCCGGACTGGGGCGAGCGCACCATGAGCCTGCGCCCCTCCGACGAGACCATTCTCGAACCCGGGATGACCTTCCACTTCATGCCGGGCATGTGGCAGGACGAGTGGGGACTCGAGATCACCGAGAGCATCCTGATCACCGAAACCGGCTGCGAATCGCTGGCCAGCTTCCCGCGCCAACTGTTCGTGCGCTGAACTTGCATGCCGTCAACGAAGGGCGCTGGGGCAAGCCGAAGAGGAGGTCTTTTGCCATGGAAGGCAAAAGTAGCGTACAGGGAGGTATTCACAGCGCCTCCTCGCTGGCTTGCCGCCAGAATAGCCCGAGCAGTCGCCTGCTGCCACTGAACAAGGAGTTCCGAAAATGACCAAGCGACCCAGCCCGATCAGCGCCACCGTGGACTTCGACGCCGACGGCGTCCAGCACGGCTTCCTCAAGCTGCCGATCTCCACCGACGAATCGGCCTGGGGGGCGGTAATGATTCCGGTCACCGTGATCCGGAACGGCGAGGGGCCCACGGCGCTGCTGACCGGCGGCAACCACGGCGACGAGTACGAGGGCATCACCGCACTGCTGAAGCTTGCCAGTGAGCTGCGCACCGAGGACGTACGGGGACGGGTGATCATCGTGCCGATGATGAACATGCCGGCCGCCATGGCCGGCAAGCGTACCTCACCGATGGATGGCGGCAACCTCAACCGCAGCTTTCCCGGCGACCCCGACGGCACGGTGACCGAGAAGATCGCCGACTATTTCACCCGGGTGATGGTGCCGATGTGCGACGTGGTGCTCGACCTGCACTCCGGCGGGCGTACCCTGGACATCATCCCCTTCGGCGCCTCCCACGTACTCGACAACCCCGAGCAGCAGCGGCAGGCGCTCGAGGGTGCCAAGGCGTTCGGTGCGCCCTACGCCATGATGATGTTCGAACTCGATGCCGCGGCGCTGTTCGACACCGTGGTGGAAAGCCAGGGCAAGGTCTTCGTTGCCACCGAGCTTGGCGGCGGCGGCACCTCGACGCCCGAGAGCCTGGCCCTTACCGAACGCGGCGTGCGCAACTTCCTGGTCCATTTCGGTCTGATCGAGGGCGAGGTGGAGATGCCCGCCGAGCCGCAGGTCTACCTCGACATGCCCGATGCCAGCTGCTACGTGCAGAGCGAGCATACCGGCCTGCTCGAGCTGACCCTCGCTTTGGGCGCCAAGGTCGAGAAGGGGCAGGTCCTCGCCCGGGTCTACGACATCACCCGCAGCGGCACCGCACCGGTGGAGTACCGCGCGGGCCGCGACGGCATCCTGGCGGCGCGGCGGTTCCCGGCACTGGTCAACATGGGCGACACCATTGCGGTAATCGCCGAGGTGGTGGATTCGCTGGGCTGAAGGCGATCTTCCGGCTGCGCCCGACTGAAGAAAGAGAAAACGATGAAGCTTGATCGCTATGACCTGAAGATTCTCGAGATCCTGTCCCGCGACGGACGCATTACCAAGTCGAAGCTGGCCGAGGCGATCAACCTCTCGGTCAGCCCCTGCTGGGAGCGGGTGCGGCGGCTGGAGAAAGCCGGCATCATCGAAGGCTACAGTGCCCGTATCAATTCCCAGGCGCTGGTCAAGCGTACCCCGGTGTGGGTTCAGATCGAACTCAAGCAGCACAATGCCGAGAGCTTCGCCTGCTTCGAGGCGCTGGTCCGCGATACCCGCGAGGTCACCGAGTGCGTGGCCGTGGGGGGCGGAGTGGACTATCTGATGAAAGTCGAGGCCGACTCCGTGGACGCCTACCAGCGTTTGATCGACGAGTGGCTGACCTCCGATGTCGGCATCGAGCGTTACTTCACCTATATCGTGACCAAGACGGTCAAGCGCCCCGCCCCAGGCCTGGGGCAGAGTGATTTTTCTCAGTTGCTTTAAGTTGGGGCCGCTGGTAATGCGGCATCCAACGAGGACTCAACGTTGATACTCTGACAGCATCCATGGCATAAGCTAAAGGCGAGGGTGAACAGGAGTTCACCCGGCCGGGCGATCTTCCGGCATGACGCAGCGGTGCCGGATGAGATGGTTAGCGCCCTGAGACGAGATCGCCTGACGCAGAGAGATGCCCATGTCCTACTTCACCATTGCCGGGGTGCAGATGCAGGCCCTGCATCACGGTGACAATACCGAGGCCATGCGCCACCGGGTCGATGTGCTGATGAGCCGCTTCCCCCAGGTGCAGATGGTCCTGTTCAGCGAGCTGATGCCGTTGGGTGCCTCACCACAGCATGCCCACCCGCTGCCGAGCCATGTCGAGCAATTCTTCTGCCAGCTGGCCGAGCAGTACCGCATCTGGCTGATCCCCGGCTCGATGTTCGAGCAGACTGAGCACGGCATCTACAACACCCTGTCGGTGATCGACCCCCACGGCCAGGTAGTGGCGCGCTACCGCAAGATGTTTCCCTTCAGGCCCTACGAGGCGGGAGTGGAGAGCGGCAGCGAATTCGTGCTCTTCGATGTCCCCAATGTCGGCCGCTTCGGCGTGTCGATCTGCTATGACATGTGGTTTCCCGAGACCACCCGGACCCTTGCCGCCATGGGTGCCGAGGTGATCCTCCACCCGACCATGACCGATACCATCGACCGCGACATCGAACTCTCCATTGCGCGTACCAACGCCGCGGTCAACCAGTGCTACTTCTTCGACATCAACGGTGCGGGCGCCATCGGCAATGGCCGCTCCATCGTGGTGGGGCCCTCGGGTGACGTCATTCACCAGGCCGGATCCGGCGAAGAGATCATGCCCATCGAGGTGGATTTCAGCCGCGTGCGGCGTGAGCGCGAGACTGGCCTGCGCGGCCTGGGGCAACCGCTCAAGAGCTTCCGTGACCGTCAGGTGGATTTCTCCATCTACCGCTTCGAGCACGGCCCCTCGCCGTTCCTTGCAAGCCTGGGGCCGCTGGCCAAGCCACAGCGTACGGATATCGAGGAGTACTGACCACCAAGGAGGTCATCATGCGGGAGTTCCTGATTCGCCTGATGCAACGATTCTTCCGGCCCCGGGGCTCCCTCCCGGCAGCGGCCCGCCCAAGACGCGCCGCTGCCGCCCCTTCCGCCATCGATGGAGCGAAAAAAATGAACAAGATCACTAGCATTGCCGATGTGCGTCGTCATTTCCGCAACAACAAGGAGCCCGTCTACTTCATCTCCGCCACCAACTTCAACCTGCTCGGCATCGGCGACTGGGTGGGTAATTTTCGCCACATCAACTACATCGACTGCTTCGACGGTCAGCAGCGCAACGTCTTCGTCCCCAAGGAAAAGTTTCCTCGCGACTTCGAGAGCATCGAGGACATCAACAACTATCTGCTCGAACACAAGGAGGTGATTGACTTCCTCCAGTCCAGAGCCTCCGGCGACAGCGCCGGGGTAGCGGCGTTCCTGATGTTCGACGAGCACACCGAAGAGATTTGCCAGCAGCTCGGGCTGCGGGTCGCCTTCCCGCCAGCGGCACTGCGCAGCCGGATGGACAACAAGATCGAGACGGTACGTATCGGCAACAAGGCCGGGGTGCCCAGCGTGCCCAACGTGCTGGCCAAGGTCGGCAGCTATCAGGAACTGCTCGAGGTGAGCCGCGAGCTGGGCGACGATCTGGTGGTACAGACCGCCTTCGGCGACTCTGGCCATACCACCTTCTTCATCGCCAGCGAAGACGACTACTACAAGCATGCCGAGGAGATCGAGGCCGAACCCGAAGTCAAGATCATGAAGCGCATCAACTGCCGCGGCTCGGCGATCGAGGCCTGTGCCACCCGCTGTGGCACCGTGGTGGGTCCGCTGATGACCGAGCTGGTGGGCTTCAAGTCGCTGACGCCGTACAAGGGCGGCTGGTGCGGCAACGAAATGTTCGCTGGCGCCTTCAGCCAGGAGATTCGTGACAAGGCCCGCGAGTACACCTTCAAGTTCGGCGAGGCGTTGCGTGAGGAGGGCTATCGCGGCTACTTCGAACTCGACTTCCTGATCGACATGGACAACGGTGAGGTCTACCTGGGCGAACTCAATCCGCGCGTCACCGGCGCCAGCTCGCTGACCAACGTGGCGGCCTTCGCCCACTCCGACATTCCGCTGTTTCTCTTCCACCTGCTGGAGTTCTCCGACGTCGACTTCGAATTGGATATCGAGGAGATCAACGAGCGCTGGTCGCATCCGGACAGCGTCGACAGCTGGAGCCAACTGGTGATCAAGCACACCGACGAAAGCGTCGACCTGCTGACCCAGGCGCCGCGCACCGGGGTCTGGACCATGGCCGAGGGCGGCAAGGTCAGCTACGACCACTACAGCTACCACCCTCATGCCGCCGAGAGCGAGCGTGAGGCCTTCTTCCTGCGCATCAGCGGGGCGGGGGATTTCCGCTACGAGGGCGCGGATCTGGGTATTCTGATCACCCGCGGACGCCTGATGGACGATGACTTCCAGCTCACCGAACGGGCCCGCGCCTGGATCGAGGGCATTCGCGGCGAATATGCCGGCCAGCCGCTGCAGGATCCCGCAGTGGAGGAAGTTGCCGTGAGTCACGCCATCGGCGGCGGCAATTTCAAGATCCTGTGAAAGTCGAGGTCGAAAGGCATCACGAGGCGCAGCAGGTGGAAATGGAGAAATCGCTGGTGTTCCGTACCCTGCACGAGGAGGCGCCGGGGCCCAAATGGCAGTCGCTGTTCGACTACCACTGGCCGGCCTACGAGGCCTGGTACCTGGCAGAGGGTGAGCGGGAGCGGCCAGCCTACCTGAGCTGCTACAACGCCTTGCGCCAGCATATGCCGGAGCTGCTGGAGACCTATCGTGCGCTCTGCGAGCTGGCCGGCGGCGGCGACCTGGCAGCGCGCTTCCTCAGTCTCTACCAGCCGCCTCCCTACATCACCGGCTGCTCCCAGGCGGTATTGGCACGGCACGGTTCTACCCTGCTGGCGCGCAACTACGACTATCCGCCGGAACTGTGCGAGGGCACCGTCCTGCATACCCGCTGGAACGGACGTGGCGTGATTGCCATGACCGACTGCCTGTGGGGCGTGCTCGATGGCATGAACGACCGCGGGCTTGCCGTTTCGCTGGCCTTCGGCGGGCGCAAGGCCGTGGGTGAGGGCTTCGGCGCCCCCATCATCCTGCGCTACCTGCTGGAGTTCTGCGACAGCGTCCCCGAGGCGGCCGAGGTGCTGGCGCGGGTACCCACCCACATGGCCTACAACATCACCCTGACCGATGCCGCCGGGCGCTACGTCACGGCGATGATCGGCCCCGATCGTCGCGCTAGCATCCGCCGGGTGCCGGTGGCCACCAACCACCAGAAGAAGATCGAGTGGTATGCCCATGCGCTGGCTTCGGAGACCCTGATCCGCGAGCGCCAGCTATCGATTCTGGTTGACGACCCGGCCACCACCGAGGGGCGCCTGCTCGAGGCCTTTGCCGCGCCGCCGCTGTTCCGGCGTGACTATGGGCGTGGGCTTGGCACCATCTACACCGCGGCCTATTGGCCCGCGACGGGGCGGGTGAGCTACCGCTGGCCGGGCGAGATCCTCGACCTGACTTTCGACCGCTTCCCCGAGAGAGAGCTGCGGGTCCGTTACGGCCCCAGGTAGCCGGCACGGGCGGCCGTGTGCCGTCACCGGCAGAAAGATAATGAACAACGATGGAAGGGTGTTGCCATGCAAGAGAGCAGCCAAACCGAAACGCCCTACACGGCGCTGGGCTTCTACCACAAGATCTCCCAGCTGCGTGCCGATACCTGGAACGCACTCAAGCGCGATCTTGGTCAACTGGTGCGGCTCGGTGACGAGAGCCGGGCGCGCAACCTGATCAAGGCGATCGACGTCAAGCTGACGCGGCTCGAGATCATCGAGGACTACCACGCTTTCCCTTCAAAGGAGGACTTCCGCCATCTGTGGACGCTGTTCGACCGCGAGGAGTACATGCTGCTCGAGAAGGTGGTCAAGCGGCTGGTGCGGGCGCTGATCAGCGAGTCCTATCGGCGTCGGCACGTGGATCTCTCCGAGACCGATGCCGATGCCGAGGATCTCGAGACCCTCGACGCCCTGGCCCAGCTCCGGCGCGGGCATCCCGCCTCGAACAGTTCGGCACAGCCCTACTTCGAACTGCTTATCGTCGACAACCTCTCGCCCCAGGAGGAGGAGGTCGTCCGCGAGGCCTTCCGCAACATGCGCCGCCCCGAGGATCGCTTCGTCTACGACGTGGTCACGGTACGCAGCTTCGAGGACGCGCTGATTGCGGTGCTGGTCAACCCCAACATCCAGGCCTGCCTGATCCGCTACGAATTTCCCTACAAGTCGAAGTACAACCTGAGTGCCCTGCGCAACTACCTCGAGGGGCTGTCGGAGAAGGATCTCGAACACCAGACCGAGGCCGAGCGCAGCATCCTGCTGAGCACGATGATCCACGAGCTGCGCCCCGAGATCGATCAGTTCCTGGTCACCAGCGGCGACGTGGAGGCCACGGCGAGCCGCGACATTCGCTACTTCAACCGCATCTTCTATCGCGAAACCGACTACATCGAGCAGCACCACACCATCCTGCGTGCCATCGACAGCCGCTATCGCACGCCGTTCTTCGACGCCCTGCGCGAGTACAGCAAGAAGCCCACCGGGGTCTTCCACGCCATGCCCATCTCGCGCGGCAAGTCGGTGACCCGCTCGCACTGGGCGGGGCACATGATCGACTTCTATGGCATCAACATCTTCCTTGCCGAGACCTCGGCCACCTCCGGCGGGCTCGACTCCCTGCTGCAGCCCTACGGGCCGATCAAGAAGGCCCAGGAGTACGCGGCACGGGCCTTCGGCGCGCGCCAGAGCTTCTTCGTCACCAACGGCACCTCGACCGCCAACAAGATCGTGGTGCAGGCGCTGGTCAAACCGCGCGACATCGTGTTGATCGACCGCGATTGCCACAAGTCGCACCATTACGGCATGGTGTTGGCCGGTGCCCATGTCAGCTATCTGGACTCCTACCCGCTCAACGACTACTCGATGTACGGCGCGGTGCCGTTGCACGAGATCAAGAAGACCCTGCTCGAGTACAAGCGTGCCGGCCAGCTCGACCGGGTCAAGATGCTGCTGCTGACCAACTGTACCTTCGACGGCGTGGTCTACAACGTGCGCCGGGTGATGGAGGAGTGCCTGGCGATCAAGCCCGACCTGGTGTTCCTGTGGGACGAGGCGTGGTTCGCCTTCGCCTCCTTCAACCCCACCTACCGGCCGCGCACGGCCATGCATGCGGCACGCACCTTGAGAGAGCGCTACCGCAGCGACAAGTACCGGGAGGAGTACGATGCGTGGAAGGCCGAGTTCGACAAGCTCGACCCCGACGACGACGCCACCTGGCTGGAGCGTCGGCTGATGCCCGATCCCGAGGCGGTGCGTATCCGCGCCTACGCCACCCACTCCACCCACAAGACCCTGACCTCGCTGCGCCAGGGCTCGATGATCCACGTCTTCGACCAGGACTTCCGCCAGCGCGTGGAGGCCCCGTTCCACGAGGCCTACATGACCCACACCTCCACCTCACCCAACTACCAGATCCTCGCCTCGCTCGACGTGGGTCGCATGCAGGCCGAGATGGAGGGCTTCGAGCTGGTCCACGCCCAGGTGGAGACGGCGCTGTCGCTACGCGAGCAGCTCTACACCCATCCGCTGCTGCAGAAATACTTCCGCGTGCTCAAGAACAGCGACATGGTGCCCGCCGAGTATCGCGAATCGGGGGTCGAGTCCTACTACGACCCGGTCACCGGCTGGAACCAGATGGAGGAGGCCTGGGCGCGGGACGAGTTCGTGGTCGACCCCACCCGGGTGACCATTGCCATCGGCAATACCGGGGTGGACGGCGATGCCTTCAAGAATGAGTACCTGATGAACAAGTACGGTATTCAGATCAACAAGACCTCGCGCAACACGGTGCTGTTCATGACCAATATCGGCACGACTCGCGGCTCCATCGCCTACCTGCTCGACGTGCTGATCAAGCTGGCCAAGGAGTTCGAGTACCGCTGGGAGGAGAGCAGCCGTCCCGAGCGCAAGATCATCGAGCGCCGGGTACACTCGCTGACTCAGGAGCTGCCGCCGCTGCCCGATTTCAGCCGCTTCCACGACGCCTTCCGCCAGTGCCCCGAGACTCCCGAGGGCGACATCCGCCGTGCCTATTTCCTGAGCTATGACGAGGAGAATACCGAGTACCTGCGCTTCGACAACGGCGAACTCCAGGCCGAGATGCGCGCTGGCCGCGACGTGGTCTCGGCCAGCTTCGTGATTCCCTACCCACCGGGCTTTCCGGTGCTGGTGCCGGGGCAGGTCATCAGCGAGGAGATCCTTCACTTCCTGCAGGCGCTCGACGTCAAGGAGATTCACGGTTACCGGCCGGAGCTGGGCCTGCTGGTGTTCACCGAGGCGGCCTTGGCGGCCCCGCCGGAGACCTGAGCGCCGCGCGCAGAAAAAAACGCAACTTAGCCATGGAGGACAAAAAAAAGCGCACTTGCCCTGCTGGTTAACGAAAAGTCCCGCCCCGGGTTTGCCCTTACCCTGTACCCATCGAGCAGCCGCCGGCTGCTCTGTCGTTTTTGCAACAGTCGGCCCTTCAAGCGAGCCGATGTCAGGGGAGGTGCCCATGAAACTGTCCAAGACGCTGACCGCACGGCTCGACGATCCGCGCCTGTTCCGCGAACATGCCTACGTGAACGGCAAGTGGACCCACGGCGAAGGCGGCCGTGAGGAGACGGTGATCGACCCTGCCACCGGCGAGGCCATCGGCTACATTCCCTGGCTCGAGGCGCACCAGATCCGTGAAGCCGTGGACGCCGCCGACGCGGCTTTCGCCCACTGGCGTGCGCTGCGCGCCGACGAGCGCTGCGAGCGCTTGTTGGCCTGGCACGACCTGCTGCAGGCGAACCGCGAGGACCTGGCCATTATCATGACCCTGGAGCAGGGCAAGCCGCTGCCCGATGCCCGCGGCGAGGTGGAGTACGGTGCCAGCTTCGTGCGCTGGTTCGCCGAGGAGGGCAAGCGCACCTTCGGCGAGACCATCCCCAGCCACATCCCCAACGCCGCGCTGGGCACGCTCAAGGAGCCGGTGGGTATCGCCGCGCTGATCACGCCGTGGAACTTCCCGCTGGCGATGATCACCCGCAAGGCTGCCGCCGCCATGGCCGCCGGTTGCCCGGTGATCGTCAAGCCGGCCGGCGAGACGCCGTTCTCGGCGCTGGCGCTGGCCGAACTGGCCGAGCGTGCCGGCATTCCGGCGGGTGTGTTCAACGTGGTGCTGGGCGAGCCGGCGGAAGTGTCGAAAATTCTATGTGCCGAGGAACGCGTCAAGGCGCTATCCTTCACCGGTTCCACTCGCGTCGGCCGGCTGCTGCTGGAGCAGAGCGCCCAGACGGTCAAGCGCGTGTCGCTGGAGCTGGGCGGCAATGCGCCCTTTATCGTCGGCCCCGACATGGACCCCAAGGAGGCGGCTTTTGCGGCGGTGGCGGCCAAGTTCCAGACCGCCGGCCAGGACTGCTTGGCGGCCAATCGCATCCTGGTGCACGAGTCGATCCACGACGAGTTCGTCGAGCACTTCGCCGAGCGCATGGCGGCACTGACCGTGGGCAACGGCATGGAGAGTGAGGTCGACCTGGGGCCGCTGATTCACCGCCAGGCGGTGGACAAGGCCGCCGCCATCGTCGATGACGCCATCTCGCGTGGCGCCACGCTGGTGGCCGGCGACCAGACCCAGGCGCCGGGCGAGAACTTCTTCATGCCCGTGCTGCTCACCGGGGTGACGCCGCAGATGAAGGTGTGGCGCGAGGAGAACTTCGCCCCGGTGGCCGGCGTGACCGCCTACCGCGACGACGACGAGGTCATCGCCATGGCCAACGACACCGAGTACGGTTTGGCGGCGTACGTGTACACCCACGACATCCGCCGCATCTGGAAGCTGCTGCGGGCGCTGGAGTACGGCATGGTCAGCGTCAACTCGGTGAAGATGACCGGCCCGCCCGTGCCCTTCGGCGGCGTCAAGCAGTCCGGCCTGGGCCGCGAGGGCGGTATCACCGGCATCGACGAGTATCTGGAAACCAAGTATTACTGCCTGGGGGCCTTGGGCTCCGTTTCAGGCAGCTGAAGCGACAGGAAACGCCAGTGCATCCCGTCTCGCGATGCCCAAGGGCGAAACCCTGACGCTGCGTTTGCGGCTTGCGCGTCGGACCGGAACAAGGTCCCTCTTGCCGGTCCTCGATCGACATCCCTGTCGATCGCCGCGCGCCGCTGCACTTGCGCCAGCGCCCTTGGGTAGATATCGCTCGATGGTCTGCCCTGGCGCCAGGCCATCGGCGTCATAACGAATTGAACATCTCCCCGCCGAGGCGGGGACCTGAAGAGAAGAGAGAACACAATGAGCCAGCAGCACCGCGATCTGATCGAGCGCGACCGCAAGGTCACCTTCCACGCCTCCACCCACTTGCGCGACTTCGCCCATGGCGATGCGCCGGGCCGCGTGATCACTGGCGGCAAGGGCATCCATATCGTCGACAAGGATGGCCGCGAGTTCATCGACGGCTTCGCCGGCCTGTACTGCGTCAACATCGGCTACGGCCGCACCGAGGTGGCCGAGGCGATCTACCAGCAGGCGCTGGAGCTCTCCTACTACCACACCTACGTGGGCCACTCCAACGAGCCGCAGATCGCGCTCTCCGAGAAGATCATCGAACTCGCTGGCCCCGGCATGTCCAAGGTCTACTACGGCCTCGGCGGCAGCGACGCCAACGAGACCCAGCTCAAGATCGTGCGCTACTACAACAACGTGCTCGGTCGCCCGCAGAAGAAGAAGGTGATCTCGCGCCAGCGCGGCTACCACGGCTCCGGCCTGGCCACCGGCTCGCTGACCGGCCTCAAGGCGTTCCACGACCAGTTCGACCTGCCGCTGGCCGGTATCCTGCACACCGAGGCGCCTTACTATTACCACCGTGCCGCCGAGCAGGAAGGCATGAGCGAGCGCGAGTTCTCCCAGTTCTGCGCACGCAAGCTCGAGGAGATGATCCTGGCCGAAGGTCCCGACACCGTAGCCGCCTTCATCGGCGAGCCGGTGCTCGGCACCGGCGGCATCGTGCCGCCGCCGGAGGGCTACTGGGAGGCGATCCAGGCGGTGCTGGCCAAGTACGACGTGCTGCTGATCGCCGACGAAGTGGTGTGCGGCTTCGGCCGTATCGGCGCCGACTTCGGCAGCCATTACTACGGCATCAAGCCCGACCTGATCACTGTCGCCAAGGGCCTGACCAGCGCCTACCAGCCGCTCTCCGGCGTGATCGTCGGCGACCGCGTGTGGAGCGTGCTGGAGCAAGGCACCGCCGAGTACGGCCCCATCGGCCACGGCTGGACCTACTCCGGCCACGCCTTGGGCTGCGCCGCGGCGCTGGCCAACCTGGCGATCATCGAGCGCGAGGGACTAACCCAGAACGCCGCCGAGACCGGCACCTACCTGCAGCAGCAGATGCTGGCCGCCTTCGGTGACCATCCCATCGTCGGCAACGTGCGCGGCGTGGGCATGCTGGCGGCGCTGGAGTTCTCCGTCGATCCGGCCAAGCGCCAGCACTTCGATGCCGCGCACAAGGTCGGCCCGCGCATCGCCGCGGCGGCGCTCGACGAGAACCTGATCGCCCGCGCCATGCCCCAGGGCGACATCCTCGGCTTCGCGCCGCCGCTGGTGGCCACCCGCGCCGAGGTCGACGAGATCGTCGCCCGCGCCGAGCGCGCGGTGAACAAGGTCACCGACCAGCTGGTTCGCGAAGGTATCGTCAAGGCCACCATGTCACTAAGCTAAGCCGATCCGCCGCGGGGGAAGGCTCCTCCGCGGCGTGATTTTATCTGCTCCGGTCGGTCGTCTAGGCTGAAGGCACTCGGTTACGACCGGCGTCCTTGGCCACGTGAGAATCCGCGATGACCCAGTCCGAGCACGGCGTTTCCCTCTCCTCCCTCTACCAGGCCCGCCGCCGTATTGCCGGCCAGGCGGTACGTACCCCGCTGGTCCGCTGCCATGCGCTCTCCGAGCGTTTCGATGCCGAGATCCTGCTCAAGCTGGAAACCCTGCAGCCGACCGGCGCCTTCAAGCTGCGCGGCGCCACCAACATGATTGCCGCACTGATCGAACGCCACGGCCGCGACGCCCTGGCCGCCGGGGTCGTCACCGCCTCCACCGGCAACCATGGGCGCGCGGTGGCGTATGCCGCGGCCCGTCTCGGCGTGCCGGCGGTGGTTTGCCTGTCGCGGCTGGTGCCGGCCAACAAGGTGGCCGCCATCGAGGCGTTGGGCGCCGAGGTTTGCAGCGTGGGCGAGAGCCAGGACGAGGCCTTCGGCGAGGTCGAGCGGCTGGTGGCCGAGCGCGGCATGACATTGATTCCACCCTTCGACGATGCCCTGATCGCGGCCGGGCAGGGCACCATCGGGCTGGAACTGATGGAGGACGCGCCGGACCTCGACCGGGTCATCGTCGGGCTTTCCGGCGGTGGGCTACTGGGCGGCATCGGCGTGGCAGTAAAGGCCATTCGCCCCGAAGCACGCGTGACCGGGGTGAGTCTCTCCCACGGTGCGGCCATGTGGGAGAGCCTTCAGGCGGGGCGACCCGTGGCGGTGGAGGAGGTCGCGAGCCTGGCCGACTCGCTGGGCGGTGGCATCGGCCTCGACAATCGCTGCACCCTGGCCCTGGTGCGCGAGGTGATGGATGACCATTTCCAGGTCTCGGAGAAAGCCATCGCTCACGCCATGATCGATATCCTCGAAGGCGAGAAGCTGCTGGTGGAGGGCGCCGCCGCGGTGGGGCTGGCCGCGCTCGCCGAGCATGGCATCGACGTGAGCGGCCAGCGGGTGGCGTTGATTCTCTCCGGCAACGGCGTGGCGCTGGAGACGCTGGATCGGGCGCGCCAGCTTGCCGGTCGTTGAGTCCCTGATTCGTTTCCAAGGAGGAGAGATGAAGCTCTATCAGCGTGACGAGATCGAAGCAGTGGTCGGTATCGACGAAGAGGCCCTGCGTCAGGTCGAGGCGGGCTTCGCCGCCTTGGGCCGTGGCGAGGTGGTGCAACCGCCGATCCTGTCGATGTCGATGGAGGAGTTCAATAGCGAGGTCGACGTCAAGACGGCCCATATCAAGGGCTGGGAGTGCTTCGCCATCAAAGTCAGTACCGGCTCCTTCGACAACCCCAAGCGCGGCCTGCCGAGCCTCAGCGGCTTGATGATGCTGTTCTCCGCCGAAACCGGACGGGTCGAGGCGGTGCTGTTCGACGAGGGCTACCTGACCATGGTGCGCACCGCGGTGGCCGGGGCGATTGCGGCCAAGCACCTGTCGCGCGAGGACAGTCGACGGGTGGCAGTGATCGGCGCTGGCGAGCAGGCCCAACGCCAAGTCGAGGCGCTGCGCCTGGTGCGCAACATCGACACTCTCGACGTCTGGGCGCGTCGCCCCGAAGGCGCCGAGGAATACGCCGACCGCATGCGCAGCCGGGGGTTCACCGTCAGCATGCACGACAGCGTGCATGCCGCCTGTGACCAGGCCGACATCATCGTGACGGCGACGCCGTCGCGGGAGCCGCTGTTGCAGGCCAGCGATCTGCCCGAGGGGGTCCACGTCACGGCCATGGGCTCGGATAGCCCCGACAAGCGTGAACTCGATGAGTCGGTGTTGACCCGTGCCGATGTCTTCGTTTGCGACAGCCGGGCCCAGAGCGAACATAACGGTGAACTCAAGGTTTTCGCCAATGCGGGGCGAGAGCCGCCGTTCAAGGTACACGAGCTGGGGCGCGTGATCTCGCGGGGCGAGCGACTGAGGGTCTCACCGGCGGCCATCACGGTATGCGACCTGACCGGTACCGGGGTACAGGATACCGCCATTGCCAGCCTCGCCCTGTCACGGTTAGTCGCTGGGTGACGTTCGTGCCCGCCACACCTGGCTTGAGCCCGGGCCTGGCAGCCCCCATGCTGTGCACTGACGACAACGCAACGAGGAACAGCAGATGGCAACGGTACTGGCCTTCGATGTCTACGGCACCTTGATCGATACCCACGGCGTGGTCACCGAGCTGGAAGAGCGGCTCGGCAAAACCGGCAAGGGGGAAATGGCCGCCGAGTTCTCACGGCGCTGGCGCGACAAGAAGCTGGAATACAGCTTCCGCCGCGGCCTGATGGGGGCCTACGTGCCGTTCGGGCAGTGCACTCGCGAAGCGCTGGATTTCACCGATCGTGCCTTGCAGACGCAGCTGTCGGACGTCGACAAGGACCACCTGATGACGGTCTATGCCCGCCTGCCGGCCTTTGCCGAGACCACAGGTGCCCTCGAGAGGCTGGCTGCTACCGGTATGCGCTGCGTGGCCTTTTCCAATGGCACTCGGGAGGCGGTCGAGGGCCTGCTCGAACAGGCCGGTATTCGCGAGCGCTTCGAAGACGTGATCAGCGTCGATGAGATCAAGCGCTTCAAGCCCGATCCCGCCGTCTACGCGCATCTGCGCAACCGTCTGGAGGTGCCCCCCGGCGATACCTGGCTGATTTCGAGCAACCCCTTCGACGTGATCGGGGCCCGCCACGCCGGGCTTCACGCCGCCTGGGTGCGGCGCAGTCTCGACGCTCCCTTCGACCCCTGGGGCATCGAGCCGGACCTGACCGTTACCGATCTGGACGCACTGTCGGACCGGCTGGGCTAAGCAAGGGCCCTATTCCCGCTGCCGGTACGCCTCGACCAGCCGGTTACGCTCGTGCTCTTCGTAGAAGCTGGGATCGTCGTACAGGTCGGGCCGGCTCAGTCTGGCTCGGCAGGTTGCAACATCACTACCGCCAGCGGCGGTAGCGTCATCGATAGGCTGGCGGTTTGGCCGTGAAGTGGCGTGTCCTCGGCTTGCAATTGACCCATGTTGCCCAGGTTCGAGCCGCCGTAACACTCGGCATCGCTGTTGAGAATCTCCTGCCAGCATCCGGGCCGAGGCACGCCCAGGCGATAGCGTTCTCGAGGAATCGGCGTCATGTTGGCGACGATCAGCAGCGGTTTCCCCGTAGCGCTCCAACGCAGCCAGGCGAAGACGCTATTGGTGTCGTCGTTGCTTACCACCCAGGTGAAACCGTGAGGGTCGAAGTCGCATTCGTGCAGTGCAGGATGCGCAACGTAGAGATGGTTGAGGTCGATGAGCAGTTGGCGAACACCGCTATGGCGTGGTTCTCCGAGCAGGAACCAGTCGAGTTCGCGGTCATGGCTCCATTCGCGCCACTGGCCGAACTCGCAGCCCATGAACAGCAGCTTCTTGCCGGGCTGTGTCCACATGGTGGCGAGGTAGGCGCGCAGGTTGGCGAACTGCTGCCACTCGTCGCCGGGCATCTTGCCGATCAGCGACCCCTTGCCATGCACCACCTCGTCGTGGGAGATCGGCAGCACGTAGCGCTCCGAGAAGGCATAGACCATGGGAAAGGTCATGTTGTGATGATGATAGCGGCGATGGATGGGGTCCTCGCCGATGTAGCTCAGGGTGTCGTGCATCCAGCCCATGTTCCACTTGTAGGCGAAGCCAAGCCCACCCTCGGCGGTCGGCTGGGTGACGCCGGGCCAGGCCGTGGACTCCTCGGCAATCACCAGCGCGCCGGGGGCTTCCTCGCTGACGACATCGTTGAGATGGCGCAGGAAGTCGATCGCCTCCAGGTTCTCGTGGCCGCCGTGCTTGTTGGGGATCCACTCGCCCTCGTTGCGCGAGTAGTTGCGGTAGAGCATCGAGGCGACGGCATCGACGCGCAGCGCATCGATGTGAAAGTGACGCAGCCAGTGCAGCGCCGAGGCCAGCAGGAAGCCATGTACCTCACGCCTGCCCCAGTTGTAGATGAAGGTGTCCCAATCCTGGTGGAAGCCCTCGAAGGGGTGCTCGTACTCGTAGAGGGCGGTGCCGTCGAAGCGTGCCAGGCCGTGGGGGTCGGTGGGAAAGTGGGCCGGCACCCAGTCGAGCACCACGCCGAGTCCCGCCCGATGGCACTCGTCGACGAAGTAGGCGAAGTCGGCGGGCGTGCCGAAGCGCCCACTGGGCGCGAACTGGCTCAGCGGCTGATAGCCCCAGGATCCGCCGAACGGATGTTCCATGATGGGCAGCAGTTCGACGTGGGTGAAGCCCATTTCCTGCACATAGGGAATCAGGTGCTCGGCCAGCTCGCGCCAGCCGTAGAGCTCGCCGTTGTCGCCACCATGCTTGCGCCACGAGGCGGCGTGTACCTCGTAGATGCTGATCGGCCGGTTCGGTGCATGCCTTTCGCCCCGATGGGCGAGCCATTCGTCGTCGTGCCAGGTGAAAGACCGGGTGTCGGCCACCACTGAGGCGGTATTCGGTGGGGTCTCGGTGGAAAGCGCCACGGGATCGGCGCGCAGGCCGAGGGCGCCCTGCGCATCGAGAATCTCGTACTTGTACGATTCTCCGGGCCCGATACGCGGCACGAACAGCTCCCACACGCCCGCAGGATGGCGCAGGCGCATCACATGGCGGCGCCCGTCCCAACTGTTGAAATTGCCCACTACCGAGACCCGTCGGGCATTGGGCGCCCAGACGGCGAAGCGCACACCCTCCACGCCATCCACTTCCATGGGCTGGGCTCCGAGACACTGGCCCAGGCAGCGGTGAGTTCCCTCGCCGATCAGGTAGAGGTCCATTTCGCCGAGCAGCAGGCCGAAGCCGTAGGGGTCCTCGGTCAGTTGCTCACCGGAGGGCCAACGGATACGCAAGGTGTAGGGAGCCGCATACGGCAGCCGGCCGGCAAACAGGCCGGGAACCTGCATGCCCGTCAGGCAGCAGCGAAAGCTACCGTCCTGGCGGTCGAGCACGTCGACGCCCAGTGCGCCGGGCAGGAAAACCCTCAGCAAGGGGCCATCCTCGCGCTCATGGACGCCGAGTACCGAAAACGGATCGCCATGGGTGCCGCGCGCCAGGGCCTCCGCTTCTTCCTCGGGCAGCCACAGGCTCGGGTCTGGCACAAGCCTGGCGGTGAGATCAGACATCGGGTTCTCCTTCATCCAACTGTTCGACCAGCGCCGCCAGGCCACGCAGCGGCACGCTCAGCCAGGCAGGACGATTGGATATTTCGTAGGCGATTTCGTAGGCGGTCTTCTCGAGGACGAACAGATCGACCGCGGCGGCCGGGCCGGCCGGATGCTTCCATTCGTGCGGCAATGCTTGCGTGGCCTGCCAATAGGCGTTGAGGAAGGCCTGACGAGCGCGAAGCAGGCAACGTTCCGCCACTTCGTGGCCGTGATCGTCCTGCAACTCCTCACCCTCGCCCCCCGGGCGTACCTCCTCCACCCTGGCGAAGGCATAGTCGAAGGAGCGCAACATCCCCGACACGTCCCGCAGCGGGCTGTCCTTGACGCGACGCTCCTCCAGTGGACGGTCGGGCTCGCCCTCGAAATCGATGATGTAGGCGTCGTGGTGTGCTACCAGCACCTGGCCCAGATGCAGGTCACCGTGGATTCGCGTCAGCAGGCTGCCCTTGGCCAACCCGGCGATGGAATCGATGGCGGCCGGAAGCGAGTCGCGGCTTGCCATGATCTGGCCGATCAAATGTCGCTCGGCTTCGTCGCAGTGCTTCGCATGGTGCTCGAGCAGCGCCAGGGCTTCTTCGATGCGCTCCCTCACCCGGCGCGTCCATTGTTCGACATGGGCGTCTGAAGCGATTTGCGGGCGGAAGGCCGGGTCATCGCTGGGAGAGGCCAGCACGACATGCATCTCGCCCAGGCGTTTGCCCAGCGTGGTGGCGAAAGTCTCCAGCTCCTCGCAGGCGCCGTAACCCGTCTCTTCGAGGACTCCTTCATGCCCCTGGTCCTGATCGACCATGGCCTCGCGAACCGCACGTCCCAACGTGGCACGGAACCATGCCCAGGCATCGCCCTGGTTGTCGATGAAGCGCTGCAGGACCATCAGCGTCTGGGGCGTTCCCTGTGCATCGAAGCGTGCCGCCTCGCCGTGCAGCGCCGCGATATGGGTGAAGCCGCGCTCGGTGAGATAACGACCGATCTCTGCCTCCGGGTGAATCCCCGGCTCCACCCTGCGAAATAGCTTGAGTACCAGCTGGCGGCCAATGATGACCGAGCTGTTGGACTGCTCCGCGCTCTGCTGCTCCATTTCGAGGGTTTCGGGTAGTTCCAGATCGGTGAATACGGACGTGGGCAGGAAGCGGATCTCACCGCTGCCGCAGGGCAACTTGGCGCCTTGTCGCATGGCATCGAGAACCGCCAGGGCAAAGGCATCCAGCGTCAGCGCATCGGTCAGTAGCCCCACTTCGTGGAAGCGGCGAACGCGGGCCATGGCGAGCTGCTGGGGCAGGGCGCTGGTCTGCTCCTCCTCGCCGAGAAACGCCAGCGGCAACTGGTAGCGCTCGATGCCCCCGGTGTGGTGGACCTCGAGCTCGGAAATCAGCATGACGTGCTGGCTGTGCTCGAGTCGGGCCACGTAGAGCATGCGCACCTGGTCGATATGGGCCTGCTTGGCGGCGAACCAGCGTCGCTTGGGCAGGTAGCTGGGCAGGGTTTCACGCTCGAGCAGCTGCCGCGCCGGGGCCTGGAAGATCTCCTCGAGACGTTTCTTGATGATCAGTGTGACGTATTCCGGCATGGGCTCGGGCGCCGGCACGTGCCACTCCGGCATGGCGGATTCGGGCGCCAATAGGAACCAGAAGAAGCCATAGGGCGGCAGCGTCAGCAGGTACGGCGTCCGCCCGATCGGCGGAAAGGCACTGCCGCCGACCATCTCCACCGGCACCTGGCCGGCGAAGGTGGAGAGGTCGAGTTCCACCGCCTGGGCGGTGCGTGCCATGTTGGCCACGCACAGCAGCGTCTCCGTGTCGCCATCGTCGAGCGTCATTTCGCGAAGGTAGGCGAGAATGTGTCGATTGGCCGGGTAGAGTGGCCGCATGGTGCCGCGGCTGAAGGCCCGGTGCTGGGCGCGCACCGCGAGCAGGCGGCGCATGGTGTTCAACAGCGAGTGCGGGTCGCGCAGCTGGGCTTCGACGTTGACGGCCTGGTAGCCGTAGAGCGGGTCCATGATCGCCGGCAGCACGAGGCTTGCCGGGTCGGCACGGGAGAAGCCGCCGTTGCGGTCCACCGACCATTGCATCGGTGTGCGCACGCCGTCGCGGTCGCCGAGGTAGATGTTGTCGCCCATGCCGATCTCGTCGCCGTAGTAGAGCACCGGTGTGCCCGGCATCGACAGCAGCAGGCTATTGAGCAGTTCGACACGCCTGCGGTCGCGCTCGAGCAGCGGTGCCAGGCGCCGGCGTATCCCCAGGTTGATGCGTGCCCGGCGATCGGCGGCGTAGTGGTTCCAGAGGTAGTCGCGCTCCTTGTCGGTGACCATCTCCAGCGTCAGCTCGTCATGATTGCGCAGGAAGATCGCCCACTGGCAGATCGCCGGTATCTCGGGTGTCTGCCGCAGGATATCGGTGATCGGGAAGCGATCCTCCTGGGCCAGCGCCATGTACATGCGTGGCATCAACGGGAAATGGAAGGCCATGTGGCACTCGTCGCCATCGCCGAAATAGGGTCGGGTGTCCTCCGGCCACTGGTTGGCCTCGGCGAGCAGCATGCGGTCCGGGTAGCGCTCGTCGATCACCGCGCGGATCTTCTTGAGTACCTCGTGGGTCTCGGGCAGGTTCTCGTTGTTGGTGCCCTCGCGCTCGACGAGATAAGGAATGGCATCCAGGCGCAGGCCGTCGACGCCCATATCGAGCCAGTACTCCATCACCTTCAGCACTTCGCCGAGCACCTGGGGGTTGTCGAAGTTGAGGTCCGGCTGGTGGGAGTAGAAACGGTGCCAGTAATAGGCGCCCGCCACCGGGTCCCAGCTCCAGTTCGACGACTCGGTATCGAGAAAGATGATGCGCGTGCCTGGATATTTCTGGTCGCTGTCAGACCAGACGTAGAAGTCGCGTTCCGGCGATCCCGGCGGCGCCCGTCGTGCGCGCTGGAACCATTCATGCTGATCGGAGGTGTGGTTGATGACCAGCTCGGTGAGCACACGCAGGCCGCGCCCGTGTGCCTCGTCGATGAAGCGCTGGGCATCCGCCAGGGTGCCGTAATCGGGGCTGACGCTGGTGTATTCGGCGATGTCATAGCCATCGTCGCGGCGTGGCGAGGGATAGAACGGCAGTACCCAGATCGTGTTCACCCCCAGGCTGACGATATAGTCCAGTTTCTCAATCAGCCCTTCGAAGTCGCCGATGCCGTCGTCATTGGCGTCGAAGAACGACTTCACGTGGACCTGATAGACCACGGCATCCTTGTACCAGAGGGGGTCGTCGAGGAAATCGAGGGTATTGACGGCGTGCGATTCGCTGCTGGCATCCATCATGGCCTTGCCCTCTTTGTGTAGGTACGAATCACAGTGGCTAGTGAACCGGGCGGATGCGCCAGATGGCGAATGGCAGATGCCACGGTTCGAGTCGTAGCGATTGCCACTTGCCGTGCCAGGTCCAGCGATATCCACTCATCAGGTCCTCTCCCTGCAAGGCGGCGTCGTCGGGCAGGCCGAACTCCCACAGCGGTAACTCGAACACCCCTTCCTGAGCCTCGAACGGGTCAAGGTTGATGGCGGCGAGAATGAAGTTGTCGCGCGCTTCGGTACGCTTGCCGAAGAGCAGGATCTTTTCGTTGTGCACCGTGTAGAAGGCCAGGCCCAAGTGGGTCTGGAGCGCCGGGTTTTCCCGGCGGATGCGGTTGAGCTGGGCGATCTCGTAGGTGATGTTGCCGGGCGCGGTATAGTCGCGTGGCCGAATTTCGTACTTCTCCGAATCGAGATACTCCTCCTTGCCCGGCACCGGTTCGCCCTCGCACAGCTCGAAGCCGGAATACATTCCCCAGGAGCCCGCCCCCAGGGCAGCGAGAGCGGCTCGCAGCAGGAAACCGGGCCGTCCCGAAGACTGCAGGAAGTAGGGATTGATGTCCGGTGTATTGACGAAGAAATTGGGCCGGTAGCCCTCGCGCAGCGGCGATTCGTTGAGCTGGGTTAAGTACTCGGTCAGTTCCTGCTTGGTATGGCGCCAGGTGAAGTAGGTGTAGCTCTGGTTGAAACCCAGCTTGCCGAGTCGCAGCATCATCGCTGGCCGTGTGAAGGCCTCGGCCAGAAAGATCACCGATGGGTCGCGGCGGCGAATGTCGCCAATCAGCCATTCCCAGAAGGGCAGTGGCTTGGTATGGGGGTTGTCGACGCGGAATATCTTCACGCCTTCGTCGATCCAGCCCTGTACGATGTCGCGCAGCTCGATCCAGAGCGAAGGGATTGCCTCCTCGGCATAGAAATCGACGTTGACGATGTCCTGATATTTCTTGGGCGGGTTCTCCGCGTAGCGGATAGACCCATCGGGACGCCATGAGAACCAGCCGGGGTGTTCCTCGAGCCAGGGATGGTCGGGCGAGCACTGGATGGCGAAGTCCAGCGCGACTTCCAGGCCATGATCGGCTGCAGCGCGGACCAGATCACGGAAATCGTCTCGCGTGCCAAGTTCCGGATGTATCGATTCATGACCTCCCTCCTTGCTACCGATGGCGTAGGGGCTGCCGGGATCGTCCGGCCCTGCTTCAAGTGAGTTGTTGGGTCCCTTCCTGTGCGTGCGCCCGACGGGGTGGATGGGCGGAAAATAGAGGACGTCGAAGCCCATGTCGCGAATCATGGGGAGGCGTGCGTGTACGTCACGAAAGGTACCGTGACGGTGTGGGCTGTCGGTTTCCGAGCGGGGAAACAGCTCGTACCAGCTCGAGTAACGCGCCTCGAGGCGCTCTACCTCCAGGGGGTAGAGGGCATCGCTTTGGGTCAGGTGCGGACGGGCATCCGCTTCGTGCATCAGCTGCGCCGTATCGGCGTCGAGTAGCAGCGCGACCCGCTCGGTGTCGTGTTCGAGCTGCTGGAAGCGCTCATGCAGGGTATCGAGCGCCTCCCTGAGCACACCTTCGCTGCGCTCCATGGCCTTGATGACCAACCGCCGGCCCTCCTCGAGTTCGAGTCCGACCGGCACTCCCGCCTGGTATTTCTTGGAAAGCTCGTTGTGGTAGGTACCGTAGGTATCCCACCAGGCCTCGATGTAGAAACCGTGTCTTCCCACCCTGCGAGGCGTGAAGCAACCCTGATAGAGGTCGCGCCCGCGTGGCTGCACCGCATGCATGGGCTTCCTCTGCTGCCGTCCTTCGTCGTCGTACCAGCAAACGGCGGCGGCCAGTACGTCATGCCCATCGGCAAAGATGGTGGCGGTGACGACGACGGGTTCATCGACGATGGCCTTGGCGGCGAATCGACCAAGATCGAGCGATGGCTGCACGGCCTCGATGGCGATGCGAGGGGTGTGGATGGCGGCCATGACATCGCTCAGGAACTGCTCCTGTGACTGGCCGGACCCTGGAACCGTATACGCAGGTGAACTCATCACGGGCTCCTTGTCTGTCGTTCTTCCTGCCACCGCTCGGGGACGAGGCGGATTCAAGCTGGAATATCGGCGTCCCCTGGGCTGCTCTGCTTCAGCTCGAACAGCATCAGCGAATGGCTCTCCACCGTTTGGGCATCTTCGAAATGACGCAGGACGGGCTCGATTTCCCGGGGCCGGCTGGTATCGAGGTGGCAGATCCAGCCCTTGCCCCGGGGCACCTCGGGCAGGCGAAAGGTGATCGGCTCGGGGTGGCCATTGAACAGCATCAGCAATGAACGGTCGTCGCCGGCACGGCGGATTCCCGATGGCCGGGCGCGGCCATCCAGCAGCAGGCCGAGGCTGCGCGCTTCGGGGTTTTCCCATCGCTGCACGTCCATTTCGCTGCCGTCGGGGGCGAGCCAGGTGACTTCCTTGAGCCCCATTTCCTCGTTGTACTCACCGGAGAGGAAACGACCGCGACGCAGGATGGGATAGCGCAGGCGCAGCTCGATGAGCCGTCGCAGGTACTCGATCGTGTCATGGGCATCGCCATCGAGGTTCCAGTCGAGCCAGCTGACCTCGTTGTCCTGACAGTAGGCATTGTTGTTGCCCTGCTGGGTGCGCAGCATCTCGTCGCCGGCGAGCAGCATCGGGGTGCCCTGCGAGAGCAACAGGGTGGCGAGAAAGTTGCGGATCTGGCGCAGGCGCAGCGATTGGATGGCGCTATCATCGGTTGGACCTTCCTCGCCGTGGTTCCACGACAGATTGTGGTCGTGGCCGTCCTGGTTGTCCTCGCCGTTGGCCTCGTTGTGCTTGTCGTCGTAGGCCACCAGGTCGTACAGCGTGAAGCCGTCGTGGGCGGTAACGAAGTTGACCGAGGCGAAGGGACGCCGCCCGCGCCGATCGAACAGGTCCGCCGAGCCCATCAACCGCGAGGCGAGCTCGGCCAGTTGGCCTTCGTCGCCGCGCCAGAAAGCCCGAACGGTATCGCGGAAACGGTCGTTCCACTCCGCCCAGCCCGGCGGAAAGCCGCCTACCTGATAGCCGCCGGGGCCGCAGTCCCACGGCTCGGCGATCAGCTTGACCTGGCTGAGCACCGGGTCCTGGCGGCAGGAGTCGAGGAAGCCCCCGCCCTCGTCGAAGCCATGGGGCTCGCGGCCGAGTATCGTCGCCAGGTCGAAGCGGAAACCGTCGACGCGCATCTCGGTGGCCCAGTAGCGCAGCGAGTCGGTAACCATCTGCAGCACCCTGGAATGGCTCAGGTTCAGCGTATTGCCGGTGCCGGTATCGTCGATGTAGTAGCGCGGTTCGTCCGGCAGCAGTCGGTAGTAGGAGGCGTTGTCGATGCCCTTGAGCGACAGGGTCGGGCCGAGTTCGTTGCCTTCTGCGGTGTGGTTGTAGACCACATCGAGGATCACCTCGAGGTCGGCGGCGTGGTAACAGGCCACCATCTGCTTGAACTCGTTGATGTTCACGCCCGACAGGTAGCGCGAATGAGGGGCGAAGAAGCCCAGGGTGTTGTAGCCCCAGTAGTTGCGCAGACCGCGCTCGAGCAGTTGCTGGTCGTCGACGAAGGCGTGAATCGGCAGCAGTTCCACCGATGACACGCCGAGCGAGCGGATGTAGTCCACCACTTCGTTGACCATCAGTCCCGAAAAGGTACCGCGCAGCGCCTCGGGTACCGCAGGATGACGCATGGTGTAGCCGCGCACGTGGGTCTCGTAGATCACGGTACGGTCCCACGGCTGCTGAATGTCACGGGAACGCCCCCAGGTGAAGGCAGGGTCGATCACCCGGCAGCGCGGCATGAAGGGGGCGCTGTCGCGCTCGTCGAAGCTCAGGTCGCCATCGGGATGCCCTACGGTGTAGCCAAACAGGGCGCCGTCCCAGGTCAGCTCGCCGACGAGCTGCTTGGCGTAGGGGTCGAGCAGCAACTTGGTGGGGTTGAAGCGATGCCCCGCCTCGGGGGCATAGGGGCCATGCACCCGATAGCCATAGAGCTGTCCCGGGCGCGCATCGGGCAGGTAGCCGTGCCACACCTCGTCGGTGTACTCGGGCAGTTCGATGCGCTCGAGCTCCTGGATCCCGTTGTCATCGAACAGGCACAACTCTACCCGGGTGGCGTTGGCCGAGAACAGGGCGAAATTCACGCCCAGCCCGTCCCAGGTCGCGCCCAGTGGGAACGGCCAGCCCTCGCGCACGCGCGAGCGTCGGATCACGCCGGGGGGCTCGTCGACCGCGGCGGCGGGTTCGTTCTCTTGCGGCTCTTGCCTCGTGCTCATCGTCTATCGTCCTTGATTACCTTGGGCGTCATGCCCTGCCCACTTGCTTCTGACTTCGGGCTATCGCGTTCAGGTCTTCGTGCGTCCGCCTCGGCCCGTCCCCTTGCCGCTTTTGGAAATGCCCGCGGAGGCTTTCGACTTCGTCGTGCTGCCTGCCTTGGCCATACGCTTGCCTCCGCTCCCGGCCGTCTTTCCCGGTACCTGGGAAGTATCGGTGGCATCGGGCTGGGTCAGGCCATCGGCGGCGCGCCGCGGCTTGCGGGTGCGCTTGGCAGTCGCGGACTCCGGCGGCAGCGGCTCCATCGGTCCCGGGCTGGCGCGATCCTGCACCGGCTCGTCCCGGGCCACGTCGCGGTAGGGCAGTTCGTCGAAGTCGGGCTCGCCGTTGGGGGAATCCAGCGGCAGGCGATTCTCCTGGATGCCGGTCTCGTCATCCTCCAGCGGCAGGTCGTCCTCGAGGAGGGGCGGTTCCTCCACCGGTTCGCCGACCTCGTCGAGATCGACGTCGATGCCTTCTTCTTCCTCGGCAACGACGATCCTCAGTGCCATGTCCCAATGGCGTTGCTGCTGTCCTTCGGGGCGCCCTTCCGATTCCCAGATCTTGTAGGCCAGGTTCCGTACGCGTTCTTCATTAGCCATCCTAGCTCTCCCTTTGCCTGTGCATATCGCGTATATGGATACCGACGGGGAAGTCGCTCAGCAGTTCCTCGACGGCAAAGCTCTTACCGGTCTCTTTCAGGGTGGTCCCGGTTAGCGTATTTTGCCAAGCGGCACCTGTCTCGCTAGGGATCAGCACCCGGGTATTGCCCCAGCGCGAGGGGGGCACATGGGGGCGTTCGGCGCCTGTCAGCAGCCCGGCGGCCAGGCGTGGCGCCACCACCAATAGCTGTTGGCCGCCATGTTGGCGCAGGAAGGCGACGAGCCTGTCGCCGTGTTCGCCTTCGACCGGCAAGGCGCGGTAATCGCCATGGGGGAAGAGGTCGCGATGGGCGTGGCGCAGCGTCAGTAGGCGGGCGACCAGGGACTGCTTGACCCTGCCGTCCTGCCAGCTTGCCAACGCTGCGACGGGTTCATGGTCCTGCTCCAGCGCAGCTTGTCGCGCTGCATGGTCGACGGGGCGGCGATTGTCCGGGTCGACCAGGCTGAAGTCCCAGAATTCGCATCCTTGGTAGAGGTCGGGCACGCCGGGCACGGTCAGGCGCAGTGCCGTCTGGACCAGCCCGTTGAGTGCTCCCGGCAGGTCGAGTTCGCGGGCCGCCGTTTCGAGTTCCCGGCACAGCTCGGACGTGGTCAGTAAGCCCTCCAGGTAATCGCGGCAGGCACTCTCGTAGGCCTCGTCGGGCCACAGCCAGTGCGTGCGCAACTTGGCCTCGCGCAGGGCCTTCTGCTGCCACTGGGCCAGGCGTTCGGCAAAGCGCTGCATGGCCTCGGTGTCGTCGCGCGCAAGCGTGGGTGGCCAGGCGCCGAGCAGCATCTGGTAGAGGAACAGTTCGTCGCCGGGCGTGGGGGCGGGCCCTTCGGGGAGTGCTTGACGCAGCGGGGTGGCCATTTCACACCAGCGCTCGACCCGGGTGGCAAAGCCGCTGGCATTCTCGCTGAGCGCGGCCAGGCGGGCACGCACGTCCTCGCCGCGCTTGTGGTCGTGGGTGGCCGTCGCTACCAGGCCGTGGGGGAAGTGGCGAGCCCGCCAGGCGTTGGCATCATGGAATTGACGCGGCGAGTGACTGAAACGCTCGCCGTCGAAGCCCACGTCATTGCGCGAGATCAGCGCCGCGCTGCGATAACCGGCGGTGTCCTCCACGGCCTTGGCTGCCACCGGCGAGGTGAGCTGCTGAAAACGTACGATGGCGCGCTGGCGCAGCCAGCG
The DNA here is from genome assembly GCF_052806135.1 of Billgrantia sp. Q4P2. Lineage (NCBI taxonomy): Bacteria > Pseudomonadati > Pseudomonadota > Gammaproteobacteria > Oceanospirillales > Halomonadaceae > Billgrantia > Billgrantia sp. Q4P2. The sequence continues at coordinate 87,664 of NZ_JBRBAI010000007.1, forward strand.
CTCCTCCAGGTCTTCGGTGTCGGCGGGCGCCTCGCCGCCCAGCCAGCGCTCGAGCGACGCCAGGACTTCCCTGTCGGGTGGGCTAAGCTCCCCCCTGGCCCCGGCCATGGCCTGATCGAAGAAGGGGGCATCGAGTTCCGGGCGGCCTCCGTCGTCGGCGTAGGTCCGGTATACGGGGAAGTGCACGATCAGCGCCGTCAGCGCGCGGCGCACCGCCGCCAGGGTGATGTCGCGGGTCGCCAGCGTGTGGCGGGCCACCGCATGCAGGGCGCGGGCACAGGCCTCGAACTCGCTGGCCAACAGGCTCGCGAGCACCTCACGGCGAGCCTGGCGAACCTCAGCGAGAAAGTCCGTTTCACGGCCGCTGACGTCGCGCCACAGGTCCCATAACGGCGCGGCACCGGCCGGGTCGTGCTGCAGGGCGGAGATCTCATTCATCAACTCGTAGCCGGTGGTGCCGTCGACTCCCCAGTCGCGATGCAAGGTCTCGTCGGCGGCCAGGATCTTCTCGACGAAGATCGCCACGTGGCGCACCACGCCCTGCGGTCGCCGTTTCTGGAGTTCGCCCAGCCGGGAGCGCAATCGGCGACAGTAGCCGCGCGGGTCCGCCAGGCCGTCGATGTGGTCGATACGCAGACCGTCGACCCAGCCCTGTTCCACCAGGCGCAGCGGCAGGGCATGAACCGCCTCGAACACCTCGGGTTGCTCGATGCGCAGTCCGCCGAGCTGGGTGATGTCGAAGAAGCGCCGCCAGTTGATCTCGTCGGCGCCACTGCGCCACCAGGCCAGGCGATAGTGCTGCCGCTCGAGCAGGTCGTGCAGGCGGATGGCCCCCCCTGGGGTACTGCCGTCGAAGCGGGCCAGGGCTTGTGTCAGAGCCTGTTCGGCTGAGGGAGCCGCCAGCGCCTGGTGCAGTTCGTGGCGACACTCGGCGATGTCGGTATAGGCATCTCTACGCTGGCGCAGGGCGTCGAAGCGTGGCGCCAGGTCCCACAGCGCTTCGTGCTCGGCCAGGCGCAGGATGTCGCCGTAGCGGCGCGGATCGACGGGAAAGCGATGCTCGTGGTAGGCGATGTGGAAGCGTATCGCCTTCGGCTCGTGGCATAGGACCAGTTCCCCGCCGTGCAGTGCGTCGGCATAGGGGGTGCCGAGGAAGGGCAGTAGTAGTTTGCCGCTCAACAGCGGGTCGGGGGAGTGCCAGTCGATATCGAAGAAGTCGGCATAGGGGCTTTCCTGGCCCCAGGCCAGCACGTCCTGCCACCAGGGATTCTGTGAACCGCCCACCGCCACGTGGTTGGGCACGATATCGAGTATCAGCCCCATGCCATGGGCGCGCAGTTGGCTCACCAGTCGTTCGAGCGCCGCTTCACCGCCGAGCTCCGGGTCGATGCGGGTGGGGTCGATGCCGTCGTAGCCATGAGGCGAACCGGCCTGCGACATCTGCAACGGCGAGGCGTAGGCATGGCTGATGCCGAGCCTGGCGTAGTAGCCGACCCATTCGGCGGCATCGTCCAGGGTAAAGCCATGGTGGAACTGCAAGCGTACGGTGGCGCGAATCTCACTCATCGTGTCCTCCACCTTGGGCGTCGTGGCGTGCTTCCCGGCGCGCCTCGGCTAACGCGGCCAAGCGTTGGCTCACTTCGGGGGAAGATAGCAGCCGCTCGCTGTCGCCCGGCAGGCGCCGCCGCCAGTTGGGGTGCTCGTCGAGCGTTCCCGGCAGGTTGGCCTGCTCCTCCAGCCCCAGGGCATCCTCCACCGGTAGCAGCGTGAGGGGCGATGGCGTGAGACCGAGCTGCCGGGCACAGGCATCGAGTACCTTCGATGTCTCCAGGTCGGCGGCCTCGAGCGCGCTTGCCGTGGCGTGACTGTCGAGCAGCCCTAGGGTGCGTGCCAGCCGGGCACGGTCCTCACGGCGCGCGGCTTGTTCGCTGCGGGCATCCTGCCCCGCGGCGAGCAGTCCGAAGCGGCTGCGCCATTCGATGTCGCGCCCGGCCCACCAGCCGGCCAGCGTGGGCAGATCGTGGGTCGAGGTGGTGGCGACAGCGTTGGGTGTCCACTGGGAGGGTGGCAGGAATTCGTCTTCGTCATTGCGCTCGAACCACAGCACACGTGTACCCAGGATGCCGCACGCAGCGAGCCGATCGCGCAGCCCGGGGGGTACGGTGCCCAGGTCCTCGCCGATGACGATGGCACGGTGGCGCCAGGACTCCAGCGCCACCAGCCGCAGCAGATCGTCGAGCGGGTAGCGCACGTAGCCTCCCTCGGCAGGCGCGGTGCCATGAGGCACCAGCCACAGACGCATGAGTCCCAGCACATGGTCGATACGAAGCCCCCCGGCGTGGGCGAAACCGGCGCGCAACATATCAATGAAGCTGCGAAAGCCCGAACGCACCAATCCTTGCGGCGAGAAGGGAGCAAGCCCCCAGTCCTGGCCGTGCACATTGAAGGTGTCCGGCGGGGCCCCGATCGACAGGCCCTCGAGCATCTCGGCCTGGCGGCTCCAGGCCTGGCTACCCGCCGCATCGGCGCCGACGGCCAGATCGGCGATCAATCCGACCTGCATTCCGGCCTCGCGGACCGAGGCCTGGGCGCGGGCGAGCCCTTCACTGGCCAGCCATTGCAGGAAGGCGTGAAAGTCGACTTCATGTGCCTGCTCCTCGGCGAAGCGGGCTACCTCGGTGCTGGCGGGGTCGCGCAGCGCCGTCGGCCAGCGGTGCCAGTCGCGCTCGCCAAGATGCTGCATGAGCGCTTCGAAGCGGCAGTGGTTTTCCAGCGTGGCACCGCTTCTCTCGCGAAAATCCGACAGAGCCTGGCGAGCCTGCTGCGCCTGGTCGTCTTCGCGCTGTGTCAGGTCTTCATGGAGTTCACGCAGCCAGGCGAGCTTGGCTCTCGCCGCTCGGGGCCAGTCGAGCAGCTCGTCCGTCTCCAACTGCGCGAGCGTCTCGCTTAGCCCGCTCCGCTCGATGGCCTTCGTGACTGAGGCCTCGCCAAGCAGTGCTTCGGGGGCGGCATGCAGTCCCTGATAGAGCAGGCGGCTCGAGGGGGAGTAGGGGCTGTAGTGCGTCACGTCGGCGCTGAACATGGCGTGCATCGGGCTCACGGCCAGCGCCGCGGCGCCGGCCTCGGCGGCATGCCGGGCAAAGAGATCCAGCGATCGGGTATCGCCGATGCCGCCGTCGCCGGGACGGCGCAGGGCATAAAGCTGCACCGCCATCCCCCAGAGCCGTGGCGCAGTACTGCCGCAGGCGTCGGCCACGGTGAAGCAGCGCGCCGGCGCGACGGCCAGGGTCAGTTCGGCCTCGGCAATCCGCAGGCGATGGTAGCCGGCCACCCCGACCGGGGGGAGGCGACCGCGCTTGTCGAGTCGATCGTGCAGCAGGTCGCCCTGTTCGAGGTGCAGGGTGAGCTCGGTGCCGGGGGGAAGCGGCGACGGCAGGTCGGTGGCGATGCCACGCTCGGCGGTGATCAATGGCGGCCACTGTCTCGGCGAGGTGGGGCCGCGCAGCCGCTCCAGGCTCGCTTCGATCGCCTCGGTGCTATCCGCGGGATAGCCGAGCCGTGTCAGCAGTTCGCGTTGGGTGGCGCTCGAGAGACGCTGCGGGCGCTCCTCACTGTCTTCCCATTCACGGATCAGGCCGGCAGCATCGGCCAGCTTCTGCAGGCGTCCCGCAGTCATGCACTCAGCTCCTCGTCGCCTGGCTCGCTTTTCAACCAGGCCACGGCGCAGCGCGCTGGCAAGTTGCCGCTCTCGGCGGCGACTGCCGCGCCCTCGCGTGTTTCGTACAGGTGCCGTCCGACGCCAAAAGCGCGGGTGGCGGCGGGCTGCTCGCTCAGGTTCACGGCAATGACCAGTCGGGTGTCGTCGTTCATCTGCCAGCGGGCGACGACGGCTCCTTCGTCGAGCGCTTCGGCGCCCAGGGCACGGGCACCCTCGAGGCGCGGCACGATTTCGGCGTGACGGATTGCCAGCAGACGGCGTACGAACGTCAGCCATTCGGCGTGGGGGGAGGTTTCACGGGCCGCGAAGTCGGGCCGCGAGGCTTCGAAAGTGGCAGCGTCATTGGGGTCGGGAATGGCGTCGCGGGATACCGGGTCCTGAAAAGCGCTGAACGCGGCGAACTCCGCCCGGCGGCCTTCACGTACGGCCCCGGCCAGCTCGGCGCGGTGGTCTGTGAAGAACAGGAAAGGGCGCTGGCTGGCCCACTCCTCGCCCATGAACAGCAGCGGCACCATGGGCGAGAGCAGCAGCAGCAGCGTGGCTGCCTCCAGTGCTTGCGGCTCGGCGAGCAGGGTCAGGCGCTCGCCCAGGGCGCGGTTGCCGACCTGGTCGTGGTTCTGCAGGAAAGCGACGAAGGCGGTCGGCGGCAGGTGAGCGCTCGGGCTGCCGCGCGGCGTACCCTGGCGGGTGGCGTCACCCTGATAGACGAAGCCTTCGCCGAGACTGCGCGCCAGTTTGTCGGTAGGGGAGTCGGCGAAGTCGGCATAATAGCCTTCGCGCTCTCCGGTGAGCAGCACGTGCATGACGTTGTGCCAGTCGTCGTTCCACTGGGCGATGAAGTGTCCATCCTCGAGCAGCTCGGCGTCGTTGTGCTCGTTCTCAAGTACCAAGTACATGTAGCGTCGCGGGTCGAGGTGGCTGCGTAGCGTCTCGGCCAGCTCGACCAGGAAGTCGCGCTCGGCGATGGCATGTACCGCATCGAGGCGCAGGCCATCGAAGCGGTACTCGTCGAGCCACATCAGGGCGTTCTCGATGAAGAACCGGCGCACCATGGGCTGGCGGAAGTCGATGGCCGGCCCCCACGGCGTCTGACGGTCGTGGCGAAAGAAGGCCTCGGCATAGCGTGGCAGGTAGTTGCCGTCCGGCCCGAAGTGGTTGTAGACCACGTCGAGAAACACCATCAGCCCCAGGCCGTGGGCGTCGTCGATGAACGCCTTGAGTGCGTCCGGATCGCCGTAGGTGTCGTCCACGGCGTAGGGCAGCACGCCGTCGTAGCCCCAGTTGCGCGTGCCGGGAAACGCCGACACCGGCATCAGTTCGACTGCCGTGATGCCGAGTTCGGCCAGATAGGGCAGATGCTGGCGCGCCTTCGCCAGGCCGCCCAGCGTGCCCAGGTGGAGCTCGTAGAGCACCGTCTCGCGCCAGGGCCGGCCCCGCCAGTCGGCATGGCGCCAAGCATGGCGGTAGGGGTCGATGACCAGGCTCGGCCCCTCGATGCCTCCTGCCTGGGCACGGGAGGCCGGGTCGGAAACCGCGATGCCTTCGGCGGCGCCATCGGTAAAGACACGGTAGCGGTAGCGGGCAGCATGATCGCAAGTCGCCTCACCGACGAAGCGTCCTTCGCCGGCGTGCGTCATGGCGATGACGTCAAGCCCCTCGACCTCGAGGTCGACGCGGCTGGCGCTCGGTGCCCACAGCGAGAAGCGGGTCCAGTCCGGCCCCATGACCTGAGCGCCGAAGCCGTACTCGAAACGCTGAGCTTCGTTCATCTTGCTACCTTCTCTAACCCAGCCTCTTCGCTGATGCGCTGATAGAGCTGCGTATAGGGCGCGATCGATTGGCGCCAGTGGTAGCGCCCCGTCATGGCCGCCCGGCGCATGGCATAGAACAGCTCCGTGGAGTGGTAGACCGAGAAGGCCTGCTGGATTGCCTGCATGAAGCTGGCCAGATTGACGTCGTTGAACAGAAAGCCCGTCACCCCATCCTCGATGGTATCGGCCAATCCCCCAGTGCGGTGGGCAATGGGCAGCGAGCCGAAGCGCTGGGCGTACATCTGGCTGAGGCCGCAGGGCTCGAAGCGCGACGGCATCAGCAGGAAGTCACTGCCCGCGTAGATGCAACGTGCCTCCTCCTCGTCGAAGCCTACGTAGACCCCGACGGCGCCGGGATAACGCCCCGCCAGCCGGCCCAACTGTGTCTCCACATGGCGTTCGCCGTTGCCGATGAAGACCAACTGGCCGCCGGCCTGGACGATGCTCGCGGCAGCCTCGATGACCAGATCGACACCCTTCTGGTGCACCATGCGCGACACCATGGCGAACAGCGGGCCGGAACTGGGTGCCAGACCGAAGCGATGGCGCACGTACTCGGCGTTGGCGCGCTTGCCGCGCCAGTCGTTGGCCGAGAAAGCCTGGACCAGGTGAGCGTCGGTACGCGGATCCCAGGAGTCGTCGATGCCGTTGGGGATGCCGCTGAGCCCGCCCTGCTCCGCCTTGCAGCGCAACAGGCCATCCAGGCCACAGCCGAATTCCGGCGTAGTGATCTCCTGGGCATAGGTCGCGCTGACCGTGGTGACATGGGAGGCGTAGACGATGCCCGCCTTCATGAAGGAGAGCTTGCCGTAGTATTCGATCCCGTCGATATGGAACGCCTCACCGGGAATGCCCAGTGCCGTACAGCGCGAGGCCTCGAACAAGCCCTGGTAGGCCAGGTTGTGGATGGTGAACACGGAGGCTACCTTGTGCCCCTGCCAGCGCAGGTAGGCGGGCGCCAGCCCGCATGCCCAGTCGTTGAGGTGCAGCAACTGAGGTTGCCAGTCGAGCCCGGCGCAGCCAGCGGCGATCTCGGCGGCGGCCAACGACAGCCGGGCGAAGCGGATATCGTTGTCCTCCCAGCCGTCGCTGCCGTAGCCACCGGGACCGGTGCCGTAAGGGCCGCCTGCACGCTCGTAGAGTTCGGGACAGAGCAGTACGTAGATGATCAAGCCATCGGTGCAGGTCAGCTCACCGATCTCGCAGTCCGGCAGGTCGGCATGGGCCGGCAGGCGGCCGACGCGACGTATAGGGAGCGCCGACTCGTGTACCTCCCGGTAGGCCGGGATGAGAATGCGAATGTCATGATGCGCCGCCAGCGCACGGGGAAGTGCCGAGGAGACGTCACCCAGCCCCCCGACCTTGACGAAATCGGCGATCTCGGGAGTTACGAAGAGGACATGTTGCGATGGATGTCTCGACGTGCCGAAACCGGGTGGAGCCTCGACGCCGTTGTCCCGCTTCGTGCCAGGATATGCGCCAAGCGCCAAGTCGTTGCCCGTGACAGTTATCGAGCAGCCTCGACTGTCATTTTTTGTTTCGGAATCGATACCCTTCAGTGCCACATTGCCCATGTTGACAGACCTCCCTGTAGTGGCATGGTCAAGATGCCTTGACTGCTCTTCTGTCAGTGTAACGCGCTCCCTTCTGGCTGCTCCTGGCCTGGAGTGAAGCTGGACAAAAGGTGGTGTTGCATAGGTATAGACGATGAATCCTACTGCGGTGAAATGAAATGCTCACATAACTTAGGTAAAGAAATTTTGAATAGAGAAGGACCTGACTCAGCCAGCTTGCCCAAGCAAAGCATCGTCGTGCTGGTTTTTTCGGGATAGATGATACGTTTAACTCAACGTTGCCGGTAAGGAGGCCTGGCTGTGCCAGATTGGCAATATGTAAAGCTAAATTCTTATGAGAATTTTGAAAAAGTAATACAGGATGTTGAAGGAGAATTATGGAGCATTTTCTAATGCTCTTTTTAAGAAATTATCATGGTTGCTGCAGGATTTTTCTGACGAATGTTGATAAAAAATAAGAAAATAGGCCTGACTGTCTTGCCGATATTCGATTCTGAACTGCCGGCATGCGCGCCAGGTCGGGCACACCCTGCCAGGCGCTAGGAGGAATGCTTTTCCTGACGCTCCGGATCGAAGCGATGGCCGGTACGGTGCAGCAGCTCGAACTGACGATTGCACTGACTGCAGGCTCCGCACATGGCGAGATGAAAACGCAGAGATACTCGCTCAGGCCATGACAGTCGCCGATCGAGGCGTAGCGACATCAGCTCCGTGGCGCGTCGACACATGATCATGGTTTGTCTCCTCCCGATAGCCAGCCCCGTTCGATGCACGCCCGCAGGCGCAGGCGGGCGCGGTGCAGGATGATCCAGCAGTTGTTCTCCTTGATCGCCAGCTCGCGGCAGATCTGCTCAGTCGTGAGCCCCATCAGCTCGCGAAGAGAAAAGACACGGGCCAGGTTGTCCGGCAGCACGATCATGCAGGCATCGAAGACTTGCCAGAAGCGCTCATTCTCGAACACCGCTTCAGGCTCCCCCCAGCTGCTGGGGCGGGCATCCCGCTGCCATCGGCCGCTCTGCTGGAACTGGCGGTCGATGGCGTCGTCATCGCTTTCGTCCTCGAGCGGTTGCCATTGGCCATGGCGCTTCTGAGCGCGCATGAGATCGAGGATCTTGTGCTTGAGAATGCCGAAGACCCAGGTTTCGTAGCCGGAGCGACCGGAGAAGCTGGCATCCTTCTCGATGGCGGCCTCCAGGGCGTCCTGCACGGCGTCTTCCGCAGCGGCGTTATTACGTAGATGCAAGCGGGCGAAGGAGACCAGGCGTGGGCGGACGGCGGCCAGACGCCGCATCCGCTCTTGTGCTTGCTCGTGATGTTGCGAATCGTCCGATACGGGATCAGGAGTCGTCGGCATTGAGTTGCCCATTCGTGCTAGTGGCTTCCACACTCAAGGAACTCATTCTATCAGTTCGCCTACCGTCAGGGTGCCGCGCTCGGCCAGGTGCACGGGGCGGGAGTCGTCGCGGGTCCAGGCGGCCATGGAGCCGTCGTACATCGTGACGTTTTCCAGCCCCCCTATCTCGCTTAGCTGAAACCAGCCGCTGGAGGCCCAGTGCCCGGTATTGCAGAAGGCGACGGTGGGAGCCCCTCGGTCCAGCTCAAGGTCATCGATGGCTGCAGTCAGCCGTTCGGGTTCCAGGTACCAGGCGCCATGGCGCTCCACCAGCGCATCGTCATGGGGCAGGTTCACCGAATCCGGGATGGTGCCGGGCACCCGAGTGGCGGGTGACTGCTCCGTACCGGTGTAGAAGCCTTCGGGGCGGGCATCCACCAGCTGCTCACCGGCCTGGCGGGAAGCTTCCACCTCCTCGGTGGTGGCCAGCAGGTCTTCACGCAGCGATGCCGAGAAGTCGGTCGCCTCGGGCTCGCTTGCCGGGCCGTTGTCGACCTTGAAACCCTGCTGCTCCCAGCCGGCAAAGCCGCCGTTGAGGATTGCCACCTCGTCATGACCCAGCGCCTTGAAGGTCCAGTAGACCCGGGTAGCGCTGGCGAAGTCGGTAGGGCCGGTGCCGGCGGGAACGACGATCACGGTGTCATCGTTGCCGATACCCAGGCCACCGATCAATTCCGCCAGGTCGTCGACGTCCGGCATCAGTCCGGCCACGCCATCGCGCTCCTCGCGCCAGCCATCCTCGGCGTAGTTGCTGTAGCGGCTACCGGGAATGCGGCCGGCCTCGAAGGCGGCACGATCGCCGCCGTCATCGATGGCGGAACGCACGTCCAGCACCACGAGATCGTTGTTGTCCAGGTGGCCATCGAGCCACCCGGCATCGACCAGGGGTGAGGGATGCATCGCCTGGGCGGTGCTGGCGAACGTCAGTGCGCCAACTGCCAAGATCAGAGGGATTCGCATGAGTCTGTCCTCCACGCTGGGGATGGAAGGAGCCTAGGTCGGCTGCAATGAGGTCGCAACGTTTCGTCGAGAACGCTTTCCGTCCGACACATTCCCCAAGGGCATAACGGCTCGGTCAGTAACGACGACAGAGAGCCGCTTGGCTGCTATCGGTTGTAAGGAACGTGCGGTTACGGCGACACAGCCTGAACGATAGATGACTGGTCTAGGGGTGCCTGCCAGACCCTGGCGGTCGCCGGTACCGTCGCGAATCCGCGGCCATGACCCAACAACAAGACACAGGAGATCGCGAGCATGACGGAACAGCAGCCGCCCCCGCGGCGATTCTGGCTGGCAGGCAAGCGAGCCGCCGAGCAGGACAGGTTCTTTCGCGAGGCCCTCGAGGCCCAAGGCTGGGAGGAAGGCGATGAGCGGCATTGGGATGCCGCCTGGGTCACCGGTATGCCCGAGTCCGGTCAGTTCCGCCGGGTCTCGCCAAGATGCCGGATCAATCACTTTCCCGGCAACGCCGCACTGACCGTCAAGAGCCGGCTGTACGAAAGCCTGGCCAGCCTCCGGGCGCGCATGGTCGACGGCTTCGGGGCGGAGCATCCCTTGACGTCGCGGCTGGATTTCTTCCCCCGCGCCTATGTCATGCCGCATGACTACCATGCCTTGCAGCAGGCCGCTCGGGACAACTCCGCGCAGCGCTGGATCCTCAAGCCGACCAATGCCTCCAAGGGCAAGGGCGTTCGAGTGCTGTGCGACGCCGGCGAAGCGCCGCTGGCGCCCGACTGGCTGGTGCAGGAGTATCTCGACCATCCCCATACCATTCGCGGGCACAAGTACGTGCTGCGGCTCTATGTGCTGATCGCCTCGCTCGCACCGCTGCGGGTGTACCTCTATCGCCAGGGCTTTGCCAAGCTCGCCTCCGAGCCCTGGGATCCGGACGATGCCGACAACCCTTACAGCCAGTTGACCAATCCCGACATCAATGCGCTCAACACCCGCGCCGAGGTACCGGTGGAGTTCATCGATCTCGACCGCTACCGCGCCTGGCTGCGCGAGCAGGGGCACGACGACGCGGCGCTGTTTGCGCGTATCGAGGAACTCGTGCGGCTTGCTGCCATTGCCGGTGTCGATGCGATGCGAAGCCGTACCGCCGCCGTGGGCGCCGACCCGAAGGGCTGCTACGAGCTGCTGGGCCTCGACTGCCTGGTCGATGACACCCTCAAACCGTGGATTCTCGAATGCAACCTGAGCCCGTCGCTTGGGACCTGTGCCGCGCCAGAAAGCGGCGGGCTCATCGAGGAGCGGATCAAGGGCGACCTGGTACGCGACCTGGTCGCCCTGACCGGCCTGGCAGACAACGATGCTGCCGACGCCTCCGATCCGCTGGCCGAAGCCGAGGCGGAACTGGCCAGGGCCGGAGGTTTCCGGCGCCTGCTGCCTGCCGCCGACCCCGAGCGCTACCTGGCGTACTTCTCGTTGCCAACGCCTGAGGACCTGGCGCTGGCCGATGGCCTGGCTGGCCAGCGCGTGCCACGCCCCAAGCTGATGCGTCGCCGCGTCAGCGAGTACTACGACGACCACCAATTGGCTCTCTACGATGCCGGGAACGGCCGCCTCTATCGCCCCAACGATTCCGCGGCATTGATCTGGCTGCTAGCCACCGAGGGGCTCGAGCCCGAGGCAATCGTCGAGGCGCTGGGGGCGGCAACCGCCAAGGCGGGCGACGTCCACGATACCAAGGCCCTGAGCGGGGAGGTGTGGTTGACACTCTCGGAGTGGTGCCGCCTGGGCCTGCTGTGCCAGCGTGGCGATGAAGGAACGGTGCTCCCCGAGGTCGGCTCGGCTGCTGTTGAGCCGATGACGAATGAAGAGACACGCCAGACGGTGCTGCTGGAGCACGAGGAGCGGCGCTGGGCGCTGGAGGTGGCCGACGGCGCCGCCTTGAACCGCTTGCAGGCGGGATTTGGGGGCGGGCTCCCGCCGCTCTCCGCCGATGCAGCCAAGGCGCTGCCGAGGCTGGCACTGCTGAAGGCGGCGGCGGGCTATGCCCTGGCCTCCGACGACACGCTGATCACCTCCCGCCTGACTTTGCCGGCCATCGTTCCGGCACTGACGGAGTTCCTGCTGCGCCAGGCCGCGACACCGGGGCAACTGGTAATCGATGCCCATCTCGTGGTGACACCGGTGGGTAACGCCGCGCTCTGTATCGCCAGCGATCCCCAGGCGCGGGAGGCGCTTGCCGCCCTGCCTTCGGCGCTCCGCAGCAGGTTCTCCCGTGGCGTCAGGCTGGCGGTGGAGGGCGAGGAGGTGCGCCTGGAGCCGCTTGGCCTACCTGGGCCGGGAGCCGGCTCGCCCGCAGCGGAAGCTCTTGCGACGCTGCCACGCGCGCTGCCGGTCTGGGTCATCGCCGGCACGGAGTCCGCGCCTGCCACCCCTACACAGCTGTCCCGGCTCGACGCCCTGGCGGTGCTGTTGCCGGCCTGTCGCACGGCCGGCGGCGAGCACCTCTCGGCCGATGCGGTACAGCAGCTGGACCGCTGGCTTGATGGAAGAGGGTGCTGGACGGTCGGCGTCGAGTCCACGCTGGCTCAACTGGACGCTTCCCAGCCAGCGACCCCGGCCGACTCGATGGCGGCGGGGAACTGAGCAGCCGGTGACTCACCCGTGTGGGTCACCTGTCGAAGCGAGCTCGATGAGCCCGTTTCGTTGCCAGGCGGCGTGACGGCCTTTTGCTGCATGCCGCTTTCACTTCAAGTCCCTGAAGGAGAAGACGATATGACAGAGCACGAGGAGAAGCGCCGCACGCTGCTGAGCCGGCTCAGCCGTCGCCTCGGCTATGCGGCTCCCGCCCTGGCGTTGGTTGCCAGCGGCGCCGCGCTGCAGGCCATTGCTGACGAAATCGGCACACAACCGGCCTATACCAGCGGGCAGGAAGCGCCGCTGATGCTGGCCGAGGCGCATGAAGAGAAGAAGCCCGAAGCAGAAGGTGAGGCCGAGGGCGAAGCAGAAGGAGAAGCAGAAGGTGAGGCCGAGGGCGAAGCGGAAGCCGAGGCAGAAGGCACCTAAGGACCCTATTCCGTGCCGGGCGGTATGACCCGGCACGGAGCCGGCATTGCGAGACCCGTCCACTCAAGAAGGGAAAGCGCATGAGCGAACCACAAGATAGTGCCTGTCTCGACTGCCTCATCGAGGAGAATCGGCTGGCCCTGCATCAGTTGCAGGCGTTTCTGGAGCGGCTCACACCTACCCTCTATCGATACGCCTTCGGCCCGACGGGGCGCCAGAGCCTGGGCAAGCACGTGCGTCATATCCTCGACCATTACGATGCCCTGCTGGCGGGCGCGGGTGTTGGCAGCATCGACTACGAGAATCGTCAGCGGGACGAGCGGCTCGAAGCCGAACCGGTAGCGGCCGTGGCGCGGGTTGTCGAGATCAGCGCCGCGCTGCCACGCCTGCACGCGCATCATTCGACCACTCAACAGATGCGATACCCCGTCGACGGCGCCTGTTCCAGCCTGACGCTATCGACCAGCCTGGCACGCGAACTGGCGTTCATGACCAGCCATACCGTGCATCACATGGCGCTGCTGGGCTTCATGGCGGAGCAACTCGGCGTGGCCCTGCCCGACGATTTCGGGGTGCACCCATCGACGCTTCGATTTTGGCGGCGAAGCAGAATCGTGCCTCAGGCAGCCGGCGCCTTCGCCAGGTCGAGCAAACCCAGGCTCGTATCTCAGTGACGGAGTTCAATCACCCGCCCACCGGCATCCTCGGCGTCCTCCCGGTCATGGGTGACGAGCAGGCTGGGCAGGCCCGCCTCGCGCAGCCGGTCGAAGACCAGCCGGCGCATGTCGTGGCGTAGCGGCCTGTCGAGTTTCGAGAAGGGTTCGTCGAGAAGCACGGCGCAGGGTTCGGAGAGCAATAGGCGCATCAGTGCCACGCGAGCCTTCTGGCCTCCCGACAGCGTAGCGGGATCGCGCGATCCGAAACCACTCAGGCCAACCTGTTCCAGCGCTGCCTCGATTCGCCCTGCCTTGTCGGTTGCGGCACGAGGCATGCCGAAGCGCAGGTTGCCGGCTACCGAGAGGTGCGGAAACAGCAGCGGGTCCTGGAACAGCAGGCCGATGCCGCGCCGCTCCGCCGGCAGCCGGCTGATGTCGTGCCCGTCGAGCAGGACCTGGCCGCTGGCCTGAAAGGCCGGTGCGAGGAAGCCCGCCAGGTAGGCCAGCAGGGTCGACTTACCGGAGCCGGACGGCCCCATCACGGTAAGCACTTCGCCAGGGCCGATCTCGGCATCGAGCGACAGCAGGGGCGTTTCCGCCAGGGCGATGCGGACGTCCTTTAGCGCCAGGCGATGATATGTGTTCATGGCGATCCTCGCATGCCGCGGCGGTTGGACCAGAGCAGCCGCGGCAGGCCCACGGCGATGATGAAGCCCACCAGCGGCAGGCTGGCCTGGACCAAAGCCCACACGCCGATCACCCGGCGGTTGCCTCCGGCGGCCAGTGATACCGCCTCGGTGGTCACTGTGGCGATGCGCCCGGCCCCGAGCAGCAGAGTGGGCAAGTATTGGCCGATGCTGACGGCGAGACCCACGGCGCCGGCGGTGAGCAGCGGTGCGAGCAGCATGGGCAGGCGCACTCGCCAGAACACGGCGCGGCGTGAGGTACCAAGGCTAAGGGCGAGCTGCGACCAGCGCGGGTCGAAGCAGCGGTAGGCTTCCGCAAGGGACAGGAACACGTAGGGCAACACGAACAGCAGATGCCCGAAGATCACCAGCCATAGCCGTGGCCGCATACCCAGCGACTCCATCACCACCACCAGGCCGAACAGGAAGGCGATCTGCGGCACGATCAGCGGCAGATAGAGCAGCGTCAGCGCCGAGAGCAGCTTGCCCTGAGCCGGGTGGCGTCCGCTACGCTGCTCATTCTCTAGTGCCGCCAGCGTCAGGACCAGGGCGAGCAGCGTCGCGCCGATGGCGATCAGCGCCGTGGTGGCGACTGGTCCTGCCAGGGTTGGCAGGGCGCGCAGCCAGTGAACGGCAGTAACGGCCTGGGGCAGGGCATCGGGGAAACGCCAGAAGCCCGCGATGGAGCTGAGCGCGAGTCCGGCCAGACCCACGAAAGCGGTGAGGCTGGCGATCAGGATCAGCCCCTTGCCTGCCAGGCGCAGCGGCTGCTCGCCTTGGCCGCGTCCGCCGCGGGCTAGCCATAGTCGCCCCAGCCAGGCGACGAGGCACTCCAGGTACCACCAGGCGATGAGTGCCGTCGCCGTGACGCCGAGCTGCAGCACGGCACCTGCCGAGGCCATGAAGCGCCGGCTCAGGTCGGGATCCTGGTACCAGGTCAGGATCGACACGGCGAGCGTCGGCGGCAGCGTCGGGCCGAGAATCAGGGCGACATCCACCACTGACGTGGCGTAGGCGATCACCGCGTAGATCGGCAGCCGTATCAACGGATAGAGCGCCGGGACCACCACTTTGAGCCAGGCAGTCATTGGGCGATAGCCGAGCGAGCGGGCCATGGCCACGCGTCGCTCGGGATCGAGCTGCGGAAGGGCGGCGAGACTCATCAGCAGCAGGAACGGGATCTCCTTGATCACCAGGCCGGCCATCAGTGCAAAGCCCCAGGGATCGTGGACGATCAACAGGTCCGGTGGACGCTGCCAGCCGGACAGCTCCGGCGAGAGCAGCCGCGCCAGCAGCCCAGAGGGTGCGATCAGAAAGGCCAGACCGAAAGCGGCGGCGGCATGGGGAAGAGACAGCAGTGGCGCCACCATGCGCCGTATCCAGCGATCCAGCCGGCTGCCCGACACGCTGGCCAGAAACAGCAGCACCACGGCGAGCGACACGGCCGTGGTGGCCAGGCCACTGGCGAAACTGACTCCCACCGAGCGCGCCAATCCGGGTTGGACGAACAGTTCGCGCCAGGGGGCCAGGCTCAGGCGTTCGCCGCCCAGTGCCGGCAGATAGCCGAAGGCGGGCAGCAACGCCATGGCCAGGCCGGCCAGTATCGGACCGACCAGCAGCGTGACGATCAACAGCGGGGCGAGGCGCAGCATCAGGACCTGTTACCTTTCGGCAGTTGGAGCCGGGAAACGCTTCTGGCCATCTTCCGAGCTTCCTAGCGACCGATGTAGCGTGTCCGCCAGGCTTCCTGAAGCGCCTTCATCCAGCTTGGGTGCGGTTCTGGCAGGGTCTGGGCCAGCGCTTCCGGTGCCGGCAGGGCGGGGTTGTCGCTCTCCTGTTCGAAGAGTGCGCGGGTCTCGGCGTCGAGGCGTGTCACGTCGAGCACGGTGGGGTCGCCCCATACCGAGAGGTCCTGCTTGCGTGCCTGGGCTTCGGGCGAGAGCAGGAAATTGGCCACGACCATGGCGCCGGCCCGGCGGGGCGAATTGAACGGGATGGCGACGAAATGCACGTTGCCCAGGGTACCGCCGTCGAGCACGTAGCTGCGGGTCGATTCGGGCAGCTCGAAGTTGGCCACGGCGGCGGCCGGTTCCGCCGGGTTGAAGGTGAAGGCCAGCGCCAGTTCGCCGTCACTCATCAGGCGACGCAGCTCGGGGCCATTGGCAGGAAACTGTCGACCGCTGCGCCACAGGTGGGGGTGCAAGGCGTCGAGATAATCCCATAGTGGTGCCGTGACCGCCTCGAAGTCGCTCTGGTCGACTGGCTCGTAGAGCGCCGCGCTGCCGTCGGCCAGCGCGATCAGCGCCTGCTTGAGAAAGGTGCTGCCGAGAAAGTCGGGAATGCGTGGATAGGTGAAGCGCCCCGGGTTGATCTCGGCCCAGGCGAGGAGTTGCGCCATGCTGCGCGGCGGCTCTTCCCCGAGTTCTGCGGCGTCGTAGTAGAAGGTGATTTGCGCCTTGCCCCAGGGCGACTCATAGCCTTCGGTCGGCAGGGTGAAGTCGGTGACTACCTCTGGATTATGCTCGGGATGGGTCAGGGCAAAGTTTGGCAGCTGCTCGGCGAAGGGGCCGTAGAGCAGGTCGTTCTCCTTCATGGCAGCGAAGTTCTCGCCGTTGAGCCAGACCAGGTCGACGCTGCCGTCGTCATGATTGCCCGCGCTGCGCTCGGCCAGTACCCGGGAGACGGCGGAGCCGGTGTCATCGATCTTGACGTGTACCAGTTCGACCTCGTACTCGTCCCTTACCCGGCGCTTTACCCAATCGATGTAGTCGTTGATCCGTGTGTCGCCGGCCCAGGCGTGCCAGTAGACGGCCTGGCCGCGAGCTTCGTCGAGAACGCTCTCCCATTCCTGCGGGGCGGAGGCCGCGTGGAGTGGGTAGGCGAGCAGGGCAGCCAGTGGCAGGACACGCAGTAGACGCTGCGACATCGACGCATTCCTCAATAGGGTGGATTCGAGCATGGCCTAGCAGCCTCGGCCTGTCTCCCCAGGCACGATGACTCTTGCTTCGGATCGTACGTTCATGAGCGTACCCACATGGTCGCGAAGCTACTGCCATCCTTACACATTTTCTCTTATTCCCGCCAAGTCCTGTAAGGCGGGGCCGAGTCGGGCGACAAAGGCCTACCGCTGTGCTTCAGCGGTAACGTCCTAGTGTCATGACATGTCAAACGCGGAGGCAGTCATCATGTCCCATAACAAAGACGACGAGAGACGGCAGCTGCTGAGTCGCCTCAGCCGTCGGCTAGCCTATACGGCGCCGGCATTGGTGCTGGCGGTAGGCGGGGCCGTCGCCCTGCAGACGACTGCCGAAAATAGCATGAGCCAGGCGGGAAAATTGGCCATGGCCGAGCTGAGCGAGAAGACCAGGCTGCTGGCCAGTGCGCACGCCGAGGGGGCGGCAGAGGCCGAAGGGGAGGCAGAAGCGGAAGCCGAGGGTGAAGCGGAAGGTGAGGCCGAAGCGGAGGCAGAGGGTGAAGCCGAGGCAGAGGGTGAAGCCGAGGGAGAGGCAGAGGGCGACGTGAGCGATGTCCAGCGTCCCGAGGGATATTCGCCAGCCTACAGCGAGGACGGCGAGAACGCCCCCGAATTGCTGGCTCAAGGCGAGGCGCTCTATTACGACACCTCGCTGAGCACCAACGGCCTCTCATGCGCCAGTTGCCACGGCAGCGACGGCGACGACCGAGGCTATGCCGCGACCTTCGAGCAGCCCTTCCCGCACCAGGTGGCCATGGCAGAAAACCAGTTCGGCATGGCCCAGGTGCACGCCGACGAGATGGTGCAGATCTGCATGGTGGCACCGATGGCCGCCGAGCCGCTGGAGTGGGGCGGTGGGGAACTGACTTCGCTGGCCGCCTACATGGTCGAGGTGCAGCGGCGCTTTGCCGGCAAGCCACACAATCTTTGAGAGGAACCCGAGTCAGTCGACACGGCGTGGTATGGCGAGGCCTGCTAACCTGATTTCAGTAGAAACTGAAACACCAAGAGTAGGGTCTTAACAAGCATACCCGTATCACGACGCGAGGAAAGTTTGTCATGAGCGTGCGCCGTGTCGTCTGGTTTCACCGTCTTGTGCTGTGGGCGAGCTTCCTGTGTCTGGTCATTGGAGGTGGCCTGTTGGCATGGCAGAGCCAGGCCCAGGAGAACGGTCGCATCGCCTTGGTCATGACGGTGGAGGGGGCCATTGGGCCGGCTACCGGCGACTATTTCGAGCGCGGGCTGCGCCGCGCCGTCGAGCGCGATGCCGAACTCGTGGTCGTGCAGATGGACACCCCGGGTGGGCTCGATGCCACCATGCGCAGCATGATCCGCGCCATGCTGACCTCATCGGTACCCGTTGTCATCTACGTTTCCCCCAGCGGCGCGCGCGCCGCCAGTGCCGGCACCTACCTTCTCTATGGCAGCCACGTGGCCGCCATGGCACCCGCGACCCACCTGGGCTCGGCCACGCCGGTACAGATGGGCGGCGGCTTTCCCGGCATGGACGATCGTGACGACGACGAGGCCAACGGAGAAGAGGCGGATAACGGTGCCAACGGGGAGGAGGCCGCCGAGGACGAACAGGCAAACGACGAACCGGCCGACACTCGCCGGCGTGGCGAGACCGCCATGGAACGCAAGGTACTCGAGGATGCGGTCTACTACATTCGTAGCCTGGCCGAGCGCCACGGCCGCAATGCCGACTGGGCCGAGGAAGCGGTGCGCGAGGCGGTCAACCTGACCTCCCGCGAGGCCCTCGAGATGAACGTGATCGACGTGGTGGCGCGCGACATCGAAGGTCTGCTCGAGCAAATCGATGGCCGCGAAGTGGTCATGGAGCGTGGCGAGCGCACCTTGGAGACGGCCGACCTGACCATCGAACGCTTCGATCCCGACTGGCGCACCGAGCTACTGCAGGTCATTACCAATCCCAACGTGGCCTACTTCCTGATGATCATCGGCTTCTACGGGCTGATCTTCGAACTCTCCAACCCGGGCAGCCTGGTGCCGGGCACCATCGGCGTGATCTCTCTATTACTCGCACTGTTCGCCTTCCAGTTGCTGCCGATCAACTATGCCGGCCTGGCGCTGATCCTGGTCGGGCTCGGCCTGATCGTGGGCGAGGCGCTGATGCCGAGCTTCGGCATTCTCGGCATGGGGGGAATCGTGGCCTTCGTGATCGGCTCGGTGATGCTGATGGATTCCGATCAGATCGCCGTGTCGCTGCCCATGATCGGCGGCATCGCCCTGCTGGCAGCGGGGCTCATGCTGTGGGTGATGGTCCGCTTCACTGGCCTGCGCCGGAGCCCGGCCCGTACCGGCCAGGAGCGCCTCATCGGCAGTCTTGGCATCGTGGCGGAAGATTTTCAGGGCGAGGGGCACGTGCGGCTGAAGGGCGAACGCTGGAACGCGCGCAGTGGCGCTGCCCTCAGGCGTGGCCAGGAGATCCGGGTGGTAGCGGTCGATGGCCTGACGCTCGAGGTCGAGCCCACCGGCCGTGCGCCTGAGTGAACGTGATGGATGCGCGATGAATGCAACCCAGCCTAAGACACATCAAGGAGAGCGCTCATGATGATTCAATACCTCGTGCCGGTAGTACTGCTGTTCATGCTGATCGCCGCATCGATCCGCATCCTACCGGAGTACAAGCGCGGCGTGATCTTCTTCCTCGGCCGCTTCCAGGCGGTGAAGGGGCCGGGGCTGATCATCGTCATTCCCGGGATCCAGCAGATGAGCGTGGTGGACCTGCGCGTGATCACCATGGACGTGCCGGAACAGGACGTCATCTCCCAGGACAACGTCACGGTCAAGGTCAATGCGGTGCTCTACTTCCGCGTGGTCGATCCGGAGAAGGCGATCATCCAGGTAGAGAACTTCACCGTCGCCACCAGCCAGCTGGCCCAGACCACTCTGCGCTCGGTGCTTGGCAAGCACGATCTCGACGAGATGCTGTCCGAGCGTGACAAGCTCAACGACGACATTCAGGAGATCATCGATGCCCAGACCGAAGAGTGGGGCATCAAGGTGGCCAACGTCGAGATCAAGCACGTCGATCTGGACGAGAGCATGATCCGCGCCATTGCCCGTCAGGCCGAGGCCGAGCGCGAGCGGCGTGCCAAGGTGATCCACGCCGAGGGCGAGCTGCAGGCCTCCAGGAAGCTGGTAGAGGCGGCCAACGTCATGGCCGAGAACTCGGCGGCGCTGCAGCTTCGCTACCTGCAGACCATGAGCGACATGAGCAACAAGAACGCCTCGACCATCGTCTTCCCGCTGCCGATGGACATCATGGAGGCTTTCCGGCATCTGAAAGCGTCGCCGGCTGCCCAGGCGCGAGCCGATAGGAATGCCCAAGGCAGTAGTGACGCTACCTGACCGCTCTGCCAAGGAAGGCGTAACATGGCATGCTAGGCGACACACCCGTTAGCGAGGTCGCCTTGATCCACTCCCTATCACACCGCCAGCAGGGGCTATTGCTGACCGGCGGCGGTGCGCTGATCATTTCTCCCGATGCGCTGCTGATCAAGCTGATCGGGCTGCCCGACAGCGAGATCCTGCTGTGGCGCGGGCTGCTCACCGCGCTTGGCTTCGTCATCATCATGCTGGCCCGCCACGGGGCCGGCATTGTGGCTGCCTATCGCCGCTGTGGCGGGACCGGCATCGGTGTGGCACTGCTGTTCAGCTTCTCCACCTTCGGCTTCGTGCTCGGCAACCAGTACACCAAGGGCGGTAACGTGCTGATGATCCTCGCCGGGGCGCCGCTGATCGCCGCGTTGCTCTCGCGGCTGTTCCTCGGCGAGCGGCTGCCGCGGCGCACCTGGCTCGCCATCTGGCTATGCCTGGTCGGTACCTCGCTGATCGTGCTCGACGACGCGGGGGCGGGCTCGTGGGTGGGCAACGGCTTCGCCCTGCTGGCGGCAACGGCGCTGGCCGCCAACTTCACTCTCTGCCGCACCCGGCCCGGCGTCGACATGAGCCCCATGCTCACGCTTTCCGGACTGATCGTCGCGGCGGTAGCGGCGCTGTTCGGCCTGGCCGGCGGCGGCATTGCGCTGCCACCTGTCGACAGCCTGCTGCTGCTGGTGTTGCTGTGCCTGGTGCTGCTGCCGCTGGGCTTCACTCTGATCCAGCGCGGCCCGCTCTACCTGCCGGCTGCCGAAGTAGGGCTGTTGATGCTGCTCGAGGTGGTGGTGGGCACGCTGTGGGTGTGGTGGATTCTCGGCGAAAGGCCGGCGCCGGTGGCGCTGGGCGGGGGTGCCCTGGTACTAGGTACGCTGCTGGCCAAGGGCCTATACGAACGCCGTATCGAGCGGCGCCTGCGGGCCCAGGGTGCAGCGCCGCGTGGTCTCTGATAATATGCGCCGCTCGTGAGGGGCGTGCCAGGTCGAAAACCGAGCCCCGCGAGTTCCCCTGACCAAGGATGCGACGCAACGTGCTGACTCCTCTGACCGGGCTGGCCACGCCGCCCTAGCGACTCCTCTCCCCGGGTGATGCCGTCATCGGCTCACCACCGCTCGACATCAACCGATGTCACGGGCATCTCGCCCGTACCCGCTTTTTCATTGAGTCCTATTTGATCAGCCCCAGGGCGGTGTCTTCGACGCCAAGCCAAGGGACGCTTGCGACTCGGCCCCTAGTACTTTCCGGCGCTGGCGCCGGCTGGTATGTAACCCATCGACTGGACCGAAGAATGTTCCGATCCATCAAGCAAGACTGGTTCTCCAACATCAAGGGCGACACCCTCGCCGGTATCGTGGTCGCACTGGCCCTGATTCCCGAGGCCATCGCCTTCTCCATCATCGCTGGCGTCGACCCCAAGGTCGGTCTCTACGCCTCCTTCTGTATCGCGGTGATCATCGCCTTTACCGGCGGCCGGCCGGGAATGATCTCGGCGGCCACCGGCGCCATGGCCTTGCTGATGGTCACCCTGGTACGCGACCACGGCCTCGAGTACCTGCTCGCTGCCACCCTGCTCACCGGGGTGCTGCAGATTGCCGCCGGGTACCTGAAATTGGCCGAACTGATGCGCTTCGTCTCACGCTCGGTGGTCACCGGCTTCGTCAATGCCCTGGCCATTCTGATCTTCATGGCACAGCTGCCCGAACTCACGGGGGTGACCTGGCATGTCTACGCCATGACCGTGGCCGGGCTTGGCATCATCTATCTCTTTCCCTACCTGCCCAGGATCGGCAAGACGATCCCCTCGCCGCTGGTGTGCATCGTGGTGTTGACCGCCGTTTACCTGCTCTCCGGCATGGAGATTCGTACCGTTGGCGACATGGGGGAGCTGCCCGATACCCTGCCGGTGTTCCTGTGGCCCGACGTACCGCTGACCCTCGAGACGCTGTGGATCATCCTGCCTTACTCGGTGATGCTCGCCGTGGTAGGCCTGCTGGAGTCGATGATGACCGCTACCATCGTCGATGAGCTGACCGATACCCCGAGCGACAAGAACCGCGAGTGCAAGGGGCAGGGCATCGCCAACATCGGTTCCGGCCTGCTGGGCGGCATGGCCGGGTGCGCGATGATCGGCCAGTCGGTGATCAACGTGAAGTCGGGCGGCCGCGGGCGTCTCTCCACGCTGGTGGCCGGTGTGCTGCTGCTGATCCTGGTGGTGTTCCTTTCCGACTGGGTGTCGCAGATTCCCATGGCAGCACTGGTGGCGGTGATGATCATGGTCTCCATTGGTACCTTCAGCTGGGCCTCGATTCGCGATCTCAACAAGCATCCGATGAGTACCAACATCGTGATGCTGGCTACCGTGGTGGTGACCGTGGGTACCCACAATCTGGCCATCGGCGTGTTTGTCGGCGTGTTGCTCGCTGCCATGAATTTTGCCAACAAGGTCGGCAACATTCTCTACATCGGTTCCGAAGAGGACGATGCGGGGAGCCACCGTATCTACAACGTGGTGGGGCAGGTGTTCTTCGCCTCCTCCGAGCGTTTCGGTAATGCCTTCGATTTCAAGGAAACCGTGCAGAAGGTCACCATCGATCTCTCGCGTGCGCATTTCTGGGACATTACCGCGGTGCAGACGCTGGATCGGGTGGTGATCAAGTTCCGCCGCGAGGGTACCGAGGTGGAGCTGGTCGGGCTCAACGAGGCCAGCGCCACCATCGTCGACCGCTATGCCATTCATGACGACCCGGCAGCCGTCGAAAAGTTGATGGGTGGACACTGAGCGGATCGAGGAGCATGAAATGACAGACCAAGTAATGGCCGCCATTGACGGCTCGCAGTTCTCTACCGGGGTGTGCGACTACGCCACCTGGGCCAGCCTGGCGCTCGGCGCGCCGCGGAACCTTCCTGCACGTGGTGGGCACCCCCCCCAGATCGCCGAGGCGGACCTCTCCGGCAACATCGGGCTGGGCTCCCGCGAGCACCTGCTCGAGGAACTCTCGCAGCTCGACGAGCAGCGCGCCAAGGTGGCCCAGGAGCAGGGCCGGCTGATGCTCCAGGCGGCCAGGGAGCGAGCCATCGAGGATGGCGTGGCTGAGCCTGCCAGCCGCCAGCGCAACGGCACCCTGGTCGAGACCCTCGACGAGCTGCAGAACGAGATTCGCCTGCTGGTGGGCAGTACCACCACCGCCATGTTGCGTAAAAGCCGGGTGCCGATCCTGCTGTTGCGCTGACGTTTACCCCGAGCCGGCCCTTCCTGCGGGAAGTGCGCCGGCGTTTTATGATGAACCCGAAAGTCCGTGCCCACGGAGTCGGGACACAGAGCTAATACGAACAAGCAGGAGCAAGGGTCATGTCCAGCAAGATCTACTGCATCGCCAACTTCAAGCCCAAGCCTGGCAGGGAGGATGCCTTGTTCAAGGCGCTTCAGGCACTGGAGCCCAATGCCCACCGCGAGGATGGTTGCCTGCAGTATACGGTAACGCGGCATATCGACCACCCGAACGCCCAGGGGGCTAGCTACCCGATCGTTTTCCACGAGATCTGGGCCAGCCGCGAGGCCTTCGAGGCCCACTGCAATCGCCGCGAGATCAAGGAGTTCTTCGCGACTCATGTCGAATCGCCTGATGGCGATGTGCACCATGCCAACGTCTGTGTCTATACCGACGAACCCAACGACTACGACGCGCCACGGCTCTGAAGTGGCACTTCAGGACTCGCTTGCCAGTCCAGGCGCTATATCGGGTCGCGTGAGATAACGTTGCAGCGAGCTACTCAGTATCGATCAAAGCGTCTATGGTTTTCTTTTGGCCTGGGCGAATTCGCACCTTGTCACTCGACTGAAAGGGGGAGTTGCCAGGCCTTTCGAACCCGCTTCGCTCGTCACTCGTCATAGAGAGAGTCTGAGGTGAACCATCCCGATATCGATGTCGAGAAGATTACCCGGCAACTGGAAGATGCCAGGGCGATGTTGATCGACCAGAGTTTCGAGAGCAAGGAAAGCCGAGCAACGGTCACGCTCGACCAGACAGCGGTGGGCCGCCTGTCGCGCATGGATGCCCTGCAGGGCCAGGCCATGGCCAAGGCCGAGGAGGACCGCCGCCAGTTGGCGATCCGCCGGATCGATGCTGCGCTGGCACGCCTGGATCGTGAGGAGTTCGGAGAATGCCTGGAGTGCGGTGAATGGATTGCGGCCAAGCGGCTGGAATGGGATCCGACCGTGTTGAAATGCATCGATTGCGCAGATTAGTCTTTTCACGTTGACCTGGCGCCTGGCCAAGGCCCTGGCCGATGGGGTAGAAACGAAAGGGCAGATAATGACATACGCCAGCCAGGAAACGACACGATGACCGAACAGGTGATGGCCGCCATTGACGGCTCGCAGTTCTCCACCGGGGTGTGCGACTACGCCGCCTGGGCCAGCCTGGCGCTCGGCGCGCCGCTGACCTTCCTGCACGTGGTGGACAACCACCCCCAGACCGCCGAGGCGGACCTCTCCGGCAACATCGGTCTGGGTTCCCGCGAGCACCTGCTCGAGGAACTCTCGCAGCTCGACGAGCAGCGCGCCAAGGTGGCCCAGGAGCAGGGCCGGCTGATGCTCCAGGCGGCCAGGGAGCGAGCCATCGAGGATGGCGTGGCTGAGCCTGCCAGCCGCCAGCGCAACGGCACCCTGGTCGAGACCCTCGACGAGCTGCAGAACGAGATTCGCCTGCTGGTGCTGGGCAAGCGCGGCGAGACCGCCCACCAGGCCAGCGAGCACCTGGGCTCCAACCTGGAGCGGGTGGTGCGCACGCTGCATAGGCCGATCCTGATGGTGCCGGAGACCTTCACCCAACCCCGGCGGGTGATGCTTGCCTTCGACGGCAGCAAGACCACCCGCAAGGGCGTCGAGATGCTGGCCAAGAGCCCGCTGTTCAACGGCATTCCGGTGCACGTGGTGATCGTCGGCGCCGAGACTGGCGACAACCGTTCGCAGCTCGACTGGGCGCTGGCCGAGCTGCGCGAGGCCGGCCACGAGGCCGAAGGGGCGATTCGTGCCGGCGAGGTGGAAGAGACCCTGCGCGTCTATCAGGAAGAGAACGACGTCGACCTGCTGGTGATGGGCGCCTACGGCCACTCGCGTATCCGCCACCTGCTGGTGGGCAGCACCACCACGGCCATGTTGCGCCGGGCCAGGGGGCCGGTGCTGCTACTGCGCTAGTTCGCTTTTCTTCATTGCCACGACCTTCATTGCAACGACGCCGGCCTGGAGCTGGCGTCGTCGTTTCACTCGCCGCGTGCTTCGGGGCTGCGGAGTACGCCCTGGGAGAGCCACCAGCCGAAGGCGAGGAAGGCCAGCACCAGAACGAACAGCCACCGCAGCTCGCGTCAGCCGAGTAGCACCAGCCCCAGGCCGAGCAGCCCCAGTCACCACCAGGGTGAGAGGGTCAGCAGCAGCACGCCGGCGGCTAGTGCAGCCATTACCATGAGGGCGAGGCGGCGCGGCGGCATCCAGTCGAGGCTGGGCCCCAGGCGCAGCACGGCGAAACCGGCGACCAGCGTGACCAGCGCGTAGGCGCTGCCGAACTGGCCGGGAGTGAACCCGAGTCGCTCGCTGATCGGTGCCTGGAACAGGCCGATGAAGAAGCTCTAGCCGAGGCTCGAGGTGAACATGGCCAGGAAGCAAATGCTCAACAATCCCCGGTGATCCCGCAACAGCTTGCGATAGCCCATGACGCCCTCCCTGAGCGATGGCAAGATGATTGGCAGAATCGAAAGCCGGCATGATAGCAGCTTCGCCGTATGGCGTTGACATCGTCTACGCTCATCAATGCGTTAGAATCGGCTGGTATCGGGCTCATGATTGGCCCTTTTTCGGTCGCTAGAGGCTCAAGGAGAGAAGAAATGACCATCGTTCGTCACGACACCAAGGCGCGCATGAGCCGCGCCGTAATCCACAACGATATCGCCTATCTATGCGGCCAGGTGGCCGGTCCCGAGGCACGCCACGGTGACATCACCGAGCAGACCGAGAGCATGCTGGCGCGGGTGGATGCGCTACTCGCCGAGGTGGGTTCCGACCGCGAGCACCTCCTCACAGCGACCGTCTATCTCAAGGATGGCAGCGACTTCGCCGCCATGAACGCGGTGTGGGATGCCTGGGTACCTACCGGTCACGCCCCGGCACGCACCTGCGTCTGTGCGCCCATGCCCGCCGATGAACTCAAGGTCGAGATCACCGTGATGGCCGCCATCGTGGCCGGCCGCGACTATCCCTACTGAGGAAGCCGTCGAGCTTCTTGGCGAGCGAAGATAGGCAGGTTGCCGCCAGCATGGAGTAACCGGAGTCGACTGTCTGCTCGATGAGGAATACGAGTCCTGCCGGCGACCCGGATATCGAGTGGAGCAGAACCTCGGTGGTTTCCTAACGTATGCAGGGATCGTCGAGGGGCGCCTCTCGCGGCCTCAGCCGCCGCGAGAGAGCGTCCACGGCGATGTTCAGCATGGCGGTGACTAGCAGCAGGAAGAAGGCCACGTCGAACATCAGGTAGTCGAAGCCCTCCTCGATGTAGAAGCCCAGGGTGGCGATACCCAGCATGCCGAGTATCGCCGTTTCGCGCAGGATCACTTCGGCACGGTAGTAGAGCAGCGCCAGCAGCCCCGGATAGACCCGCGGCAGCAGTTCGTAGGCCAGCCGCCCGCTGGCGGGAAGCCCCGGCATGCCGGGCGTGATGGCGTCGGCATGGCGTGCCACCAGGAAGGCAATCAGCGCACCGTTGTGCAGTGCCAAGGCCAGCCAGGCGGGCAGCAGCGAAGGGCCGAGCAGCAGCAGGAAGACGAACGCCAGCATCAATTCCGGCGTCGAGCGCAGGAAGATCAGCACGCCATGGCCGGCCAGACGAGTGCCGCGGTTGCCGAAGTGGCGGCTGGCCAGCGGCCATAGCACGAGCGCTACCAGTAGCGCCCCCACGGTACCCAGCAATCCCAGCAGCAGGGTGTTGCCGATGGCCGGCCCCAGCGCGGGGATTCGCGCCAGCCACCCGACGAACCCCGCCCAGTCACCGGCAAGCAGCGCCGCCGGCCAGATATCCTCGGAGACGAAACGCCACAGCAGCCCGCCGTCGACGCTCGGCCAGGGGCCCAGCAGCCAGGCGCCGCCCAGCAGCAGCAGAGGAATCAGGCGCTTGTGGCCCCACCAGGGCAGGCTTGCGATCAGCAGGTAGAACAACCACAGCAGGGCGCCTGCCTCGTGGTAGCGCCCTTCGCGAAAGGCGGTTTCGAGATGGAAGCCCAGGGTCGGCAAGCCGACGAAGCCGAGCAGCACGCTGGCGCGCAAGCCGCACTCGAAGCGGTAGCGGGTATAGGCGGCAAGCTGGGCCCAGGCCAGCGGCAGCTCGGCGTAGACGAAGCGCGCCAGCCGTCCACTCCCGGGTGGCAGGGCATCGCGCGGCGCGCGTGGGGTCTGCTCGAGGATCTCGGCATAGACCTTGGCGAAGATGCCGGCGTAGGGAATCGCCAGTGCCGCCAGGGCAGTGAGCGCCGAGAGCCCGAACACCTGCAGGAACAGCAGCGCCCAGAACAGCTCGTGGATGGCGCGCACGAAGGCGCAGCCGGCACGCACCAGGCGCGAGCGGGCGAACAGCAGCGCCAATGGAAAGCCCAATATCACACCGGCCAAGGTGCCCCACAGCGCCACGGCCACGGTGAGACCCAGCGCCGACAAGGGCGACTCCAGCGCACCCCAGGCGGGCCAGGCCAGGCCCGCTACCATGCGGCCGAGCTCGCCCCAGGGGTCGCGGGTGTGGATGGCAAGATCGGCGAACGGCACCAGTAGCACGGCCAGTGCCACCAGGCCCAAGGTGTGGCGGGCGAGGCGCCGGCCGGGCGAACCACCGCGCCACCAGCTCGGTGCCAACTCGCCGTGGCGCTGTGTCAGGCCATCCCTCACGGCCGCCCCCGGGCACAGGGCAACGCATCGGCGCTCGGCCCGACTGCACCATTGCCTTGCACTGCCTGGCTGGCGCCTGACCTGTCGGCATCGGGGTAGAGCGTGTCCAGATCGGCCAGGGTGAGCTGGTCGGCTGGTGCATCGATCACCAGGCGGCCGTCACGCAGCCCCCACACGCGGTCGAAGTGAGTCAGTGCCAGCTCACGCTGGTGCAGGGCGACGGCCGAGGTGGCATGGCGGTCGTCGATCAGGTCCAGCAGGCGCAGCGCCTGGTGGGGGTCGACGCTGGCTACCGGCTCGTCGCCGAGGAACAGCGGGCGCGCCTGGTAGAGCGCGCGGGCGATGGCCACTCGTTGGCGCTGGCCACCGGAGAGCTCACCCACCGGCCGGCGCAGCAGGCCGGCCAGGCCCAGCTCGTCGCACAGCACCGCCACCTCGCGCCAGGGGCCACGCAGGGGGCGCACCAGGTTCCACAGGTTGGCCAGTGCCGAGTGCTCCGGCAACCTAGCCATGAAGACGTTGTGATAAACCGCAAGCTGCGGCACCAGGCCATGATGCTGCGGGCACCAGGCAACCTGGCGGCCGAGCCTGGCACGCAGCTCGCCGAGCAGCGTCGACTTGCCGGCACCGCTCTGGCCGAGCAGGGCCACCCGCTCGCCTTCGTAGAGGGCGAGAGACAGATGCGGCAGGACGATGTGTTCGCCATGTCCCAAGTCCTCGCCATCGAAGCGAACCAGCGGGCGACGTTGCTCTCCCTCCATCAGCGCAGCAGGCCGAGCGCTTCGGCCACCTCCTCGATGGGGGCGTAGAGCTCGTTGTCGGCGGGGATGAACGCCTCGCGGGGGAAGGTGGCGAGCAGCTCCGGGTCGTCCATCTCAAGGAAGGCGGCCTGGACCTTGTCGGTGAAGCCCTCGCCGAAGCGCTCGTTGGCGTCGCCACGCAGGGTCCAGTTGTAGTCGGGATAAGATGGCGTGGCCCAGATCACGCTCACCTTGTCGGTATCCACCCGGCCGTCCTCCACGGCGGCTTCCCATACCGTGTAGTTGACCGCGCCGATGTCGTAGGTGCCGGCTTCTACCAGGGCGATGGTGCGCGAGTGATCGCCGGAATAGCCCACCCGGGAGAAGAAGTCCTCGGGGGCGGCATTGTCGAAGCGTTGGCGGAAGAAGTGCTCCGGCATCAGCCGGCCGGAGGTCGAGGTGCGTGAGCCGAAGGTCAGGCTCATGCCTTCGAGGTCGTCGGGCAGTTCGTCGGCGCGCGCAAGCCCTGTGGATTCATGGGCGATGAAGTAGCTGACGAAGGCATTGTCCTCGCTGCCCTGGGCCAGCGCCTGGGAACCCGGCACCAGGCGGCGCGCCTGCACCCCGGAAAGCCCGCCGAACCATGCCAGCTGCACCTGGTCGTTGCGGAAGGCGGTGACTGCGGCGCTGTAGGACTTGACCGGTACGTACTCCACCTCGACGCCGAGGCGCTCCTCCAGGTAATCGGCCACCTTGGAGAACCGCTCCACCAGGCGCGCCTGGTCCTCGTCGGGAATGGCGGTGAAGCGGAAGGTCTCGGCAACCGCCCCCTGAGCGAACAGGGTGAAGACGATGGCGGCCAGGGGAATGGCAGAGAGAGCGATCCGGCGCATGGGGGCTCCTTGCGTGGGGATGAGGTGGAGGCGCTATTGTTGTAGGCCTGCGCAGCGCTGGCAAGTCTGCTGCTGCATGAGCCGCTGCTTACGGCCAATGACTCTTGGTGATCGCCAGCCGGGGAAGTGAGCGGATGCCAAGCCTGCGCTCATGACTACAGATGCTCAATGTCCAGCCATCGTGTTGCCACTGCCATGCCTGGATTCCACCACCGGGAAGCAACCGAGCAAGCCTCGTTTCCAATACGCTAGTTGGCGGCAGGCCCGAGAGACTGTCGAGCTTGAACAGGGCCTCGTGCAGTGTCCAGGCACGATAGAACGCCTTCAGCGGGTTGGCCGCCTCGAGTATGGCATGTCGTACTCGAGCTTCAGGCAGAAGGTCGACCAGCTCCGCCAGGCGAGCCCCATGCCTGGGGCGAGAATGCTCGATGTCGATGCCGACCGGCACCGTGGCCAACCCCGCAACGACGCGTCGGCCACGATGGCTGAGGCAGGCCTGCCAGGGGAGAGGCAAAGACGAATGTCGTGGTGCCCCGTGGCCTCTGGGCGACCAGCCATCCACGGGGCAGTCGAAGCCATGGCGTGCAGCGAGCCGGGAGAGCGATTCTCTTCCCAGCCGCGACAGGAAAGCCCCGCTGCTGTCAGCGGGGGCTTGTGCCAGGAGCAGATCGAGACGAGGCGTCATTCCGCTCCGTTCAGGGTGACGACATCGCCACGCAAGGCCACTCCCGCCATGATCGCGCCGGCATGACATTCGTATTCACTGCGCGATGCCATGGATTGGCGCTTGTAGTAGCTTTCGATGTTGATCACGGCATTGCCACCTTCGGCCTTGACGCGGTCCTGCAGGCTGATCAGCGCGGATAGCATGACCCATTGACAGGCTGCCTCATCGCTCTTGTTGAAGGCATTGGTCTTCTTGTTGGTGACGAAATTACCATGCTGGGTAATGACCTCTCCATGTGGAGCATCGGCAAAGTAGAAGCGGATGTTGGGATCGAGTTGCTCCCTGGCCGCGGGGCTATTCATGGCCTCTTCAATGGAAAGCATGAGCGTGGTATCGCGTGCATGGCTCGTCGTGGCCAACAGCAGAGCGCCGAGCAGCATAGCGAATGAAATCAATCCCCTGGTCATTTTAGCGTTCCTTCTTCTTGGTTGGTTTATGTGTCGGGGTAGTACGGCACCGTGGGTAGCAAAGAATAGTGCCATCATGGCCAGCGCCGGAATATCAACGAGGTATTGATGCCTCCGAAGGCGAAGTTGTTGCTCATCACGTACTCGCAGTCGATGCGTCGTGCTTCGCCGCATAAATAGTCGAGATCCGCGCAAGCGTCGTCGGGTTGCTCAAGGTTGGCAGTGGCATGGAACCAGCCTTCGCGCATCATCTCGATGGCCACCCAGGCTTCCAGTGCGCCGCAGGCGCCCAGCGTATGGCCGGTAAAACTCTTGAAGGCGCTGATCGGCAGCCTGGAGCCAAACACGGCATGCGTAGCGTGGCTTTCAGCGATATCGCCACGATCGGTGGCGGTGCCGTGGGCACTGACGTAGCCGATCTGATCCGGCTCCACCCCCGCGTCATCGAGGGCCTGGCGAATGGCTCGTTCCATCATGCCGGCGTCGGGCTGGGTGACATGGCGGCCATCGCTGTTGGTGCCGAAGCCCACCAGCTCGGCGTAGATGTTGGCACCGCGCGCCATGGCGTGTTCGAGTTCCTCGAGGATCAGGGTGCCGGCACCTTCACCGATCACCAGCCCGTCGCGCTCGGCATCGAAGGGGCGTGGGGAGGTGTGAGGGGCGTCGTTGCGGGTACTGGTGGCGAACAGCGTATCGAAGACGGCAGCCTCGGAGGCCGATAGCTCCTCACAGCCGCCGGCGATCATCGCCGTCTGGCGGCCGAAGCGAATCGCCTCATAGGCGTAGCCGATGCCCTGGCTGCCTGACGTACAGGCACTGGAGGTGGTATGGATACGTCCGCGCACGCCGAGGAACACACCGATGTTGACCGGTGCGGTATGGGCCATCATGCGGATATAGGAGTTGGCGTTGAGGCCGTCGGTCGACTTGTTGATCAGCATGTTGCCGAAGTCGGCCACGGCGTCGGGCTCACCCGCCGATGCACCGTAGGCAATTCCCATCTGGCCGCTACCCAATAGCGGGGAGGCGAATAACCCTGCATCTTCCAGCGCCAGCTCGCTGGCTCGGGTGGCCATCTGTGCGCCCCGGCCCATGCTGCGCAGGGTTCGCCGGTTGTAGTGGTCAGGGAGGCTGAAGTCAGTGACCGGCGCCCCCAGGCGGGTGTTGAGCCCCTCGTATTTGGACCAATCGTTCATGTGACGAACGCCGCTCTCCAGACGCGCGAGGCGTGTCCTTATGCTTGGCCAGTCATTGCCGATCGGTGAGAAGCCGGCCATGCCGGTGACCACCACCCGGCGACCGAGGCCATCCTTGCGCAGCATATCGTCTGGCATCAGCACATCCCTCCATTGACGGCGAAAACCTGCCGGGTGATGTAGCCGGCGTCGTGCGAGCATAGGAAGCCTACCGTGGCGGCAACTTCCTCGCTGGTGCCGGTGCGACGCATGGGAATCAGCTTGAGGGCTTCCTCGATGACCAGGTCATCGGTCATGTCGGTGTCGATCAGCCCCGGAGCGACGCAGTTGACCGTGATTCGCCGCTTGGCCAATTCCACTGCAAGAGCCTTTGTCGCACCGATCAGGCCGGCCTTGGCAGCGCTGTAGTTGACTTGGCCACGATTGCCCATCAATCCCGATACCGAGGACATCACCACGATACGACCTGGCGCGCGACGGCGAATCATCGGCATGACCAAGGGTTTGACCACGTTGTAGAAGCCATCGAGATTGGTGTGGATGACGCTGTCCCAGTCCTCGTCGGAAAGGGCGGGAAAGGCCCCATCGGCAGTAATGCCGGCGTTGCAGACCACCCCGTAATAGGCGCCGTGCGCTTCGACATCGGCTTCGATGGCCTGGCGTGCGGCTTCACGGTCGGCGACGTCGAAGCACAGTACGCGGGCATTGCGCCCCTGGGTGCGAATGTCGTTGGCGACCGCTTCGGCAGCCTCCTTGCGTTGTCGGCAGTGCAGCACGATATCGAAACCATCCCGTGCCAGACGCAGGGCAATGGCACGACCGATGCCGCGGCTCGAGCCGGTGACCAGAATGGTGTCGGTCATGGGTTGCTCTCCTGTTGAGTGGCTTCCAGCGCGTCCCGTGACTCGGGCTGAAAGACGTTTAGCGTCGCGGTGGCGAGCTGTTGGCCCTCGCCATCGAGCAGTCGCCCGCGAAAGGCGCCCAGTCCGTTGTCGGAACGAAAATCGAGTTCGACTTCGATGCGGATCGGTTGGTCGAACGCGAATTGCGGTGTCTGGCAGCGGTAGCGTCGGGTACCAAGCAGGAAGCCAATTTGCGGTGTGCCACCGACTTCTATGGCCTGCACACCGGCCCAGGCGGCAACGGCTTGGGCGAGCCATTCGAGCCCTACCCAGCCGGGGATCCCATCGCTGCCGGCAAATAGGTCATCGCGGCGGGGAGTGACTTCGGCATGCAGGTATTCGTCACCCACCTCGAGCAGTGAGTCGAGCAGGCACATGCCATGGCGATGCGGTACGTATGGAGCAATGTCGCAGGGTAGCTCGAGCTTTGGGGAGGGCGGGGAATCAGTCATCACAACGCTCCAACAGTAGGGCGATATTGTTGCCACCGAAAGCGAAGGCATTGCTGAGCGCCCGACAACCGTCGTGTCTCCCGGCCGAGGCATAGTTCAGTGGCGGCAGCTGCGGATCGAGCTGGCCATCGTTGACATGGGGCGGCAGCCGGCCAGCGTCTAGGGTCATCCAGCAGAAGGCTGCTTCCAGTGCGCCACAGGCCCCCAGGGTATGACCGGTCAGGGCCTTGGTCGAGCTGCATGGCAGCGTGTCGCCAAAGAGCTGGGAGACGGCCAGGGCTTCCATGCTGTCGTTCTGCCGGGTTGCGGTACCGTGCAGGTTGAGGTAATCGATGGCCGTGGCTGGGAGCCGAGCCATGCCCAATGCCGCCTGGATGGCGGAGATGGCGCCCTGGCCGTCGGGACGCGGTGCGGAAATATGGTAGGCATCGCTTGTCTCGCCATAGCCGCTGAGCTGGATGCCACCGGTTTCGGCAGTGACCAGGAACAGTGCCGCGGCTTCGCCCAGGTTGATGCCGTCACGATTGATCGAGAAGGGTTGGCAGGGAGCATCGCTGAGCGCTTCGAGGGAGGCGAAGCCATTGACGGTCAGGCCGCAGAGGCTGTCGGCGCCGCCAGCGATCACCGCATCGCAGGCGCCACTTGCCAGCAGGCGTTTGGCACTGGCCAGGGCCCGCGCGCTCGATGTGCAGGCGGTGGATAGGGTGTAAACCGGTCCATCGAGGCCGAGCCACTCGGCGACGAAACAGGCCGGAGAGCCGATTTCATGGCGTTGATAATGAAAGTCGGCGGACCAGTCGCCTTCTCTCCGGCGCTTGGCCAAGGCAACTTCGGTCTCGCCGATACCCGAGGTGCTGGTACCGAGCACCACCCCGATGCGCGCCTGGGGACAACGTTGGCGAAAGGCATCGAGTGTCGGCGCGAGCCGTTCCAGTGCCGCGGCCAGCAACAGGTTGTTTCGCGAGCGGTGTACCGCCGGTAAGCGGCTGGCATCGGGCAGAGGGCTATTCACTCGTCCCAGCGGCAAGGGGCGGCCAGGGGTAAAGGCATCGTCGTGGACCAAGCCGCGGCGACCGCTGAAGAGAGCATCGGCGATCGTCTCCAGGTCGTCGCCCAGCGGGCAGACCAGCGCCGGGGGCAAGAGACGGCAAGGCTGTTCTTGTATGGGGCTCAATCGGCTGGGCATGTGGTGGCCGTGCGCTCGGTTGCGTCGTCAAGGGGTGCGATATACAGGCGATAATCACCCTCGAAATCGTCGATGATACGGCATTCGGCACTGCCGATGACGTGAGCGATGGTTTGGTTCCGGTAGCGGATGGTACGCTCCTTGCCGTCCTCCGCCAAAGACCAGCCGGTCCCACCGAAGGCCTGAGTCAATGCCGGCGACGGCCACAGGCTCCAGGCCAGACGACTGGCCAGCCACTCCGCCGAGAACGGTGGATCGAACGATGCATCGGCCAGGAAGCGTGCCCCCTGGTCGTCCTGGACCAAAGTCAGTAGACGCTGCCCTTGTGGGCTCAGCAGGGCCAGGCGCAATGATCGTTCGTCGTGGCGCAAGACACCGATCAATTCGTGGCGTTGGTCCTGTTGCAGAAACGTCAGGCGCTGCATGCGCGTGCCCATCTCGGAAAGGGCGGCCAGCTCGGGCGGCGGCGCATCGACGGGCCGGCCGGCACAACCGACCAGTAGCGCAAGGGCGGCGATCAATGGCGCCCGGTACAGAATGGAGCGTCGCACCTAGCCCACCTCACTGATGGTGGAGGGGACATCGCCGCTGCATGCCTCGGCCAGGCTGTTCAGACGGCGGCGGCTGGCGGCGACGAAAGGGTTGTTCTCGTCCCAGGCATAGCCGGCAAGCACCGAACTGATCATCGCGCGAATGCGCGGCGTTTGCCGTTCATTGAAGATGATGTGTGGCAGGCGCCCGTCGTACCAGGCATCGACGAACTCGCGGAAGGTAGCCACACCACGTCTTAGCGGCCGTTCGAACTCTTTGTCCCAGTCGACGGTTTCTCCGGCGAGCTGACGCTCGACCAGGGGAGCGGCACGTAGTGCCGAATCCAGTGCGATGGTAACGCCCGAGGAAAAGACCGGGTCGAGGAATTCACCGGCATTGCCCAGCAGGGCAAAGCCGGGGCCGTGCAATCGCAGGACATCGGCGGAATAGCCTTCCAGGCGGCCTATGTCACGAATCGCCTCGGCATCGGATAGCAACTCGGCAAGCCGGGGTTCGGCATGGACGAAATGCCACAGGCGTTCATCATCGTCGTTGCCAGCGGCTTCGAGCGTCGCCCGGTCGCCGACCACGCCGAGCGAGGCGCGCCCATGCCGGAAGGGAATCAGCCAGTACCAGACTCCCGGATGCGTGGGGTGCAGGCCGATCAGGATCTTCTCGCGGTCATATTGCGGACAGTCGATGCGGTCCTCGACGTGGGTGAAGAGGGCACAGCGCGATTCCAGGGTCGAGGGCTGGGCAAGGTCGGCGAGTCGTGCCAGGACGCGACCATAGCCGCTGGCATCGAGCACGAACCGGGCACTGAGCGAACGCCGCTCGCCACTGGTGTCGACCAGTGTCAGGCTGGGCCGCTCGGCATCGGCAACGAAAGCCTCGACGCGGGTGTCGAATTCGACCATGGCACCGGCCTGGCGCGCCCCCTCGATCAGGCGCTGGTCGAAATCGGCACGTTCGACCTGCCAGGTAGTACCGGGACCGGGGGTGAACTTGTCACGAAAGTCGATGGCGGTGTTCCGGCCGCGCCAGGTGAAGGCGGCACCGTTCTTGGGCTGAAAGCCACCGGCCTGTGCTGCCTCGAGCAAGCCGCAGGCCTCGAGATGGACCATGCATTGCGGCAGCAGGCTTTCGCCAATGGAAAAGCGTGGAAAGCGGCTGCGCTCGATGACCCGGACATGCAGGCCACGTCGAGCGAGCCAGGCGGCCGCGGCGGCTCCGGCAGGGCCTGCGCCGATGATGGCGACATCGGTAGTGTCATTCGATTCCATGCAATCATGTCTCCTGTTGGCCATCACGGCTGTGTGCGGGCGCGGAAATGCGCCGATCGGTCTCCGCCCTGGCGAAGGGCACCAGGGCCCAAGTCGCGGTGAGCCCGATGAGGCAGGTCAGGCCCAGATAGTGCAATGCCGGCGTGGCGCTTAAG
Organism: Billgrantia sp. Q4P2; assembly: GCF_052806135.1. Lineage (NCBI taxonomy): Bacteria > Pseudomonadati > Pseudomonadota > Gammaproteobacteria > Oceanospirillales > Halomonadaceae > Billgrantia > Billgrantia sp. Q4P2. Next base: position 124,291 of record NZ_JBRBAI010000007.1, read on the forward strand.
GACAGCAAGCCGAAGGCCAGCAGGCTCGACGCGCAGGACAGGCTGATCGCCAGCCAGGCCGCCGGGCTGTCGGGGTGCTCGGTGCTGAAGATACCTGCGTCGAGGCCGATACCCAGTACCAGCAGCAGCCCCAGTAGATGAAACAGCGTCAGGCCGATATTCAGCGCGCTGAACAACGCCAGCGTCGTGACTACCGCTCCCAGTGGGGGCAGCAGTACACGCCAGGCCCGAAGCCGATAGCGCCAGCCGAACAGTAGCGCCAACCCCACTACGGCGACCGTCAACCATAGGGCGATCTGATCGCGCAGCCGTGCCAAATGCTCCGATAGGGTTGCCACCCGATCCTGATAATGGACATGTGCTGATGCCGCGAACCGGCCGAGCGCTAGGTGAGCGACCCCATCGGCATCGCCCAGTGCGATCAGGGCGGCCAGTTGGGGAGCCTCATCACCAGACGTGGATACTTCGCCAAGCCACAGCCTGTTATCGGCACGTCCCGCCGGCATCTTTAGCCAAATGTCGAGGGTCAGCTGCGGCACCGTGCGTAGCGGTTCGAGGGCGGACTCCCTCAGTGCCGGGGGCAGTCCGGCCTGGGCGATCAATTCGGGTAGGGCGGTGGCATAGGTCTGGCGCACCCGTTCCAGGTTGGCTCGCTGGGTTGCTGGCGAGGGTACCGCCTGGGCGAGATGCCGATAGTGGGACAGATGTCCCTGTGCCTGCAGCTCCGCGAGGGGGGCTTCCAGGGCTTCCAGTCGCTCCAGCAACTCGGCTTCGTGATCGGCGGTGACGACCAGGTAGCGGTTGCCGGACGGGCGTTCCAGCAAGGCCTGTACGCGCTGCTGCTCGGCGATCAGCCCGACGGGCGAAGGGTTGAGCTGGCGCAGGTCGTCGTTGGCTGCCAGGCGTGTGAGAATCAATAGCCCCGCGCCTAACCCCAGCATGGCCAGCAGGCACCAGCGATAGGGCGCTCGAGATGGCAGACGCAACCTGTTCAGCCGAGTCGCTAGGTTTACTGTCACGGGATGAGGACGCGGGGAGAACCACGGTAGCCACAGCCGCACGGTCAGCCACGCGCCGATCAATCCCAACGCGGCGAAGGTGGCCATCTGGCGCAGCCCCGGCATGGGGGTGGCCAGCTGGGCGAGATAGGCGGCCAGGCTGGACACCAGACCCAGCAGTAGACCGGGCCAGAGGCGTGCCAGCGGTTGCTTGGGCGTCAGTTGGCGAGCGCACTGCAGGTGCAGGGCGTAGTCGACCGCGATGCCGATCAAGCTGGCACCGAACGCCAACGTGAGCAGGTTGAGCGTGCCGAACAGCAGCCAGGTCAATGGCAGTGCGAACAGCACGCCGCAGGCGACCGGCAGCAACAGGCTGGCGAGGATCGCAGCGCTTCGAAACGTGACCCACAGCAGCAAGCCGATACCCAGCAGCGAGCCCAGCCCGATGGTGGAGATTTCCCGTTTGGCCTGTTGCGCCCCCGCGGCGGCATGGAATACCAGGCCGCTGCGCAACAATTCGGCCTCGGGGTGAGCATCGCGAAAGCTAGACAGCGCCGTGACAAGCCGCCGTTGCAGGGCCATGTCGTAAGGGCTGGCGGAGAGCTGGCCGCTGACGATGAACCAGTATTTCCCGCCCTCACTGATGGCAGGCAGGCCATCGATCAGGCGGACCGGAGTATCGAAGCGCTGTTCCAGCCAGGCATCGAGCAGGCCGAAAGGATCGCGCCGCGGATCGGCATCGCTGCCGGGGGTGAACAGCCGCGTCAGGCCGCGCCGCACCCAGGCCTCGCTATCGGCGCTGGCGAGGGGCTCGGCCAGCAGGCGATAGCGGTACGGCGCCAAGGCGCTGTCGGGCCGTTCCAAGTCGGTATCATCGAGGCTGCTGACGCTGGTGGAATCCCATAGACGGGCCTTCAGGTCGCTGATCAACTCGCTTGGGGACTCGCCACTGACCAGCAGCACGAAGCGATCCTCGAAGGCCTGTGTCAGGCGCTGTTCGGCCCGTTCGATCAGGCCCGCCTGGCGGGTTTCTGGCAGTAATGCGGTGATGCGCGTATCCAGTGGCCTCCCCTGGCTCAATAAACCGGCCAGTAGAATGGCGCAGCCCAGCAGCAGCCCGGCCCAACCCCAGGCGGCGAACCATTCGACTCGATTGGGACGTTGCGCATCGCTCACGGTGAAGCGTTACCCTCGTCGCGCTCTTCACAAGCGGTCGGTGTCAGGGTCAGGTCGAGTCGGTCGCCGTCGGTGAACTCGAGCTCGACCCGCTCCACCTGCCGGGAACCGCTCACCCGCAGTTGCGTGAGTCGTTCGGCAACCGCCGTCTCGTTGGGTGTCAGGTTGGCCTGCCACTCTTCCAGCTCGCCGCTGAGTTCGATCGTAAAGTGCCGCTCCAAGGCCCGCCAGTCGCCGGACACGAGACCGGAAAAGACCGGGGCGACGACCTGGAAGCCGCGCGGCAGATCGTCGTTGTCTTCACTCAGGACCACGCGATCATTCACTGGCGCGGTCGTCTGCCAGACGAGGCCATCTTCGTGGCGTTGGAAATGGCCGCGGCTATCCAGTCGTGTCTCGAGATCGGCCAGCCAGCGAGACTGCTCGAAGCGGCCGCATTGCGGGGCATGAGCGGCCAGGCGTTCGGCAAGCGCAGCGTCATTTGGTGTCGCCCCCACCGCGGCGGGAGCGGTCAGGCATAGGACGACACACATTCTCTGTGAGAGGCGCATCACGGATTGACCTCCTGCCAGGCGAGCAGTCGCTCGACCAGCGGCGGTGGCGATACCAGGCGCATCTCATGGTCGTCCAGCCCTACTGCGACCTGTACGCTCCAGGCCCGGGTCAGGCGCTTGCGCGACTCGGCATCGCGGATGGTGTAGTCGATCTTGAGTCGATGTTCCCACTCGCTCATGCGTGCTTCGATGACGATCCGCTGAGCGAAGGTTATCGGGGCGGCATAGCGCAGGCGCAGGTCGATCACTGGCCAGGCGAACCCCGAGGCCTGCATCTGTGGATAGTTGTAATCGATGGCATCTAGCAACTCGCAGCGGGCGATTTCCAGATACCGTACATAGTGGCCGTGCCAGGCCACCTGCATCATGTCGACATCGTGGAAGGGGATCGTCAGCTCGGTTTCGCAGCGCGGCAGCGGGCGGTCATCTGGCGTCATACAGGCTCCAGCGGCGTTGGCGAATCAGGTTACACAGGGTGCGCAGTTCGGATTCAAGGGCGCGATCTTCGCCCAAGGCCGGAAAAATCTCCCGACAGGCATCGAGAAAGCCGGCCAGGCGCTCGGGAAGCGGGGGCGCATCGGCAAGACGACCGCGCAGTTCGACGGCCTGGCAGGTGGCGTGCAGCGTGGCGGCGGCGACCTGTTCGACGAGAGTCAGTACACGCAGGGCATCGCGAGCGGCGATGGTCCCCATGCTGACCTTGTCCTGGTTGTGGCATTCGGTGGAGCGCGAGAAGACGCTGGCCGGCATGGTCAGTTTGAGCGCTTCGGCAGTCCACGCCGAAGCGCCGATCTGCACGGCCTTGTAGCCATGGTTGAGACTGGCCCGCTCGGGTGTGGCACCACTCAGGTTGCTGGGCAGGCCATGGTTGAAGCGGGAGTCGACCAGCAGCGCCAACTGGCGGTCGAGCAGGTCGGCCAGGTTGGCGCAGGCTTGCTTGAGGCTGTCCATGACGAAGGCGACGTGGCCGCCGTAGAAATGGCCACCGTGCATGACCTTGCCGTGCTCGGCATCGATCAGAGGATTGTCGTTGGCGCTATTGAGCTCGTTCTCGAGAAACTGGCGCCACCAGGGCAGGGCGTCTTCCACCACGCCGATCACGTGCGGCGCGCAGCGTGTCGAGTAACGGTCCTGCAGACGGGGTGAGTTGCGTGGCGTTGCGGAAGCATGCAGGTCGTTGCGCAGGCGCTCGGCCACGCGATTCTGGCCGGGATGCGGCTTGGCGGCGAACAGGTCGGCGTCGAAGTGATAGGTGTTGCCGTCCAGCGCATGGACCGACAGTGCCGTGATGCGTGTGGCAAGCTGCGCCAGATAGGCAGCCCGGGCGAAGGCGAACACGCCCAGCGCGGTCATCACTGCGGTACCGTTCATCAGTGCCAGGCCTTCCTTGGGTTTCAGCCGATAGGGTGCGAGGCCACGTTCGGCAAAGACCTCGGAGGTCGCGCGGCGTTGGCCTCGGTCGAACACTTCGCGCTCGCCACAAAGTACCGCAGCCAAGTACGACAGCGGCGTCAGGTCGCCGCTGGCCCCCACCGAACCCTCCTCGGGAATGACTGGCACGATATCGTGCTCGAGCAGCCAGGCCAGGCGTTCCAGGAGTTCGATGCTGACTCCCGAGACGCCGCGGCACAACGATACCAGGCGCACCATGACCACGGCTCGCGCGGCTTCCACCGACAGCACCTCGCCCAGGCCACAGCCGTGGAAGGTGTACAGCTGGCGCGGCAGTTGCTCCAGGTCGCAGGCCGGCACTTCGCGGGTGCAGGAGTCGCCATAGCCGGTGGTGACGCCGTAGACCACGCCATCTTCTTCCAGCAGGCGCTCGAGAAACGCATTGCCGCGGGCGATGCGCTCACGGAATTCGGCCGCTGACGACAGCACGACGCGACGGTGGCCTTCGGCAACGGCCAGTACGTCCTCGAGGGTGACGGTCGAGCCATCCAGCGTGAGCGGTTCGCTGGTGATGGGACCGGCAAGCGGGTCATGGAGAGTCGTCATGAAGGTATCCAGTGTCGTTCATCCAGAACGGATAGAAATTGAACCATTGCAGGGGATGTCGCCGAACGCGTTCGGCCAAGTGGTCGGCATGGCGCTGCATGGCGTCGGCGATCCATGCTTCGCGCTGGCGACGTGGCAGTTCCCCGGTGTCGTCGAGGGCTTCGAAGTCGATTCGGAACCTGCCGTCCTCGCGTACGCAGGCGAGGGTATACAGCGGGCAGCGCAATAACGTGGCAAGCCAGAACGGACCTTCGGGAAATCTGGCGCGATCGCCGAGAAAATCGAGACACTGCGACCGCCCCTCCGACAGGGAAAGACGATCGGCGGCGATGACCACATAGCCGCCGGCGTGAATGCGTTCGGCCAGCGCCTGGGCGGTGGCCGGCGTGATCTCGCTGACTTCGAGCACATGCGGGCGGGGTCGGCCTGTGACGCGCTCCAGCAGTGCATTGAACTTGCGCGCATTGCGGGTATGCATCATCACCGTCAGCTCGAGTCCGGGGTGCCGTTCGGCGAGGGCATTGACCACGTCGAGGTTGCCGTGGTGAGCGACCAGGATCAGGCCGCCCCGGCCGCCGTCGATGGCGGCACTGAACCGCTCGAAGCCCGTGCCGGTCAGGCGCTCGTCGGCGATATCCCCGCTCCACGCCGCGACCTTGTCCATCAGCGCATCGCCGAAGGCGAGAAAGTGGCGATAGCTGTGCCACCAGCGGACGAGCGGTCGTTGCCCGAGATGAGGATAGAGGCGTTGCAGATAGGACTGGGAAGCCTGTCGTGCCGTGGCATGCGCCAGGAAGTACCACAGCATGACCGGCCACAGCACGAGCCGGAAGGGCCAGCGTCCCAAGTGGCGCTGTATCGCCACCATCAGGGTCATGCCGGCGATGGTGCCGCGCTCACCGATCTGGGCCCAATGGCGATTCATGAGCCCACCTCAGCGGGTTGCCTTCGCAGACGTCGAGCCAGGAGGTGGGGCAGGCGTAGCAGCATGCCGAAGAACAGGCGGGTATGCATCATGGAGATCTGGCGATTGTCGCGCCACAGCGCGAAGTGGCTTATGCCATCGCGAGGGTAATGCACCCGTACCGGGCGCTGCGTCAGGGCGCCGCCAGCCCAGTGCCAGCGCACCAGTACCTCGGTGTCGAAGGTCATGCGGTTGCCGCAGGGGTGGCGTGCCAGTAGGCGGTTGAGCGCTGCGACCGGGTAGAGCCTGACGCCGCACATGGAATCACGAATTTCCAGGGACAGGGTGTTGATCCATACCCACACATGGGTCGCGTAACGGCCGTAGAAGCGTGCTCGCGGAACGCTGGCATCATAGCGCGGGTAACCGACCACCAACGTTTCGGGAGCCGACTCCAGTTCGGCAAGAAAGGCCGGCAGATCCTCGCAAGCATGCTGGCCGTCGGCGTCCACCTGCAAGGCATGGGTATATCCCAAACACTGGGCCTGCTCGAGTCCGGCTCGCACCGCAGCACCCTTGCCCTGGTTGGTGGTCAGGCGCAGCAAGTGGTGTCCGTTCCCGGCGAGGCGGTCGAGTTCGGCCGCGCATTCGGCATCACAGCCATCGTCCACCAGCAGCAGAGGAAGCCCCAGGATGGCCAGTTCGTCGCAGAGTGGGCCGATCGTGGTGGGGTGGTTATAGACCGGAATCAGGATGCAGGGACGCGGCTCAGCCATGGCCCCCTCCGGGCCGGGTCAGCAGGCGCACATGCCCGGCGCAATGCCGGCCCTCGTGCGAGTCGATGGCGAAAGCGATGCCGTCATCGCGACGCGTCAACTGCAGCGTGAAGCGCGAGCCCGGGCGTAACACACGCTGGAACTTCAAGCGCTCGATACCCTTGAACTCGCCTGTCTCACCGAAGCTGTCGTTGGCGAGTTCGATGGCCCATTGCACCATGACCACGCCTGGCACCAGCGGGTATTCTTCGAAGTGCCCTTCGAGAAAGACCAGGCGTTCCGGCACTTCCAGGGTCAGGAGGCAGGAAGCGGGGTTAGGGCGGCGCTCGCCCAGCCAGCGTGGCGTCTTGGTGTCGTCGAGATCGGCGAAAAGCCGGCTGACCAGACCACGGTCGAGCTTGCCCTGGGCATTGCTCGGCAGGGCATCGACGAAGCGCCAGTAGCGCGGGATGGCGACGCGTTCCAGGTGGCGTGACAGCTGCGTACGCAGGCGCTGAATCAGCTCATGGCGGGTATCGTGCCGGTGCGGCATGCATTCGTCGTGCAGTGCGACCACGGCCCCCAGGCGTCCATCGGATCGACCGAGATCGATACAACGGGCCTCACTGACTTCCGGTATGGCGGCGAGGGCATGCTCGATATGATCCAGCGAGACGCGTTTGCCGGCGATCTTGACCAAGCGATCGGCGCGGCCCAGCAGCTCGAATCCAGCGGTCGTCCGGGCGACGCGGTCGGGTTGTTGCCACCAGCTTTGTGGGGCTTCCAGGAACGGCGAACGCAGCGCCAGGCACTCGCCCATGAAGGATAGCTCTACACCTGGCAGGGCCTCCCAGGTTGAGTCCTGCGTTTGCCGGCGCTGAGCGATTCCTCCGGTCTCGGTACTACCATAAATCTCGATCACCGAAGTATGCAGCAGGTTCTCGGTGCGCCGGGCATGCTCTGCCGCGAGCGGGGCGCCGGAGGAAAACACGCGGCGGGATCGGGGCAAGTCGTGCCACGGCAGATGTTCCGGCAGTCGTGACAACTGGGCAGGAGAACTCACCACCACAGGCACGAGGCCGGTATCACCGGCCTCGTGAAGGCGTGCCGCCAGCACTTCCGGGTATCGGGATTCGTCGCCACTGAAAGGAACGCCGGCACACAAAGGGTGCAGCACGCCGGTAAGCAGGCCATAGATGTGCTGGTGGCTGACCTGCGAGATGACACAGCTATCGGCCAAGGGCCACAGTTCGGCGTGGACGGCCAGTTCCGCATCGAGTTGGTCGAAACGCTTGGCCAGGCGTATGGGGTCGCCGGTGGAGCCCGAGGTGTAAAGCACGATCGCCGTATCCGTGGGGGCGAGCGACTCGGGATATGCAGGAGTGGCAGGGTGGTTGGCGCTCTGCTCGCCAGGGGTCTCGGGCAGCGTGCCGTCGACATCCATGGCAAGCCGGACCAGGGTTTCGGGTCGATCATCGGCCGGTAATACTGCCACACGACCGCTTTCCCACAGCGCAGCCAGAGCCGCGCAGAATTCCCTGGGGTGACGTCGGCAGAGCAGCCACTGGCCAGCGGGTTGGTCGGCCAGCCAACGACGCCAAGCATCGATACGCTGGGTGAGCGAGAACGGATCGACCCAGTGCCGCGGGAGTGAGTGCTGATTCGTGATTGCTCTACGCCAGGGCAATCGAGTTAGCGGAACGAATGTCACGACAAGCTCCTTCGCAGCCGGTGGCGCAGCAGCCATTCACCGGCAAACATCATGGCGATCAGGGCGTAGCTGATAACGCCGTTGTATAGCGTCCAGGTCGCCAGGTCGGCAAACGCTGTCCAGCAGGCAATGGCTCCGTTGAAGACGAAGAAACCGCACCATGCCCAGGTGACCCGGCGGGTATAGCATATTCCGGCCGGTAGCAGATCGGGCTCGTGCAGGCGCGCCAGGCGCTCGGCGATCGGCATACCCCGCCACAGGCTGGACAGAAAAACGGCCAGCATGACGATGTTGACGGCGACGGGGTAGGCACGCATGCCGAGTTCGGCATGCCCCAAGCCCCCCAGGGCCAGCAACAGTGCCGCCGCCAAGGTGGCCAGATATCGAGCCTGTGGCATTCGCCAGGCGAGCAGCAAGGCGCCGATCGCCAATAGAGGCCAGCTACCCAGGCGGTCATGCAGGACGAAGACCAGTACAGGCCAGGCTAGCGCTATGCCGGCGCCGAGCCACTTGAGCGCTTGTCCCGGCATCTCTCAGCGGTGCATCAAACGTTCGACGGCGTTGACGACGTCATCGATAGTGCGCACCGATTTGAAGTCGTCGGGGTTGATGCGCCGGCCGGTAAACTGCTTGAGTTCGACGACCAGGTCCACGGCATCGATGCTGTCGATATCCAGGTCTTCGTAGAGCCGCGCTTCGGGGGTGATGTCAGCGGTATCGAGGTCGAACAACTCAACCAGTGTCTTGCGTACGTGAGCCAATATTTCGGTGCGATTTCCGGAGGCGGTATCAGTTGACACGACGGGCCTCCACGAGTGACTGCAAGGCAGTCAGGCTGGAGAAATGGTGGCGGGTTTCCTCAGCTTCGGCGTCAAGCTTGATGCCGTAGCGCTTTTGCAAGGCCAAGCCGAGTTCGAGGGCATCGATGGAGTCTAGCCCCAGCCCATCGCCGAATAGCGGGGCTCCAGGATCAATATCGCCGGGAGTGATGTCCTCGAGTTCCAGCGTGTCGATGATCAGGCGCTTGAGTTCAAGCGTCATGTCGCATGTATCGCTCATGGTCAAATCGTTCCAGTTCCCTGTTGAAGAGATCGCTTAGCCGATCTGTTAGTTGTCTGGCGAGCTGCCCGGTAGGCTGTTGGTTGTCATGGTTGATAGGCAGGTCGTCGAGAACACGCAGTTCCATATGGACCTTGCTCGCCGGGATATGATACCAAGGCTCGCCCTTGGTCAGTGTGGTGGGATTACAGCGTATCAGTACTGGCGTGATCGCCGTTTCCGTCCGCAATGCGATGTTTGCCCCACCGCGCCTGAATTTGATGGGACGCTGCGGCTTGGTGCGGGTGCCTTCCGGAAAGAGGACCAGCGAATGGCCTTTCCTGAGGCTCTCCCTCGCGGCCTCCAGCACCCCTTCGGGCCCGTTGTTGGTAATATAGCCTGCCGCGCGGATCGGGCCGCGTGTGAAGGGGTTGCTGGCCAGCCTTCCCTTGACGATACAGTTGGCTTGGGGCATGTGCGCCAGCAGGAAAATGACATCGATCAATGATGGATGGTTGGCCAACACCAGCAGGCCGGGGCGTTGCAGTCGTTCCTGGTGATCGAATTGATAGTCGAGTACTCCGAGGCCTTGCATCAGGTTGATAAAACCCCGGAAGCATCGCTGGATGAGGCGCCTTGCCAGATAATGTCGTCGCTCGTTGTCGCGCACGCATAGGCTCAACAAGGGGGCGATCACCAGGCCGATGAACAGGCCCCCGATGCCGAAGGTGATGAAGGAAAGAGTGGTGCCCAGTCCACGCCACCATCTGTTCAGATTCATTCCGCCCCCAGTTGCCACCGGTGCCGACCGACGAGGTAGGGGGTGTCGCCGCTGAGCCAGGCCATTACTTCGAGAGGTGACGGGCGGGCGCTGCATGCGGGATCAGAAGCCATGAGTCTGCGGCCCCGGTCCAGTGTCAGCCGCATGCCGACAGCACAGGCGGTACCTGGGTGCTCTGTGTGGCCTTGGTAAGCCGAGGGAAGTGGTCCTTCCGAAAAAACTGCGACGATGGCTCGGTGACCTTCCATGAGATAACCCCGAGCTTCATGAAGAATTGCGTCGAATTCATCGCCACAGGCCCCTAGAGCCTGTAAGGGGTGATGATCGCCGCAAGAAATGGAGTGAACGCCGAGAACCGCATTGTGCACCGACATGGAAAAGCGCGTCGGGGAGATGGGCTCGCCGCTCTCCAACGCTTCGAGCATACCCAAGGTGTGGGTGGTATCGCCATGGCGGGAAGCATGCACCAATGGTAGTTCCACCTCCGGATCCAGTGCCCTGAGGATTTCGCAGGTGGCGCGCCCGGTATCATCGAGGCGTCGTCGCAACATGGCCGGCAGGCTCTTGCCTGGCTGAGCCTCGACTCGATGGCTCGGGTCACAGATGGCCACTGTCTCATCGGGAAGCCACCCCCGCCAGTCTTCGAGATATAGGGATAGGGACACTGCTCTCACGGCTCGTGCGTAAAAAGGGGAAGGATTGTAACTTGATTGCGCGACCTGTGAAAGCGTGTGTTACAAAATCATTCATGAGAGTTTATTAAAGTATGGTTAGTGTATCCTCCGTCGGGCTCGGCATAAGCTTAACTGCAAGCTGCAGTGAGTAGCGCTGACAGTGCCGAGATAGGTTCGGTGTAATATGCGTATGCAGGGAAGAGTATTAATAGGGAAGGTTGTAAGTCCTGAGGTACATATTGTTACTGGTTTGGCGCAGCGTTTCAGTGAGGCAAGCGAAGAGTGACTGTCCATGCGAAGAAAAGTCGAAAAATTGCTACAGAGATGGCGCGTGGATCGAGTTAATTGAAAAAATTTTGAACGACTCTCGAAAGGACGTCATACAGTCGATGTTTGGGCTGTGATAAGTATTTTTAGTCTCGAGTTGCATGATTGATTGGTTAAATCATGTGAGCTCTGGTCTGGTCGAGAGTGCGGTCGGAGCTCTTTCGTACTCATGTCGCTGATGCTAAGCGCATTTGAGATCAACTGATCTGGAAAGGGTGGCCAGCATTTTTATAGCTCCTCCGGGGTCTGCTAGGCCCTAGGCTAGGCTGCAGCTAAATTTAAGCACGCACTGTCCCTTGGCTTGGTCTGCAGATAAGTAAATTTACATCATTTTTTTGGCTAAAGTTAGACTAAAGGCGTATGTGTTTGGTGTTGTGTTTGCCTAGAATATCGTAATTTCATCAATGTCAGACATTTTGTCTCTGACGCAACGGATTGCTCGCTGTCCGCAAGGGAGTGTACCTGCATGCATGCCTTGACCCTGTTGTCGTTCCTGTTCTTTACCGGCCTGGTGGCCCTCATCACTTGGCGCCTGACCCGACGCGACGATCATGAGAGTACCAGTGGCTATTTCCTCGCCGGCCGCTCGTTGACCTTTCCGCTGATCGCCGGCTCATTGCTGATGACCAACCTCTCCACCGAGCAGATGGTGGGGCTCAACGGGGCGGCCTTCAGCGATGGCCTGAGCGTGATGGCCTGGGAGGTGGTGGCGGTCATCGCCCTGGTCGCCCTGGCGCTGTTCTTCCTGCCGCGTTTCTTGCGCAGCGGCATCGCTACCCTGCCGCAAATGCTGCTGATCCGCTTCGACGCCGGTACCCAACTGATCTGCAACGTCATCTTCCTGATCGCCTATGCGGTGATCCTGCTGCCGATCATTCTCTACTCCGGCGCCATGGGGCTGCAGGGCATGCTCGATCTCTCCGGCCTGACCGGGATCGAATCGTCGACGCTGCTGCTGTGGCTCACTGTCTGGGTGGTGGGAATCATCGGCTCCATCTACGCCCTGTTCGGCGGGCTGCGCACCGTAGCCGTATCGGACACGTTGAACGGCGTCGGGCTATTGATCGGCGGCTTCGTCATCGTCTACTTCGGCCTGCAGGCGGTCAGTGGCGACGGTGGCCTGCTCGAGGGCTGGAATATCCTCAAGGAGAGCGATCCGCAAAAGCTCAACTCGATCGGCGGCTCCGACCAGCAAGTGCCGTTCTCCACCCTCTTTACCGGCGTGTTCCTGATCAACCTCTTCTACTGGACCACCAACCAACAGATCATCCAGCGTACCTTCGCCGCCAAGAACCTCGCCGAGGGCCAGAAAGGCGTCCTGCTGACCGGCTTCTTCAAGCTGCTCGGTCCACTGTACCTGGTGCTGCCGGGCATCATCGCCTATCACCTCTATGCCGATCAGGGCGTGCGCGCCGACGAAGCATACGGTCACCTGGTGTTCAACGTGTTGCCGCCGTACCTCACCGGCTTCTTCGCTGCGGTGATGGTGGGCGCCATCCTGTCGTCGTTCAACTCGGCGCTCAACAGTACCACCACCATCTTCAGCCTCGGCATCTACAAGGGCGTGCTGAAGAAGGATGCCACGGACGAGGAAGTAGTGAAGTCGGGCAAGGTATTCGGTTGGATCATGGCCATTGCCACCATGACCATCGCACCGCTGCTCGCCGGTCAGGAGAGCCTGTTCGGCTACCTGCAGAAGATGAACGCCATTTATTTCATCCCCATTCTCGCGGTAGTGATCGTCGGCCTGCTCACCAAGCGCGTGCCGCCCATGGCGGCCAAGATTGCCCTGGTTGGCGGCTGTCTGCTGATTGCCGCGGGCTATTTCGTGCCGCCGTTCGATCGGCTTCCGCTGGTCATGCACGAGTTCCACTTCGTGGCCGGCGTGTTCGTGCTGCTGGTCGTCCTGATGCTGGTGATCGGCAAGCTGCGTCCGCGCGAGACCGACTGGGTGCACGAGGACAGCGGCGCCGTCGATCTCACGCCCTGGCGTGGTGCCGTGCCCGTGGGGCTCTTGCTGGTGGTGCTGGTGGTCATCATCTACGCCACCTTCGCCGGCGGTTGAGGCTGCGCGTAGAGGCGGGTCGTCAGGCTCGCCTCTTTTTTATTTGTGACGGCAAATGTCTGACATTTATGGCGGCATTGTTCTATAGTCGCTGCACCACGTCATCATCAGGATCTTTCTCGGGAGGGCTGCAATGACACTGGTTTCGCTGCCACGTCATCACGGCGGTGCCGATGGCCTGGCCAGACTGCTGGGCCAGGCGCTGTTGGCGGGTCACTGGCACCCTGGCGAGACGTTTCCCCGCGAACGCGACCTCTGCGCGCATTTCGAGGTCAGCCGCAACCAGGTGCGCAATGCCCTGGCGACCCTGGTTGCCCTCGGCCTGATCGAGCGCACCGCGGGGCGCGGCAGCGTGGTCTGCGAGATTGGCGAATGGCATCTGCTCGATCCGCTGGTCAGCACGTGGATGGCCGAGATCGAAGCGCCCGATCCCCAGCTGCTGCGCGAGATCTTCGCCTTTCGCCATTCGGCGGAACCTTCCGTCGCCCGGCTGGCAGCACGAGCGGCCGAGGCGGAGGATCTCGAACGCCTCGAGGCGGCCTTCCAGGGCATGCGGCGTACCGCCGGCAGGCCGGAAGCCAGTGCCCAGCACGCGGAATACGACGTGGCCTTCCATGACGCCATCTATCGTGCCAGCCACAACCTGGTGTGGCGCCAGATGGGGCACCTGCTGCGGCCCTCGATCGTTGCCTTGATCCAGCGTTCTCAGGCCCATCTGCAGCCACAGCGAGATGGTCTGGAGGACAGCCTGGCGCGCCATGGTCGTCTGCTCGAGGCGATCCGCTGCCGCGACGCTGACGCTGCCGAAGCTGCCGCCACCGATGTGCTGCGGCGTACCGCCGTCGACCTGGGCATCGTCGCCGACGCTCCGGCTCGATCCATCCTGGCGCCGATAGCCGAATACAACGTTCATGCCAAGGAGCGCTCAGAATGAAGATCACTCGACTCAAGACCTGGCAGGTGCCGCCGCGCTGGCTGTTCCTCAAGATCGAGACCGACAGCGGCTGCTATGGCTGGGGCGAACCGGTCATCGAAGGCCGCGCTGCCACCGTGGAGGCCGCGGTCCACGAACTCGCCGATTACCTGGTCGGCCAGGACCCGCATCGCATCGAACACCTGTGGAACACGCTCTACCGCGCCGGCTTCTATCGCGGCGGCCCCATCCTGATGAGCGCTATCGCCGGCATCGACCAGGCGCTGTGGGACCTCAAGGGGCGCGACCTGGGCGTGCCGGTGCATCAACTGCTGGGCGGCGCCGTGCGCGAGCGCATGCGCATGTACGCCTGGACCGGCGGCGACCGGCCAAGCGACGTGGGGGCGGGAGCCAGGGAGCTGGTCGAACGCGGCTTCACCGCCTTCAAGATGAACGGCACCGCCGAGATGCAGATCGTCGATTCGCACCGCAAGATCGACGAGGCCGTGGCACGCGTGGCCGAGGCCCGCGAGGCGGTGGGCCCCGAGGTGGGCATCGCCATCGACTTCCACGGTCGGGTGCACCGGCCCATGGCCAAGGCGCTGCTGCGCGAGCTGGAGCCTTATCATCCGATGTTCGTCGAGGAGCCGGTGGCCCCCGAGCACCTGCCGGCGCTCAAGCACATTGCCGGCGGGCTCGGCTATCCGCTGGCCACCGGCGAACGGCTGCACACGCGCTTCGAATTTCGCGACCTGCTCGCCGACGGCATGATCGACATCATCCAGCCTGACCTCTCCCACTGCGGCGGCATCAGCGAGGGGCTGAAGATCGCCATGCTGGCTTCGGCCCATGACGTGGCCCTGGCGCCGCACTGCCCGCTTGGCCCGTTAACCCTGGCGGCGTCGCTGCAGCTGGATGCGGTGAGCCACAACGCCTTCATCCAGGAGCAGAGCATGGGCATCCACTACAACCAGGACAACGACGTGCTCGACTACCTGGTCGACAAGTCGGCGCTGGCCATCGAGGACGGCTTCTGTGCCATTCCCCAGGGGCCGGGTCTCGGCGTGGAGATCGACGAGGCGTTCGTCGAGGCGCGGGCCAAGGTGGGGCATCGCTGGCGCAACCCGGTATGGAGCCATGAGGACGGCTCCATCGCCGAATGGTGAAGGGGGTGGCCATGAACGACGAGGTGCGCAAGCGGCTGGCGTGGGTCGCCGTGGACTGGGGCTCGAGCCATCTGCGTGCCTGGGCCATGGACGCGCAGGGCGGGGTGCTGGTACGGGCAGGCAGCGACAAGGGCATGCTGGCCCTGGCGCCCGAGGACTACGAGCCCGCCCTGCTCGAGGCGATCGGTGACTGGCTGCCCGCTTCCGGTCGCGTGCCGGTGTGGGTCTGCGGCATGGCCGGTGCCCGCCAGGGCTGGCGCGAGGCGGCCTACCTGCCGGTGCCGGCACCCCTGAACGACCTCGCCCGCGGCGCCGTCGTGCCAACGGTGCGCGACCCGCGGCTGGCCGTGCGTCTGCTGCCCGGGCTGTGCCAGCACGCCAACGAGGCAGGGCGCGGTTTCGACGTGATGCGCGGCGAAGAGACCCAACTGGCCGGCCTGGTAGCCCTCGAACCCGGCTTCTCGGGCCTGGTCTGCTTGCCCGGTACCCATGCCAAGTGGGCCTGGCTGGATGAGGGTTCGGTCGTGCGCTTCGCCACGGCGCTTACCGGCGAACTCTACGCTCTGCTGGCCAGCCAGTCGGTGCTCAAGTACTCCGTGGACGATGCCGAACTCGCCGAGCCTGGCTGCCGCGAGGCGTTCGTTGCCGCAGTGCGCGAGGCAGCCACCGAGCCCGGGCGCTTCAGCCAGTGGCTGTTCGCGCTGCGTGCCGCCGATTTGCTCGACGATTCGCTTCCGCGCGGTCAGGCGCGGCACGCCCGTCTGGGGGCTCGCCTCTCGGGTCTTGCCATCGGCCTGGAGCTCGCCGGCATGCGTCACGACCTGTCCGACGCGTCGGTCACCCTGATTGGCAGCGAGGCGCTGAACACCCGCTATGGCCTTGCCCTCGAGGCGCTTGGCCACGATAGCCGCCGCCTCGACGGCGAAGCGGCAGTGCTGGCCGGCCTGGGGCTGGCACAGGCCGGCTCATGACGTCTGCAAGGAGGTTGCCCATGACTCTGTCCAAGACTCTGCCGTTAATCGGTATCCTGCGTGGTATCACCCCGGAAGAGGCGGTCGCGGTAGGCGAGGCGGTACTCGCCGCTGGCATCGAGACCCTCGAAGTCCCACTCAACTCGCCCGAGCCGCTGGAGAGTATCCGTCGCCTGGTCGACGCCCTGGGCGATCGTGCCCTGGTAGGTGCCGGTACCGTGCTCAGCCTGGGCCAGGTGCGTGAGGTGCATGCTGCCGGGGGGCGCCTGGTGGTTTCGCCCAACTGCCGCCCCGCGGTGATCGAAGCCTCGCGCCAACTCGGCATGCAGAGCTGGCCAGGCGTGCTGACACCGTCGGAGGCCTTCGATGCGCTGGATGCCGGTGCCACCGGCCTCAAGCTGTTTCCCGCCGTTCAGGTGGGCGTGGAGGGGATGAAGGCGCTGCGGGCCGTGCTACCTGGCGACACCCGGCTCTATGCCGTGGGAGGTATCGGCGCGGACGAGTTCGCCGCCTGGCGCGCTGGCGGTATCAGCGGTGCCGGCCTGGGGAGTGCCCTCTATCGCCCCGGACAGTCGCCCGAGCAGGTGGGCAAGCAAGCGCGGGCGCTGGTGGCAGCCTGGCGGGCTGCTGACAGCGAGGCGTGAACCCGAACTCGGCATTGATCTTTTCCTTGCATTTTTTCTGCTGCGACGCGGCTGGATTCAGCCGCGGGGCGGGTAGCGGGTGTCGCGCAGGCTATCCTTGATCTTCTTCAGGTGGGGCAGGAAGTCCTCGCCGCGGCGCAGGGTGACGCCGGTGGCCAGCACGTCGATCAGGGTGAGCTGGATCATGCGCGAAGTCATCGGCATGTAGACGTCGGTGTCCTCAGGCGTGGGCACCTCGAGCGTCTCGGTGCACTCCGCAGCCAACGGCGATCCAGGGGCGGTGATGCCCAGCACCACGGCACCGCTCTCGCGCGCCAGTTGGGCGATGTCGACCAGTTCACGGGTGCGGCCGGTCCAGGAAATGATCACCACCACATCGCCGGTGTGGCAGGCCGAGGCGACCATGCGCTGCATCAGCACGTCGACGTAGGAGGTGACCGGCAGGTTGAAGCGAAAGAACTTGTGCTGGGCGTCCTGGGCCACGGCACCGGAGGCGCCCAGGCCGAAGAAGTGAATCTGCTTGGCCTGGATCAGGTAGTCCACCATGCGCTCGATGCGGGCCGGGTCGAGCGTGCGGCTGGCCTCGTCCAGGGCGGCGATGGTGGCGCCGAAGATCTTGCGTGTGTAAGCCTCCGCTGCATCGCCGGGCTCCACCGACTGGCTGACATAGGGCGTGCCGCCGGCCAGGCTCTGGGCCAGCTTGATCTTGAAGTCGGGATAGCCCTTGGCGTTGAAGCTGCGGCAGAAGCGGTTGACCGTGGGTTCGCTGACCGAGGCCGCCTGGGCCAGACTGGCAATGCTCAGGCCGGTGGCCCGGGCCGGGTCGGCCAGAATGACGTCTGCTACCTTGCGCTCGGAGCGATTGAGCTCCTCGAGGCGTTGACGGATTCGTTGCAGCAGGTCGTGGGCCATGATGGTTGAGACTCTCCGGGAATGATGATGTAGTGATTTAACAACATGATCGCCAGCTATCCTATCGCGGAGTGCCGGCCGGGGCGAATTGACCTATAGGTATAGACGATTTTGAGTGTAATATTACAAAATATTTGTTGATCGGAAGGGCGTTTTTACGTATTTTTTGTGTAAATTAACCAGATGGGGGCGGATATGAAAGCAACCAAGCGGCCAGAGGAAGAGAGTCGGCCGGTCATCGATCTCGCGCTGTTTGGTGCCCTGGGCGACCTGTCGCTGCGCAAGCTCTATCCGGCGCTCTATCACCTCGACCGCGAGGGTCTGCTGCATGACGACACGCGCATCCTCGGGCTGGCCCGCCAGGAGCTGAAGCCCGACGCCTTCCGCCGGCAGGTTGCCGACACCCTGCAGACCTACGTCAAGCCCGCGGAACTCGACCGCGAAGCCGTCAAGCGTTTCATCGCGCGCCTCGATTACCTGCAGCTCGATTTCGCCACCCCTGAGGGCTATCGCGGCATTGCCGAGTGGCGTGAGGCCGTGCGCCATGGCACCGTGGTCTGCCCCCTGGTGGTCTACCTGGCCGTACCGGCGAGCCTGTACGGTGATATCTGCCGTAATCTGCAGGCCGGCGAATGCCTGGACGAACTCTCCCGCGTGGTGGTCGAGAAACCGATCGGCTATGACTTCGAATCCTCCTGCGAGATCAACGATGCCATCGGTGAAGTGTTCCCGGAGTCCCGGGTCTACCGCATCGATCACTATCTGGGCAAGGAAACCGTCCAGAACCTGATCGCGCTGCGCTTCGCCAACCCCTTGTTCGGCACCCAGTGGAACCAGAACCATATTTCCCACGTAGAGATCACCGTGGCCGAGCAGGTCGGCATCGAAGGGCGTTGGGGGTACTTCGATCGTGCCGGCCAGCTGCGCGACATGGTGCAGAACCATTTGCTGCAGTTGGTCTGCCTAATCGCCATGGATCCGCCGGCCAACCTGGACGCCGACGCCATTCGAGACGAAAAGGTCAAGGTGCTCAAGGCGCTGCAGCCGTTCAGCGAAATCAAGCTCAACCGAGACGTGGTGCGCGGCCAGTACATCGCCGGCACCATCAAGGGCAAGGGGGTGCCGGGCTATCTGGAGGAGGAGGATGCCAACCGCGACAGCGACACCGAGACCTTCGTCGCCATAAAGACCGGCGTGTCGAACTGGCGCTGGGCCGGGGTGCCATTCTACCTGCGCACGGGCAAGCGGATGCCGGAGAAGCTGTCGCAGATCGTCATCCATTTTCGCCAGCAGCCGCACTACATCTTCGACCCCGACCAGCGCAACCTGGCGGCCAACAAGCTGATCATCCGCCTGCAGCCCGACGAGGGTATCGCGCTGGAGGTACTGACCAAGGATAGCGGCCTGGACCGGGGCATGCGTCTGCGCCGCGGCCCGCTGCACCTGGATTTCGGCAGCGCCTTCCCCCAGACGCGGATACCCGATGCCTACGAGCGATTGCTGCTCGAGGTGATGAAAGGGCAGCAGTACCTGTTCGTGCGCCGCGACGAGGTGGAGCATGCCTGGCACTGGTGCGATAGCCTGATCGCCGCCTGGAAGGAAATGGGTGAGCCACCGCGGCGCTATCCGGCCGGCTCCTGGGGGCCGGTAGCCTCCATCGCCATGATCACCCAGGATGGGCGCAGCTGGTACGAGGACTACTGAATATGACGCAAGCGAATGCCAGGCCGCGCGAGCAGCTTGCCGAGCAGCTCGCCGAAGCCACCAGCGAAGCGCTGCGCCAGGACCTGGCGCAGCAGGAGCGGGTTCTGCTGGTACTTTCCGGAGGCTCGACGCCGGTGCCCTACTTCCAGGCCCTCTCTCGGCAGGAGCTGCCCTGGGAACGGGTCGACGTGACCCTGGCCGACGAGCGCTGGGTGAACGAGTCGGACGAGGCGAGCAATGCCCGCCTGGTACGTCGTCATCTGCTGCAGGGCAACGCAGCAGCGGCCAGCTTCGTACCCCTGACCACCGATGACGAGACACCGGAGCAGGGTGTCGAGGCGGTCACCCAGCGTATCGAGGCGCTGAGTTGGCCCGCCAGCCTGGTGGTGCTGGGCATGGGCGGAGACGGTCACACCGCCTCGCTGTTTCCCGATAGCCGCGAGCTGGAGCTGGGGCTCACCACCGATGCCCCGGTGCTGGCTGCGCGCACGCCCAGCCAGCCCCAGCCACGTATCACCCTGAGTGCCGACCGGCTGCACCAGGCGCGGCGTCACGTGCTGCACATCACCGGCGACGACAAGCGCAGCGTGCTGGCCCGGGCCATGTCCGGTGACGATTCGCGTGAACTGCCGATCCGCGCCTTCCTTTCCTGCCCGTTGGCCGTCTACTGGGCCCCCTGAACTTGGAGTCTTGCTCATGACCATCGACAAACAGCTGCCGTCTACACGCACCACCGAGCTCGACAGCATCTGCCTCAAGGCCGAGGTCATTCCGGTGCTGGCCATCGAGCGCATCGAGGACGCCGTGCCGCTGGGCCGCGCCCTCGTCGAAGGCGGACTCACCGTGCTGGAAGTGACCCTGCGTACCGACTGCGCACTGGAAGCGGTGAAGCGCCTCAAGCAGGCTCTGCCCCAGGCCAGCATCGGGGTGGGAACGGTGCTCACGCCGGCTCAGTATCGCCAGAGCGAGCAGGTGGGCGCCGACTTCGTGGTCACCCCTGGTACCACCGAGGCGCTCTATCGCTACGGCGTGAGCAGCCCGGTGCCGATGCTGCCCGGCGTGGCTACCGTGTCCGAGCTGATGACCGGCTGGCAGTACGGCTACCGTCGCTTCAAGTTCTTCCCCGCCGAAGCCAGCGGCGGCGTCAAGGCGCTCAAGGCCTTCGCCGGACCGATTCCCGAAGCGCGTTTTTGCCCTACCGGTGGCATTACCCTCGACAACGCCGAGGACTACCTGGCACTGAAGAACGTGATGTGTGTGGGCGGCTCCTGGCTGACGCCGAAATCCCTGGTAGACGCCGAGGACTGGACCGGCATTCGCCAGCTCGCCAAGGAGGCTGCCCAGCGCTTCCATCACTGAGCATTGGCTGTGTAACGAATCTCGTTGTGCTCTGCTCTCTCGACAGCCCGTTGCTGTCATTGTGCCCGGCCTGTTGGCCGGGCTTTTTTATCTGTCGGCCAGGGCACCGTGAACGAAGCTGGAAAGTCTGGCTTGCCGAGGGGGCGCTGAACGAGAAAGCGCCGGTGCATGCCGCTACAGGTGCAGCATGAACCAGCGCTTCGGTTCTTGTCGTGGTGGTATCAGGCGTTGGCGGCGACGGCCACGGGTGCCGCACCACGCTTGATCGCGGCGTAGCCCAGGCCGGTGATCAGCGAGCCGATGATGATGGTGCCGAGGTAGAGCAACGCGGGGTTGATGGCATTGGGAATCAACAGCACGAAGATGCCGCCGTGGGGTGCCATCAACTGAGCGCCGACCAGCATCGAGAGGGCGCCGGTGGTTGCGCCGCCCAGCATGCAGGCCGGGATCACCCGCAGCGGGTCCTTGGCGGCGAAGGGAATGGCGCCCTCGCTGATGAAGCACAGTCCCAGCACGAAGGATGCCTTGCCCGCTTCGCGTTCCGGTTCGGAGAACTTGTGGCGCGCGGCGAAGCTGGCGATACCCATGCCGATGGCCGGCACCATGCCGGCGGCCATGATCGCCGCCATCGGCGCGTAGGTCTGGGAGGCCAGCAGGCCGACGCCGAAGGTGTAAGCGGCCTTGTTGACCGGTCCGCCCA
Organism: Billgrantia sp. Q4P2; assembly: GCF_052806135.1. NCBI lineage: Bacteria > Pseudomonadati > Pseudomonadota > Gammaproteobacteria > Oceanospirillales > Halomonadaceae > Billgrantia > Billgrantia sp. Q4P2. The sequence goes on from NZ_JBRBAI010000007.1 coordinate 145,641, forward strand.
GGTCGAAGCACATCATGGCACCGAGCAGAATGCCCAACAGTACGGCGTTGGCCGAGCTCATGCCGGCGAGGAAGCTGGTCAGGCCGGCGAGAATGGCCGCCACCGGCTCGCCGATCAGGTAGATCATGGTCAACCCGGTGACCAGGCTCGCGATCAGCGGAATGATCAGGATCGGCTTGAGCGACTCCACGCTCGACGGCAGCCGGACGTGGCGGGTCACGGCCAGCGCCACGTAGCCGGCCAGGAAGCCGGCGATGATGCCGCCGATGAAGCCGGCGCCGATGTCGGCCGCCAGCATACCGCCGATCATGCCCGGGGCGATGCCGGGGCGGTCGGCAATGGAGTAGGCGATGTAGCCGGCGAGCACCGGGATCATCAGGGCGAAAGCGGTGCCGCCGCCGATCTGCATCAGCGCTGCGGCCAGCGTGCCTTCTTCCTGGAACGCCTCGATGCCGAAGACGAAGGAGAGCGCGATCAAGAGGCCGCCGGCCACCACCATGGGCAGCATGAAGGAGACACCGGTGAGCAGGTGCTTATAGACGCCCTTTTCCTTGATGCTCTTCTTCGAGTCGGCTCCGCGCGAGGCGCCGGCGGCATCCTCGATCTCGGCTTCGGCCAGCGCCGCCTCGATGGTGGGGCGCGGCTTCTTGAGCGCATTCCCGGTAGAGGTACGGTAGATACGCTTGCCGGCGAAGCGGGTCGGATCGACTTCGATGTCACAGGCGAGTATCACCACGTCGGCCGCGGCAATCTCCTCGTCGGTCAGCTTGTTCTGGGCGCCTACCGAACCCTGGGTCTCGACGCGAATGGCGTGGCCCAGGCTCTTGCCGGCCTCGCTGAGCGCCTCGGCAGCCATGAAGGTGTGTGCCACCCCGGTAGGGCAGGCGGTCACGGCAACGATGCGGCTGCCGCTGGCTGCGGGTGCGATGCTTGGAGCAGCGCTCGTGGCGGGCGGCGCATATTCGCCGGCTTCACGCTGGGCGCGGGCGAGAAAGGCTTCGGGGTCGGGTAATGCCTCGCCGATGGCGGCCTGGAACAGGCGCTTGCCGCGGAAGCGCTCGGCAGCAGGGACGTGGTCGGCGGCAACCACGATCAGCTCGGCTTCGGCAATGGCCTGGGCCGAGACGGGTTCGACGGCCTCGAGCTGACTGTGCATCTCGACGCTGGGTTGCCAGCCGAGGCGTCGGGCGGCCTGCTCGAGGCGGCGGGCGGCGAGGAAGGTGGTGGCCATGCCGCTGGGGCAGGCGGTGACGATGATCACGTTCATGCGAGGGCTCCCCCTGCGTCGACGTCGTTGAGGCGACGTACGCGGGTCTGTTGTTGGAGTTGCGGGAAATCGTCGGCGTGGACGTTACCCACGCCCAGGTGACGAACCGATTCGGCGGAGAGTGCGGTGGCCAGGCGCAGGGCCTGATCGGGAGGGTGGCCCGAGAGCACGCCATGCAGCAGGCCGGCGAGCAGGGTGTCGCCGGCACCCACGGTGCTCGACACCGACAGGCGTGGTGGCATGGCCTGCCAGGCGCCACGGCGGCTGACCCACAGCACGCCAGCGGGGCCGGCGGAAACCACGGCTTCCTCGATGCCGGCAGCATAGAGGCGCAGCGCTGCCTTCAGTCGTGCCTCGGCGGTCTCGAGGCTTTCGCCGGCCCAGGCCGCGAGTTCCTGCTCGTTGGGCTTGACCCCGGTGGGGCGGGCGTCGATGGCCTGGTCGAGAGCTTCCCCGCTGGTATCGACCCAGACCGGCAGCCCGGCGTCGCGCAGCCGGGCGGTCAGCTCGGCGAGATTGCCTGGCGATACGCCCGGCGGCAGGCTGCCGGCGATCACCACGGCATCGGGGCGCCGCCGGGAATCGCCAATACGCGTATCTAGACCGGCGAGCAGCCGCTGCCAGGCCGTGGTGTCGATCGCCGCGCCGGGGCCGTTGATATCGGTGACGCGGCCGTCGGCCTCGGCGAGCTTGGCATTGATGCGGGTCTCGCCAGGTACGCGCAGGAAGGCATCCTCCACCGCCATGGCTTCGAAGGCGCGCAGGAAGGGGCCGTCGTTGTCGGCACCGAGAAAGCCCGACACGGTGACGTCGTGACCGAGGTCGGCCAGCACCCGGGCCACGTTGACGCCCTTGCCGGCGGCCGTCAGGTGGGTCTCCCGGGTACGGTTGACCTTGCCCGGCACCAGCCGCTCCAGGCTTACGGAGAGATCCAGCGCCGGGTTGAGCGTCAGGGTGAGCACGCGGGCCATCAGCGCACCTCCAGGGCGTCGCGGGCCGCCTCACTGGTGGCCTGGGCCAGGGCCAGCTCGGCTTGGGCGCGGGCCTCGGCCAGGTCGAACTCGCGCAGCCGCGCTTTGACCAGCGGTACCTGGCGCGCGCTGACCGAAAGTTCGTCAACGCCGAGCCCCACCAGCACCGGTATGGCCAGGGCGTCGCTGGCCAGCTCGCCGCACACTCCCACCCACTTGCCGTGGGCATGGGCCGCCGCCACGGTCATCTCGATCAGGCGCAGCACTGCCGGATGCAGGCCGTCGGCCTGGGCCGAGAGCGCGGGGTGATCGCGGTCGATGGCCAGCGTGTACTGGGTCAGGTCGTTGGTGCCCACCGAGAAGAAGTCGACCTCGGCGGCCAGCGTCGGAGCCAGCAGCGCCGCCGAGGGCACCTCGATCATCACGCCGAGCTGAACGTCAGTGGCGCGCTCGGTCTCGGGAATCTCTGCCAGCAGGCGCTCGAAAATGGCGCGAGCGGCACGGAATTCACCCACGTCCTTGACCATCGGCAGCATGATGCGCAGCGGCCTTGGCGTTCCCTCCGAGGCGGGCGCTGCGGCCATCAGCAGCGCGCGCAACTGGGTCTCGAGCACCTCGGGGCGGGTCAGTGTCAGGCGAATGCCGCGCAGGCCGAGGAAGGGGTTGTCCTCCTTCGGTACCGGCCAGTAGGGCAGCGGTTTGTCGCCGCCCACGTCGAGGGTGCGGGCGACCAGTGGGCGGCCGCCCAGGGCGTCGAGGGCCTCGCGATACTCGGCGATCTGGGTGTCGAGATCCGGCTCCTGGGCGTGGGCCATGAACAGGAATTCGGTGCGCAGCAGGCCGATACCCTCGGCACCGCGTTCCACGGCGTCGGCGGCGTGCGTCGTGTTGCCCAGGTTGGCGGCCACCTCGACGCGATGGCCATCGCGGCAACGGGCCTCCTCGAAGCGCGTCTCCCAGGCCTCGGCCTCGCGCCGCTGGCGCTCGGCCAGGCGCTGCTCGGCGGCGGCACGACGTTCGGCGGAAGGGGCCGGGACTACGCGGCCTCGCTCGCCGTCGAGGATCAGTTCACAGCCGTTGGCAAGGGTCAGCACCCGCTCGCCGGCGCCTACCACGGCGGGGATGCCTAGCGCCCGGGCCAGGATCGCGCTGTGCGCGGTGGCGCCACCGCGGGCGGTGAGCAGGCCGCGTACACGGCGAGTGTCGAGACGCGCCACGTCGGAGGGGCCGATGTCGTCGGTCACCAGGATATAGGGCGTCTCCGGCGGCTCGGGCAGGCTCACGTGACACAGGATGCCGAGCACGCGGCGGCCGACGTCACGCAGGTCGGCGGCACGCTCGGCGAGCAGGCGGTCGGCCAGCATCTCCTGGGCGTGGGCAGCGGTCTCGATGGCCTCCCACCAGGCGGCCTCGGCAGAGCGCCCTTCATGGATGCCCTCGCGGGCCGCCTCGAACAGCTCGGGGTCGCGCAGCATCTCCTCGTGCATGGAGAGGATCTGGGCCACTTCGCCGCCTCGGGCTTCGCGTTCCAGCGCCTCGAGCTGGGCTACGCCCTCGGCAATGGCACTCTGCAGACGCCGTTGCTGTTCGGCCGGATCGGCGGCACGCTCGGGATAGTCGAAGCGTGGGGTCTGCAGCACGAAGACCGGGGCGATGGCGAGCCCCGGCGAGGCAGCCACCCCAAGGTGGGGCGCATCGTCGGGCAGCGGTTCGGCAGGCGTGGCGTCGGCCTGCGGCACGATGCGCTCGCGGCTCTCATCGAACGGCAGGACCTGTTCGCCGAGGCCATCGGCTACGGCCCGGCATACGGCATCGAGTGCCGCCTGGGCGTTGCCGCCCTCGGCGGAGAAGGACAGCTGCTGGCCGCGCCGGGCACCGAGGTTGATGATCTTGGTCAGGCTGGTGGCGGGTACCGCGGCACCGCCGCCTTCGGCCAGTCGCACATGGACGGGGATGCCTTGCTGGCGGGCTACCTGTACCAGATGCTTCGCCGGGCGGGCGTGCAGGCCGTGAGCATTGAGCACCCGGGCGAGCCGGGTATGGGCCGCGGCGGATTCGCCGGCCAGCCGCGCCAGCACGGTGGTGGCGTCGGCGCCGGGCAGCTCGGCAGCGGCACCGCTGTCGAGCAGCGCCAGGATTCTCTCCAGCAGGCCGCGATGGGCATCGCCCTGGGCGGCCAGGCAGAAGACGCCTTTTACCTCTTCGTCTTCGTTTTTCAGCTGCGCATCGGGTGTCGCCAGGGCCAGCGCGGGTGCCTCAACGCCCTGCTCGCTCGCGGCCAGCCACAGCCCCTGGCCGAGACGGATCAGCTCGCGCTCGGCTACTGCGGCGACGAACTCGCTGCCCACGCAGCCGAGCTGGCGCAGCCGGGCGGCGCCGGCCAGGGCCAGCTCGCGGGCGTCGCGGGCGGGAAAACCGAGGCACAGGGTCTCGGCGTCCAGGCGTGCCTCTACCACTGCCTTCGACAGCAGGGCGGCGACTTCCACGGCCGAGCGGGCTTCGGCCAGACGTTGGCCGACGCTGTCGTCGTCGAGCACGTGGGTAAGCTGGCGCAGGATACCGAGGTGCTCGTCGCTCTGGGCGGCGATGCCGACCAGCACGTGGACGCGCTGGCCGTCGTGCCACTCGACCCCGGCCGGGAACTGCAGCACGCGCACGCCGGTCGTGCGCACGTGTTCGCGGCTCTCAGGCGTGCCATGGGGGATGGCGATGGCGTTGCCTAGGTAGGTGGAGGATTGCGCCTCGCGCTGGAACAAGCCATCGCGATAGGCCGGGGCGGTCAGCCCCGCCTGGTACAGCGATTCGGCAGCTTGCTCCAGGGCCGTGCGCCAGTCGGCGGCTTGGCAGTCGAGGCGGATGTCCTCTGGACGTAGCGTGAGCATCATGGAATCTCCTGATTACCTAGCTAGGCGACATGCAGCCTTGAATTCGCCATGACATGGCTGATGAATGATACTTGCTGAATCGTGTCACCTTTCATGTTTACCATGCTGGATCGATTCATACAGTTTCGCAAGCTGCTATTTCTTAGACTTTGGCAGGGGGCGGAACGGGTCATGTGTGACGTAGAATCGGCTCCTGCACACTGAGGAATACCATGACACTCGCTGAAATCGCCCGGCTGGCCGGGGTCTCGCGTACCACCGCCAGCTACGTCATCAACGGCAAGGCCGCCGAACGGCGCATCAGCCAGGACACCGTCGACAAGGTGATGGCGGTGGTGCGCCAGCATCGTTACCGGGTCGATGCCCAGGCCGCAGGGCTGCGGCGTGGCTCGAGTCGTACGCTGGGGCTGATCGTGCCCGACCTGGAGAACGTCAGCTATGCGCGCCTGGCCAAGCGACTGGAACGCGGTGCCCGGGAGCAGGGCTACCATTTGCTGATCGTGGGCTCCGACGACCAGCCGGATACCGAACGCGACTTGGCGCTGTCGCTGCGAGCCCAGCGCTGCGAGGTACTGATTACTGCCAGCTGCCTGCCGATGGACGATCCTTTCTACGACGAATTGCTGCAGGACGGCTTGCCGGTGGTAGCGGTGGACCGTGGCTTCGACCCGCAGCGTTTTGCCAGCGTGGTGAGCAACGATCGCGAGGCTGCCGAGCAGTTGACCCGTTCGGTTCTCGACGATTCGGTGAGGCGCATCGCCTGGCTGGATGCGGTGCCGGCGCTCTCCATCAGCCGCGAGCGGCGGGCTGGCTTCCTGCAAGCCGTGAAGGGGTATGCGGCTGAGCCACTGGTCTATGGCGCCGAGCGCTATGACCGCGCCGATGGCGCCCAGGTGATGCGGGAAATCCTCGACCGACACGGCCTGCCGGACGCCTTGGTCACCGCCTCGTATACCTTGCTCGATGGCGTCTTCGACGTACTGCTAGAAGATGGCGGCCTGCCGCAGGCGTTACGCATGGCGACCTTCGGCGACAGCCGGCTGCTGGATTTCCTGCCGCTGCCGGTCAACTCGGCGGTACAGGATCACGACCGCATCGCCTCGACGGCGCTGGCCTGCGCCCTGGCGGCTTCGCAGGGCGACTATCGGGTGGGACAACACGTGGTGCCGCGGACCCTGAGGCGTCGGCTGCCGGTCAGGCTTTCGGGAACTGCCTAGCCCCTCAGCCTGGCCAGGTCTTCCCGATCGGGCAGGGCAGCATAGGCGCCGGGGCGGGTTACGGCGTGGGCGCCGCAGTTGGCGGCGGTGCCCAGCGCACGCTGCAGGAAGGCGTCGTCCTGATGCCAGCTATCCTCGATACCGTGCTCGGCCAGCTCAGCGAGGAGTCCGCCGATGAAGGCATCACCGCCGGCGGTGGTATCCACCGCTTCGACCGAGGGCGGGGTATGACGCAGCTTCCTGTCCACACCCACGGCGCGTACCTCGCCGGGGCCATCCGTGATCACCAGAAGCTTTACGCCAACCGCGAGGCGCTCGGCCAGCCAGGCATCGGCCGGATGGTCGGCGCGCAGGTAGTCGAGTTCGTCGGTTGACAGCTTGACCAGGCCGGCGCGGTCGATCAATTGGGTGACCAGGGTGATGTCGGCGTTGCCGCTCGCCCAGAGATTGTGGCGCAGGTTGGCATCGACACTGACCAGGCAACCGGCGCGGCCGGCCATTTCGGCCATGGCCAGGGTGGTGTCGGCGATCTCGGGTTCGGTCAGGCTGTTGCTGCAGAAGTGCACGATGGCGGGTTCGGCGAATATGCCGGCTGGCAGGTGCTCGAGGCGATAGAGCAGGTCGGCGGCGGGTGGGCGGTAAAAATCGAAGGTGCGCTCGCCGTCGGCATCGCGTGAGACGAAAGCCAGCGCCGTGCGGGCCTTGCGGGTGCGCGCCACGCCAGAGAGGTCGACGCCGTGGGCGGCCAGTTCCGTGGCGAGGAAGTCGCCGAAGTGATCCTCGCCGAGCATGCCGAGGAAGCGGCTCGGTACGCCTAGGCGCGCGCAGGCCACCGCCACGTTGGCTGGGGCACCGCCGGCGTAGGGCGTAAAGGTTTCCGGCGCGCTGCCGGCCTGGTCGCCCAGCCGGCTGGAGAGCATGTCGACCAGGGCTTCGCCGAAGGCGATGACGGGTGTCATGGAGGGCTCCTCAATTGTCGTTGTCGTACTGCAGCCGTTCAGGCCACTTCGTGGCCGCGGGCTGCTTCGAGCAGGGCATACCAGGTGGGATGATCCAGCGCTGCCTGGGCATCGGCCTGCAGGGCGGCAATGCGTTCGCTGCGCAGGCTGCCGATCACCGGGCGTGGCCGGCCTGGGAGCGCGCGCAGCCAGGCCAGTGCCAGCCCGGCCGGGGTCATGCCCCGCTCCTCGGCGAGCCCGATCAATAACCGTTCGGCGGGCCCCTGGAAGACCCGCCCGCCGCCCAGTGGCGACCATGCGAGCGGTACCAGGCCGTCGCCGACCAGGGCATCGAGAGTGCCGTCGAAAAGCGATTGGGTGTGGTCCAGCGAGAGTTGCAGCTGGTGCACTGCCAGGCGGTGGTGCATCGCTGCCTGCAGGCGCCGCCATTGGGCGGGCAGGAAATTGGAAACACCAACGGCGCCGACCTTGCCGGCATCGATGGCGTCATCCAGCGCCCGGCCGGTGGCTTCGGCGTCCATCAACGGGCTGGGGCGATGCAGCAGGAAATGGTCGAGGCGCTCGACACCGAGGCGGGTCAGCGAGGCATCGATGCTCTGGGCAAGATATTCCGGCGAGCTGTCGTAGTGCTTGACGCGAAAGGGCGAGGCGTCCCGCGCGGGCGTGACGATGCTGGCCTTGGTCACGATCTTGACGCGTGCCGCGAGCCCAGGGCGGGCACGCAGGGCGGCACCGAATAGGGCCTCGCCCTGGGTGTCGCCGTAGATGTCGGCATGATCGAACCAGTCAAGCCCCTCATCGAGGCGGGCCTCGATCCAGTCGGCCAGGCATGCGGGTGGGTGCAGCTCGGCCACGTCGTGAAGGCGCATCATGCCCAGCAAGAAGGGCGTCTCGATCGGCGCGGCATTGCTCACTGTGTGCTTGCCTCGCAGGTCAACGTGGTACCCAGCAGGTGCTGGGCGCCAGGCACCAGCCACACCGGGTCGAGGCGGGTGTTGGCCGACTCCACGCAGAGAAACCGACGCGCGGCCTTGGCGGAGGTGTCGTCGGGCAGTGCCTCGCCCGGGTGCCACACCACCGCCGAATCGCTACCCTGGCGCGCAATGCGCAGGCGACGCTGGCCATCGTCGAGCACCACCTCGGCATTGCTGTGGTAGATCCGGTCGAGCCCGCCGCGTACGGCCAGCTCGCCTTGCTGCTCGCGCTCGGCGAAGCCGGCCAGCTTGTCCAGGTAGCGGGCGCCGGCCAGTCCCGTAAGGCGACAAGCGAAGCTGTCGGCCACGGCCAGGTAGCTGTGCAGGGCGCCGCTGAGCTTGGTCGGCGTCTCGCCGACGTGTTCGGTGATCAGCTCCACGTGGAGGCGCCGGGCGTTGGCCTGGATCACCGCGCGGGGAATCAACTGGCTGTGCAGGCGCTCGGTGGGCGAGAGGTGCAGTTCGACGCCGCCCTCGTCTTCGTCGACCGCTTCCAACTGCCACTGCGCCTTGCGCGCCGGGCCGTGCATGGGGCCGGAACGATCCGGGCTCTCGTCGGCGCCGCGCTCGTCGGCGAACCAGGGCCAGCACAACGGGATGCCGCCGCGAATGGCGCCGGGCTGCGCCTGCGGCGTCGGCGTGACCCATAGCCAGCCGCCGGGGATCAGCGCCTCTTCATGCGCGAGAGAGCCAGAAGCGTCGGCTCTGCCGTGGTCGTGCGGGCGCGCGGTTTCGGGCGCGCTGGAGAGCGGCGCCGGTAGAAAGTGAAGCACCTGGGCGCCCTGCAGCGATACGGCAAGCTCCCCCCAGGGTTCGCGCGCCAGCCATACTCGGCGGCCGGCCCATTCGCACTCACGCTGGCCGTCGGTGTCGTCGAGCAGGGCTCGCAGGCTTTGCGGAATCATTCGCTCTCCTTAATCCTTGCTTCACTTCATTCCACTTCTTCGTTGCGCAGGGCCTCGGCGGCGCCCAACAGTCCCGGCCAGGGGGCGGTGACCACCCGTACCGGGATGGCGCGAGTGTAATCGCTCATGCGGCCCTTGTCGGTGAAGGCTTCCACGAAGCGGCTCTGGGGCAGCCAGTCCAGCAACCGCGGCAGGATGCCGCCGCACAGGTAGACCCCACCGCGTGCACCCATGGTCAGGGCGGCATCGCCGCAGACGTCGCCGAGGATCTTGAGAAACCTCAGCAGGGTATCACGGGCGATGGCATCGCCGCCCGCGGCCGCGGTGGTGACCTCGGCCGGGGTCTGGCAGGTGGGGTTGGCGCCCTTCAGCGAGCAGTGCGCCAAGTAGAGGTCGAGCAGCCCCTGGCCGCACAGGATGCGTTCCACCGAAACCCGTCCATAGCGATTGCGGAAATGACGTAGCAGATTCTCTTCGCGCTCGTCGGTGGGGGCGAAGGTGACGTGGCCGCCCTCGGTGGAGAGTGGAATCCAGGCCCTGCGGCCCGGAAAGATGCCGCCCACCCCAAGGCCTGTGCCGGGGCCGATCACCAGGCAAGCGGCGTGCTCGCGCGCAACGCCCGGCTTGATCTCGACCAGCTCGTCGGGGGCAAGGTGGGGTACGCCCAGGGCCTGGGCGGTGAAGTCGTTGATCACCTTGAGTCGCTCGAGGCCGAGCGCCGTCTGGGCTTCACGGCGGGAGAACGACCAGTGATTATTGGTCATCTTCACCCGGTCGTCGCCGATGGGGCAGGCGAAGGCCAGGCACGCCTCCCGCGGCGCCGCATCGGCCGCCACCCCGACCCGGGACAGGTAGTCGCGTACCGCTTCGACCAGGCCGGGATAGTCGGCACAGGGCAGCGCCTGGACGTCGTGGGGCGCGAATTCACCGGGAGTGACCAGGGCGAAACGGGCGTTGGTGCCACCGATGTCGCCGATCAGGGCCGGTCGCGTCATTGATCCTCCTGCTCGATCTTCTCCAGTTCCCGCGACAGGACCTCGGCCTCGAAGCCGCCGAACACGCCGGCACCCAGCTCGGCGCCTGCGGCCAGATGACGGAAGCTGCCGAACAGTTCGCGGCCCATGCCGAAGTGGTAGCGCTCCAGGTTGGGGTCGATGATGCTGCGGCTGGCGAACTCGCTGGCATCGACCTGCACGCTCAGTTCGCCGCGCTCGGCGTCGAGGCGCACCACGTCGCCGTCGCGCAGCCGCGCCAGCGGGCCGCGGTCGACTGCCTCAGGGGTGACGTGAATGGCGGCCGGCACCTTGCCCGAGGCACCTGACATGCGTCCGTCGGTGACCAGCGCCACCTTGTAGCCGCGGTCCTGCAGTACGCCGAGGAAGGGAGTGAGCTTGTGCAGTTCGGGCATGCCGTTGGCCTTGGGGCCCTGGAAGCGCACCACCACCACCACGTCGCGGTCGAGGTCGCCGGACTCGAAGGCGGCCTTGACCTGGTTCTGGTCGTCGAAGATGCGTACCGGTGCCTCGACGATCCGATTTGCCTGCTTGACCGCCGAAACCTTGATCACGCCGCGGCCGAGGTTGCCGTCGAGTACCACCAGCCCGCCCGTGGAGGCGAAGGGGTCGGCGACCGGGCGCAGCACGTCGCGGTCGAGGCTCTCCGTCGGCCCCTCGCGCCATACCAGCTTGTCGTCTTCCAGGAACGGCTCCTGGGTATAGGCGGTGAGGTCGGTGCCGAACACGGTGGGGATGTCGCCGTGCAGCAGCCCGGCGCCGAGCAGTTCACGGATCAGCAGGCTCATGCCGCCGGCAGCCTGGAAGTGATTCACATCGGCGCTACCGTTGGGGTAGATCCGCGTCATGCTCGGCACCACCGCGGAGAGCGCGGTGAAATCGTCCCAGTCGATGGTAACCCCGGCAGCGGCGGCCATCGCCACCAGGTGCAGGGTGTGATTGGTCGAGCCGCCAGAGGCGAGCAGACCGATCATGGCATTGACGATCGCGCGCTCGTCGATCTGCTTGTAGAAGGGACGATAGTTGCCGCTCTGCTCGGTATTGCGTACCGCCTGTTCGGCGGCGTAGCGGGTGAGCGCCTCGCGCAGCGGCGTGCCCGGATTGACGAACGAAGCGCCGGGCAGGTGCAGTCCCATCATCTCCATCATCAACTGATTGGAGTTGGCGGTGCCGTAGAAGGTGCAGGTGCCCGGGCTGTGGTAGGAGCGCGACTCGGCCTCGAGCAGCTCTTCGCGCCCCACTTTGCCCTCGGCATAGAGCTGGCGCACGCGGGCCTTCTCGTCGTTGGGCAAGCCGCTGGGCATGGGGCCGCCAGGCACGAACATCGCCGGCAAGTGGCCGAAGCGCGCCGCGCCGATGAACAGCCCCGGCACGATCTTGTCGCAGATGCCGAGGTACAGGGCCGCATCGAACATGTTGTGGGACAGCGCCACGGCAGTGGCCATGGCGATCACGTCGCGCGAGAACAGCGACAGCTCCATGCCGGGCATGCCCTGGGTGACACCGTCGCACATGGCCGGCACACCGCCGGCGAACTGGGCGGTGCTGCCCATGCCGCGGACGGCCTGCTTGATGATCTCAGGGTAGCTCTCGAAGGGCTGATGGGCCGAGAGCATGTCGTTATATGACGAGACGATAGCCAGGTTGGCGCTGTTGGTCAGCTTGAGGCGGTCCTTGTCGCCGGCATGATCGCAGCCGGCAAAGCCGTGGGCCAGATTGCCGCAGGAGAGTTCGCCGCGATGCACGCCCTGCTTGTGCTGTGCGGCCATGTGCGCCTCGTAGAGCTTGCGGCGCTCGCGCGAACGGTCGCGAATGCGGCCGGTCACCTGCTCGACGGTGGGATTTAGTGCGGTGGGGCGAGCCATGGAAGCACCTCGCGTCGTTGGGTGATGAATGTAAATTTACACAATTGTCTCCCATCGCATGGCAAATTTGAAGGCGCCTGGCCGAAAGTATGTAGTTTTATTACGGCGATGGAAAAGAGTTGGTGGGTCTGGGCACAATGTAGGCGGCCGTCGGCCAGTTGTCAGCCGGCGCTTCGGTTACTTCCTGACAGGAACGCCATGTCCGAGCTGATTCTCAAGCGGCTGCCCGCCATCGAGGCGGTGGCGGCTACGTCATGGAATGCGCTGATCGGCGATGACCACCCGTTCCTGCGTCATGAGTTCCTCCATGCATTGGAGGCGAGCGGGGCGGTGGGTCGTTCGACCGGCTGGGTGCCGAATCATTTGACGCTGTGGCGCGGTGAGATCCTGGCCGGCGTCATGCCGTACTACCACAAGTTCCACTCCTACGGCGAATACGTGTTCGACTGGAGCTGGGCCGATGCCTGGGAGGGTGCTGGCGGGCGCTACTACCCCAAGGGGCTCACGGCGATCCCGTTTTCGCCGGTGCCGGGCCCGCGGCTGGCATTGGCCGAAGGGGTCGATCCGTTGGCGGCGCGCGAGGTGCTGGCCGAGGCGTGGGAGGACAGCACTTTGTCGAGCTGGCATCTGCTGTTTGCCAAGGATGACGAGGTCGATGCCTGGCTCGCGGCAAGGCCGGCTCTGCTGGTCCGTCACGGCGTGCAGTTCCAGTGGCAGGACCGCGGCTACGGCGACTTCGAGGGCTTTCTCTCCGCCTTGACGTCAAAGCGGCGCAAGACGGTCCGCCGCGAACGGCGGCGGGTGGCCGAGCAGGGCCTGAGTCTGCACCGTCTGGCGGGCGAGGCGATCGGCGAGAGCGACCTCGAGCATTTCTTCCGCTGCTACGAGATCACCTATCTCGAACGCGGCCGCCATGGCTATCTCAATCTCGATTTCTTCCGCCGCCTTCGCCGCACCATGCCCGAAGCGCTATTGCTGATACAGGCGCGTCTCGACGACCAGCCGGTGGCCGCCGCGCTTTGCCTGCAGGGCAGTCGCACCCTCTACGGACGCTACTGGGGCAGCGAGGTGCTGGCCGACTGCCTGCACTTCGAGGCGTGCTACTACCAGGGCATCGAGCACTGCCTGGCCCACGGCCTGACCTGCTTCGACCCCGGTACCCAAGGCGAACACAAGCTTACGCGCGGCTTCGGTCCCAGGCGGCTGCGCTCGCTGCACTACATCGCCGACCCAAGGCTGCACGATGCCCTGGTGCGCTTCTGCGACGAGGAGCGCCGTCACGTCGACGCTTACTGCCGGGCTGCCGAGCGGGCTTTGCCCTTCAGGATGTGAGGCGTTCAGGGCGTGAGCCGGGCGGGGGATGATGGCATAATGCCGGGCATTCAGAATCATGAGGACCTGAGCCGATGCTCAAGTGGCTTGCCATCGCCCTGGCCCTGCTGCTGGCGCTGCTGCAGTATCGCCTGTGGCTCGGTGACGGCGGTATCCATGAACTGCGCGAGATACGCGAACGCGTGGCCATGCTCGATGCCGCCAACAAGCCGCTGCGCGATCGCAACGAACGGTTGGCCGCCGAGGTGGTGGATCTCAAGACGGGACTCGATGCCATCGAGGAGCGGGCACGCAGCGACATCGGCATGGTACGTACCGACGAGCAGTTCTACTGGGTGCCTGGCGTGGTGATCGAGGGCAGCGTGGGTCAGGCCGCAGCATCAAGTGCTCGCACGGGAGTGCCGAATGAATGAACACAGCGCCGAGCGCCTGTGGCTGGTGGTTCCCGCGGCTGGCCGTGGACGGCGCATGGGCACCGAACTGCCCAAGCAGTACCTGATGCTGGCCGGGCGGCCGGTGCTGGCGCATACGCTCGCACGGCTGCACCAGGCCTTTCCCGCGGCGCGGCTGTGCCTGTGCCTCGACCCCGACGATGCCCACTTCGATTCGAGCTGGGTGCCCTTCACCCAGTGGTGGCGGAGCCCCGGCGGTGCGGAGCGTGTCGACTCGGTGCGCCAGGCCCTGGTGATGCTGGCCGACGTCGCCGAGCATGACGACCTGGTAATGGTGCATGACGTGGCGCGCCCCTGTGTGGCGCTGGCGGATCTCGAGCGTCTGTTTGCCGCGCTGTGTGAAGACGAGGTGGGCGGGCTGCTTGCCGCTCCGGTGGCCGACACCATGAAACGTGACGACGGCCAGGGTCGCGTGGCGCGTACCGAGACGCGACGCGGGCTATGGCATGCACAGACGCCCCAGGGGTTTCGCTACGGCCTGCTGCGCCGGGCGCTGGACGAAGCCGTCGCGAGCCGACTCGAGGTGACCGACGAGGCATCGGCAGTCGAGGCGCTGGGCCTCTCGCCGCGGCTGGTTCCCGGCCGGCGCGATAATATCAAGATCACTCACCCGGAGGATCTGGCACTGGCGGGCCATATCCTGGCCGCGCAGCGGGATGACCCCTTGTCGAGCCCCGGATACGAGCACGAGGAGACTTCCTGAATGCTGCGCATTGGTCATGGCTTCGACGTTCATCGTTTCGGCGACGGTGACCACCTGATGATCGGTGGCGTTGCCATTCCCTTCGACCACGGTTTCGTGGCCCACTCCGACGGCGATGTCCTGCTGCACGCCATCAGCGATGCATTGCTCGGCGCCTGCGCGCTGGGCGACATCGGCCGTCATTTTCCCGACACCGACCCGGCCTGGGCCGGTGCCGACAGTCGCGCTCTGCTGCGCCATGTACTGATGCTGGTGCGCGAGGCAGGCTACCGGGTCGGCAACGTCGATGCCACGGTGATCGCCCAGGCCCCGAGACTGGCGCCCCACGTTGCCGCCATGTGCGGCCACATCGCCGAGGATCTCGAACTCGCTTTGAACGCCGTCAACGTCAAGGCCACCACCAGCGAGCGGCTGGGCTTCACCGGTCGCGGCGAGGGCATTGCCGCCGAGGCCGTGGTATTGCTGACGCGCGAGGGGGCTGCCACGTGAGCGAACCTTCCCGGCCGGGTGACTGGCCCCTCGCCACCGCAGCCGAGTTCGGCCCCCCGCGCGCCGGGGAATTCCGTGCCACGCCCGAGGACTTCGTGGTCGAGGAGGTCCTCGGCTTCGTCCCCGAGGGGCAGGGCGAGCACCTCTGGCTGTGGGTCGAGAAGCGTGGGCTCACCACCGCCGAAGCGGTGCGGCACCTGGCGCGGGTCTGCGGGGTGCCGGTGCGTGCCGTGGGCTACTCGGGCATGAAGGATCGCATTGCCGTGACCCGGCAGTGGCTCTCGGTGCACCTGCCAGGGCAGCAGGCGCCGGGTGACTTGGCCGAACAACTGGCCAACTGCGGCGTGCGGGTGCACGAGCAGGTGCGCCATCAGCGCAAGCTCAAGCGTGGCGTGCACCGGGCCAATCGCTTCTCGCTGCGCATCTCGGGAGAAGCGATAAACGACGACCTCGAGGCGCGCTGGGCCTGGCTGTGCCGCCATGGCGTGCCCAATCTGTTCGGCCCGCAGCGCTTCGGGCCCGGGGGACGCAATCTGGCCCGTGCGCGTGCCGTGCTGGCGCGTGGCTGGCGCAAGCGCGACGATCGCGAGGGCATGCTGCTTTCCGCCGCACGCAGCTATCTGTTCAACGAGCTGGCATCCATGCGCCTGGCGGATGGCAGCTGGCAACGCCTGGTGCCGGGAGACGTGGCGATACTCGACGGCAGCGCGAGCCAATTCACGGTCGAAACGCCCGATGCCGAGCTGGACTCGCGTGCTGACAGGCTCGACCTGCACCCTTCCGGCGTGCTGTGGGGGGTGGGCGCCTCGCTCGCCGCGGGCGAAGCCATGCACTATGAGCGCGTCATCGCCGAGCGCAATACAGCGCTTTGCCAAGGCCTCGAGCGGGCCGGCGTGAAGATGGCGCGGCGCGCCTTGCGCATGCGCCTGGACCAGCCGCGGCTGGCGTGGGAAGGAGGCGGTGCATGGCTTGACTTCCACCTGCCGCGGGGCAGTTTCGCCACGGCAGTGCTGCGTGAACTCATCGACCATCCAACCTTGACGTTACCGGCAGAGGGCTAATCGAATGCGCAGACTCCTGCTTTCCAACGATGACGGTGTGCATGCGCCGGGCCTGCGCGCCCTGTACGAAGCCCTGGAACCGCATGCCCGGCTACGCGTGGTGGCGCCCGACCGCGACCGCAGCGGCGCCAGCAACTCGCTGACCTTGAGCCGCCCGCTGGCGTTGACGTCGCTGGACAACGGCTTCCATTGCGTCGACGGCACGCCGGCCGATTGTGTCTACCTGGGCGTGAACGGGGTGTGGGACGAGCGCCCCGACCTGGTGATCTCAGGGATCAATCACGGCGGCAATTTGGGCGACGACGTGCTCTACTCGGGGACCGTGGCGGCAGCCATGGAGGGCCGTAACCTGGGTATGCCGGCCATCGCCATGTCGCTGGTGGGCTCGCGCCATTTCGATACCGCCGGTCGCGTGGCGGCCAGCCTGGTGGGGGCGGCCGACCAGCTCTCGCTACCGCCGCGCAGCCTGCTCAACGTCAACGTGCCGGACCTGCCCTGGGGGGCGATCCAGGGCTTCCGTGTGACCCGCATGGGCTACCGCGGCCCGGCGGAACGGCCGATGGAAGTGCGCGATCCGCGGGGCCGGCTGCGCTACTGGATTGCGGCCGTAGGGCAGAATGCCGATGATGGGCCGGATACCGACTTTGCCGCCATCGAGGCAGGCTACGTTTCGATCACGCCGCTGCAGACCGACCTGACGCAGCGTGCGGCCATTGCGGATGTGCAGGGCTGGTTGGATGCATTCACCTGAGCGATTACCCGAGCTGTTGCGCGGCGTCGGCATGACGTCGCAGCGAACCCGAGACCGAATGGTGGCGCGCCTGGCCAGGCAAGGCATCGTCGACGAACGGGTGCTGCGAGTGATGGCCGCCGAGCCACGCCACCTCTTTCTCGACGAGGCACTGGCCCACCGCGCCTATGAGGATACCTCGCTGCCCATCGGCCACGGACAGACCCTGTCCCAGCCGTGGATGGTGGCGCGCATGACCGAGCTGGTGATGAACGAGGCGCCAGGACGCGTGTTGGAGATCGGCACCGGTTCCGGCTATCAGACGCTGATCCTGTCACGCCTGGTACCGGAACTCTGGTCGGTGGAACGAATCAATGCCTTGCATCACCGGGCAGCCAAGCGGCTGCGTCTGTTACGGGCGCATAATGCACGTCTGCGCCTGGCGGATGGCGGCCACGGCTGGCAGGAGGCGGCCCCGTTCGATGTCGTGCTGCTCACCGCCTGTGCCCACGAACTACCCGAGGTGCTGATCTCGCAGCTCTCCGAAGAAGGTGTGATGATCCTGCCCCTGGCCGATCCCAACGGCGAGCAGTGGCTGACCCGGGTGAGCCGCGCAGGCTCTCAACATGAGGTTCAGCGGCTGGAGCGCGTGCGCTTCGTGCCGCTGCTGCAAGGAGTGATTCGTTGAAGCGACAGTTCAGTGTCTTCCTCAAGGGCGCCGGTATGGGGGCGGCCGATGCCGTGCCTGGGGTTTCTGGCGGCACCATCGCCTTCGTCACGGGCATCTACGAGGAACTGATTCATACCATCAAGCAGTTCGGCCCCAGTGCCTTCTCGGCCTGGCGCCGTGGCGGTCTGGCAGGACTCTTCGCCCATCTCAACCTGTCCTTTGCGATACCGCTGCTGCTCGGTATCGGGGCCAGCCTGGTCAGCGTGGCGCATCTGGTCGTCTGGCTCATGGACGATTACCCACTACTGCTCAACGGCTTCTTCTTCGGCCTGGTAGCGGCTTCGGCCATCGTCGTCAGCCGTCATCCGGCAGACTGGAAGCTCTGGCATCTGGCCCCGCTGATCGTGGGCCTGTTGCTGGCACACGGGTTGCCATCGTTGATGCCACTGGTCACCCAACTGGGCAGTCCCTCGCTGGTATTGGTCGTCGGTGGCGCGATTGCCATCAGCGCCTTGCTGCTGCCTGGCGTATCCGGCAGTTTCCTGCTGTTGACCATGGGCCTCTACGGCACCGTGATGCAGGGCATCCGCAGCTTCGATCTGTCGTTGCTCTCGACCTTTGCCGTGGGTTGCCTGATAGGCCTGTTCGGTTTTTCGCGGCTGCTCTCCTGGCTGCTGCGCCATCATCACACCGCGACCCTGCAGCTATTGATCGGCTTCATCGTCGGTTCACTGCCGGTGCTGTGGCCCTGGCGCGAGCTGGTACGCTATCAGCTCGGGCCAGAGGGCCAGATGATTCCGCTCGATTACCGCTATCTGCTGCCCGGGGACTACGCCAACCTGACCGGAGAGCCCGGCCTGCTGGTGCCCGTGGTGGTCGCCATGGTGGTCGGGGCGGCACTGGTATTGGCACTGGGCCGTCAATCAGGGGGCAGTACGCCTGGCAAGGCAGGGAGCGGCTCTCACAAATCGTCTGACAAGGAGGAGGGCTCCAATGCGTAAGGTATTTCTCGTCTCGGCCTTGGCTGTGGCAATGGCCGGCTGCGCCGCTCAGCAGGAGTACTCCACTCCCCAGGTGCGCGATCTTTCGGTGAGTCGCGAGCGGGCTCCGGCCAGCCATTACACCGTGGAGACTGGCGACACCCTGTATGGTATCGCCTGGCGTCATGACATGGATTACCGCGACCTGGCCAGGCTCAACCAGATCGGCCCGCCTTACCGCATCCAGCCTGGCCAGCAGCTGCGCCTGAACGACGGTGCGGCAGCACCGTCCGGCGAGACCCGGCCGCGTGAGCTGGGGGAGACGCAGGTGGCGACGGCCACCGCTCTCGGTGGGGGCAGCGCAGCCCAGTCGGCTGATGACGATTGGCTGCTGCCCGATGAAGATGCCATCGAACGCAATCGACGGCTGACGGCCGAGCCGCTCGAGGAGAGCGCGCGCGTTCCCAGCGATACCGCGGTGGCCGGTGCTCAGAGTATTGCCGAGGCCCCGGCCCAGACGGAGCCGCAGGCCCAGCCTGAACGTGAGCCGGAGCCCAGGGTCGAGCCCGAGGTGGCCGTTGCCGCGCAGCCCGATCCTGAGCCCCAGCAGGAACCGGCAGCCCAGCCCCAGGCGGACGCCGGTACCCAGGTGGCAGGTGAACCGGAACGTCAAGCCGAAAGCGGTGGTCGTACCTATACGCCGGTCGACGAGGTGCCTTGGCAGTGGCCCACCGACGGTGAACTGATCGGCCGTTTCGGTGAGGGTGGAAGCATCACCGCCGGCATTGATATCGCCGGGCAAAAGGGGCAACCTGTCAGAGCAGCCGGACCCGGTATCGTGGTCTATGCCGGCAGTGGGGTGCGGGGCTACGGCAACCTCATCCTGCTCAAGCACAATGACCAGTACCTGAGCGCCTACGCCCACAACGATAGCCTCCGGGTAACGGAAAACGATGTGGTCGAGGCGGGTCAGGTGATTGCCACGATGGGCAATAGCGATGCCGAGAGCGCCAGGCTGCACTTCGAGGTGCGCAAGGATGGCCAGCCTCAGGACCCCCTGAAATACCTGCCGGAACGGTAATCAATGTAGTTGAAGTTGCCGTCATCGGGACGTTACAGGTGGGCATTGGTACCGATGGGTACCGTGAGGAGTCATAACAAATAGAACTCTGCGTGCTGCAAGCCATGCCAGAGCAACAGGCATTTCAGGACGAAACCACGGGGTAGCAACCGATGAGCATACTTGAACGGGACCTTCAGGATGTGGATCTCGAGGACGTCACCGAGGCCGACCAGGACCTCGAGACGGAATCGGACAATTCGGCCAGTGACGATGATGCTGCCTTCGAGAAGGCGCTGAGTCGCGAGGACAAGCACTACCACCATAGCCTCGACGCCACCCAGATCTATCTCAACGAGATCGGCTTCTCGCCCTTGCTGACGCCCGAGGAGGAGGTCTACTACGGCCGCCTGGCCCAGAAGGGCGACCCCGCGGGCCGGGCGAGGATGATCGAATCCAACTTGCGCCTGGTAGTCAAGATCGCCCGGCGCTATCTCAACCGGGGGCTGACGCTGCTCGACCTGATCGAGGAGGGCAACCTCGGCCTGATCCGGGCAGTGGAAAAATTCGACCCCGAACGCGGCTTCCGCTTTTCCACCTATGCTACCTGGTGGATCCGCCAGACCATCGAGCGGGCGCTGATGAACCAGACCCGCACCATCCGGCTACCGATTCACGTCGTCAAGGAACTCAACATCTATCTGCGGGCGGCACGTGAACTGACCCAGAAGCTGGATCACGAGGCCACCCCGGAAGAGATCGCCGACCACCTCGACAAGCCGGTCGAGGCGGTGAAGAAGATGATGGGGCTCAACGAGCGTGTCTCCTCGGTGGACTACCCGATGGGCGGCGACAGCGACAAGCCGCTGATCGAGACCCTGGCCGACGACAACGAGCTGGGCCCCGAGTCGTCGCTGGTCGACGTCGACGTCAAGCAGCATGTCGACGAGTGGCTGGCGGAGTTGACCGAGAAACAGATGGAAGTGGTGGTGCGCCGCTTCGGACTGCGCGGGCACGAGGCGGCCACGCTGGAGGAGGTTGGCGACGAGATCGGCCTGACCCGTGAGCGGGTGCGCCAGATCCAGGTGGAGGCGCTGAAGAAGCTGCGCCGCGTACTCGAGAAGCAGGGCCTCTCGATGGACAACATCTTCAACGAGTAGCGGAATCGATGCGCCAAGATGCAGCCGGTCGGAAGGACCGGCTGCATATTTTCTGCATGCTGATGCGTTATCATTAGCCTCCTTATCATGCAGGGATGAAAAGGGGAAAAGAACACATGCTTCGCCCACCTTTCGCACGGCGCTTTCCACGGCGCGGACTTGCCGCTTTTCTCGGCTGCTTCATGATCGGCAATGCCCAGGCAGCCGATCTCTGGACCATCGCCCAGGATGCGCTGGCCAACGATGCCGAACTGTCCTCCACCCAGGCCAGCTTCCAGGCTACCGAGGCCGCGCGGGACGTACAGCGCGGCACCCTGTTGCCCCAGGTCTCGATTGGCGGTAACGCCGCCCATTCGCGTATCTACTCGAGCTCCTTTCAGGGCCAGCAGGGCGCTCAAGTGCCAGGGCAAGGAGCAGATGCGGCCGCCGCCCAGGACGATACGGCCAACAGTGTCGGCCTGAGCTTGGACGCAGAGCAGGCGCTCTACGACCCGTCTCGTCGTGCCCAGCTCGAGCGGGCCGAACGCGAGATCGACCGCGATGCCTTGGGTGTCGATGCCGCCGCTCAGCAACTGCTCTTCAATGTTGCCAATGCTTATTTCGAGATTCTTCGGGCGCACGACATTCTCAGTGCGCGGCGCGCTCAGGAGATCGCCATCAGTCGCCAGTTGGAGCAGGCACGGGAGCGCTTCGAGGTGGGGCTGATCGCGATCACCGACGTTCACGAAGCGCAGGCCTCCTATGATTTGGCCCGCGCCCAGCGCCTCGCTGCGGAAGGGGCCATGCAGGTCAGCTTCGAGGCGTTGGAGCGGCTGACCGGGCATCGCTACGACAGCATCGAGGCGCTGGACGACGAGGTGCCCATTGCCCGCCCCGAGCCGGCGGATCGTGAAGAGTGGGTGGCGCTGGCCATGGCCAACAGCCCCCTCGTACTAGCGGCCGAAGCCGGTGTCGAGGTGGCACGTAGCAGCGTCGAGGTGGCCCGGGCTGGCCAGCGACCGGTGGTGTCGGCCTTCGCCAACTATGGCTGGTCGGATACCGACCGCAGCGGAACCAACCACCAGTCGGAGAGTCAGGTCGGCCTGCGCGCCAGCCTGCCGCTCTACACCGGTGGTTCGACCCAGGCGCAAATCCGCCAGAGCGGCTTCCTGCTCGAAGCCAGCCAATACGACTTCGAGGCGCAGCGGCGTGACACCATCCAACAGGTGCGCTCGCTGTTCACTCGGGTGAACAACGACGTAGAGACGGTCGAGGCACGGCGTCAGGCGATCGTTTCCAACCAGAGTGCACTGGAAGCGACGCGTTCGGGCTATGAGGTGGGCACGCGCAATATCGTCGATGTCCTCAATGCCGAGCAGAACCTGTTCAACGCCATTGCCGAGCATGCCGAGGCGCGCTACGACTATGTCCTCGGTTTGCTGCAGCTACAACAGCAGGCAGGGCTGCTCGGGCCGGATTCGATCCAGGCCGTCAACGCCTGGCTCTCCAATGACGAGCGCGTGTCGCTGGAGTTGCCCGACGAGGCCAATGACAGTCCCGTCATGAACATTGGCGAGCGTCCTCAGGTGCCTTCCTGATGAGTTGCTGAGTATGCGACGTTTTATGGCGTGATATTTTGGAAACCACCGAAAAATCGGTGGTTTTCTTCGTGAAATGGTCTCGAAGATAAAAGATAATTTTGCACCATTTCATTCTTCTGGGAGGTTGCCATGGCCAGGCCGCTGGTTGCCGACATCGACCTTGACGCCCTGCGTCACAATTACCTGCTGGCCCATGAACTGGCCGGTGACAGCCGTGCCTTGGCCGTGATCAAGGCCGATGCCTACGGCCATGGTGCCGTGGCCTGTGCCAGCGCTCTGGAATCGCTGCCTGCCGGTCAGCGCCCGCCGGCCTTCGCCGTGGCCTGCCTGGAGGAGGCCGAAACCCTGCGCGAGGGGGGCATCGAAACGCCCATCGTGCTGCTCGAGGGTATCTTCGAGGCGGAGGAACTGCACCGCGTCGAGGTGTTGGGCCTATGGATGGCGGTGCATAGCGAATGGCAAGTCGAAGCCCTGTTGTCCTCCCGGCCGGCCCGGCCTATCCCGGTATGGCTCAAGGTCGATTCCGGCATGCATCGGCTGGGTTTCCCGCCCGAACAGGTGCCGGCGGTGTGGGAGCGCCTGGTCGCTGCGCCGTCGTGTGCCACTGGCTTGCTGCTGATGAGCCACTTCGCCACTGCCGATGCGATCGATTCCGCCTATTTCGACCGGCAGCTCGCGTGCATGGATGCGCTGGCTCGTCGCCTTGGCGCAGCGCTGTGCCTGGCCAATTCGCCGGCGACCCTGACCTGGCCCCAGGCGCATGGCAGCTGGGTACGCCCTGGCGTGATGCTGTATGGCAGCGACCCATTGGAGCGGCCCAGCGAGGCCAGCCGCCGGCTCGAGCCGGTGATGACACTGCGCTCCGAGATCATTGCCGTACGTGACTTGGCTGCCGGTGAGCCGGTGGGCTACGCCGGCCGCTGGCGCGCACCGCGACCATCGCGCATTGCAGTAGTGGCCTGCGGCTATGGCGACGGCTATGATCGGCATGCCGTCGATGGCACGCCGGTGCTGGTGGCCGGGCAGCGCACGGTGCTGGCCGGCAAGGTCTCGATGGACATGCTGACGGTGGATGTCACCGATATTCCCGAGGCCGATATAGGCACCGAAGTGGTGCTGTGGGGCAGATCCCGTCATGGTGCGGTACTCTCGGTCGACGAAGTGGCTCGCCACTGCGATACCATCAGCTATACGCTGCTGACCGGCATCCTGCCGCGAGTGCCCAGATGCTACTTGCGGCGCGAGTGAGCGTCAGCGACCTTCGTCCCAAACTCGAGCTGAACGGAAACCCTGCATGTCCAAGCGCAACTGGCCCGCTTCCTTCGCCCACCCACGCTTCTGGCCGGCCTGGTTGGCCATCGGGTGCATGCGGGTCGGGGCCTGGCTGCCCTGGCGGCTCAGGCTGGCGATCGGTCGCGGGCTTGGCCTGCTGGCCTGGCGGGTGGTGCCACGCCGCCGGCATATCGTCGATACCAACCTGCGGCTCTGTTTCCCGCATCTCGACGACAACCGGCGCGACCGGCTGGTGCGCGACACCTTCAAGGCCAACGGCATCGGTATCCTCGAGACCGCCACCGGCTGGTGCCGTGATCCCGAGCACCTTCGTCACCGGGTGACCTACAAGGGTCGGCATCACCTGGAGGCCGCCTACGCCCAAGGCAAGGGTGTGCTGATCGTGGGTATCCACTTCTCCACCCTGGACTTGGGCGGAGCGCTGCACTCGCTCTATTTTCCCTCCGACGTGGTCTATCGACCGCACAACAATCCCCTGTTTGACCGTTTCATGACCCGGGCGCGAAGTCGCATCTTCGGCGAGGCAATCGACCGTCACGATCTGCGTGGCGTGGTACGCCGGCTCAAGGCGGGGCACATCGTATGGTATTCACCGGACCAGGATTTCGGCCGCAACGTCAGCGTCTTCGCCCCGCTGTTCGGCATCGAGGCGGCGACGATCCGCCTGACGGCCAAGATCGCGCGCATGACCGGAGCGCCGGTAGTGCCGCTGATGTTCCATCGCAACCCCGACGACCATACCTACACCATCGAGAGCCGCCCACCCCTCGAAGGCTTTCCCAGCGGCGACGAGGTGCGTGATGCGACGCTGGTCAATGCCTTCATCGAGCAGGCGATAGGCAAACATCCGGAGCAGTACATGTGGCTGCACCGACGCTTCAAGACCCGACCGGAGGGAGAGCCGGGCTTGTATTGAACGGTTGCTCTCGGAGCGGGAATGTTTGCTCTGGACTCTGCGGGGATACAAGGCGTAACCGGCGGTAACTTGACGGTTCGATCAGTTCACGCAAGTCTGAAAGACACCTGATTGGGTAACTGCGCCTAGGGATGGCGCCAAGACAGTCAAGGAGGTCTGTTATGCTCGGCAATGCAATGCTGTTCCTGATCATCGCCATCATTGCGGGGGTGCTCGGCTTCACCGGTATCGCGGGTGCGGCCACCACCATCGCCCAGATTCTGTTCTTCCTGTTCATCGTGTTGTTCATCGTTTCGCTGATTACCGGAAGAAGAAAACCGTAGCGCTTTGCGCGTTGTGAACGAAAAGAGGCCTCGCATCAGCGAGGCCTCTTCTTTGCCGCCACTCTTCTTTCCGAGGGCGCGCACGCCGCATTCAGGCGTCGATGCGCTTGTACTTCATGCGATGCGGCGTATCGCTGCCGACCCGCTTGCGATGATCCGCATCGTAGTCGGTGTAGTTGCCTTCGAAGAACACCACTTGGGAATCGCCCTCGAAGGCAAGGATGTGGGTGGCGATGCGGTCGAGGAACCAGCGGTCGTGGGAGATCACCAGGGCGCAGCCGGGGAAGGCGAGCAGGGCCTCTTCCAGGGCACGCAGGGTCTCGATGTCCAGATCGTTCGAAGGTTCGTCGAGCAGCAGCACGTTGGCGCCCTGCTTCAGGGTCTGGGCCAGCTGCAGCCGGCCACGCTCACCACCGGAAAGATCCTTGAGGAACTTCTGCTGGTCGTTGCCCTTGAAGTTGAAGCGGCCGACATAGGCGCGCGAGGAGACCTCGTAGCCGTTGATGTTGAGAATGTCCTGACCGTCGGAGACTGCTTCCCACACCGTCTGCTTGTCGTCCAGCGCGTCGCGAAGCTGCTCGACGTAGGCGATATCGACGGTCTCGCCGACCACCACCTCGCCGCTGTTCGGCTGCTCCTTGCCGGTGATCAGCTTGAACAGGGTCGACTTGCCGGCACCGTTGCCACCGACGATGCCGACAATGGCGCCCTTGGGCACGGTGAAGGTGAGGTCTTCGTAGAGCAGCTTGTCCTCGAAGCGCTTGGACACGCCATGGAACTCGATGACCTTGTCGCCCAGGCGGGGGCCGGGCGGAATGTAGATCTCGTTGGTCTCGTTGCGCTTCTGGAAGTCGCCGGACTGCATTTCCTCGAAGCGATTGAGGCGTGCCTTGCTCTTGGCCTGGCGGCCCTTGGCGTTGCTGCGCACCCACTCCAGCTCGTGCTTGATCGCCTTCTGGCGCGAGGCTTCCTGCTTGGCTTCCTGCTCCAGGCGTTTTTCCTTGGACTCCAGCCACTGCGAGTAATTGCCCTCGAAGGGGATGCCGTAGCCACGGTCGAGTTCGAGGATCCAGCCGGCCACGTTGTCGAGGAAGTAACGGTCGTGAGTGATCGCCACCACGGTACCCGGATAGTCGTGGAGGAAGCGTTCGAGCCATGCCACGGATTCCGCATCCAGGTGGTTGGTCGGCTCGTCGAGCAGCAGCATGTCGGGACTGGAGAGCAGCAGGCGGCACAGCGCCACGCGGCGGCGCTCCCCGCCGGAGAGGTTGCCTACCCGAGCTTCCCAGGGCGGCAGGCGCAGCGCCTCGGCGGCCACTTCCAGCTTGCGTTCGAGGTTGTGGGCGTCGGCGGCTTCGATGATGTTCTCCAGGCGCGCCTGCTCGGCGGCCAGGGCATCGAAGTCGGCATCCGGCTCGGCGTAGGCGGCATAGACGGCGTCGAGCTTGGCCTGAGCCTCCTTGATCTCACCCAGGGCCTCTTCCACGGTCTCGCGGACGTTCTTCTCGTCGTCGAGCTGAGGTTCCTGGGGCAGATAGCCGATGTTGATGCCGGGCATGGGACGCGCCTCACCCTCGTACTCCTTGTCGACCCCGGCCATGATGCGCAGCAGGGTCGACTTGCCGGCGCCGTTGAGGCCCAGTACGCCGATCTTGGCACCGGGGAAGAAGGACAGCGAGATGTCCTTGAGGATCTGCTTCTTGGGCGGAACGACCTTGCCCACCCGATTCATGGTGAAGACGTATTGCGCCATGGAATTCCACTGGGGTTGAGGGTTTCAGTGGTCCCGATGATAGTGGGCGTGCCGGGCAAAGGCCAGCGCTGCAATGCTTGAACGCCTCGCGCTACGTCCCGTGATGAGGTTTGGTGATTGGCTTGCTTGACGAGGCATCCGCGGATGCCTCGTGCCGAGGAAGATGTTGCCTATTCCTCTTCTTCCTCTTCTTCGCCGAGTAGCATCCAGTCGTCTTCGATGGCGCGCTGCAGGCGTCGCTCTTCCAGCAGGGCCTCGACGCGGCGTCGGGCACGCAGGGTGTCGGCGCGACTGGAGGCGCGGGGGCGAACGTACTCGTCGTCGTTCACCGCTTCGAGGAAGTCTTGCTCGTCGTCGTGAGTGTCGCTGACAAGGGGTTCATGGCTCATGCGAAAATCCTCCCATGGCCCAGTGTCGACCGCTCTGCGATCGACGTATCGCACATTCGCTTCGCGTCCGAAGCGACGGACCTGAAGCGCCATCGGCGCCAATGACCGGCACCTGACGGCTATATATATCCGGGAGGAGCCGAGAGCAAGTCCTTTGAGGAATTTTTTTGCAGCACTCGAGCCTGTCAGGTCAGGACGGACCGTACTTGGCCTTGAGCCGTTCCAGCTCCATCTGGGCCTCAACGCGTTCCGTCACGTCCTTCTGCACCCCGATGTAATAGGTCAAGTTGTCGTCGGCATCGAAAACCGGGGTGATCGACAGCTCGTTCCAGAACATGGTGCCGTCCTTGCGGTAGTTGCGCAGGACTTCACGACATGGGCGACCATCACTCAGGGCCTTGCGGATATTGGCCAGCGCCGGCTGGTCGCGATCGTCGCTCTGCAGGAAGCGGCAGTCCTGGTAAAGAATCTCGTCAGTACTATAGCCGGTGAGTCGCTCGAAGCCCTGGTTGACGTAAATCAGAATATTCTCGTCACCTTCCTGCTCGGCGACCACGATACCGTCCTCCGAGGCATCGACGATGCGCTCGAGAAGCTCAGGGCTGATCAATGGGGCGCGTTTCATTCAAGGCATTCCTGGCTGAGACGTGGCGGTAACACAACGTGACTATGCTACATCATGGCCAGCCTTCGCCACGTTGACAACGCTGTGGGCTACTCGACTTCCGGCAAGCGTGCGGCCGAGGCGGCGGCGGCCAGCGCCATGGCGGCCAGCATCACCAACAGCCAGTCGGTACCCAGCCAGTGGGCCAGCAACCCCGTTGCACCGCCCACCAGCAGCATCATTGCGCCTGTAATGGTGTTGGACAGCGCTACGTAGAGGGCACGCCGGTCCTGGCCTGCCATGTCGACCAGGTAGGTCTTGCGGCCCAGGCGTACGCCGGCATGGACGATCACCAGCAGGGCGTAGACCAGCGCGTAGGGCCATACCGTGGCCGTCCACTCGCCTGGTAGCCAGGCAATGCTTGCGCCAAGCAGGCAGCAGGCCGCGGCACCCAGACCGCTATCGCGCAGCACACGGCGGCTCGAGGCGTCGGAGCGCTTGCCCCAGACAGGGCTTGCCACCATGCCGGCAAGGCCCGAGACCACGATCAGCACCCCCAGGCCGCCCAGTTTGGTGCCGCTCTGCTGCTGACCGAGCAAGGCCACGTAGGGCAATGCCAAGGCGCTGGCCAGCAGTAGCGCGCGCGACAGGTTGAAGTGCAGGAAGTCGCGATCGTCGCGCAGCAGGCGCAAGCCCAGCTTGATGCTGCTCCAGGCGTTCTCGCCACCCTCCACCGCGCCCGGCGTCTCTTTGATGCGCGCCGCGCAGAGGGCATTGAGTGCCCAGCCGAACGCGGCAATACCCAGCAATACCGCCAGGGCCAGCTCGCCGGGGCGGTCCTCGAACAGCATCAAGGCGCCACCGGCCGCCAAGGTGACGGCGCCGGCCACGCTGCCGCTCCAACCCATCAGGTTGCCACGGCGGCGCTTGGCGATGGTCTTGCCCAGTACGTCCTTGGTGGCGATGGAAGAGAGCCCCCGGGCCAGCGATAGCGCCACCAGCGTGACCAGTACCAGGGCGCCACCAAGACCACCCTGGCCGAACAGCGCGAGCAGGGCCAGCATGGCAGCGGCCAGGGCCTGCAGGCAGCCGCCGGCGACCCATACCCACTTGCGCTGTGGCTTGAGCCGAATGAAGCCGGCGACGAACAGCTGCGGGAGCAGGGCGCCCGATTCGCGGATCGGCACCAGCAGCCCGACCATCCACAGCGGGGCGCCGATCACCCCAAGCAGCCAGGGCAGCACCAGGCGGGCGCTGGAAAGCTCGTCGGCCAGCTTGTTGCCCAGCGCGGCGAACAGGTGCAGGAAGAAATTTCGCGGCTGCTCCTGACAGGCTTCGTCGGCGATGTCACGGCACATGCGGCTGTCTTCGTCGCCGGTCAACCATTCGTACAGGCGCGACTGGCTGATCTCGCGTTCGGCCATTCTGGCTCCTTGGCTGCTATCATCGTGGTTTTCATTGTTGCGACAGGGTCTTCGCATGTCACGTATCCGCATCCATTACTGCACTCAGTGCCAGTGGCTGCTGCGCAGTGCCTGGCTGGCCCAGGAGTTGCTCTCCACCTTCGGTGAAGAGCTGGAGGAGGTCGCCCTGGTGCCCTCGCATGGGGGCTATTTCGAGATCTTCTATGACGACGAGTCGCTATGGGAGCGCAAGCGTGACGGTGGCTTCCCCGATAGCAAGCAACTCAAGCAACGGGTGCGCGACCGCCTCGCGCCCGGGCGCGACCTGGGGCACATCGACCGATGAGGGCGGAAGCAACGAACGCAGAGGTGCTGAGCCAGGATCGCCAGGCGATCCTGTTCGGCCTGGGAGCGGTGGCGCTGTGGTCCACGGTGGCCACTGCCTTCAAGGTGGCGCTGAGCTACATGTCGCCGCTGGAGCTGATGTGGCTGGCGTCGCTGGTGTCGTGGCTGCTGATGGGCGCGCTGGTGGTTCGCCAGGGCCTGCTCGGCGAGGCACTGCGAGGTGGTTGGCGCACCGCCGCCTGGGCCGGGTTGATGAACCCGGTGGCCTACTACCTGGTGCTGTTCGGCGCCTACGACCGCCTGCCCGGGCAGGAGGCCATGGCGCTCAACTATACCTGGGCGCTGGCCATGGCCTTCCTTGCGGTCCCCCTCCTGGGCCAGCGCCTCACCCGCATCGACGTGCTGGCGGGCTTGGTCGCCTACTCGGGCGTATGGGTGATTGCGACGCGTGGCCAAGTCTTCGACGTGGCCTTTGCCGATCCGCTGGGCGTGGGGCTGGCATTGGCCTCCACGCTGCTATGGGCGCTCTACTGGCTGCTCAACGTGCGCGACCGGCGTCCGCCGCTGGTGGCACAGTGGCAGAACTTCAGCGTCGGCCTGCCGGTGCTCACGCTGCTGATGCTGCTCGGCCCCGGCTTTTCCTGGCACGGTTGGGCGGCCTTGGGGGCTGGAATCTACGTCGGCCTGTTCGAGATGGGCATCGCTTTCGTGCTGTGGCAGTTGGCCGTACACCGGGTGTCGCGCACGGCTCGGGTCTCCAACCTCATCTTCCTGTCGCCGCCGGTGTCGCTGCTGTTGCTCTACCTGGTAGTGGGCGAGCCGATCCTGGCCTCCACCCTGGTCGGCCTGGTGCTGATTCTCGGCGGGCTGGGGTTGCAGCAATGGCAGAAGAGCCCGAGCGCAGCGGATCAGTCGTGAGTGGCTTCGGCCAGCTCCACGCCGTTGCTCTCCAGCAGCGCGGCAAGCTCGGGCCAGACGTTGTCGAGGATGATCGGCTGGGCATCGGTGGTGGGATGGATACCGTCGTCCTGCATCATGCCCTCCTCGAGCGCCACCCCTTCCAGCAGGAAGGGTACCAGCGGCGTATCGTAGGTGTCGGCCAGGCGGGTGTAGACGTCGGTGAAGGCGCGACGATAGGCCTGGCCATAGTTGGGCGGTATGTCGATGCCGAGCAGCAGTACCTCGGCGCCTGCGGCCTGGCTGGCTTCGATCATGGCGGCGAGGTTGGCCTCCAGCTGGCTCGGTGGCAGGCCGCGCAGGCCATCGTTGCCGCCCAGTTCGAGCAGAACGATGTCCGGGGCGTGCTGTCCGATTAGCTCGGGGAGCCGACTGGCGCCGCCGCCGCTCGTCTCGCCGCTGATGCTGGCGTTGACGACTCGCGCGTTGCCGTCCAGCCGCTCTGCCAGCAGGTTGACCCAGCCCGCCTCCTGCTCGAGGCCATAGGCGGTACTCAGGCTGTCGCCCATGACCAGCAGGACCGGCCGTTCGGCTGCCTGGGCTGGTGTCGCCGCCAGGGTCAGGGCAACCAGGAGGCCAGCGGCAAGGCCAATGGTGCGGGAAGGCCACCGGGCCAGCCGGGCACGACATACGCTTACCAAACCAATGGGGAAACCTACCACCATGACCGACTCCTCGACTCGAGATGCTGTTTCGCTTGCCACCGCCCCCGGGCAGGAGGCTAAACCGATTCTACATGCTCGCCAGCTGAGCAAGCAGGTCGTGAGTGGCGAACGGCGGCTCACCATTCTGAGTGGATTGACGCTTGAAGTGTTCCCTGGTGAGAGCGTGGCGATCCTGGGGCAGAGCGGGGCGGGCAAGTCGACCCTGCTGGGCTTGCTGGCGGGGCTTGATGAGCCGAGCGGCGGCGAACTGGCACTGTTCGGCGAATCGCTCGGCAAGCTCGACGAGGACGGACGCGCGCGGCTGCGGGCCGGCCGGGTCGGTTTCGTGTTCCAGAACTTCCAACTTCTGCCTACCCTGACGGCGCTGGAAAACGTGCTCTTACCCCTCGAACTCTCGCCGCTGCCCGATGCTGCGGCCCGGGCTCACGACTGGTTGGCACGGGTAGGCCTAGGCGAGCGCCTGGAGCACCTGCCGAAGCAGCTTTCGGGCGGCGAGCAGCAGCGGGTGGCGCTGGCGCGTGCATTCGTTACCGGCGCCGAGCTGGTCTTCGCCGACGAGCCCACCGGCAATCTGGACCAGGCTACCGGCGGGCGCATCATCGACCTGCTGTTCCAGCTCAATCGTGAAGCCGGTACCACTCTGGTGCTGGTCACTCACGACCATGCCCTGGCAGCGCGTTGTGACCGCTGCCTGCGCCTGGAGGAGGGGCAGTTGATCGAACTCGTGCGCGACGAGGTGGGGGCATGAGTCGGCCGTCGAACCAGGCGGCCGGCAGCAACCTGCTGCGTCTCTCGGGGCGCGGGCTGCTGCGCGACCTGCGTGCCAGCGACGTACGCGCGCTGTTCGTCGCCCTGGCGCTGGCGGTGGCCGCCTCGACCATGATCGGCTTCTTCCTCGACCGCCTGGATCGGGGCCTGACCCGGCAGGCCGGGCAACTGCTCGGCGGCGACCTGGTGCTCGAGCAGGGGCGCCCCTTCGATGACGAGCTGCGCCGCACCCTGGAGGAGGCCGGCATGGCGCTGAGCGATCAGGTCGATATGGTGACCATGGTCAGTCTCGGCGACGCCTTCCAGCCGGCCAGCCTCAAGGTAGTCGACAGCGTCTATCCCCACTATGGTCAGGTCCATGTCGATCGCGGCGAGGGCATCGAGACCGTGGCCCACGGACCCGCTCCCGGCGAAGCCTGGCTGGCGCCACGCCTGGCGCTGCTGCTCGAGGCCGAGCTGGGTGACCGGATTCAGGTCGGCGAGGGCGAATTGACGGTGACCGGCCTGGTCGAACGCGAACCGGATCAATCCGCCGGCTTCGCCAATTTCAATCCGCGCCTGATGATGCATGCCGATGACCTCGACGCTACTAACCTGGTGCAGCCAGGGGCCCGGGTGGAGTTCGAGCTGCTTGCCGCCGGGCCACCCCAGGCGCTGGAACAGGTGGGGCCGCTGATCGATAGTCTGCGCCGCGATGGGGTCGATGTGCGTGACGTCAGGCGCGACCGCCCGGGGCTTGGCAATGCCCTGGAGCGTGCCGAGAAGTATCTCAGCCTGGCCGGGCTTGCGGCCGTGCTGCTGGCCGGCGTGGCAGTGGCCATGGCGACACGGCGCTACGTCGAGCGTCACCTCGATACCGCGGCCTTGCTGCGCTGCTTCGGTGCCACCCAGCGTGACCTGGTCTGGCTCTTCGCATTGCAGCTGCTGTGGCTGGCACTGGCGGCATCGATCCTGGGGGCGTTGCTGGGCCTGATCGGTCAGGCCGCGCTGCTGGCACTGTTGACGGCCTTCCTGCCGCTCACCTTGCCGCCGCCGGGCTGGCTGCCGCTGTGGCTTGGCATACTGACGGCCCTGGCGGTGCTGGTCGGTTTCGCCGGCCCCACGCTGCTGCGACTCAAGCGGGTCAGCGCACTCAAGGTGCTGCGCCGCGAACTCGATCCGTTGCCGGCCTCGGCCTGGCTGGTCGTGCTGGTGGCCAGCCTGGTCTTCGGCGGCCTGCTATGGCTCTACTCCGGCGACTTCGGCCTGGCGGCGTCGCTGCTGATCGGCGGGCTCGCCATGCTGGTGATGCTGTGGGGGTTGGGGTCACTGTTGCTTGGCCTGGTGCTGCGCCTCGCCGCCCGCCTGCCTCAGGGCGATGGGGGCCAGGGCGAGTTGTCTCAGGCCGTGCGCCTGGGCGGGCGCCAGCTGGCCCGGCGCCGCAGTGCCAGCCTGGGCCAGCTGCTCGCCTTCGCGGTGACCTTTTTCGCCATGGCGATGATCGCCCTGGTGCGCGGGGATCTGCTTGCGACCTGGCAGGCTCAGCTTCCAGAGGATACGCCCAACTACTTCGCCATCAACATTCAGCCCGGCGAGCGCGAGGCGTTCATCGAGGCCCTCGAGGCCAATGCCGACGACCGCACGGCCCTGTATCCGATGGTGCGTGGTCGTCTCACGGCCATCAACGGCGAGCCGGCGCGTGAGGCGGTGCCGGCGGAGTCACGCGGCGATAACTCGCTGCGCCGCGAACTCAACCTCACCTGGCAGGCCGAGCTGCCGGAAGGTAACCGGGTGGTGGCCGGCCGATGGTTCGACGAACGGGAAGATGCGCGGGCAGGCTGGCTCGATGCCGTGGATGCCGAGCCCCACGATGCCGCGGTGCCGATCTCGCTGGAGGATGGTCTGGCCGAACGCCTGGGGTTGGCGCTCGGCGACCGGGTCTCCTTCACCATCGGCGGCGAGGAGATCGTCGGCGAGGTGGCCAGCCTGCGCAACCTCGACTGGGACAGCTTCCGGCCCAACTTCTTCGTCATCTTCCCCCCGGGAGTGCTGGAGCGCTTCGGCCACAGCTTCATCACCGCCTTCCATCTCGAGGCCGGGCAGGGAGAGACGCTGCGCCACCTGGTGCAAACCTTCCCCGGGGTTTCACTGCTCAATATCGATGCCATCCTGGCTCAGGTGCGCGACGTGGTCACTCAGGTAACCCGGGCGGTCGAGCTGGTGCTGGCATTCGTGCTGCTGGCCGGAGTCAGCGTGCTCTACGCGGCACTCACCGCGAGTCGCCCGGCCCGGGCGCATGAAAGCGGCCTGCTGCGGGTCTTCGGTGCGGGGGGCAGCCTCATCTCCCGCGTCCAGGGCGCCGAGTTTGCCATCCTGGGGCTGGCCAGCGGGATGATGGGGGCGCTGCTGGCCGAGCTGGCCACCGCCGGTATTTATGTGGCCTGGCTCGACCTGGCACCGCGCTTCCATCTGTGGCTGTGGCTGGTGCTACCGATCGGCGGTGCGTTGTTGATCGGGGCCATCGGTCATGCCCTGTCGCGCGGGCTGCGCAAGCAGGCGCCGGCGGCCAGCCTGGGTCTGCTCGGCGAAGCCTGAGACATTGGCCAGGCGCTGGCCATTGCGTTGAACTGTCATTGGCCAGTGTCGCGCACGAAGCGGCTGTGTCAGCGCCATTACGGTTACACTGTGTAATCGTGGCGCTGGCTAACATCGCCACCTTCCTTACCCAGAGGTGTCACAGGAGGTGATGTCGATGCACGCACTTCGCCCCCAGGCGGTTCGCCTGGGCCAGACCCTGGCCTTCGTTACGCTCATGAGCGCTTGCAGTGTGGCGGCCGCCAACGCCGAACGGCTCGAAGCCGACCTGCGGGCCCTGTTCGGCGAGGGCGGTAGTCTCTCGTTGGGCGAGGTCTCGAGCGCCATGCTTCGCTCGCGCGTCACCGCCGAAGACATCGTCTTCGAAGCGCAGGAAGGTGAGCGCCTGTTGATCGAGCGTTATATCGTCAGCGGCGATTATGACGCACCTGACGAGGTGACGCTGGAAGGCATTCGCATCGAGGACAGCCTCACCGAGCTGACCCTGATGAGCGCGGAGCGCATCGTGATGGGTGAACCCTCGCGTGCCGTGTTCCCGCTGCACATGGAGCTGGACCCTAATGAAGTGCGCCTCGGCAGCCTGGCCATCGATGGGATGGTGATCGAACTGGCCTCGGAGTTTGCCGAAGAACTCTTCCTCGACACGCCGCTGCAGTCGGGCCAGGGACGCATGACCATCGACAAGGTGCGCGGTGAGGCGCTGACCCATGATGCCATCGGCATGCTCGAACTCACCGATGTGGCCGGGGTGGCCGAGGAGCTGGACGAGTTCGGATCGGGCTCCTTTACCTTGGCCTCGCTGCGCCTCGAGGGGCTGACGGGAATCGATACCCAAGGCGAGGAGAAGCTGGCTTCGCTGGTGTTGCGCGACCTTGTCGTGGAAAGCAGTGAACTGGTGGGTAGCCTGACCCTGCTCGATGTCGATGGCGATTTCGAGGATGGCAAGGGTGGGATGCGCCTCGAGGGGCTGCACGTCGACCTGGCACGCATGATAGAGCTCGCTCCCGAGGCGGAGCGCACCCAGTTGCGCATGGTCAACAATGTCTTGACCAATGGCAGCGGCGAGCTGCGGCTTGACGCTGCTTTTCTCGGCAGCTGGAAGGAGAAGGGCGACCACCATGTGCTGGTCAGCGACAGCCATGTCGACCTGCATGACGCCCTGCGCCTGGTCTTCGACATCAACCTGCCGCTGCGGCTGCCGCCGGGAATCGAACCGGTCGACGCTTTCACCGGTGCGGAGTGGCTGGAGGCCGCGACCCTTCTGGGGGGCGACTTGCGCCTGGCCCTGACCGACCTGGGCCTGTTCGCCCGCCTGGCCACCCTGGGCGCGGCCACGGAGGGCATCACCGAGGCGCAATATGTCGAGCAGGCCCGCACCCAGGCACAGGGTTTCGGCATGATGTTCGGCCCGGAAGCTCAAGCGGTCCTGCTGGGACTGGTGGAGCTGCTGGAGGGAGCCGCCGAGCAACTGGAAGTGCGCATGACGCTGCCATCGGAAAGCACCATGTCCAGCTATACGAGCGATCCGCTGGAGGTGCCGAGCAAGCTCAAGGTAAAAGTCGAAACCCGCTAAACCCAGCATGAGAATTTCTGCACTGACCCATGATGGCCTTTCATGTGAAAGCCGTCATGGGCTGGGGTATCATGGCGCATCCCGATTCTCCCGTGATGCGAGGTTTCCCGCCGATGTTCAGCCGTGACATGACGATTGCCGGTTTCGATGACACCCTGTTCGATGCGATGCAAAACGAGGTCGCTCGCCAGGAAGTACACATCGAGCTGATCGCCTCCGAGAACTATGCCAGTCCTCGGGTGCTCGAAGCCCAGGGCAGCCAGCTGACCAACAAGTACGCGGAAGGCTACCCCGGCAAGCGCTACTATGGCGGCTGCGAATACGTCGACATCGTCGAGCAGCTGGCCATCGACTACGCCAAGCAACTGTTCGACGCCAGCTATGCCAACGTCCAGCCCCATTCCGGCTCACAGGCCAACAGTGCCGTGTTCCAGGCGCTGGTCAAGCCGGGCGACACCGTACTGGGCATGAGCCTCGACGCGGGCGGGCACCTGACCCACGGCGCCAAGCCGAACTTTTCCGGCAAGCACTACAACGCCGTGCAGTACGGTATCGACGACACTGGCCGCATCGACTACGAGGAAGTGGCTCGTCTGGCCCGTGAACACCGGCCGAAGATGATCATCGCCGGCTTCTCCGCCTACTCCCAGATCATCGACTGGGCCCGGTTCCGCGAGATCGCCGACGAAGTCGGCGCCTACCTGCTGGTCGACATGGCACACATCGCTGGCCTGGTGGCCGCCGGTATCTACCCGACCCCTCTGCCTCATGCCCACGTGGTGACTACCACCACCCACAAGACCCTGCGCGGTCCGCGCGGCGGCCTGATCCTTTCCGCCGAGGGCAACGAAGAGATCGAGAAGAAGCTGCAGTCCGCCGTCTTCCCGGGTGGCCAGGGCGGCCCGCTCGAACACGTCATCGCTGCCAAGGCGGTGTGCTTCAAGGAAGCCATGGCGCCCGAGTTCAAGAGCTATCAGCAGCAGGTGGTCAAGAACGCCCAGACCATGGCCGGCGTGTTCATCGAACGCGGCTATGACGTGGTCTCCGGTGGTACCGAGGACCACCTGTTCCTGCTCTCGCTGATCAAGCAGGGCTTGACCGGCAAGGACGCGGACGCCGCCCTGGGTCGCGCCCACATCACCGTCAACAAGAACGCCGTGCCGGGCGACCCGCAGAGCCCGTTCGTCACCTCCGGCCTGCGCATCGGCACCCCGGCGGTGACCACACGCGGCTTCGGCGAGAGCGAGTGCCGTGAGCTGGCCGGCTGGATCTGCGACATCCTCGATACCATGGCCAAGGGCGGGGATACCGCTGGTATCGAAGCGGAAGTGAAGGGCAAAGTGGAGGACGTTTGCGCCCGCTTCCCAGTCTATCGCTGATCGCGTGCGAGAATCGCCCAACACCCCGCGCCGTGTCACACGGCGCGGGGTGTTTCGTTAGAACAGCTTGCCAGCGGCCCGGTGGTGCAGGCGTCGCTGGATCATTCGATGATCAAGTTGCCGCTATCGAGCATCTTGGTCATCAGGTCGGCCGCATCGGAGGCTTCGAAGGCCAGCTGCAGCTCGGCGAGGGAAGCGTTGTCGAAAACGATCTTCTGATCGACGCCGCTGCCCTGTGTTTCGATATGCAGTTCGGCCTTGCCGTCCACTTCGGTAAAGAGCAGTTCGGCATCGCCGCCGAGCAGGTCTTTGAGGTCGATCTTGTCATCTTCTGTCTTGCTGAAGTCCATGATCCTGTCGACGGCGGGAGTGGCCACGCTGCCCTGATCGCCCAGCATCCACTTGAAAGTGTCGGCGCCCGCACCGCCCCAGAGAATATCGTCTCCCTGGCCGCCAATGAGGGTATCGCCGCCATTGCCGCCGAACAGCTGGTCGTTGCCGTCCCCGCCATACAGAGTGTCGTTGTGTTGGCCACCGAACAGGATGTCGTCGCCGCTGGAGCCATTAATGACATCAACGCCTCGGAAGCCGAAAATGATATCGTCGCCGGTAGCCGGGTCGCTTTCAGTTCCTTCTCCGCCTAACAGAGTCCCATCGAGATTTTCAGGATTCTGCTGATTTTGCCCTCCAGACGTGCCCGCAATAAAGGTGAACGTTTTATAGTAGCTCGCGCCCTCACCATCTTGGTCCGTTACCTTGATGGTCACCGTAAAGCTACCCTCTGCCTCTTCAATGACCTCGCCGGTCTTGAGCTTCAGCTGGTTCCCGTTGACGATCTCGAAGCGGTCGTCTCCATCCTCGATTTCGAAGGTGTGGGTATCATCAGCATCGGGATCAACGGCAGATAGGGTGCCGATGACTGCCCCCGAGAGGGTCTGTCCGCCATCAGCGGCATTGCCAGCTCCATTCAGGCTCTGAGAGAAGTCAAGGTCGATATCGAGGCGAATATCGGTTGGCGCCTGATTCTCGACCTCGCTGCCCGGCACGGAGTAGCTATCGAAGAACCAGCGTTCCTGAGAGGTTTTACCCTTGTACCACAGGAAGGAATCTTTCTCGCCGCTGAAAAGCTCTGTCAGCTCGAAGCTCCCGCTATCGCCGAAGGTCAGGTAGGGCGCGCCATCGATACTGTTCTGGTTGAGTTCTACCTTGTAGTTGCCCTCCAGGAAGGCATCGAGCTGATCGCCCTCGAGCTGGGCCTGTAGCCAGGCCGTGACGCCTGGATCACCGAGTACGACGCTGCTGAGCCATGCCGTGTACTCCTTGGAAAAGACGTTCTGGCTATCCAGATTGGTGTCACCGAGGTACTGATAGAAGGATGTCATCGTACGAATCCTCAATGCCTGATCTTGGTTCGAGTTGGAACAGGCATTGGCCAAGTCGGGCTCGCTGCCTGTTTCGCCGCCTTGTGTTTCTTCTGGTTATATCAAGGCGCCTGGTTCAGGCGGCCCGGCTGTCTCGCGAGGATGAGACCCGTGGCTTTCCGTCCCTGCATCGCTGCAGGTTTGGCGGTACTGATGGCGCTAAGCGCAGCGTCTGTAGAGGAGTAAGCTCCCTGCGGGCGACCGGCTCAATTCAAATTGTTGCCTAAAAGTAAATTTGTGCAACTGATTTGTTGTGAGGCGGTGGCTGTCGGTTTCTTTCAAGCATGAAGAGAATCACGCGCATCGATCATTTTTCTACAGCTCGGAATCTCTTTTGCCCACCGCGTGCTACCGTGAACGAAACGGCTTGTATCTCTTCGTAAAGGGCTTTTCGCGCCAACGTCAGTCTTGCAGGTGACCCTCGATGGGCAGGAAGCAGGAAGTTTCGGAACTTCAGCATGCGCTGCATGCCTGCCGGGCTTCCTTTGCCTCGGTGGGCCTCTTCAGCCTGTTCGTCAACCTACTGATGCTGGTACCGGCCGTCTACATGCTGCAGGTCTACGACCGCGTACTTGCCACCATGAGCGGCGAAACCC
Source organism: Billgrantia sp. Q4P2 (assembly GCF_052806135.1). Lineage (NCBI taxonomy): Bacteria > Pseudomonadati > Pseudomonadota > Gammaproteobacteria > Oceanospirillales > Halomonadaceae > Billgrantia > Billgrantia sp. Q4P2. The sequence goes on from NZ_JBRBAI010000007.1 coordinate 184,873, forward strand.
TGCTGATGCTCACCTTGGTGGTGGTCTTCCTGTTTCTCGTCATGGGGCTGCTCGAGCTGGTGCGTTACCGCATGTTGGTGCGTATCGGCAATCGCCTCGATCTCCGGCTCAGCGGAAGGCTCTATCAAGCCATGTTCCGGCACGGCCTGCTCACAGGGAGCCGGCAGTCGGCTCAGCCGCTTACCGATCTGGCCACCCTGCGGCAGTTTCTTTCCGGCAATGGGCTACTGGTCTTCTTCGATGCCCCTTGGGTACCGGTCTACCTGGCAGTGCTGTTTCTCTTTCACCCCTGGCTGGGGTTGTTCGCCACGCTGGCCGGCCTGTTGCTCCTGGTACTGACCGCTGTAGGCGAAAAGATCACCCAGCCGCTGCTGAGTGAAGCTGCTGCCGATCAGATCAGGGCGAATGAGCTGGTCGATGCCAACCTGCGCAACGCCGAGGCGCTGCATGCCATGGGTATGCTGCCTGGCATGCTGGCGCGCTGGTCACAGCGTCATCAGCGCTACCTGGCCGGGCAGTCGCTGGCCAGCGACCGGGGTGAGGCGCTGGCCAGTACTGCGCGCGTGCTGCGCTTGCTGGCTCAGTCGCTGATCCTGGGGTTGGGGGCTTGGCTGGTGCTGAGGGCGGAGCTGACGCCGGGAATGATGATCGCAGGCTCCATCGTCATGGGGCGGGCCCTGGCGCCCATCGATCGCATGATCGGCACCTGGAAGGGCTTCGTCTCTGCCCGTGGATCCTATCGCCGCCTTGCGGAGCTGCTATTCAAGGTGCCGCTGGAGCCCGAACGGATGCGGCTGCCAAGGCCAAGGGGCCAGCTGTGTCTCGAGAGCGTGACTGCGGCCGTACCGGGAGGGCGGATACCGGTCCTGCGCAATATCCAATTCGAACTGGCCCCTGGAGAGCACCTGGGCATCATCGGACCTAGTGCCGCCGGGAAATCTTCCCTGGCTCGGGTCATGCTGGGTATCTGGCCGGTCCTGGCCGGCAAGGTGCGCCTGGACGGTGCCGACATCGCCTGCTGGGATCGCGAGGTGCTGGGGCCGTGCATCGGCTATCTGCCCCAGGACATCGAACTGTTCGATGGCACTATCGCCGAGAACATCGCCCGCTTCGGAGATGTCGATGCGTCCCGGGTAGTGAGCGCGGCTCGCAAGGCCGGTGTGCACGAGATGATCCTGAGCCTTGGCGATGGCTATGACACCATGATCGCCTCCGGTAGCGGCCTTTCAGGCGGCCAGCGGCAGCGCCTGGCCCTGGCTCGCGCGCTCTACGGCGACCCTGTCCTGGTAGTACTGGACGAGCCGAATGCCAACCTCGACGACCGTGGCGAGCAGGCCCTGGCCGCGGCGATGTCGGCACTCAAGCAGGAGGGCGTCACGCTATGTGTCGTCAGTCACCGGATCAGCGTATTGAAGGGAATGGATCGGCTGTTGCTGTTGCGCGATGGCGAGATGCAGCTCTGCGGCCCGCGTGAAGAGGTGATGGCAAGCCTGGCCGTCAAGCCGGTGCCCGTCGCCACCGCAGAGACACCCGCAAGCGTAGCGACATCGGCAAGGATGCCCGTGGAGAGACGGCAATGAATATCAAGCATGACATGCACGAACGCAGCGGCACGAGGGCTGGTAATTCGATGACCGAGCCTGCACCGCCGTACGTTCCCATCGACGCACGCCGCTATCATCGCCTCGGTCTGCTGGTGTTGCTGCTGGGACTGGGGGGATTTGCCGGCTGGGCCTTTACCGCGGAGCTCTCCGTGTCGGTGGTTGCGCCGGGCCATGTGGCGGCGGAGTCCTCCCGGCGCACGGTTCAGCACCTCGAAGGAGGAATCGTGCGTGAGATTCTGGTAGAGGATGGTGATCGGGTGATGGCAGGCCAGCCGCTGATCGTGATCGATGATACCCACGCCCGTAGCCAGCTGCAGATCATGCGTTCGCAGTATCTCATGCAGCGGGCGACGGAGTTGCGTCTGCTGGCCGAGCAGCAGGGTAGCGAAATTCTGGCGATTCCCGAAGAGCTGGCAGCAAGCGACTTGCCGAGGGTTCAGGAGGTGCTGGCTCTGCAGCAGGCGCTGTTCGTCGCCAGGCGCCAATCTCATCGCGGCACCCTGGAGGCACTCGACGAGCAGGTGGTGCAGCTACGACGCCAGATCGAAGGGCTGGAGGAGACGGTACGCCTGGGCGAGCGTCACCTGGCCTCGCTGCGCGCCGAGGAGGACGACTTGCGCGGGCTCTTTGCCAGGGGGCTCGTCAACAATCTGCGGCTGCGAGAAGTCGAGCGAGACCTGCTGCAACTCGAGGGTGAAATAGCTGGCCGACGTGCCGAGATCGGCCGGCTTGGCTCGCAGCTGAGCGAGAACCGCATGCAGCGTGAGATTCGCATGCAGGAGTTTCACAAGGAAGTCGGCGAGCAACTGCGCGACGTTCAAGCTCGGGTGTCGGAGGCCGAGGAGCGCATTATCTCGCTGTCGGATCAGGTGCTTCGTACCACTATCATGGCGCCAGTGGACGGTACCGTGGTGGATCGCCGGGTACACTCGAGCGGTGATGTGGTTCGCCCCGGGGATCCGCTGCTCGATCTGGTGCCGGCGGGGGACGGATTCCTCATCGAGGCACGCGTGCCCGGACGCGACATCGACCGGCTTCATCCAGGCCAGGCGGCGGAGATCCGCTTTTCCGCCTTCAACCAGCGCCGAACCCATTCGATCCCGGCCGTGATCGTCTACGTCAGCGCAGACAGTCAGCTTGACGAGGCGACCAATGCCCGTTTCTACCGCGTGCGTCTGAGGGTATCCGACACCGGGCGCGAGGCGCTTGACGGTCAGATGCAACTGCTGGCGGGGATGCCGGCTGAGGTCATGATTCGCACCAGTGAGCGGACCTTCGCCAGTTACTTGCTCAAGCCGCTCACCGACATGTTTGCCAGGGCGGTGCGGGAAGATTGAGGGCACCCGCCCTGGCACGTGCATCAGGCAATGAATGGATCCTCGTTGAGCAGAAAGTCGTTGTACCAGATCTCCTTTGATTCCTGATTGCGCGCAAAGAGATAGAACATGCCATCGGTGGCAGCGCCCACGGCGTGTACTGGCGTCTGGGGATCGCTCATATTCTCCCCCTCACCGCTACTGGTCATGATTTTCGTACCGGGGTCCGAGGCATCGAAGCTTAGTTCAGTAGTGGAGGAAGCCTTGAAGTAAATATCGCCGTAGGGGCGGTTGGTATTCTCCTGATAGAACACGAAGATCTGTTGATTGTCCTCATCGAAAGCCAGCGTTGGACGGCTCCCGTTGTGGGTGGCCGCATGCACCAGCACGGGGCTGTCCCAGTCGCCCGGCACGCCCTTTATCGCCCAGATAGCGTTCTTGTCGTCCTTGACGGTCATGATGATGCTGCTTCCATCCCACAGCACGGCGAGGTGATTGTCTAGCGCGATGGCATCGTTGATCGTCTCGATGGTCCAGCCGCTGGCATAACCGTCAGGCGAGGATGGCGTGGCCTGGTAGGCGAGCTTCCAGTGACCCGTCGCATTGTCGCCATAGACGAGGCCGACATAGTCGACACCGCCTATCTGGAAGGCGACGAAATCGACCTTGTTATCGCCGTTGCTGCTCGATACCGTGCTGGGCCCGCTGTCGACGGTGACCGTTGCCCAGGTGGCAAGACTGGAAGAGGTGGGATAGGCCAGATGGAGCCCGGCTGCGCCGCCCGACGCTGAGGGGCCGATCATGGCCACGACCGGAGTCCCGTTCTGGTCCAACCCAAGGGCCATTTCCGTATTCTGCTCCCACTCGGCTCCCGCAAGCTTGCCGCCCGAACCTGCCAACTGCACGTTCAGGCTGACCGAGAACGTCTGAGACTGGTCGTCATAGCTCATCTGGTAGAGCCGAGGTTTCGTCTCGCTGGGGCCGAAATTGAGAACGTAGAGCGTGTCGCTCTCATCGTGCCAGGCGATGTCGGCGCGGCGTCCACTGGTGAGCATCGTGGGGCTGGCGCTGGTCCAGCCACCCATGGTGCCGGGCTCGGGGAGGGCTCCGTCGAAGCGGTAGACATGCCAGCCTGTCTGTTCCGGTAGTACCGCCCACCACATGCCGGCGTGGAAGAAGCTCTTGTTGCTATTGGTGTGCTCGAAATTACGCCTGTCGCTGGTGCCGAATGCCGTGGCGATATAGGAGGTCTCCAGCGGTAGGGGCGGGGGGACGTCACGAGTGACAGAAACGATGACGGTGGCGGATGCGCTCTCCAGGCTGCCGTCGGAGGCGCGATAGGTGAAACTGTCGCTGCCGATGAAACCCTGGCTCGGTGAGTAGGTGAGAGTGCCATTGGGGTTCAGCGTGACGCTGCCGTTGGCCGGCTGGGTGACGCTGCCCACCGACAGCGGGTCGCCGTCCGGGTCGCTGTCGTTGGCCAGTACGGCGATCTCGACGGCGACATCCTGCACGGTCGTGGCGCTGTCGTCGTTGGCCACGGGCGGGTTGTTCACCGGCGGTTCGCCATCGTCCTCGAAGCGGTACTCGACGACCAGCTTGGGCGGTACGCTGCCTTCCGCCGAATGGAAGTCCCAGCCGTCGGACCCCAGGGGCAGGAAGGCCCAGCCGTAGTTGGGTTGGCCGTCGGCCCAGGCCTGCAGGCTGGCGGTGACGTCGAGCTGGGTAGTGCCGACGGGCACGAAGCCGGTGTTGAGGTCATACTGCAGCATGGCTTCCTGGCCATCGGCCTGGATGCCGCTACTCAGGCTGTTCCAGGTATCGGTATCGTTCCACGGCATCAGCATGCGATGCAGCCGGGCGCCGTCGCCCTTGCCGGTGGTGTTGAGCTCCAGCGTGGCGGACACGATGACGGCGCCGAGCGGAATCTGTCCNCTGTCGACGACGAGCGACGTCGCCGTTGCCTGACTGGCGTTGGGCGAGGCTTGGTGCAGGTAGGTGTCCTTGATGCCGGCGTAGCCATCCTGCCCCTGCTGGAACTGAACGGTGACGGCGTCTGATTCTGCCTCATCCAGCGCGTCGAGCGTTATCAGGCCAGCCTCTTCCTCCTGCTCGCCCGGATGAACGGATGAGCTCATGACCAGTCCCTCCCCCCATGATCACATGCAATGTTTGTCACTGCATGTTAGGGAGCTTTCGCAGAAAGCCTCCACCTCAAAGACCCAACCCTTGGACTCCCAGAAATGCCATGCTGGAGGGGGGCTGGGGCCTATCTCGCATCGTCTGCTCTGTGTGAGTTTCGCGCCAAACCTGCTCGGGGCCAGCCTTTAGCCTCCTTTTTGCTGCTGTCGCCAAGGCCACCTTCCGGTATGCTTGAAGCAGGCCATTAAACTTGGCGGACCATGAGCTTATGTCGACATTGACGTTTCTAGGCGCGGTGGGAGAAGTCACCGGTTCGCGCTACCTGATCGAAGTCGAGGGGGGCGAACGTACCTACCGCATATTGCTGGAGTGTGGCCTGCACCAGGGAGGCAAGGAAGCGGATGCTGCCAACGCAGTTCCCTTCGGCGGCCTGGCGAAGCAACTCGATGCCGTAGTGATCTCGCACGGGCACCTGGATCATGCCGGGCTGCTGCCCAAGCTGGTCCGCGAAGGCTATGGCGGGCCGATCCACTGCACCCGCGGCACGCGTGATCTGCTCGATATCATGCTCGAAGACGCTGCTTTCATCATGGCCAAGGATGTCGAGTGGGAGAACAAATGGCGCAAGCGTAACGATAAGCCCCGGATCGAACCGCTCTATGAGTTGAAAGACGTGGAACGTACGCTGAAGCTGTGCAAATCCCATGGCTATGGCCAGCCCGTCCAGTTACCTGGTGGCGCAACGCTGGTATTCCGGGATGCAGGCCATATCCTGGGTTCGGGGATCGTCGAGCTGTCGGTGCCCTCCGGTGGGCAAACGAAGCGTCTCGTCTTTTCGGGAGACCTGGGCAATTCCAGCTCGGTGCTGATGAAGGAGCCCGAGAGACTCTACGATGCCGACCTGGTGCTGATGGAAAGTACCTATGGCGACCGCGACCACCGGCCTCTCGAAGAGACCCTCGAGGAATTTGCCCAGGTGCTGGAAGAGGCTCACGCCAGTGGTGGCAACGTGCTGATTCCCGCTTTTGCCGTGGGTCGCACCCAGGAGATCCTCTATCACCTGAGCGTGCTCTACCACGAGGGGCGGCTGCGCCAGCAGATGGTATTCCTCGATAGCCCCATGGCGATCAAGGTCACCGAACTCTATCATCGCGCGCGCAAGTCGCTGGACGCCGATGACCTCAAGGTGCTCAACATCGCCGCCAGCGGCGACACTAGCCGCTACCTGCCGATTTTGCGCATGACGCGCACGGTGGAGGAGTCCATGGCCATCAATCGCATCCACGGTGGGGCCATCATCATCGCCGGGGCCGGCATGTGCACCGGTGGCCGTATCGTTCACCATTTTCGCTACAACCTGGAGAAGCCCAATACCCGGCTGGTGATCGTCGGTTTCCAGGCAGCCGGCACCTTGGGTCGCCAGCTCGTCGACGGCGCCGAGCGCGTGCGCGTGCTGGGTCAGGAACTGGCGGTAAAGGCCAAGGTGCACACCATTGGCGGCTTCTCGGCGCATGCCGGCCAGAGCCAGCTCATCGGCTGGGCAGGTGCCTTCCGTGAACATCCCCGTTTTTACCTGGTGCACGGCGAACCGAAAACCCAGCAGACGTTGAAGGTCACCTTGGCCGAGAGCGGCATCGAGGCCGAAATACCCGCCTACGGTGACCGAGTCGAGCTTTAGGGTAGACAACGATCGACCCAACGGAGCCAGTTGCAGGTCCGGCTCGCTTTCCTTCAGGCCCGTTCTGCCTTGCAGGCTTGAGCTGGGAACATCCGCGATACCCCCTCTTGTTCCGCGAATGCCAAGCCACCAATCAGGTAGGGCGCATCTTGATACCGATCAAGATGCGTCAAGTTGTCGCGTGCCAGATCTCTTGTCATGCACTAGTCTTTGGGTTGAAGGTTATTAACTTATTCTTTTTTGATATAATCCGTTCCGACCAGGAACTCGCACGGTGTATCGCATGCAGAGCATTGTAGGCGGTATCGACAAGGTGGCGCATATCGTGCCGGTGCCGTGCTGATCGGCCTGGCACTGACCGGTGCCATGGGCGCCTGGGGTTGGATCGGGGTGCTGCCGCTGGCCACCGGGCTGTTCAATTTCTGCCAGGTCTACAGCCTGCTGGGTATCAATACCTGCAAGAGGTGACTGCCATGTCCAAGCCTATCGTGACCCACTTCTTCGACGAGCCTACCAATACTTTTAGCTATGTTGTGAAGGATCCTGAAAGCAATGCCTGCGCAATTCTCGACTCAGTGCTCGACTTCGATTATGCCGCTGGACGGACCGATACCCGATCAGCGGACGAAATGATTGCTTTCATTCGGCGCGAGGAGCTGAGCGTCGAGTGGATCCTCGAGACCCATGTCCACGCCGATCACCTCTCTGCTGCGCCCTACCTTCACGAGAAGCTGGGCGGCAAAACCGGCATCGGCGCCAGAATCACCGTGGTGCAGGATGTTTTTGGCAAGGCCTTCAACGCCGGCACCGAATTTGCCCGCGATGGCAGCCAGTTCGACCGCCTCTTCGAAGAGGGCGACATCTTCGGCATCGGCAATCTGGAGGGACGCGTGCTGCACACCCCGGGCCACACCCCGGCATGCCTCACCTATGTGATTGGCGATGCCGCCTTCGTCGGCGACACCCTGTTCATGCCCGACTACGGTACCGCCCGCTGTGACTTCCCCGGTGGCGATGCGCGTACCCTCTACCGCTCCATTCAGAAGGTACTGGCTTTGCCGGGTAAGACCCGCCTCTTTCTGTGCCATGACTACAAGGCGCCGGACCGTGAGGAATATCAGCACGAGACCAGCGTGGCCGAGCAGCGTGCGCACAACGTGCACGTGCACGAGGGCATTGGCGAGGATGAGTTCGTCAGGATGCGTACCGAGCGTGACGCCACCCTCGACATGCCCAAGCTGATCCTGCCTTCGGTACAGGTCAACATGCGTGCCGGCCATATGCCACCGCCCGAGGACAACGGCCAGGTCTACCTGAAGGTACCGATAAATCTCTTTTGAAACGGCTTTTTCGGGAAATACCCCGACGCTTGGAATTTGCAGTTATCTGAGGAGGAGACATGGACTGGAGCGTAAGCCTGCAGGGGCTGGTCGGTGGGATACTCATCGGTCTGTCGGCCGTGTGGCTGATGGCCACGCTTGGCCGTATCGCCGGTATCAGCGGCATCGTCGGCAGCCTGGTGACGACCCTGCCCAAGGGAGACAGTGCCTGGCGTGTGGCCTTCGTGCTGGGCCTGGTCAGCGGCCCGCTGCTGCTCATGCTGCTGGGCGGTGGCCTGGGTAACGTGGCCGGTGCGCCTGGCGAGGTGGTCGGCCAGCCTGCCGGTGGGGTAGGGCTGATGCTCGTCGCCGGGTTATTGGTGGGGGTAGGTACCGGCCTGGGCAGCGGTTGCACCAGTGGCCATGGAGTCTGCGGCCTGGCTCGGCTGTCGCCGCGCTCGATGGCGGCCACGATGACCTTTTTGGTGGCGGCGATCATCACCGTCTACCTGGTGCGGCATGTGATCGGAGGTGGTGCGTGAGGACGCTGATGGGCTATATCGCTGGGCTGCTGTTCGGCCTGGGGCTGGCGCTTGCCGGCATGACCGATCCCGCGCGCGTGCTGGGTTTTCTCGATATTGTCGGTGCCTGGGATCCGACACTGATGTTCGTGCTCGGCGGCGCCGTGGTGACGACCTTCATTGGTTACCGGCTCGTTTTCCGCCAAGAGCGGCCGATGGTTGGCGAGACATTCCAATTGCCCACCCGCCAGGATGTGGATGCTCGGCTGATCGGCGGGGCTGCCCTGTTCGGTATCGGTTGGGGACTTTCCGGCTACTGCCCGGGGCCGGCCATCGCCTCGATCGCCGGGTTGACCGCACCGCTATTCGCCATGCTGATCGCCATGGTGGCAGGCTGGTTCCTGGCCAGGGCCGTTCCCGCCCGTTCATGATCCTTGTTGCGGCCGCCTCATGGCTACCGCCATGGGGCGGCCGCATGACCTTCTCAGGGAGCCGCCCCGCCCATCATTTCCAGCAGACGCTCCTCGTCGGGCATGCCGTCCGCGCGTTCCAGGCGCCCGTTGTGCTGGAAAAGCGTGGTTGGCGTGGCGTATAGACCCAACTCCTCGAACAGCTGGTTGTTCCGGTAGACCTGTTCCTCGATGGCGCGAGGCTGTGCCGAGGGGGCAATGTCATCGCCGCCGCTATGGTCGTGCAGTGCCGCTTCGGGATCGTCGGCGCCCAGCAGGGCGGCGGCCTTGGCGGGGCTATTCTGCTGCAGTACGCCGACCATGACATGGCGCAGCTGGACGTGGCCGGCTTCCACCCAGGGGCGGGCGGTCTCCCAGAACTGTCGGCAGTAGGGGCAGTTGGGGTCGGTGAAGGTGTAGATCACACGAGGAGCATCGGCGCTGCCATCGGCGATCCAGTGGCTCTGCTCCAGTCGTTGCCAGAGTTCGCTCTCCTGAGGTACGCGCACCAGCTCGTCCAGCGAGGCCTCGGAAAGGTCGTTGCCTTCGGCATCGATCATGGTGCCGACCACGGCATGTTCACCGTCGGCAGTGACGAACACGGTCATCTCGCGGCCCTGATGGCTGGCAGCATAACCGGTAAGGCCTCCCGGGGCCTGGAATTCTCCATGAATCTCGAGCCCTTCCTCGACCAGGGCACGAATGGGCGCCGGCCTGTCGTCGGCCTGAACTTCCGAGACGGTGACGAGAGTTGCCGGGGCGGCGAGAATGGCCAGGGCAGCCGCGAGAAGTTTGAAGCGAAAATCCATGTCAGTTCCTTGAGCAAGTCCCTTGAGATAGCACTTTGAGATAGCACCTTGAGCGAGCCCCGTGAAGCACGATGATGCTTCCTCGAGTGGACCAGCATGAAGAGAGTCCGTTCCTTGCGGTGAGCGCTTGGCGTGTCGGGTTGACGCATCCGGTCTCCTTCCTCAAGGCCTCGTAGTATGCTGTTCGCTGCATTTCTCTGGTGCATGCCAAACGCTACAACAAGGAGTCCCAATATGGTGCTGTCCCGTTCACTGCTGGCCGCTGCCGGTCTGTCGCTGGTGTCGCTGACCGCGCTTGCCGACCCGCTGCTCGTCGAAGAGGCGCAGGTACGCGCCGTACCACCCGGCTCGCAGGCCTCCGCTGCGTTCATGACGCTGCGCAACCCGGGCGAGCGGGACAGGGTCCTGGTGGCAGCAGAATCCTCGGTGGCAGAAGTGGCGGAACTCCATGACCACCAAAACGTGGATGGAGTGATGCAGATGCGCCAGGTACCGCAGGTCGTCATACCGGCCGGCGGTAGTGCAGAGCTGGCACCGGGTGGACTGCACCTGATGTTGATTGGCCTGACCGCACCGCTGGTGGAGGGCGAGCCCGTCGAGATCGAACTCAGGTTCGAGTCGGGTGAGTCTCAGCGGCTCGAAGCGCCGGTCAAGCGTATCGTCGTGGACGGGAAGGGCAGCCACGGCCATGCACATGACAATCATGGGCATGGACACGACCACTGAAGCCGTTCTGACGGCCGCCCGGCATACTTGGGCGAACGCCTGTGCTGGGCGGCCAGCGGGGGAGCGGGTACAATGCCGGGTCAACAAGCTCTCACTCGTGACCATGCGCGACCACTGGGTCGCCCGCTTCACGTTCGGATCGATACCATGCATTGCCCCTTCTGTGGCGCCCATGACACCCGCGTGACCGACTCCCGCCTGGTGGCGGAGGGCGATCAGGTGCGCCGCCGCCGCCAGTGCACCGATTGCGGCGAGCGTTTCACCACTTACGAGACCGCCGAACTGGTAATGCCCAGGGTGGTGAAATCCGATGGCTCGCGGGAAACCTTCGACGAGCACAAGCTGCGCGCCGGTATGCTACGTGCGCTGGAGAAGCGCCCGGTCAGCGCCGAGGCCATCGAAGCGGCAGTGGAGAGAATTCGCCATCGGCTGCGGGCCACCGGCGAGCGTGAGATCCAGGCACGCGATATCGGCGAGGCCGTGATGCAGGCGCTCAAGCGACTGGATCAGGTGGCCTACATTCGCTTCGCCTCGGTCTATCGGCGCTTTCAGGACATCGATGAGTTCCGCGCCGAGATCGACCGCCTTTCACAGGAACCTGGTTTTCCGCCCGGCACCGCCGACGACTAGCGTGTAGGAGTGATATGGCCAAGCCGACCGATGCCGCCTGGATGGCCCGGGCGCTACAGCTCGCCCGTCGTGGCCTCTATACCACGCACCCCAACCCACGCGTGGGCTGTGTGCTGGTCAAGAACAGGCGCCTGGTCGGCGAGGGCTGGCACGTGCGCGCCGGCGAGCCGCATGCCGAGGTTCATGCGCTGCGCATGGCCGGGGAGACTGCCCGTGGCGCCACCGCCTATGTGACGCTGGAGCCCTGCTCCCATCACGGGCGTACCGGACCCTGTGCAGTGGCGCTGATCGAAGCTGGCGTCAAGCGGGTCGTGGTGGCGATGCAGGATCCCAACCCCGAGGTGGCGGGGCGTGGCATCGCCATGCTGCGTGAGGCAGGCATCGAGGTGGTGGTGGGGCTACTCGAGGAGGAGGCGCGTGCACTCAACCGCGGCTTCATCTCGCGCATGACTCGCCTGCGCCCCTACCTGCGCTTGAAGATGGCCATGAGCCTCGACGGCCGTACCGCCATGCAGTCGGGGGAGTCGCAGTGGATCACCGGACCTCATGCCAGGTCGGAAGTACAGCGGCTACGGGCCAGCGCCAGTGCGGTCATGACCGGTGTCGACTCGATCATCTTCGACAATTCGCGGCTGACGGTCAGGGCGTCTCAGCTCGGCCTTGACGATGCCGAGGCCATCGCGGCACGCCAGCCCCTGCGCGTGGTGGTCGATACTCAACTGCGCTTGCCCGAGGCCGCGGCCTGCCTGCGTGAGCCGGGGCGCACCCTGGTGGCCACCGTGTCGGGCTACGATACGCAGCGTCGCGCGCGCCTCGAGGCGGCTGGCGCCGAAGTGCTGGTTCTGCCGGCTGGCGAGAACGGACGCGTCGATCTGCACGCACTCCTGCACTACCTGGCCGAGCAGGAACTGGTCAACGAGGTGTTGCTGGAAACCGGTGCCACGCTCGCCGGTGCCATGCTGGACGCCGAACTGGTCGATGAGATGCAGCTGTTCGTGGCGCCGACCCTGCTCGGCGGCGAGGCACGCCCGCTGTTCGCCTTGCCGGGGCTGACGCGCATGGCTCAACAGCGGCCGCTGGAGATTCTCGATATCCGCGCGGTCGGCCGCGACTGGCGGATCACGGCGCGGCCGGAGCGAAGGCAGGAGTGAGCCGCGGCTTCCCGGGCAATGTGCTCCGGGGCAGGCCGCTGGGGAGGTCTTTTTCCAGGGATGGAAAAAGTAGCGTCCAGGGAGGGATTCACAGCGCCTCCCCAGCGGCCTTTGCCCCGGAGCGGTCAGGATGTGGTGGTATGCGCCGCGCCAATGTACTCGCTACTGGCGCCCGAAGCCGCGCCAATGTACTCTGACGCCCATTCAACGTGGTGCGATATCGGCGGCAACGTTCTGTTGCGGTGCACTGTCGCCCATGACGTCGTTCGAACATTCGGAGATTCCAGCGTGCAATCTTCCCCAGGGGGCCTGGCTCCCATCGAAGACCTGATAGAGGACATTCGTCAGGGCAAGATGGTGATCCTCATGGACGATGAGGATCGCGAGAACGAAGGCGATATCATCATGGCCGCCGAGAAGGTCGAGGCCGAGCATATCAACTTCATGGCGCGCCACGCGCGTGGCCTGATCTGTATGCCGATGACACGCGAGCGCTGCGAGCGCCTCAAGCTGCCGCTGATGGTGAGCGACAACGGGTCCGGTTTCGGCACCAAGTTCACGCTCTCTATCGAGGCCGCGGAAGGCGTCACCACCGGGATCTCGGCCGCCGATCGGGCACGCACCGTGCAGGTGGCTGCGGCGCGTAACGCGCGTGCCGAGGACATCGTCCAGCCGGGGCACATCTTCCCGCTGATGGCGGAGCCCGGCGGCGTGCTGCGCCGTGCCGGCCATACCGAGGCGGCCTGCGATCTGGCCGCCCTGGCCGGTTTCGACCCCAGCGGCGTGATCTGCGAGGTCATGAGCGACGACGGCAGCATGGCCCGTCGCCCCGAACTCGAGCGCTTTGCCGCCGAGCACGGCCTCAAGATGGGCACCATTGCCGACCTGATCCACTATCGTATCCACAACGAGCAGACAGTCGAGCCGGTCGAGTCCACCCTGGTCGATACGGCGGTGGGTAAGCTGACCCTGCACGTCTTTCACGACCGAATTCAGAATGCGCACCATGTGGCGCTGGTGAAGGGCGAGCCAAGCCCCGATGTCTTGACCACGGTGCGCGTGCATCTGGCCGATACCATGCGCGACCTGCTGGGCCTGCAGAAGGGCGAGAGCCGCAACTGGACGACCCACAGCGCGCTGGAAGAGATCGCCCGGGTCGAACACGGGGTGTTCGTGCTGCTCGACGACGGCCGGCCGCACCAGGACTTCCGCGACCAGTTGGAGGTGTTCCTGGAGCGCCGCCGTTTGCCGCGCACCAGCGACTCCGATGGCGCCGGGAACTACTTGACCATCGGTACCGGCTCGCAGATTCTGCGGCACCTGGGCGTGGGGCGCATGCGACTGCTCAGTTCGCCCTGGAAGTTCTCGGCGCTGTCCGGTTTCGACCTCGAGGTGGTCGAGCTGATCGCGCCGGGCGAAGAGGGAACGACTGCTCAGGGCTGAGCCCCCGCTCGCTCAATGTCCAAGGGGCCGGCACGAGCTGCCGGCCCGCTCGACTTCAGCCGGATCCATATTTTCAGCAGGACCATTTTCAGCAGGAATCAGCGATGCATACCCTGTCTCAACTGGAAGGCAACTTCGTCGACGTCGACGGTCGCTACGTGATCGTGGTAGGGCGCTTCAACCACCATGTGGTCGACAGTTTGGTCGAAGGTGCCGTGGATAGCCTGGTGCGTCACGGCGTAGACGCCGGGAATATCGATATCGTCCACGTGCCGGGTGCCTGGGAGCTGCCATTGGCGGTGAAGCGTGCCCTGCAGGTGGCGCGCCCCGATGCGGTGATTGCGCTGGGCGCGGTGATCCGTGGTGGCACGCCGCACTTCGAGTACGTGGCGGGTGGCTGCAACGCGGCGCTGGGCAATCTTCAGCTCGAATTCGAAACGCCCATCGCCAATGGCGTGCTGACGGTCAACACGATCGAGCAGGCCATCGAACGCTCCGGCACCAAGGCCGGCAACAAGGGGGCCGAAGCGGCGATGGCCGCCATGGAAATGGTCTCCCTGCTGCGCGGCTTCGGTGACAGCGACGGTCACAACGGAGAAACTTCATGAGTGCGTCGCGCCCGCAACGCACCCCTTCTGCAGGCCAGCAGGCGCGGCGTGCGGCTCGGGAACTGGCAGTGCAAGGTCTTTACCAGTGGCACATGACCGGCAAGTCGGCAACGGCCATCGAGGCGGAATTCCGCAGTCAGCAGCCCGACGATGATCTCGAGGATCATGAGAACTGGGCCAAGGTGATGCAGATCGCCGACCTGGCCCTGTTCCACGAACTGTTGCACAACGTGGTCCGCTTCCGCGACGATCTGGACGCCTCCATTGCGCCGCTGCTGGACCGGCGGCTGACGGAGCTGGATCCCATCGAACTGGCCATCCTGCGCCTGGGCGCCTACGAACTCAGCCGCCGGCTGGACGTGCCCTATCGTGTTGCGATCAACGAAGGTGTCGAACTCGCCAAGTCCTTCGGCGCCACCGACGGGCACAAGTACGTCAACGGCATTCTCGACAAGCTGGCCGCCCGGTTGCGTAGTGCCGAGGTCAGGGCGCGTCGCGGCTGAAGGTGCCAAAGGTGGCCAGTGAATTCGAACTGATCGCCCGCCATTTCACTCCCGTAGCACCCGGCGCGGATGCCGGCGTGCCGCTTGGCGTGGGTGACGACTGTGCGCTGCTCGCCCCTAGGCCGGGGCGGCAGCTGGCGGTCAGTGTCGACACCTCGGTAGCCGACGTGCATTTTCCTGCCGACGCGCCGGCCGAGGCGATCGGCTATCGCGCCCTGGCGGTGAGCCTGAGCGACCTGGCGGCGATGGGCGCCGAGCCGCGCTGGTGCCTCATGGCGCTGGCGCTCGGTAGTGACGACGAAGCGTGGCTGGCAGGCTTTGCCCGCGGTTTCCACTCGCTTTGCCAGGCCAGCCATGTCGCGCTGGTGGGGGGCGACGTGACTCGCGGCGAACTCGCCATCGGCGTTACGGTGATGGGCGAAGTGCCCGTTGGCGAGGCGCTGACGCGCAGTGGAGCGCGCGTCGGCGACATCCTGGCCGTAACGGGGGCTCTCGGTGGCGGGGCCGGGGGGCTGGCGCTCTGGCAGCGTGGCGTACGTGACCTCGGCCATCCGCTGCTGGCGCGTTACCTCAAGCCCACGCCCAGGCTCGCGGCTGGCCTGGCACTGCGTGGCCTGGCCCATGCGGCCATCGACATTTCCGACGGGCTGCTGGCCGACCTCGAGCACATCCTGGCCGCATCGGGTGTGGGGGCACGGCTCGAGCCCGAGGCACTACCCCTGGCAGCGGGCCTGAGCGAGGCACTGGGCGAGCCGGCCGCCTATCGCGCCGCGCTGTGCGGTGGCGACGACTACGAACTATTGGTGAGCCTGCCTGGCGAAGCCCTGGAAGAAGCCCGGCGGCGCCTGGCGGGGCAAGGCCTGGCCCTCACGGCGATCGGTACCGTCCGTGCCGAGGCTGGCGTAACGGGCGTCGATCTCGACGGTGCCCATGGCTGGCAGCACTTCCGCGGGGGCAGGCCATGAACCGCTGTCCATCGAGCGTCTGGCGGCGCCCCGTTCATTTCTTCGCCTTTGGCCTCGGGAGCGGCGCCGTACCGTGGGCACCGGGCACCTTCGGCACCCTGGCCGCGATTCCCTTCTACTGGCTGCTCTCGGAGTTGCCGCTGGGCTGGTACCTGTGGCTGGTGGGGATCTCCTTCGTGGTGGGGGTCTGGCTGTGTGACAAGACCTCCCGCGACCTTGGCGTACACGACCACTCCGGCATCGTATGGGATGAATTCGTCGGCTACTGGATCACCATGGCAGCGGTGCCGTTCTCCTGGGAGGCGGCGCTATGGGGCTTCGTGCTGTTCCGGATATTCGACGTGTTCAAGCCGTGGCCGATCCGCTGGGCCGACCGGCGTGTGGCGGGTGGGTTCGGCATCATGATCGATGACGTTCTCGCTGGCATCTATGCCTGGAGCACGATGCACCTCTGGCTCTGGTTGCACTAGATTACATTCCGTGTTCGTTTGAACGGGGTGGCGCAAGGAAAAGGATAAAAAAGGACAGGGGGAAGCTATGCGCAAGGAACGGCTCATCGTCCCGTTGCTGGTCGTGCTTCTGCTTGCCTGGCAGGCGGGCCAGGCAGTCTCGAGCTGGCTGTTCGAGCGCGAGATGACGCGCATGCTGGCCGATCTCGAGGCGCGCGGTGAACTCGACATCGAACGTGTGGACATTGAACAGGGCTGGTGGACCTCGACCGGACGCATTCACCTGGCACCGCTGTTCGGCCACATGTGGCAGCTGGAGCTGACCTATCGTGCCCGGCATGGCGTGCTCAGCACGCGCCTCGATGGTGAGGTGACGCTGCGTCATGGTCCCGATGGCGTGCAACTGTTCGGCGCTTCGCTGGCATCCTCGCCGCCTCAGTGGGAAGCGAGCTATCACACCCTGAGTGGCACCCTCGAGGGCCGGATCCAGCTTTCGCCCCTGCGTATCACCCAGCAGGAGCGTGAACTCACCTTCGAAGGCGGGCGCCTGCGCTTCAGCGGCGAGCAGGGCAACTGGCGGCTGCGTGCCCAGCTCGATTCGTGGACGCTCAGCGACGGTGCGGTTCGGCTGGAAATCGGCCCCGCCATGCTCAACAGCCAGTACGCCTACACCGAGGATGCCCATACCTTCATCCAGGAAGACCGCCTGCAGATCGAGTCGCTCTCCTGGCACCAGCCCCAGCTCAAGCTCGATGCCCATGGCATACGACTGGGGAACCGTGTTGCCCTGGACGACCAGGAGCTTCGCATGCAGCTCGACCTCGACCTGGGTGAGATCCATACCGCCGAACAGATCTTGCTGACCGGGCAGGTGGATGCGGAGTTGTCACGCCTCAATGCCGATGCGATTCGCAGCACCATGTCGCGGCTGCGCGAGTTGGCCGCCAGCGGTCGTCATGAGGGCGGGCGGGATGCCCTGCTGGCCGATCTCGAACCCTATCTATTGGCGATCCTTCGGGATTCGCCGCGCCTCGACCTGCGGCGCCTCGAGCTGGATAGCCCGATGCTGGGTCTGTCCGCCCAGGTCGATGGCTCGCTGTTCTTCGATGGACGCCAGCTGGAGGCGCTCAGCCTGGTCGACTTCGCAGAGCCTGAGGTCAAGGAGCGCTGGCGCCGCCGCCTCGATGGCGACTTCACCTGGCATGAATTGCCCACCGTGGTCGCGCTATGGCTTGGCCTGCCGCTGGACACCCGTACGCTGGAGATCGATATCGGGCGGGGGCAGGTTCGCGTCAACAGCCGTCCATTGCCACCTCTGTGGCGCTAATCTTGCGCAGCGGTATCTTGATTGACCGCTCTGGATAGGCCTTCGACTTGAAGTTGGCCGCTATCGCCCACATTGCTCAGCTCAGTGTGCATCCGGCTTTCATAGCTTCAGGACGAGGATTTCATGAGCGAGCATGATCAGGACGAACAGAACTGGCAGCAGGCAAGGACGGATTCCGACGAGACGCTGGGCTCCGATGGTGAGGTAGACGAAATCGCCAACGCCGTCATTCCCGCCAGCGACTACTTGCCCGAGCGCATCTATTTGCTGCCGATCCACAACCGCCCCTTCTTCCCCGCCCAAGTCCAGCCGCTGGTGATCAACCGTGAGCGCTGGGAAGAGACCATGCGGCGGGTTGGCAACACGCCTCACCATACGCTGGGTGTGGCTTTCGTCGGCGACAAGGCGGTGGATGAACTCGGCCATGATCATTTCCCCGAGATCGGCACGGCAGTAAAGGTGCACAAGATGCACGGCGAGGAGGGGCAGCTGCAGTTCATCGCCCAGGGTCTGCGCCGCTTCCGCATCCAGCGCTGGCTGTCGAAGAAGCCGCCCTACCTGGTCGAGGTCAGCTATCCGCGCGAGCCGGTCAAGGCCGACGAGGACGAGACCCGCGCCTATGCCATGGCGATCATCAACGGCATCAAGGAGCTGCTGCCGATCAACCCACTCTACGGCGAGGAACTCAAGCACTACCTCAACCGTTTCAGCCCGCACGAGCCGGGGCCGCTGACCGACTTCGCTGCGGCCATCACCTCGGCCAAGGGACGCGAGCTGCAGGCCGTGCTCGAGACCCTGCCGGTCCAGGCGCGCATGGAGAAGGTACTGCCGTTGCTGCGCAAGGAGATCGACGTCGCCCAGTTGCAGACCGAGATCAGCGAGCAGGTCAACGCCCAGATGCAGGAGCGCCAGCGCGAGTTCTTCCTGCGCGAGCAGCTCAAGGTGATCCAGCGCGAGCTGGGGATCTCCAAGGACGATCGCGAGAACGACGTCGATACCTTCCGCGACCGGCTCGAGGGGCTGACCGTACCGCCCAAGGTGCTGACCCGTATTGAGGAGGAGCTCGACAAGCTCTCGGTGCTGGAGACCGGCTCGCCGGAATACGGCACCACCCGCAACTACCTCGACTGGCTGACCTCGATGCCGTGGGGCGTGCGCAGCCAGGACCAGCTCGACCTGGCCCATGCCCGCACGGTGCTCGATCGCGACCATGACGGCCTCAAGGACGTCAAGGAACGCATCATCGAGTTCCTCGCCGAAGGCACCTTCAAGGGCGACGTGGGTGGCTCGATCCTGCTGCTGGTCGGCCCGCCCGGGGTGGGCAAGACCTCGGTCGGTCGTTCCATCGCCGAGGCGCTGGGGCGGGAGTTCTATCGCTTCTCGGTGGGTGGCATGCGCGACGAGGCCGAGATCAAGGGCCATCGCCGCACCTACATCGGCGCCATGCCGGGCAAGCTGGTGCAGGCGCTCAAGGAGGTCGAGGTCGAGAACCCGGTGATCATGCTCGACGAGATCGACAAGCTCGGCAAGTCGTTCCAGGGCGACCCGGCCTCGGCGCTGCTCGAGGTACTCGACCCCGAGCAGAACGTCGATTTCCTCGACCACTACCTCGACGTGCGCCTGGACCTCTCCAAGGTGCTGTTCGTGTGTACCGCCAATACCCTCGACTCGATCCCGGGGCCGTTGCTCGACCGCATGGAGCAGATCCGTCTCTCGGGCTACATTGCCGAGGAAAAGGTGGCTATCGCCAAGCACCACCTGTGGCCCAAGCTGCTCGAGCGCGACAAGATCCCGAAGAGGCGCATCAATCTCACCGATGCCGCCCTGCGCCAGGTGATCGAGGGCTACGCCCGCGAGGCCGGCGTGCGCCAGCTCGAGAAGCAGCTGCACAGCATCGTGCGCAAGTCCGCCGTCAAGCTGCTCGAGGGCGATCAGGAGTCGGTGCGCATCTCGGTCAAGAATCTCGAGGAGTTCCTCGGCGCCCCGCTGTTCCGCCAGGAGCAGGTGCTCAAGGGCGAGGGGGTCGTTACCGGCCTGGCCTGGACCTCGATGGGCGGTGCCACCTTGCCCATCGAGGCGGGCAAGGTGCATTCGCTGACTCGCGGCTTCAAGCTCACCGGCAAGCTCGGCGAGGTGATGCAGGAGTCGGCCAATATCGCCTACAGTTACGCGCTGGGCCATCTCGCCGAATATGGCGTCGAAACCGATTTCTTCGATTCGGCCTTCGTCCACCTGCACGTGCCGGAAGGCGCCACGCCCAAGGACGGCCCCTCGGCGGGCGTGACCATGACCACGGCGCTGCTGTCGCTGGGGCGACACCAGGGCATCGACCGGCCGCTGGCGATGACCGGCGAGCTGACGCTGACCGGCCAGGTACTGCCGGTGGGCGGCATTCGCGAGAAGATCATTGCCGCCCGGCGCAGCAAGATCTTCGAAGTGATCCTGCCGGAAGCCAACCGCCGCGACTACGACGAACTGCCCGACTTCCTCAAGGAAGGCATGACGGTGCACTTCGCCAAGCGCTATCGAGACGTGGCCTGGATCGCCTTCGGCCTGTGAGCAGAGGCGGCGTTGCGGAAAGCGTTACCGATTCCCCGGCGTCGCCCAGCACGGCCGTGGTAGGCAAGCTGGCCCTAAATTTCCCTTGTGCCAAAAAATCGGCATTATAGGCTTATGCAGGACGTTTCTTGATCCCTGTGAAATCCCCGACCATTACAAAAAGGGCATCGCCCCGCGATGTCGAACGCTCAAGGGAGAGCCTCATGACTCACCGCAAGCCTGCCTTCACCCGCAGCCTGCTGGCATCGGCTGCCGCCGTGCTGCTGGGCGCCACCGCACTTTCCGCTCAGGCCGAGACGCGAGTGACCTACAAGTCCGCCTCGGCGGGCACCGCCTATTACCAGATGGGGGTCGAACTTTCCGAAGCGATTCGTCGGGGTACCGACGGTGAGGTCGTGCTGACCCTGGAAGAGAGCCAGGGCTCGGTGCAGAACGTCATGGAGGTCATGGCGCGTCAGGGCAACTATGTCTTCACCACGCCGCCGGGGTTGATCGATCAGGCCATGGCCGGCGAGGGGCCCTTCGCCGAGCGCCAGAGCCCGCGCTTCGAGGAGATTCGCGGACTATTCCCGATTCCCGCCATCACCATGCACTTCGTGGCGGCCGGCGACGAGGGCGTCATTGCCCTGGAGGACCTCGAGGACAAGCATATTCTCATTGGCCGTGGCACCTTCGGTGCACGCGAGGCGGAGCGCTATCTGGAGCTGTTCGACATGCTGGACAAGGTACGCGTGGCCAACGCCGAGATCGGTAGCGGCCCCGATGCGCTCAAGAATGGCCAGATCGACGCCTTCGTCACGGCAAGCTCCTTCCCCACGCCCAACGTGATAGAGACCGCCGCCAGCATGCCGATCAGCCTGGTCAGCCTCAGCGACGAGCAGATCGAGCAGACCGGCGCGGCACGCCAGACCATCCCGGCCGGTACCTATGCTGGCGTCGATCAGGACGTGCAGACCACCTCGCTGCCGGTGATCGCTTATACCACTACCGGCATGGATGACGAGACCGCCTACACCCTGACCAAGACCTTCTGGGAGCGGCGCGACGCCATGGCCGAGGAGACCGCCTGGTGGGGCAGCATCACCCATGACATGATCGGCAACATTGCGGGTACCCTGCACCCGGGCGCCGTGCGCTATTACGACGAAGCCGGCATAGAAATCCCCGACGAGTTGCGCTAAGGAAACGCTGTACAAATGCCTACGCGGGCAAATCGCTGCGTTGCGCGGTACTCGGAATCCTCACCTATACCGCATAGGCTCCGGTTCCTGCGCTCCGTGCGCCTTGCGCTTCACTCCGCTCGTCGATTTGTTCAGCATTTCCCTAACCCCGGCTTGCTGGGCCGGCCCGGCCGCCCGTCGTCGCCGGCCCTGAGCCAAAGGCTCCCTTTCTATGCTTTCGATTTTTTCCGCTTCACCGACGGCCGGTTCGGCCGTCGGCAGTGACGTGCCGCGCATTCCTCCGGCCTGGGTGCTCCTGGGCTCGGTGACGGTGGCCTTTCACCTGGGGCTGATCTTCTACGGCTTGACGCCGGCGCTGGTCAGCCGGCCGATTCACATGGCATTGGCGTTGCCCTGGATCCTGATCTTTTCCGCCCGCTCGCCCTTCGAGCGCTGGAGCGGCTGGCTGCTGACCGGGCTCGGCATTGCCGCCTGCGGCTATATCGCCTTCAACGAGGAGGCCCTGGCGAACCAGTACGGCTTCATCGACAACGATTTCCAGATGGCACTGGGGGTTTTCCTGATCGTGCTGACGCTGGAAACGGCACGTCGGGCGATCGGCTGGCCGCTGCCGCTGGTCGCGGTGGCGGCGTTGGCCTATGCGGTATTCGGCGAGCACATTCCCGGTCAGTTCGGCCACCCCGGGCTACCGATGCAGAGTTTCGTCGGTACCCTGACCATTGCCGAGAGCGGCCTGTGGGGGTCGCTCACCGGGGTCAGCGTGGGCGTGGTGGCGATCTTCGTCATCTTCGGCGCGGTGCTCAACGCCGGCGAGGCGGGGCGCGGCTTCATGAACATGGCCAGTGCCTTCGCCGGGCGCCTGACGGGCGGCGCGGCCAAGGTGGCGGTGATCTCCTCGGCGCTGATGGGGTCGATTTCCGGCTCGGCCTCGGCCAACGTCGCCTCCACCGGTGCCATTACCATTCCCTCCATGGTGCGGTTGGGCTACCCGCGCACCCTGGCCGGCGGCGTCGAGGCCGTGGCCTCCTCCGGCGGGCAGATCATGCCGCCACTGATGGGGGCAGGGGCCTTCGTCATGGTCGAACTCACCGGCACGCCCTACACCCAGATCATGGCGGCGGCGCTGCTGCCGGCGATTCTCTACTTCGCCACCGTGTGGATGGGCATCAACGCCTACGCCACTCGCCACGACCTGCGCCCCATGGCGGCGGAGGACCGCGCCAGCGGCAAGGAGGTGGCGATCACCTCGCTGTTCTTCGCCGTGCCCTTCGTGCTGCTGCTCGAACGTATCTTCCTCGGCGGCTTTACGCCCCAGTACGCGGCGAGTGTTGCCATCTTCGCCGGCATGCTGCTGCTGTTCTTCGACGTCACGCTGACCTTCTCCCTGCGCGGTTTCGCTACGCGAATGGCCGAGGCCGTGGTCACCGCCGGCCGCCAGGTGGCGGTAATCGGGGCCATCATCATCTGTGCTTCTCTGGTGATCGGCGTGCTCTCGCTGACCGGGCTCGGCGTCAAGATCACCTCCGGCATCCTGTCGCTCTCGAATGAAATGCTGTGGCCGGCCCTGTTGCTCACCGCGCTGGCCTGCCTGGTGCTGGGCATGGAGGTGCCGACCACGGCGGCCTATGTGATCTGCGTCTCGGTAGCCGGGCCCGCGCTCACCGCGCTGGGGCTCGAACCGCTGCTGGCGCACCTGTTCGTGTTCTGGTTCGCCCTGCTCTCGACCATTACGCCGCCGGTGTGCGGGGGTGTGTTCATTGCCGCCGGCATGGTGGGAGAGAACTGGCTCAAGGTGGCGATGAAGGCCATGGCGCTGGGCATCGGGCTCTATATCATTCCGCTGGCCATGGTCGCCAACCCCGATGTGATCCGCCTGGCCTTCGACCCGCTCTGGGCAATCATCGATGCGATCAAGATCGCACTGGGCCTCGCCGCGATCTCCTATGGGGTGATCGCACGCCGTGCCATCTGGCTGCGGCTGGTGCTGGTCGCGGCCGGGGCGCTGGTGATCTTCGCGTTATGAGCCGAATGCTGAGGAGAATGAGATGATCGTTGCCACGCTGGGTCCCGAGGGAAACAATCATGTGCTGGTGCTGCGCCGCTATCTCGCCGCACGTGGGCTTGCCGATGCGCAGGTGAAGCTCTTCGATGACTTTCCGACGGCCTTCGCGGCGCTGGTGGCGGGCGAGGTGGACCGGGTGCTGCAATGCACGGCGCATTTCAGCCACGCCGACTGCGTGGGACGCTATATGCACCGTGCCTTTCCGGTGGATGTCTTCGTTGCCGGCAGCCACCCGCTGGCGCTGCTGGCGCGGCGCGAGGTCGCCGAGCCGCGCCAGGTGGCACGCCAGCCGGCCACTCGCTACTACACCGATCTCACATCTTTCGCAGAAGAAGTCGATTCGCCCACTACCGTGGCGGTGGCCGAAGGGCTGCTGGCTGGCCGCTTCGAGGCGGGCATTTGCGCCCGGCAGGTATTCGAAGATCACTCAGATGAGCTGCGCCTGCTCGAGGACCTGGGGCCGGCGCTGGATGTCTGGGTGCTCTATGGTACCGAGCCGCTGGCCAACGATAGCCCTCTATTAATCTAATCTAGCCGCCCCGGCTCGTGCATGACAGAATCGGATTGATTTCAGACATAGACCGTCGCCGCCCGCGGGTGGCAGAGACGGCGTTAACCGTATAGCGCGAACGCGCACGAAGAGGACACCATGCCCGAATATCGCTCCCGAACCACTACCGCCGGCCGCAACATGGCCGGTGCCCGCGCCCTGTGGCGTGCCACCGGCATGAAGGACGAGGACTTCCACAAGCCGATCGTCGCCGTGGCCAACTCCTTCACGCAGTTCGTGCCCGGGCACGTGCATCTCAAGGACATGGGCCAACTGGTGGCGCGGGAGATCGAGAAGGCCGGCGGGGTGGCCAAGGAGTTCAACACCATCGCCGTGGACGACGGCATCGCCATGGGCCACGACGGCATGCTCTACTCGCTGCCGAGCCGCGACATCATCGCCGACAGCGTCGAGTACATGGTCAACGCCCACTGTGCCGACGCGTTGGTGTGCATCTCCAACTGCGACAAGATCACCCCGGGCATGCTGATGGCCGCC
Organism: Billgrantia sp. Q4P2; assembly: GCF_052806135.1. Lineage (NCBI taxonomy): Bacteria > Pseudomonadati > Pseudomonadota > Gammaproteobacteria > Oceanospirillales > Halomonadaceae > Billgrantia > Billgrantia sp. Q4P2. The sequence goes on from NZ_JBRBAI010000007.1 coordinate 209,363, forward strand.
ATGCGCCTCAACATCCCGGTGATCTTCGTCTCCGGCGGCCCCATGGAAGCGGGCAAGACCAAGCTGCTCGACCACGGCCTCGACCTAGTCGATGCCATGGTCATGGCCGCCGACGACTCGGTGGACGACGCCACCCTGGCCGAGGTGGAGCGTAGCGCCTGCCCCACCTGCGGCAGCTGCTCCGGCATGTTCACCGCCAATTCGATGAACTGCCTGACCGAGGCGCTGGGGCTGGCGCTGCCGGGCAACGGCACGGTACTCGCCACCCATGCCGATCGTCGCCGGCTTTTCGAGACCGCCGGCCATCGCATCGTCGAGCTGGCCAAGCGCTACTACGAGGGCGACGAGGCCCACTTGCTGCCCCGCGCCATCGGCTCCAAGGCGGCGTTCAAGAACGCCATGACCCTGGACATCGCCATGGGCGGCTCCACCAACACCATCCTGCACCTGCTGGCCGCCGCCCAGGAGGCGGAGATCGACTTCACCCTGGCCGACATCGACCGGCTGTCGCGGGAAGTGCCGCAGCTGTGCAAGGTGGCGCCCAACACCCAGAAGTACCACATCGAGGACGTCCATCGTGCCGGCGGCATCATGGCGATCCTCGGCGAACTCGATCGCGCCGGCGTGCTCGATACCCGCGTGCCTACCGTCTACGGCGATAGCCTCAAGGAAGCGCTGGACGAGTGGGACATCATGCGCAGCCCCTCGCCCGAGGTGGTGGAGTTCTTCAAGGCCGGCCCCGGCGGCGTTCCCACCCAGGTGGCGTTCTCCCAGAGCGCGCGCTGGCCGAGCCTCGACGGCGACCGTGCGGGCGGCTGCATTCGCGATCTCGAGCACGCCTTCTCCCGAGAGGGGGGGCTGGCGGTGCTCTACGGCAACATTGCCGTGGACGGCTGCGTGGTGAAGACTGCTGGCGTCGACGATTCCATCCTGGTCTTCGAGGGTCCGGCCCACGTGGTGGAGTCCCAGGATCAGGCCGTCGAACACATCCTCGAGGGCAAGGTGAAGGAGGGCGATGTCGTCGTCATCCGCTACGAAGGGCCGAAAGGTGGGCCAGGCATGCAGGAGATGCTCTACCCCACCTCGTACCTGAAGTCCAAGGGCCTGGGCAAGGCCTGCGCGCTGCTCACCGACGGACGCTTCTCCGGCGGTACTTCCGGTCTCTCCATCGGCCACGTCTCCCCCGAGGCGGCGGCGGGCGGGGCCATCGGCCTGGTGCAGTCGGGTGACGTCATTCGCATCGACATCCCCAACCGGCGCATTGACGTCAAGCTCTCCGACGATGAGCTGGCTCGCCGGCGCGAAGCCGAGGAGGCGCGTGGCAGTCAGGCCTGGAAACCCAGCATACAGCGCTTGCGCAAAGTCTCGGCGGCGCTCAAGGCCTATGCGCTGCTGGCGACTTCCGCCGACAAGGGCGCGGTGCGCGACCTCTCCAAGCTCGATTGACGCGAGTGACGAACCGGGCCCTGGCCCGGTTCGTCGTTGCGGGCTTTTTCATGCAGCAGTAAGGAACGACGACATGCGCAAGCAGACCTTCGGTGTCGGCCTGATCGGCTTTGGCACTGCCGGCCGTATCTTCCACGCCCCGTTGATCCAGGCTACGCCTGGGCTGGAATTGCTGGCCGTGGTCAGCAGTTCGCCCGAGCGAGTGCATGAAGCACTGCCCGAAGTCGAGGTGCTGCCCAAGGCGGCGGCGCTGTTCGCCCGCTCGGATATCGACCTGGTGGTCATCGCCAGCCCCAACGAGACCCACTTCCCGCTGGCCAAGGCAGCACTCGCGGCCGGCAAGCATCTGGTGGTCGACAAGCCGCTTACCGTGTCGCTGTCCGAGGCACGGCTGCTCAAGGCCGAAGCCGACAAGGCCGAGTGTCAGCTCAGCGTCTTTCACAACCGCCGCTGGGATAGCGATTTCCGTACCTTGCATAAGCTGGTCGAGGAGGGCAGCGTGGGGCGGCCGGTCTCGCTCGAGCTGCGCTTCGATCGTTTCCGGCCCACGGTAGCCGAGCGCTGGCGCGAACAGCACAAGCCGGGCAGTGGTATCTGGTACGACCTGGGTTCGCACTTGCTCGACCAGACGCGCACGCTGTTTGGCATGCCGCGGGCGATCCTGCTCGACCTGATGGCGGCGCGGGATGGTGCTGAAGTGGACGACGAGTTTCATGCGCTGCTGGAATACGACACGCTTCGGGTCACCCTGCGGGCCAGTTCGCTGGTGGCGGAACCGACGCCGCAGCAGGCGCTGCATGGCACCCGGGGCAGCTTCGTCAAGTATGGCCGCGACCCCCAGGAGAACTGGCTGAAGGAGGGGCGCACTCCCTCGCGCGACTGGGGGGTCGACCCCCGCCCTGGCCAGCTGACGGTGGCTGGGGAAGGGAACGATGGGAATCTGGTCACGAGCGAGTATCCCGGGCTCCCCGGCGACTACCTGGCCTACTACGTCGGCATCGTCGAGGCGCTGACGAGCGGGGCGCCGGTCCCGGTCCGCGTGGAGGAGGGGATCGAGGTCATGACCCTGCTGGAAGCAGGGCTCGACAGCTATCGCCAGAACCGTTGGATCCGCCTCAAGGAGGGCAATGGCAACCTGCGTCAGCTTCACCGTCACGGCTGAGTTGCCGGGCCGGCACGGCTACCAGCTCAGCGGTGCCTCCTTGCCGCGGCGTTCGCGCAGGGTGTCGCGGGCGATGAACAGCGCGGCGATGGCCCGCGCCTCGTGGAAATCGTCGCGCATCAACAGCGCCGGTAGTTCCTCCAAAGCGTGGGTTTCGACCACCAGTGGTTCCGGCTCGTCCCCGGGCAGGCGCTTGGGATAGAGGTCGGTGGCGAGCAGCACCTGCATGCGGTGGCGCATGTAGTTGGGCGCCAGTGACAGTTCCACCAGCGGCTCGATACGCCGGGCGCCAAAGCCGCACTCCTCCATCAGTTCCCGATTGGCGGCGGTGACGATGTCCTCGCCCGGGTCCACCAGTCCCTTGGGCAGGGTCAGTACGTAATCCTCGAAGCCCGCCGCGTATTCGCGGATCAGCAGCACGTGATCCGGGTCGGGCATGGCGATGATCATGACCGCGCCCTGGTCGCTGCCGGTCAGGCGCTCGAAGGTGCGCTCGGCTCCGTTGGCAAAGCGCAGCTCCAGGGATTCGATATGGAACAGGCGGCTTCTGGCGACGGACTGACGCGCCAGCACCTGGGGTTTCTGCAGGGGTCGTTGCTCGGACATGAAGGCTCCGTTTCGTGCGGGCGGGCATCGGCATGCTCTTGCCGGGAATGCGCCGCCGGTATCCATTGAGTACAATATCACGCCTTCCACCGCTCAGACTTCACCGGGAGTCGCCATGATCGACTGGCGCGCCATCGATACCGTTCTGCTGGACATGGACGGTACACTGCTCGACCTGCATTTCGACAGCCATTTCTGGTTGGAGCACCTGCCGCGGCGCTACGTGGAGTTGCATCGCCTCGACGAGGCGACTCAGGAGCAGATACGTTCGCGCATCCTGCGCGAGCGGGGCACCCTCAACTGGTATAGCCTGGCCTACTGGAGCCGCGAGCTGGGCGTGGACATCGTTGCTCTCAAGCGCGAGATCCAGCACCTGATCGGCCTGCGCAGCGATGCGCTGGATTTTCTCAAGTGGTTGAGAAAGGCCCACCCGCGGGTGGTGCTGGCCACCAACGCCGATCGTGAAAGTCTCGAACTCAAGCTGCCCCTCACCGGCCTCGAGGCCTACCTGGATGCCATCGTCTCCTCGGCCGACCTCGGCGTGCCCAAGGAGGCCCAGGAGTTCTGGTTCGCACTGCAGGAGGTCGAGCCCTTCGACCCGGCACGAACCCTGTTCATCGACGACAACCCCGATGTGCTGGAGAGCGCGCGGGAATACGGCATCCGCCACCTGCTCGGCATCAAGCAGCCCGACAGCACACGGCCGGAAAAGGAGCTCGAGGAGTTCATTGCCCTGGACCGCTTCGCCACGATCCTGCCCGAGGAACTACCCTCGGAGGTACGTGGCGATGCAGGCAAGCATGCCGAGACAGGAGAGAACGGTGGATAGCGTACGACTCGACAAGTGGCTGTGGGCCGCCCGCTTCTTCAAGACTCGCGCGCTGGCCAAGAAAGCCATCGAAGGCGGCAAGGTGCACTACAACGGCGGGCGTGCCAAGACCAGCAAGAATGTCGAAGTGGGTGCCCTGATTCGCGTGCCCCAGGGCTGGGACGTCTGGGAGGTGGAGGTCGTGGCGCTTTCCGACCAGCGTCGCGGTGCGCCGGAGGCCCGCGAACTCTATCGCGAGACGGCCGAGAGCGCCGAGCGCCGGGAGCGCGAGGCCGAGGGCCGCCGGCTGACCAACCAGGCCATGCAGCACCCGCTCAAGCGGCCCGACAAGAAGCAGCGGCGCGACATCCAGCGTTTCCAGCGCAAGGGTGAATAGCCCTTCGGGCAGCTGCGGGCCACGAGCTACGAGCTAGTCTGCTGCCCGAAGCCCGAAGCCCGAAGCCCGAAGCCCGAAGCCCGAAGCCCGAAGCCCGAAGCCCGAAGCCCGAAGCCCCATAGGCAGACAAGTTCATGACCGACCAGATCCAGCGTTTCTTGTTCGAACGCACCAATGTACGTGGCGAGATCGTCACCCTCGAGCGGGCCTACGGCGACGTGCTCGAGCGGCATGGCTACCCGCCTGCCGTCAACCGCCTGCTGGGCGAACTGCTGGCTGCCGTGGCACTGCTCACCGACACGGTCAAGCTCGACGGCATCCTCAGTATCGAGGTGCGCGGGCAAGGCGCACTGTCGCTGCTGATGGCCGAGTCCAACCCCGGGGGTGAGCTGCGCGCCATCGCTCGCGTGGCGGAGGATGCCTCGCTGCCACAAGGACAGGCAGGTTTTCGCGAACTGGTGGGGGAGGGCCATATCGTCATCACCCTCGACCCGCGCGAGGGCAATCGCTACCAGGGCATCGTGGCACTCGACCAGGACAGCCTGGCCGGCTGCCTCGAGGCCTACTTCTCGCAGTCCGAACAGCTGCCCACCCAGCTGTGGCTGCGCGCCGACGACCAGCGTGCCGGCGGGCTGTTGCTGCAGCGGCTGCCTGACGAGTCGCAGAATCAGGATGACGACGCCTGGGAGCGCACCGTCCAGCTGGCGAAGACCTTGCGAACCGAAGAACTGCTGGGGCTCGAGCAGCACGAGCTGCTGCATCGCCTCTACCATGAGGAGACGGTACGGGTCTTCGAGCCCAAGTCGTTGCGCTTCGGCTGCACCTGCTCGCGGGAGCGAATCGGCGATGCATTGACGACCCTGGGCGCCGACGAACTGCGTGACGTACTGGCAGAGCAGGGCGAGATCGAGACCCAGTGCCATTTCTGTCATACCCACTACCGCTTCACGGAGAGCGAAGTCGAGGCGCTACTGCGCGCCCAGGGTGGGCCGCCCCCTACCCTGCATTGATGCAGGTCGCCGCCGGCGTGAATAGAGGTGCAAAAGGGCTTCGTTCGTTTGCCTGGAATTGCTGCGATGCACAAACACGAGCGGTGTCAACCTGCGGCGATATGTCCCGATGTAGTAGTAAAACTACAAGAACTTCGGTCAAAGTTAGCGTTTCCTGACGGCTCCCTTTTTGCCATAATGGCGCCGCCTCAAGGCCGATCGCCAGAAGACAAGACGGCATGCATCCGCACACGGACGATCGGAAACGCAACGCAATGGCGTATGACGCCTGGCACACGAGAGAGAACAGGCCGCAAGGCCCAGGAAACGACATGACCACATCCCAAGCCGCTCCTCAAGCACACGTCAATCTCAGCAGCGCCGAACTCATCGAGCGTGCCGTGGCACGCGGAGAAGGCCATCTGGCCGCGAACGGCGCCCTGGTGGTGAACACTGGCCAGCGTACCGGCCGTTCGCCCAAGGATCGCTTCATCGTCGACGAGCCCTCTACCAGCGATGAGATCGACTGGGGCAGCGTCAACCGTCCCTTCGATGCCGGCAAGTTCGATGCCCTGTGGGCCCGTGTCGAGGACTACCTGGTCAGCGGCGAACGCTTCGTTTCCGAACTCCACGTGGGCAGCGACCCGACTCACTACCTGCCGGTACGGGTGACCACCGAGACGGCCTGGCACAACCTGTTCGGCCGCACCATGTTCGTGCGCCCCGAGGGCTACAACCCCTCGGCCAAGCAGGAGTGGACCATCCTCAACGCGCCGTTCTTCGAGTGCGACCCGGATCGCGACGGCACCAACTCCGACGGCTGCGTGATCCTCAACTTCGCCCAGCAGAAGGTGCTGATCGCCGGCATGCGCTACGCCGGCGAAATGAAGAAGGCGATGTTCTCGGTGCAGAACTTCCTGCTGCCAGCCTCCGACGTGCTGCCCATGCACTGCAGCGCCAACGTCGGTGAAGACGGCGAGACCGCACTGTTCTTCGGTCTCTCCGGCACCGGCAAGACCACGCTTTCCGCCGACCCGGCGCGCTACCTGATCGGTGACGACGAGCACGGCTGGGGCCCCGGCACCGTGTTCAACGTCGAGGGCGGCTGCTACGCCAAGTGTATCGATCTCTCCGAGAAGAACGAGCCGGTGATCTGGAACGCGATCAAGTTCGGCACCGTGCTCGAGAACGTGGTGCTCGACGACCGCCGCGAGCCCGACTACACGGACGACAGCCTGACCCAGAACTCCCGCGCCGCCTACCCGCTGGAACACGTCGGCAAGCGCGTGCTGGAGAACCGTGCTGGTGAGCCCAACGCCATCATCTTCCTGACCTGCGACATGTCCGGCGTGCTGCCGCCGGTGTCGGTGCTGTCCAAGGAAGCGGCGGCCTACCACTTCCTTTCCGGCTACACCGCCAAGGTGGGCTCCACCGAAATGGGCTCCTCCGCTGGCCTGGAAGCCACCTTCTCCACCTGCTTCGGTGCGCCGTTCTTCCCGCGCCCGGCTCGCGTCTACGCTGACCTCCTGATCAAGCGCGTCGAAGCCAAGGACGCCCAGGTCTACCTGGTCAACACCGGCTGGACCGGTGGCGCCTACGGCGAGGGCGGTTCGCGCTTCTCGATTCCCACCACCCGCGCCATCATCAGTGCCATCCAGTCCGGCGTGCTGCGTGAGATCGAGACCAAGCGCATCGAAGGGCTCAACCTGGACGTGCCGGTATCGGTGCCGGGCGTCGACTCGAGCCTGCTCGACCCGCGCGAGACCTGGGAAGACAAGGCAGCCTACGATCGTAACTTGCGCGACCTGGCGGCCAAGTTCGTCGACAACTTCAAGAAGTTCGAAGGCGTCAGCGAAGCCATCACCAAGGCCGGGCCCAGCCTGACCTGATGTGAACCCGCGGTTACCGCAGTGGTCTGAAACGGGGAAGGGGCGTATGCCTCTTCCCCGTTTCGTTTTCGACCTGGCATGTCGGCTGGCTGACCAGGGGGAGGGTCCAATGAAACGCCGTCTTTTTCTTGGTCTGCTGGGTACGGCCGGTGCTGCAAGTCTAGTGCCCAGCGTCGGTTGGGGATTTCCCCGGCTCAGTCTCGAGCCCGCGCCGGGATTGGAGCGTCTCGAACTCTCACGCGACGAGTGGCGCGAACGCCTCACGCCCGAGCAGTTCGAGATCCTGCGCGATCACGGTACCGAACCGCCGTACTCGAGCCCCCTGGACAAGGAGTGGGGCGAGGGAGAGTACCGCTGCGCCGGCTGTGATCTGCTGCTGTTCGAGAGCGCCATGAAGTACGACTCCGGCACCGGCTGGCCGAGTTTCTTCGAGCACGTCGAGGGGCACCTGCTCAGCCAGCTCGACTTCAGCCTGATCTGGCCCCGGCGAGAATACCATTGTGCCCGCTGCGGCGGCCATCAGGGCCATGTCTTCAGCGACGGCCCCGAGCCCACCGGGCTGCGCTGGTGCAACAACGGCCTGGCACTGACTTTCGTGCCGGCGACTACCTGAACCCCTCCACGATATGTTGCGCCAGGCCGTCCACCGCGGGCGAGGTGGCCTCGGGTGAGCGCAGCAGCACGATGGAACCGTCCGGTAGCGGGGGGAAACCGTCGGCCTCGCCGAGGATGCGCATGCCGGGAGTGACCAGGCTCTTCATCAACGCGGACACGGCAAGACCCGCGCCCACCACTGCCTGCAAGGTGGCAAGGCTGGGGCTGGAGTAGGCGATGCGGTACTGACGCCCGGCCCGGGTCAGGGCGTTGCAGGCGTGGCGGCGGCAGAAACAGGGCTCCTCGAAGAGCGCCAGCGGCAGTGGCGACTGGCGATGTACGGTATGGCTCTCCGCCACCACCCAGACGGTCTCCTCGCGGCGCAGGATAGTACCGATCTCCTGGCCCACTTCGCGGGTCACGATGCTCAAATCGAGGCTGCCCTGCTGGCGACCGAGCAGTTCGGAGGAGGGCGCACACTGTACCTCGACGTCGACCAGCGGCCAGGTCTGCGAGAACGACTTGAGAATCCCCGGCAGGAAGCGCATGACGAAATCGTCTGGCACGCCGATCCGCACCCTGCCCACCATGTCCGGCTCGCGCAGCATGTTGAGCGCCTCGCCTTGCAGATCGAGGATTCGACGCGCATAGCCGAGCAGGGTGGTGCCCTCGCTGGTCAGGTGCATCTGGCGCCCCTGACGCTCGAACAGCGGGCGCTGAATCACGTCCTCCTCGAGGCGCTTGATCTGCATGCTGACCGCCGACTGGGTGCGGTTGACGGCCCGGGCGGCGCGGGTGAAACCGCCATGGTCGACGATGGCGACGAAGGTGCGCAGCAGCTCATGATCGATGGTATGCAGCATGGTCGTTTCCATCATGTACGATGATGCTAGGCATCAGGACTATTCGTTGGATTGATTCTAGCGCCTCGTCGAGACTTTCTCCATCTCCCGACATGACCTGGAGGAAGTCCGACATGAGAACCCCAGTTACTTGCTACGATTCGTCATCCTGTGCTGTGCCTGCAAGCGACAAGCGAGACTGGCCGCTCGCCTCGCTACTGTGGCATTGGATACGTCGCGTAAAGCATCAGGTGCAGTTGCGTCGCGAACGCACCCAACTGCAGGAACTCAGCGACCATCAGCTGCGTGACATCGGCTTGACCCGTCAGCAGGCCAATCGCGAGGCGCGCCGCCCCTTCTGGGACGACATCGGCTGGCGACGCTGATCGCGGCGGCGACGGCGTGGCGTTTGTGGTACCTTGGCGCGATCATTCGTTGCCGCAATACCAAGGAAGTCATGGACGCCACGACCCGGATCATTTCGCGCCTCGCCGAGGAACTTGCCGTTCGCCCGCAGCAGGTTTCAGCTACCGTGGAGCTGCTCGACGGCGGCGCTACCGTGCCCTTCATCGCCCGCTACCGCAAGGAGGTCACGGGTGGGCTCGACGATACCCAGCTACGCAACCTCGACGAGCGCCTGCGCTACCTGCGCGAGCTCGAGGAACGCCGCGCCGCCGTGCTCGTCGCCATCGACGAGCAGGGCAAGCTGACGCCGGAACTCAGCGGACAGATTCAGGCGGCCGATACCAAGCAGCGCCTGGAAGACCTCTACCTGCCCTACAAGAAGAAGCGCCGCACCAAGGCGCAGATCGCCCGTGAGGCTGGTCTCGAGCCCCTGGCCGATGCGCTGCTGGCCGATCCCACCCTCGACCCCGAGACCGAGGCGGCCGGCTATCTGCGCCCCGCCGAGGGCGACATCCCCGCCATCGAGGATACCAAGGCGGCACTGGATGGGGCGCGCCAGATCCTGATGGAGCGTTTTGCCGAGGATCCCGAGCTGGTCGGCACGCTGCGTGAGCGGTTGTGGCAGGAGGGTGAGCTCAGCGCCCGTTTGCTGCCCGGAAAGGAGCGCGAGGGCGCCAAGTTCTCGGACTACTTCGAGCACGACGAGCCGCTGGCCAAGACGCCTTCCCACCGGGCGCTGGCCATGTTCCGCGGTCGCAACGAAGGTGCGTTGACCTTGGCCATTCGCCTGCCCGGCGAAGACGAGGCGCCGGTTCATCCGGCCCAGGTGGCCATCGCCAGGCATTTCGGCATTCGCGACGAGGGGCGTGCCGCCGACAAGTGGCTGGCCGACGTAGTGCGCTGGACCTGGCGCGTCAAGCTCTACACCCACCTCGAGACCGAGCTGATGGGACGGCTGCGTGAGCGCGCCGAGCTGGAGGCCATCGAGGTCTTCGCCGCCAACCTCAAGGATCTGCTGCTGGCGGCACCTGCTGGGCAGAAGGCGACGCTTGCCATCGACCCGGGCCTGCGCACCGGCTGCAAGGTGGCGGTGGTGGATGCCACCGGTCAGTTCCTCGAGCACGCCACCATTTATCCTCACGCCCCGCGCAACGCCTGGGATGCCTCGCTGGCCGAGTTGGCCAGGCTGGTCGAGAAGCACGACGTGGCGCTGATCGCCGTGGGCAACGGCACGGCGAGCCGCGAGACCGACCGGCTCGCCGGCGACCTGCTCAAGCTGTTCGCCGGAAAAAGAACACTATCGAAGGTGATGGTCAGCGAGGCCGGCGCCTCGGTCTACTCCGCCTCGGAGTACGCCTCGAAGGAGCTGCCCGATCTCGACGTCACCATCCGCGGCGCGGTCTCCATCGCCCGGCGCCTGCAGGACCCGCTGGCCGAGCTGGTCAAGATCGAGCCCAAGTCCATCGGCGTGGGCCAGTATCAGCACGACGTTTCCCAACTGCAGCTCTCGCGGAGCCTCGAGGCCGTGATCGAGGACTGTGTGAACGCCGTGGGGGTCGACCTAAATACGGCGTCGAGCGCACTGCTGTCGCGGGTGGCCGGTCTCAACCCGGCGCTGGCCGAGGCCATCGTGGCACGGCGCAACGCCGAGGGGGCCTTCGCCAGCCGTAAGCAGTTGCTCGACGTCAGCCGTCTGGGGCCCAAGACCTTCGAGCAGTGTGCCGGCTTTCTGCGCATCATGAACGGCTCCAATCCGCTCGATGCCAGCGCCGTTCACCCCGAGGCCTATCCGTTGGTGGAGCGCATCGCCAGCCGCAGCGGGCGCCCGGTGGAGAGCCTGATCGGCGACAGCGCCACGCTCAAGGCGGTCAAGCCAGCCGAGTTCGCCGACGAGCGCTTCGGCGTGCCCACCATCAGCGACATTCTCAAGGAACTCGACAAGCCGGGCCGCGACCCGCGCCCCGAGTTCAAGGCCGCCGAGTTCCGCGAAGGCGTCGAGACCTTGCAGGACCTGGAGCCGGGCATGGTGCTCGAGGGCAGCGTGACCAACGTCACCCACTTCGGCGCCTTCGTCGACATCGGGGTGCATCAGGACGGCCTGGTGCATATCTCGGCGCTCTCCGACAAGTTCGTCGAGGATCCACGTTCGGTGGTCAAGGCCGGCGACATCGTCAAGGTCAAGGTCATGAGCGTGGATCTGGAACGTGCGCGCATCGGTCTCTCCATGCGTCTCGGCGACCAGCCGGGCGAGGCCGAGGGTGGCAAATCGTCGCGCGGTGGCCAGAGCGAGCGGCGGGGCGGGCAGGGCAAGGCGCAGCGCAAGGGCGCGCCGCGCGAACAGGCTCCGCCCAGCCAGATGGGTGCGCTGGGGGCCGCACTGCTGGCGGCGAAGAAGGGCAAATCTTGATCCCGGCACGCCTCTCGCCATACTCTCGACAAAAACCGCATGACCGGCCGCCACGGGCAGCCGGCATGCATCGACCGGGAGACCCGTTGAAGGTCTCCGAGACATGGGGTCCACGCCTTGTCTGATTCATACTCTGACACCGTTTCGCATCTCGCCGGGCTGGCGACCCAGGGGCGCTTCGGCCGCCTGCGCCGCGGCCTGGAGAAGGAGGGGCTGCGCGTCGATCGCCAGGGGCGCATCGCCGCCACGCCGCACCCTTATGCGCTGGGCTCGAAGCTGACCCATCCGCACATCACCACCGACTACTCCGAAGCGCTGCTGGAGTACATCACGCCGGTCTATTGCCGCCCCGGCGATGCCGTCGACTTCCTCGCCGACCTGCACCGTTTCAGCTACCGCCACCTTGGCGACGAGCTGGTCTGGCCGGCCAGCATGCCGGCCAGGCTCGACGGCAACGACAGCGTGACCATTGCCGACTATGGCAGCTCCAACGTCGGCACCATGAAGCATGTCTACCGCAAGGGGCTGGACGTTCGCTATGGCCGGATCATGCAGGCCATCGCCGGGATCCACTACAATGTCTCGCTGCCCGACGAGTTGTGGGAGCTGCTGCGCGAGCGTGATGGCGCCATGGAAATGTCGCTCGACGACTATCGCTCGAGCCGCTACTTCGGCCTGATCCGCAACTTCCGCCGCCACAGCTGGCTCTTGCTCTACCTGTTCGGTGCCTCGCCGGCGCTGGACCGCAGCTTCCTGCCCGAGGGCAACATCCCCGACAAACTGCGTTCGCATGGCAGCGAGACCCTGGTGTCGCCCTACGCCACCAGCCTGCGCATGTCGGACCTCGGCTACCAGAACAAGGTGCAGGAGCAGCTCAAGATCTGCTTCAACTCTCTCTCGAACTACGTGGGTACCCTGCGTCACGCCATCTCCACGCCCTGGCCCGCCTACGAGGCACTTGGAGTCAGGGACGGCCGCGACTGGCAGCAGCTCAACGCCAACATCCTGCAGATCGAGAACGAGTACTACAGCGATATCCGGCCCAAACGCGTCACCCGGCACAACGAGACGCCGAGCCAGGCGCTGGAGGCACGTGGCGTCGAGTATATCGAGGTGCGCTGTCTCGACCTCGATCCCTTCCTGCCGCTGGGCATCGACGAGGCGCGTCTGCGCTTCATCGATGCCTTCCTGATGTGGTGCCTGCTTGCCGAAAGCCCCTGGATACCCGACGAGGAGTGCGACCGGCTGGACGACAACCGACGCCTGGTGGTCGAGCGCGGGCGCGACCCCGAGCTGCGCCTGATCCAGGACGGCCAGCGCCGCTCCGTGGCCGACTGGGGCGGTGAGATCTTCGTAGAGATTGCCCGGGCTGCCGAACTGCTCGATGCTCTGGAGCAGGGTACACCCCACGCCGACGCCGTCGCCTCGCTCAGGCCCTGGCTCGAAGACCCGGCACTGACGCCTTCCGGGCGTCTGCTGGCGCGGCTCGAGTCGACCGGCGAGGAGTTCGTCGAGGCCATCCTGGCCCTTGCCGGGGAGCATGCCGAGCGGCTGCGGCGCGAAGCCGTCAGCCCGGCGCGTGAGGCGACCTTCGAACAGATGGTCGGTACCTCGCATCAGCAGCAACGCGACATCGAGGCCGCCGACACCCAGCGCTTCGAGCAGTTTCTCGAGCACTATTTCGCCAGCGCCAGCGAGCCCCGCGTGGCGGTGGCCAGCCAGGGGAATGCCTGATGATTGCGGGACTCCAACGTCTCTCCGTACGCCAGTGGAGCCTGGCCGGGTTGGCCTTCTGTACCCTGATGATGCTGGTGGCCCTGGGCCTGGAGCACATCGGCGGGCTCGAGCCCTGTCCACTATGCATCTTCCAACGGGTGGCAGTGCTGGCCGCTGCCGCGGTATTCGTCATCGCAGCGATCCATAACCCGCGCGGGCGAGTGGGCGCAGCACTCTACGGCGGGCTGTCGCTTGCCGCCGTGCTGGGCGGCATCGGCGTGGCCTGGCGCCACCTCTGGCTGCAGTCGCTGCCGCCGGACGAGGTACCGAGCTGTGGCCCCGGGCTCGACTACATGATGGACATCCTGCCGATGCGCGATGTGGTGTCCATGGTGTTATCGGGCTCCGGCGAGTGCGCCGAGATCGACTTCCTGCTGCTGGGCATCTCACTGCCGGGCTGGACGCTGATCGGCTTCGTCGTGCTCTCCCTGGCGCCGCTGGGGATCCTGCTGGGTGCCTTGCGCGAACGTCGATCGACCCTGAGCGGCTCCGGTCGTCCGGCATAACCGGCAAGAGACGCGCACAAGGACAGCTCATGCTCTATCGTGACTTCGCTACCCAGGAAGCCATCGACCGCGAGTACGATCCCATGCGCGGCCGCGAGCCGGCCGTGATACTCGCCGGCTGGCAAGCGCGCAGCCAGGCTGCCCGCGGGTGCTGCCGCGTGTCGCTGGACGTGGCTTATGGGCCGACGCTGGCCGAGCGCATGGATGTCTACCACGCCGAGGCCGAGGATGCGCCGCTGCATGTCTTCTTCCACGGCGGCTATTGGCGCTCGCTGGGTCATCGGGAGTTCGGTTTCGTTGCCGAGGGGCTGGTAGCGGCGGGCATCAGCGTGGCGGTGGTCAACTATGCGCTGTGTCCCACGGTGGCGTTCGGCGAGCTGGTGCGCCAGGCGCGTGCCGCCGTGGCCTGGGCGTACCGCAATGGAGCCGAGCTGGGTGTCGATACTTCCCGGCTCAGCGTCTCCGGCCACTCCGCCGGTGGGCACCTGGCCGCCATGCTGTTGGCCACCGACTGGCAAGGTGAGTACGGCCTGCCCGCAGAGATGATCAAGGGGACGCTATGCATCAGCGGGCTCTATGACCTGCGTCCCTTCCCCTGGTCGTGGCTGCAGCCCAAGCTGCAGCTGACCGGCCGCGACGTCAACGACTACAGTCCACTGTTCCTGCCGTGCCGGGTGCCTGCGGCAGTGCAGCTAGTGGCAGGGGGCGAGGAGTCAGGTGAGTTCGAGCGCCAGATGCGTGCGCATGCCGAGCATCTCGAGGCTCAGGGCATGTCCGTAGGCACTGAGCTATTGCCTGGCGACGACCACTTCTCCCTTCTCGATCACTACGCGCCGGGCGGGCGCTTCGCCAAGCGCATCGTCAACTTCCACGAGGTCTGATTAGACCTCTGGCAAGACCGCGGTGGCTTCAATCTCCACCTTGGCCCGATCCTCGATCAGGTCGGCCACCTGCACCATGGTCATGGCCGGGAAGTGCTTGCCCATCGCTTCTCGATAGGCGGCACCGACCTCCTTCAGCCGGGCCAGGTACTCCTGCTTGTCGGTGACGTACCAGGTCAGGCGCACCACGTGCTGTGGTCCGGCGCCGGCTTCCTTGAGCACTTCGACGATGTTGGCCAGCGCCTGGTGCACCTGGGCGACGAAATCGTCGCTCTCGAAGACCTGGTTGCCGTTCCAGCCGATCTGGCCTCCGACGAAGATCGTGCGGCCGGAGGCGAGTACGCCATTGGCGTAGCCTACGGCAGCTTTCCAGTGGCTGGGATGAAGCTGTTCGTGCAAGGTGGCGTCCTTCATCTTGGTATCCTTGTTAGCTTTCAATGGCGAAATGGCGGCGCATGGCATCGGGCCAGGGCAGGGGACGGCCGTTGTCCAGGTCGACGTACACCAGGGTGGCGTCGCAGGTCAGGCGAGGTTCTTCGCCACACTGGACCTTAGTGCGCAGGGTCAGGCTGGTGCGGCCGACGTCGCGGATCGTCAGCGCGAAGTCGAGCGTTTCGCCCAGCCGGCTGGGGGCGTGGAAATCGGTCTCGATATGGGCCGTTGGCACGCCGGTGCGAGACTCCACGTGCAGCCGGTTGAAGTCGTGGCCCACCGACTCGGCGAAGTAGTCCTCGACCACCGAGTTGAGCATCTCGAAGTAGCGCGGGTAGAAGACGATGCCCGCCGGGTCACAGTGCTGGAAGCGCACCTTGCGCTGGGTGGTGAATGGCATGGTGGCTTCCTCTATACGCCGAGATAACGGTCGCGCAGATCGTCGTCGAGTTCACCGGGCTCGCCCACCCATACCGTGCGTCCTTTTTCGAGAATGGTGCAGCGGTCGGCTACCGGCAGCAGCTCGGCGAGCGACTTGTCGACGATCAGGGTGGATTGACCCTGGGCCTTGAGCGCGCGGATGGCGGCCCAGATCTCCTGACGGATCACCGGGGCCAGGCCCTCGGTGGCCTCGTCCAGCACCAGCAGCCGAGGGTTGGTCATCAGTGCGCGGCCGATGGCGAGCATTTGCTGTTCACCGCCGGAAAGCGTCACTGCCATCTGACTGCGCCGTTCGGCCAGCCGGGGGAAGAGTGCTTCCACACGCTCGAGGCTCCAGTGGCCGGGCCGCGCCGTGACCACCAGGTTCTCGCGTACCGAAAGGTTGGGGAAACAGCGGCGTCCCTCGGGTACGAGCCCAAGGCCGGCCTGGGCGATGCGGTACGACGGTAGGCGGCGCAGGTCCTGCGACTCGAAGGTGATGCTGCCGCTGCGCGCCGGAGTGAGACCGAAGATGGAGCGAATCGTGGTGGTCTTGCCCATGCCGTTGCGCCCCATCAGCGCGACCATCTCACCGGCCTGGACGCTCAGGTCGACCCCGAACAGCGCCTGGGAGGGGCCGTAGAAAGTTTCGATGGCGGTGACGTTCAGCATGGTGCCTCTCCTAGGTAGGCTTCGCGAACTTGCGGATTGGCGCGTATCGCGGTGCTGTCGCCGTGGGCGATCACGCCGCCGGCCACCAGCACCGAGATGCGGTCGGCCAGGCGGAACACGGCGTCCATGTCGTGCTCGATCAACAGGATCGGCACCTCCTGCTTGAGCGCCTCGAGCAGTTCGGTCAGGCGTGCCGTGCCCTCGGGGCCTAGGCCGGCCATGGGTTCGTCGAGCAGCAGCACCTTCGGCTTCAGCGCAAGCGCGCAGGCCACCTCGACCTGGCGGCGCTCGCCGTGGGAGAGTTCGGCCACCGGTGTATCGGCACGCTGGCTGAGCGCCATGCGCTCCAATGCCTCCAGGGCCGGGGCGAGCAGACTTTCGTCGCGGTGCACCGGCTTCCAGAAGCGAAAGCTGTGCCCCTGCAGTGCCTGAACGGCGATCATCACGTTGCGCTTCACCGAAAGCGGCTCGGCCAGCGAGGAAACCTGAAAACTGCGACCGAGCCCCAGCCGTGCGCGCTGGGCCACGCTGAGCGAGGTGATGTCCCGGCCGGCGAGCACGATGCTGCCGGAATCGGGCTTGAGGCCACCGGCGATCTGGCCGATCAGGGTCGACTTGCCGGCTCCGTTGGGGCCGATCAGCGCATGGATCTCGCCCGGGCGCAGGTCCAGCGACACGTCGCGGGTGGCCTGCAGGGCGCCGAAGCGCTTGTTGAGCTGGCTGAGGGTCAGCACGGCATCATTCATGGCGCTCCCTCCCGGCCAGCCAACCCATCACGCCATGCTTGGCGAACAGCACCACGAACAGCAGCACCAGGCCGAGGAACAGCTTCCAGTACTCGGTCATCCCGCCCAGCAGGGTCTCCATCATCACGAACAGGACGGCCCCGGCCAGCGGGCCGTAGAGCCGGCCCACGCCGCCGAGTATCACGATCACCATCAATTCGCCCGACATGTGCCAGCTGAACATGGTGGGGCTGACGAAGCCGTTGAGATCCGCATATAGCGCCCCGGCGAGCCCGGTGATCATGGCCGAGATGACGAAGGCGACCAGGCGGATGGGGTAGGGGGCGATGCCGGCGGTGGCGAGGCGGGTGTCGTTGAGCCGGGCCATGGTCAGGGCGGCACCGAAGCGCGACTTCATGATGCGTGACGTCAGGGCAAGCGACAGCGTAAGTCCGCCGAAGCAGATCAGAAAGAAGGTCAGGGCATTGTTCGTATCCACCAGGGGCAAGCTGTTGCGCAGGTAGATCGGCAGCCCGTCCTCGCCGCCGTAGGTGGGCCAGGAGTTGGCGAAGTAGTAGATCATCTGGGCGAAGGCCAGCGTGATCATGATGAAGTAGACCCCGGTGGTGCGCAGCGAGATGGCGCCGATGACCAGTGCCAGCAGACCGCACAGCACGATCGCCGCGAGCCAGATCGCCAGCATGCTGTCGCTGCCGGGGATCGCCATCGGCCAGCCGATTACCGGGGTGAAGTCGAAGGCGTGGTAGGCGCTGATACCGGCCACGTAGCCGCCCAGGCCGAAGTAGGCGGCATGGCCGAAGCTCACCATGCCGCCGTAGCCGATCGCCAGGTTCAGGCCCACCGCGGCCATGGCGATCAGCGTCATGCGCGAAGCCAGGTTGACGTAGTAGACGTGGCCCAGGAAATAGGCTGCCAGTGGTACCAGCAGCAGCGCGGCCAACAGGCCGATCTGTACCAGCCCCTTGCGGTCGTGCCAGCTGGTCGTCTGCGTCGGCAGCCCCGGCTGTGGCGCGAGAGTCGTGGTGTTGGACTTATTCATTGGCGGCAAACAGTCCCTTGGGTTTGAAGGCCAGAATGGTGGCCATCATGATGTAGATCAGCATCGCGGCAACGGCCGAACCGACCCCTGCAGCCTCCGAGGGGCTCATGAACTGGCGGAAGAAGGCTGGCATGAACACCCGCCCCAGGGTATCCACCACGCCGACCAGGATGGCGCCATACAGAGCCCCCTTGATCGAGCCGATACCGCCGATCACGATCACCACGAAGGCGAGTATCAGCACCGGCTCGCCCATGCCCACCTGCACCGACTGCAGGGCGCCGACCATGGCGCCGGCAAGGCCGGCCAGCGCCGCGCCCATGGCGAATACCAGGGTATAGAGCCGAGCGATGTTGACCCCCAGTGCGCCGATCATTTCGCGGTCGCTCTCGCCGGCGCGAATGCGCATGCCGAGTCGCGTGCGCGAAATCAGGAAATACATTCCCACGGCTACGGTGACCCCCACGGCGATGATCACCAGTCGATAAATGGGATAGCGCAGGCCGCCGGGCAACGCGACCGAGCCCGACAGGATTGCCGGCGGGTTGAGCCACAGCGGCGAGGAGCCGAACAGCCAGCGGGTGCCTTCCGAGAAGATCAGGATCAGGGCGAAGGTGGCCAGCACCTGGTCCAGGTGCGGGCGGTGATAGAGCCGGCGGATCACGATCAGCTCGACCAGCGCCCCGACCGCCGCGGCCGCGGTGATACCGGCCGCGAGGCCGACGAAGAACGAGCCCGTGGCAGCAGTGACCGCGGCCGTGGCGTAGGCGCCGACCATGTAGAAGGAGCCATGGGCCAGGTTGATCAGCCCCATCACGCCGAATACCAGCGTCAGGCCGCTTGCCATGAGAAACAGCATGGTGCCGAGCTGCAGGCCGTTGATGAGCTGTTCGATGAGTAGGGTCATGTCGTGGTCAACCGTAGAGCGTTGCAGAAGCGCCGCCGGGCCGAGTGGCCCGGCGGCGTAGGCTTACATCTCGCACTGGGTGTGGTAGACGTCCTGGATGTCCTCCACGGCGATACCGACCAGGCGGTTGGTGGGCTGGCCATCGTCGCCCTCGACCACTTCACGCACGAAGATGTCCTGGATCGGATGGTGGTTGGGGCCGAAGCGGAACTTGCCGCGAACCGAGTCGAAGTCGGCTTCGCGCAGTGCCTCGCGGAAGGCGTCCTGGTCGTCCGGGTGGGCCTTTTCCAACGCGCTGAGGATCAGGTTGGCGGTGTCGTAGCCCTGGGCCGCATAGAGGGTCGGGGTGCGGCCGTAGGTGTCGCGGAAGGCCTCGACGAAGGCGTGGTTGGCCTCGTTGTCGAGGTCGTAGGCCCACTGTGAGGTGTTCATGGCGCCGATGGCCGCGCTGCCCACCGCCTTGATGATGATCTCGTCGAAGGAGAAGGCGGCGCCGAACACCGGCATGTCCACGCCCGAGTTCTCCCACTGCTTCATGAACGAGATGCCCATGCCGCCCGGCAGGAAGAAGAACAGGCTGTCGGCATCGCTGGCACGGATCTGGGCGATCTCGGCGGCGTAGTCGGTCTGGCCCATCTGGGTGTAGATCTCGTCGGCGACTTCGCCCTCGTAGAGATGCTTGAAGCCGGCCAGGGCGTCGGTGCCGGCGGGGTAGTTCGGCGCCATGATGATGGGTTGCTCGTAGCCCTGCTCGCGCATGTAGGCGCCCATGGCGCCGTGCAGGTTGTCGTTCTGCCAGGCCACGTTGAAGTAGTTCTCGTGGCACATGCGTCCGGCCAGGTCCGACGGCCCGGCATTGGGCGAGATGTAGAAGGTGCCCTGACGCACGGCGGCCGGTACCACCGCCATGGCCAGGTTGGAGAAGATGATACCGGTGAGGATGTCGACGCTGTCGCGCTGCATGAACTCGTTGGACAGGCTGCGGGCCAGGTCGGGGCGGTTGCCGTCGTCCTGCACCAGCACCTCGACGTCGTTGCGGCCGGAGCGCTCGATGGCCAGCATGAAGCCATCACGCACGTCCACGCCCAGGTGCGAGCCGCCGCCGGAGAGCGTGGTGATCATGCCGATCTTGACCTCCTGGGCCTGGGCCGCCGCCATGGCGGTGGTCATCAACAGGCCGAGGCCAACGCTGACTAGTCTCTTCATGGATTTACCCTCTTCGTTTTCGTTTGTTGTATGCAGCAGCGCGGTATCCAGCGCTGGCCCTACGGTTGCCCGTCAGGTCGAGCCATCCGGGTAATGCTCCTGCCGCAGCCGGAAGCGCTGCACCTTGCCGGTAGCCGTCTTCGGCAGCGTCTCGACGAAGCGAATCGAGCGCGGATACTTGTAGGGCGCGATGCGCTGCTTGACGAACGCCTGCAGTCGCTCGACGCAGGCCGCGTCCGGTTCGACACCGGGAGACAGTACCACGAAGGCCTCGACGATCTGCCCACGCTCACCATTCGGTGCGCCGATCACGGCACACTCGGCTACCGCCTCGTGGGCCAGCAGGGCGGCCTCCACCTCGGGGCCGGCGATGTTGTAGCCGGCCGAGACGATCATATCGTCGTTGCGGGCGGCGAAGTGAAAATAGCCCTCGTCGTCCTGGGTGAAGGCGTCGCCGGTGATGTTCCAGCCGTCGTGTACGTACCTGCTCTGGCGGGCGTCATCCAGATAGCGACATCCCGTCGGTCCACGCACCGCCAGGCGACCCACTTCGCCGCAGGGCAGCTCGTTCATCTCGGCATCGACGATCTTCGCCTCGTAGCCGGTCACCGGCTTGCCGGTACAGGCCGGGCGATGGTCGTCGAGGCGATTGGAAATGAAGATGTGCAGCATCTCGGTGGCGCCGATGCCGTCGAGGATCGGCTTGCCGGTCTTCTCCATCCACTCGTGGTAGATCGGCGCCGGCAACGTCTCGCCGGCCGATACCGCCAGGCGCAGGCTGTCGAATTCGCGGCCGCTTTCCAGCGAGGCGAGCATGGTGCGGTACGCGGTAGGCGCGGTAAATACCACGGTGGCACGATGCTCGCGGATGATTTGCATCATGTTGGGCGGCGTGGCTTTCTCCAGCAGCACGGCACTGGCGCCGAAGCGCAGCGGGAAGATGGCGAGCCCACCTAGGCCGAAGGTGAAGGCCAGCGGTGGCGAACCGACGAAGACGTCGTCGGGCGTGACCTGGAGCACCTCACGGGCGTAGCCGTCAGCAATGATCAGCAGGTCGCGGTGGAAGTGCATGGTCGCCTTGGGCATGCCGGTGGTGCCGGAGGTGAAGCCAAGCAGGGCCACGTCGTCGGCGGCGGTGGCCACCGCCTCGAACTCGGTCGGCTTGCCGAGTGCCAGGCGGTCGAGTTCGGCATCGTGGTTGGCGGTGCCGTCGAAGCCCACCACGCGCTTCAGGAAGGCGCTGTCGGCGGCGCAGGCGTCGAGTTCGTCGAGCAGGCGCGTATCGCACAGGGCCAGGGCGATCTCGGCCTTGTCAACCACCTGGGCCAGCTCGCCCGCGCGCAGCATGGGCATGGTATTGACCACTACCGCACCGGCCTTGGTGGCGGCGAGCCAGCAGGCGACCATCGCCGGGTTGTTGGCCGAACGAATCAGCACCCGGTGGCCGGGGCGCACGCCGAGGTCTTCCACCAGCGCATGGGCGAGACGGTTGGTCCACTCGGCGAGCTCGCGATAGGTGCGCTGGCGGCCGTTGCCGACCAGCGCCACGTGCTCGCCGTGGCCACGCTCGACCCAGCGGTCGGTCAGCTCCACCGCGGCGTTGAGGCGCTCGGGGTAATCGAAGCCGTCCAGCTTCAGGTCTGGCCACTCCTGTGCGGGCGGCAGGCGATCCCGCGTGAAGGTATCGGCATGGGCCGATGGTGTGTTCATGACCATTCTCCGTACATCGTTGTTGTTGTGCGGCGCGGAAGCGTCGACAGGGGATACGGGTCTGGCGTGTCTTGGGAAACGCTGCACAAATGCCTGCGCGAGCGAATCGCTGCGTTGCGCGGTGCTCGGAATCCTCACATATACCCCATATGCTCCGGTTCCTGTGCTCCGTGCGCCTTGCGCTTCATCTCGCTCGGCGATTTGTACAGCGTCTCCCCCTTACTGTTTTATTCATGTCGGGTGTTGTTCTGTTGTGCCAAGCAACTGCGGGCGATAACTACTTTCTGCACGTCCGAGGCGCCCTCGTAGATGCGCAGCGCGCGGATCTCGCGATACAGGCTCTCGACGATGTGGCCCTTGCGTACGCCATCGCCGCCGTGCAGCTGCACCGCCTTGTCGATCACGTCCTGGGCGCGGTCGGTGGCGTAGAGCTTGGCCATGGCCGCTTCGCGGGTGACGCGTTCGGCGCCCATGTCCTTGGTCCAGGCGGCGCGATAGACCAGCAGTGCCGCGGCGTCCACGTCCAACGCCATCTCGGCCAGGTGGCCCTGCACCATCTGCAGGTCGGCCAGGCTGGCGCCGAACAGCTCGCGGTTGCGGGCGCGGTCGAGGGATTCGTCCAGCGCGCGGCGGGCGAAACCCAGGGCGGCGGCACCCACCGTGGAGCGGAACACGTCGAGCACGGACATGGCGATGCGAAAGCCCTGGCCGGGCTGGCCGATCATGGCGCTGGCCGGCAGGCGCATGTCGCGGAAGCCGAGCCGCGCCAGCGGGTGCGGCGAGATCGTCTCCAGCCGCTCGCGAATATCGAGCCCCGGCGTATCGGCGGGTACCAGGAAGCAGGAGAGCCCCTTGGCCCCCGGCCCCTCGCCGGTGCGCGCGAACAGGGTATAGAGATCGGCGATGCCGCCGTTGGAGATCCAGGTCTTCTCGCCGTTGAGGCGATAGTCGTCGCCGTCGCGCTCGGCCAGGGTGTCGAGCTGGGCCACGTCGGAGCCCGAGCGCGGCTCGCTCAGGGCGAAGGCCGCGAGCGCCTCGCCGCGGCGGGTCTTGTCCAGCCACTGCTTCTGCTCGGCACTGCCGAACAGGCTGATCGCCCCGGTGCCCAGCCCCTGCATGGCGAAAGCGAAGTCGGCCAGGCCGTCGTGACGGGCCAGGGTTTCGCGAATCAGGCATAGACTGCGCACGTCGATGGCGTCGCCCGCGGTGCCCTCGAGAAAGCCGGCCTGGCCCAGGTCGCGCACCAGCTGGACGCAGGTGGCGTCGACGTCGCTATGGTCGCGGGGCAGCTCGCGCTGGCACCAGGCCTCCAGGCGCTTGGCCAGGTCGCGGTGTTTTGCCTCGAGGAACGGCCAATTAAGAAAGCTCGTGTCGCTCATCAATCCCCCTCGAAGACCGGCTTCTGCTTGGCGGCGAAGGCGCGGTAGGCGCGCTCGAAGTCGCGGGTCTGCATGCAGATCGCCTGGGCCTGGGCTTCGGCCTCGATGGCCTGCTCCAGGCTCATCGACCACTCCTGGTTGAGCTGGGTCTTGGTGATGCCGTGAGCGAAGGTGGGCCCCTGGGCCAGGCGGGTGGCGTAGGCGATGGCCTCGGCCTCCAGCGTGTCCGCTTCCACCAGGCGGTTGTAGAACCCCCATTGATGGCCCTCTTCCGCACTCATGCTGCGACCGCTGTAGAGCAGGTCGGCGGCACGGCCCTGGCCGATGATGCGTGGCAGCATGGCGCAGGCGCCCATGTCGCAGCCGGCCAGACCCACCCGGGTGAAGAGGAAGGCGGTGCTGGCTTGTGGCGTGGCGAAGCGGATGTCCGAGGCCATGGCGATGATGGCGCCGGCGCCGACGCAGACGCCGTCGACGGCGCTGATCACCGGCTTGGTACAGTGGATCATCGCCTTGACCAGATCGCCGGTCATGCGGGTGAATTCGAGCAGCCCCTTCATGTCGCGCCCGACCAGCGGGGCGATGATTTCGTGCACGTCGCCGCCGGAGCAGAAGTTGCCACCGTTGGAGGCGAACACCACCGCCTTGACGTCCTCGGCGTAGACCAGGTCGCGGAAGGTGTCGCGCAGCTCGGCGTAGCTGTCGAAGGTGAGCGGGTTCTTGCGCTCGGGGCGGTCGAGGCGGATCACCGCCACCTCGCCCTCCATGCGCCACTGGAAATGACGCGGCGTCAGCTTGGCCAGTTTCATCGTTGTTGTGCTCCCGTGTCGGCCGGCAAGCGGTGCAGCAGCTCGCCGATATGATGGGCATCCTCTGCGCTGACACCTTCCAGCAGCTCGTCGACCCAGCCCTCGTGGGCCGCCGCCATGATGGTGAAGGCGTCGCGCCCGGCAGAGGTCAGGCGTACCAGCGTGGCGCGGCGGTCGCCCTCGATAGCGATGCGCTCGACCAGGCCGTCGTCGGCCAGGCGGTCGACGATGCCGGTGACGTTGCCGTTGGAAACGCGCAGTCGCTTGGAGAGTTCATTCATCTTCAGCCCGTCGCGGTCGCGAAGGAGGGCAGCCATGACGTCGAAGCGCGGCAGGGTGGAATCGAACTCTACGCGCAGCCTCTCACGCAGCGCCGCCTCCACCTGGCGCGTTACCCGCAGCATGCGCAGCCACAGGCGCAGGCGCTCCTTGCTCAGGGTTTCCTGCTTCGAGAGCGGGGCGGTCATATTTCGCCTCCCGAGATCGAAATGGCCTGGCCGTGGATGGCGCCGCTATGGGGGCCGCACAGCCACAGCGCCGTGGCGGTGACCTCGGCGGGCTGGATCAGGCGCCCCGTGGGATTGGTCGACTGCAAGTGAGCCCTGGCCTGCTCCGGGCTCTGGCCGGTCTTGGCTACGATATTGGCAACGCTGGCTTCGAGCAGCGGGGTTTCGGTGAAGCCGGGGCACAACGCATTGACGGTGATATCGCGGCCCGACACCTCCTGGGCCAGGGCGCGCACCAGTCCCACCACGCCGTGCTTGGCGGCGCAGTAGGGCGCCACGTAGGCGTAGCCCTTGAGCCCGGCAGTGGAGGCCACGGCGATCAGTCGCCCACCGTCGCGCAGGTGCTTCAGCCCTTCGCGCAGGGTGAGGAATACGCCGGTCAGGTTGACCTCCAGCATGCGCCGCCACTGGTCGAGCTCGGTCCTGGCCAGCGGTGAACTCTCCGCCGCCCCGGCGTTGGCGATCACGACATCGACCTGGCCGAGATGGTCGAACAGCGATGCCATGTCATCTTCCTGGGTGACGTCGGCGACAGCGAAGGAGATCGCCGGGTGGCGAGCAGCCACCTCTTCGAGCGGCCCGGCCCGACGCCCGGTAATGACGACATTGGCACCGGCCTCGGCGAAGGCCTGTGCCATATCGGCACCGATACCGCTGCCGCCGCCGGTGATCACTACGTGCTTGCCCTGCATCGTGACGTTCCCATTCATGCTCATGTCCAGCCCTCGCCGCGCTCGGCCAGGCGCTGCAATTGGTCGCGTCCGGCGCGGTAGGGTGCCGGCCAGTCGCACTCGCCGTCGCCGATGCCGGCGGCGGCGTGCAGCGTCCAGTAGGGATCGGCCAAGTGCGGCCGGGCCAGGCACACCAGGTCGGCACGGCCGGCCATCAGGATCGAATTGACGTGATCGGCCTGGTAGATGTTGCCCACCGCCATGGTCGGCATGCCGGTCTCATTGCGGATACGATCCGAGAAGGGGGTCTGGAACATGCGGCCGTACATCGGCTTGGCGCGGGTCGAGGTTTGCCCGGCGGAGACGTCGACGATGTCGACCTCGGCGGCCTTCAACAGGCGCGCGATTTCCACCGCTTCGTCAGGCGTCACGCCTTCGTCGCCGACCCAGTCGTTGGCCGAGATGCGCACCGACAGCGGCTTGTGGGCGGGCCATGCCTGGCGCACCGCGCGGATCACCTCCAGGGGGTAGCGCATGCGGTTCGAAAGCGAGCCGCCGTATTCGTCTTCGCGACGGTTGGTCAGCGGCGTGATGAACGACGACAGCAGGTAGCCGTGGGCGGCGTGCACCTCGAGCATGTCGAAGCCGGCGCACTCGGCCATGTGTGCGGCGGCGACGAACTCGTCGCGCACCCGGTCCATGTCGGCGCGATCCATCGCCTTGGGCACCTGGTTGCGCTCCGACCAGGGCACGGCGGAGGCCGCCATGATCGGCCAGTTGCCCTCGGCCAGCGGCGCGTCCATCTCCTGCCAGCCGAGCTGGGTCGAACCCTTGGGCCCGGAATGGCCGATCTGGGCACAGAGCTTGGCCGACGTCTCGGCGTGGACGAAATCGCACAGCCGCTTCCACGCCGCCTCGTGTTCGGGCGCATAGAGCCCTGGGCAGCCCGGCGTGATGCGGCCCTCGGGCGAGACGCAGGTCATCTCGATATAGACCAGCCCGGCACCGCCCTTGGCGCGCTCGGCATAGTGCACGAAGTGCCAGTCTGTGGGCCGTCCGTCCACGGCCTTGTACTGGGCCATGGGCGAGACCACCACCCGATTGGCCAGCGTCATCTCGCGCAGCTTGAAAGGGGCGAACATGGGCGCCCGGCGGGAGCCTTCGTTGCCAGCCTGGGCCTGGAACCAACGCTCGGCGCTTTCCAGCCACTGTGGGTCGCGCAGGCGCAGGTTCTCATGGCTGATGCGCTGGGAGCGGGTCAGCAGCGAGTAGTTGAACTGCACCGGGTCGAGGTCGAGGTAGCGCTCCACCTGCTCGAACCACTCGGTGGAGTTGCGCGCCGCCGACTGCAGGCGCAGTACCTCGGTGCGGCGCTCCTCCTCGTAGCGGGCGAAGGCGCTGGCCATGTCGGGCTCGCTGTGCAGGTATTCGGCGAGCGCGATGGCGCTCTCCAGCGCCAGCTTGGTGCCCGAGCCGATGGAGAAGTGTGCGGTGGCCGCGGCATCGCCCATCAGCACCACGTTGTCGAAGCTCCAGCGCTCGCACAGTACGCGGGGGAAGTTGATCCAGGCCGAGCCGCGGATATGGTGGGCGTTGGTCATCAGCGCATGGCCATCCAGATGCCGGGCGAAGATTCGCTCGCACACGGCAATGGATTCCTGCTGGCTCATCTCGCCGAAGCCGAAGGCCTGCCAGGTGGCTTCGCTGCATTCGACGATGAAGGTCGCGGTATCGGCATCGAACTGATAGGCGTGGGCCCACACCCAGCCGTGCTCGGTCTTCTCGAAGATGAAGGTGAAGGCGTCGTTGAAGGTCTGGTGGGTGCCGAGCCAGACGAACTTGCAGGCGCGCACCTCGATGTCGGGCAGGAAATGCTCGGCGTAGCGCTGGCGGGTACGTGAGTTGAGCCCATCGGCGGCCAGCACCAGGTCGAACTCGCGGCGCAGGTCGTCGATGCGCTCCTCGGGAATGTCGCTCTCGAAGCGCAGCTCTATGTCGAGTTCCTGGGCGCGCTGCTGCAGCAGAATGAGCAGCTGGTGGCGGCCGATGCCGCAGAAGCCGTGGCCGGTGGAGACCGTCTTCACGCCGTCGTGGATCACGGCGATGTCGTCCCAGTAGGCGAAGTGCTCGCGTATGCGCGCCGCGCTCACGGCGTCGTTTGCGGCCAGGTTGTCGAGCGTCTCGTCGGAGAGCACCACGCCCCAGCCGAAGGTGTCGTCGGGGCGGTTGCGTTCGATCACCACGATCTGATGGGCAGGGTCGTGCAGCTTCATGCTGATGGCGAAGTAGAGCCCCGCAGGGCCGCCGCCGAGGCAGGCGATTCTCATGGCTTGGAACCGTGTCGTTGTTGTACTGAGTCTCAGGCTAGACCCTGGAATAAATTACTTCAAGCTTAAAATTTCAAGCTTGAACATTATCGGCATGAAGTGAAATTTTTCGCTCGCCTAAGGATTGACACGCAGGGTAGCAACGGCGAGTCTGGGTCTTCAGGCTCGAGGCTCGGCGGGTCCGACGAGCTGCAACAGGCTTCAAAAGGGAAGGAGGCTCACGATGCTGGAAGAGTGCAAGACAGCCAGGGAGCGCTGGGGTGGCGTGCATCAGTTGATCGACCGATGGCTCGATGAGCGCCGTGAACTGCTGGTCAGTTTCCTTGAACTCAAGGAGGCCTGCGATACCGAGCTGGAGGCTGTAAGCAAGTCGCAGATCGATCGCTTCAGCGAGTTGCTGATGGACTATATCAGCGCTGGCCACTTCGAGATCTACCCGCAGTTGCGTGAGGAGGCCAACGCCTTCGAGGATCATGACGCGCTGGAAATAGCCGGTAAGCTGCTGGAGCGACTGGAACTCTCCACCGAGCTTGTCCTGTCGTTCGATGCCGACTATTCCACCCCCGTGCGCTGTCAGCACTTCCTGCCGCGCCTGCCCGCCTGGCTCGATCGCCTGGCCAAGGGTCTGACCGAGCGCTTTGCCCTGGAAGACCAACTGATTGCCCGCCTGCACGCGGCGCATACGCCACAGAAGGAAGTCCAGGCCGAATAGCCGCCTGGTCTTCTGGCCGATTCCTCAGGCGCCGCGCCGGATCGAGTTCCGGGGCGGCGTTTTTCATTCATGCGTCGATGCGGCTCATTCCTCGGTGGGCTTGGCCGCCTGACGTGTCGGGTGTTGCCGGCGGGCGATATTCGTACACTGAATTAAGCCTTTGACCATGGCTTTTGTAGGAAATCGGCCATAGCGTCGCCCTTCACCAGCCCGATACCCTAATTCACTTTCCGTTTTAGGGAAGCCAGGAAGGGGGAGAGGGCAGTGTTCTGGAAACTCATTCGACGCCATGACGTCAGGGATATCGATCTTCCCTTCATCGAGTTGCCCACCTTCGCTGCGAGCAAGGTCGAAAGCAAGCTATCGAGGGAGCACGGCGGCGAAAGTCTCTCCCAATTGTATAAAAGGGCAGGCGGCTACGATCTGTTTCCGGACAAGGAAAAGGCGATCCGAACGATCGTCAAGGCGGTCCGGGACGGTGACCTGCTGCTGGTCCTGAACGACGGTTTCGACCGCCCCTTCTGCCCATTGGTCGAGTGGAACGGCGAGCAGTGGCGCGCGAGTCTATCCGGGGCATTCCTGCGGGGCTCCACGAGCCTGATCGAATGGAACCTCCCGCGCCTGAACGCCCGGGGGCTGGGACCGCAGGCCATAGCCTCGCTGCAACGCTTCGGTGACGTTGGCGTGGCGCGCCCCACCCCCACGCCCGAGCCGAGGCCCTCCCCGCCGCCACCGGTGCCGGAAACGCCTCCCGCTCAGCCGCGCCACCTGCAGATCGGCGTGTTCTTCGATGGCACCGGCAACAACATGCACAACGATCGCCACCTGCCCGACCGCGATATCACCAACGTGGCGAAGCTGCATGATCTGTATCGGTACGACGGTGACGATGGCGATTACCATCGAGTCTATATCCAGGGTGTAGGCACCATTACCGGTCAAGAAAGCGAGGATGGCTTCGTGGCCCCCGAGGATGCCATCGGCATGGGCAGCGGCGTCGGCCCGGCGGGCGGCCATGCGCGTATCGAGCAGGCGTTGAACGAGGTCCGCGAGATTCTGGAGGCCAACCCTCGCGATTCGCTGGTGACCTTCGACGTGTTCGGCTTCAGCCGCGGCGCGGCCCTGGCCCGGCACTTCGTCAACCTGATCCATCGCTGGCCGGAAACCCTGCTGGTGCCGGACTTCCAGCTCAGCGGGCCGGAAAGCGTGACGGTGCCGGATTTCCGCATCGGCGAGTATCGGCCGCCGTTGCGCCTCATTCCGGCCTTTCCGCCCTCGCCGATCCCCTTCGCACAGGTGCGCTTCGTGGGGCTGTTCGATACCGTGGGCAGCTTCTACTGGCCCGGCAACGCCGAAAACCTCGACTTCGATCTCTACCTCGCCTCGGGCAGCGCCGCGCGGGTGGTGCAGCTTACTGCCCATCACGAGATCCGCCGCAACTTCCCGCTCAACAGCATTGCCGATGCCCAGGGCAGCCATCCCGGCAACTTCGCCGAGATCGCCCTGCCGGGAGTGCACGCCGACATCGGCGGCGGCTATGAGAACCCCAGGCACGAGGCGGACTTCGCCAATCTTGAGGAACTAATCGTGCGCCGCCGGGGTGGGCTGGGGGCCAATGGGGAGACGATTCGCCGGGCCCAGGCGGAGGCGCAGGCAAGGGGGCTCGACATCCGCGTGGATGGCATGGACGTACTCGAGGTCGAGCGGCGCGCCACACGCAAGGAGCTGGCCATCTATGCCCTGCACCAGATGCATGACGAAGCAAAGCGAGCCTGGGTGCCTTTGCGTGATCTGGACGACACCGATCCGGATCATGCCATTCCCGCCGAGCTGCAAACCCTGATCGATGACTGGTGGCAAAGCGGCCGACGACGCGGGCGACAGTGGATGCTGGACATGTCGCACGAACACTTTGCCGGCTACATCCATACCTCTCACCGCCAGCAGTCGTATAGCCTGAGAGACCACTTCGCCCACGCCCCGGAGCCCAGTGGCAAGCGCCGGATATTTCCCAATCTTCACGGCGTGCCGAAGGTGGCCCAGCAGGAGCCGCAGGATGCCTAGGTTATGGACGACTCGCTTGCTCACTGCGCTGCTGCTGGCACTGCTGCTATTGACCGCCGCCTGCGAGGCGGAGCCTGAGCCGCGACGTTATGACTTTGCGATACAGCTCAATGGTGGTCCCACGGGTTGGCCAGTGTGGGTGGAAGAGTTGACCTTCGACCATACGTGGTGGTCGCCAGGGGGGAATCTGGGCGGCGGCTTCGACAAGCGGCCTCCCTCGGGGGGGGCGACCGCCGTTTTGTCTCGGCCCATGCCCGCTCCGTCTTCAGTGCAGGCACGCTGGTTCTCCTACCGCACCCAGACCTTCTACGAGATCGACCTGGAACTGCCAAATACGGATGCCCTGCTGCAACAGTGGTACCGGGACTATCCGCCGCCGGATTACCGCCATTACCTTATGGCCGGCTTCTCCGGTGAGGGCGAGGTCTACGTCTGGTGGCGAGCTCGCTGTACTGTCTGCGGCCGCGACCGCAGCCGGGATTTCCATGCACCCATCGTGGAATCGGCGTGGGCCGAGGAGGCGGAAGGGGATCCGGGACGGTATCGCAACCGAACCCAGGAATACGTCAACGAGGGTGTGATCCCTTCGCCGTGGTAATAGCTGACGTCTCGGACGAACACTTTGCCGGCTACATCCATACGTCTCACCGGCAGCACCCGTACAGCCTGAGAGAGCGCTTCGCCCATGCGCCGGAGCCTCGTGGCAAGCGCCGGGTATTTCCCAATCTTCACGGCGTGCCGATGGTGGCCCAGCAGGAGCCGCAGGATGTCTAGGCCATGGACGACTCGCTTGCTCACTGCGCTGCTGCTGGCGCTGCTGCTATTGACCGCCGCCTGCGAGGCGGAGCCAGAACCGCGGCGCTACGAGTTTATGCTTCAGACCGTAGGTGGGCCTCGTGGTTGGCCGGTATGGGTAGAAGATTTGACTTTCAACCATGCCTGGGGAGCCCCGGTTGGCGGTTTGAGTGAAGGATTTGATCGCGACCCGCCAAGAGGGAACAGAACCGCTGTTTTTGGAACTCATCTTCCTGTTCCACAATCGATGCAGGCACGCTGGTTCTCCTACCGCACCCAGGCCTTTTACGAAATCGACCTGGCACTGCCGGGAACGGATGTCCGTATGCAACAGTGGTATCGGGACTATCCACCACCTAATTATCGACATTATCTTATAGTCGGGTTCTCCGGTGAGGGCGAAGTCTACGTCTGGTGGCAGGCTTACTGCAGCACCTGCGGCCGCGACCGCAGCCGGGATTTCCATGCGCCCATCGTAGAGTCGGCGTGGGCCGAGGAAGTCGAAGGCGACCCCTCCACCTTTCGCAGCCAAACTCAGCGACGAGTAGAGGAAGGGATAATACCTTCGCCATGGTAATAGCTGACGTCTCGGACGAACACTTTGCCGGCTACATCCATACTTCCCACCGCCAGCACCCGTACACCGTTAGAGAGCGCTTCGCCCATGCGCCGGAGCCTCGTGGCAAGCGCCGGGTATTTCCCAATCTTCACGGCGTGCCGATGGTGGCCCAGCAGGAGTCCCAGGATGCCTAGGCCATGGATGGCCCGCCTGCGCCCTGCGCTGCTGCTAGCTCTGCTGCTATTAATCGCCGCCTGCGAGGCGGAGCCCCAGCCGGAGCTACGGCGCTACGAATTCATGCTCCAGACCGTGGGTGGGCCTCGTGGTTGGCCGGTATGGGTGGAAGATTTGTCTTTCAACCATGCCTGGGGAGGGCCGGTTGGAGGTCTGAGTGAAGGGTTCGAGCGCCGTCCTCCTAGCCCTAACTCAACTGTTATCTTCGGAACGCCTCTTCCCGCAGCGCAGTCGATGCAGGCGCGCTGGTTCTCCTACCGCACCCAGACCTTCTACGAGATCGACCTGGAACTGCCAAATACGGATGCCCTGCTGCAACAGTGGTACCGGGATTATCCTCCACCCGATTACCGCCATTACCTTATGGCCGGCTTCTCCGGTGAGGGCGAGGTCTACGTCTGGTGGCGCGCCAGCTGCAACGTCTGCGGCCGCGATCGCAGCCGGGATTTCCATGCGCCCATCGTGGAATCGGCGTGGGCTGAGGAGGTGGAGGGCGATCCGGCCACCTTTCGCAGCCAGACTCAGCGACGAATTGATGAGGGGATCATTCCCTCGCCCTGGGAATGATATGACCTGCGCGTCGAAGCCAGCCAGTGCCTCACCTACCGCATACTCTCAGGAGATCCTGGGCTATACCCCGGAGCCCAGCGGTGTGCGCCGGGTGTTCCCCAATCGCCACGGTGCGCCAGTGGCTGGGTTTCCTTGATGAACCCCAACCCATTTGGGTCGTGCTTCGTCACGCCTCGGCGGGCTCGGCCGCTTCACGTGCCGGGCGGCGCTGCCACAGCACCAGCATGCAAGGCGTCAGTAGCAGCGTCAGGCCAGTGGCGAATACAAGCCCGCCGGCAATCGCGCTCGAGAGCTGTGTCCACCATTGGGTCGAGGGGGCGCCGATGCCCAGGCTCGGGGCGAACAGGTTGACGTTGATTTCCAGCACCATCGGCATCAGGCCCAGCACGGTGGTGATGGCGGTGAGCAGCACCGGGCGCAGGCGCAGGCCGCCGGCTTCCAGCGCGGCATCGACGGGAGCCAGTCCCGCCTGGCGCAGCTCGTTATAGGTGTCGATCAATACGATGTTGTTGTTCACCACGATGCCCGCCAGGGCGATGATGCCCATGCCCACCATGACGATGCCGAACGGCTGGCCGTTGATCAGCAGCCCCATGAGCACCCCCGCGGTGGAGAATACGATCGCCGAGAGCACCAGCAGCGCCTGGTAGAGGCTGTTGAACTGGGTGACGAGTATCAGCAGCATCAGCCCGATCGCGACGAAGAAAGCCGTCATCAGGAAACGGCTGGCCTCCTCCTGATCCTCCTGTTCGCCGGCGACATTGACTCGTACGCCCTCGGGGGGCGGGCCCAATGCCGCCAGCAGTGCGCGAAGGCGTTCGTCGGGCTGGTAGCCGGTGGCCACGTCCGCTTCCAGGGTGATGGCCCGCTGGCCGTCGATCCGGTGCAGCGTGCCCACCCTGGGCGCAGGCTCCAGGCTGGCGAAATGAGAAACCGGTACCTGGCCGCGGGAGGTATTGAGCGTCAACCGATCCAACTGATCGAGATGGCGCCAGGAATGCGGGAAGCGGACGCGGATGTCGACCTCGTCGGGGGCGTGGGCGGGGCGATAGGTGGCCACCTGCAGCCCGTTGGTGACCAGTTGCACGGCGCTGCCCACCGCGGCCACGTCGGCGCCCATACGAGCAGCGGCGGCGCGGTCCACGTTGAGCCGCCACTCGACGCCGGGGAGGCTGCGGTTGTCCTCGATGTCACGGAAGCCACCGAGCCGCTCCATCTCCTGGCGAATGGCCTCCACGGCTGCCTCGCTGGCAGCGTTCTGCTGCGCGCTGACCTCGAGCACGATGGGCTTGCCGCCTCCCGGCCCCTGCTCCTGCTCGCGGAACTCCAGCACCACGCCGGGCAGGTCGGCGGTGCGTTCGGCCATCTCGCTCATGATCACCCGGGCCGGGCGACGCTCCTGCCAGTCGATCAACTGGAACTGCACCACGCCGATCACGTCGCTGCCCAGCTGTTCGTTGGGGATGGCGTAGGAGCGGGCATAGAGCGCCTGCACCTCGCTCATGCCGGTCAGGCGCGCCTCGACCCGGCGCACGATGGCGTCCTTCTCCAGGGCGGAGAAGTCGCCCCGCGAGCGGATCACGACCTGGGCATTCTCCGGCTCGACGTCGGGGAAGAACTCCACGCCGTGGTTGAAGCGGCCATAGCCGACGAAGATCAACGCCATCAGCAGCAGGGCGATCAGCAGCGTCATGCCGGGGTGGGCCAGCAGTCGGGCGAGGGTGGCGCGATACAGGCGCCCGCCGGCGGTGATCATCTCCTCCCCGTGCACGGCCCTGCTGGCGCGTACGCTGAACACGCTGCCCAGGGTGGGCAGGAAGATCAGCGCCATGGCCAGTGAAGCGAGCAGGCACAGGATCACCGTGGCCGGCAGGTACTTCATGAACTCTCCCACTACACCGGGCCAGAACAGCAGCGGGATGAAAACCGCGAGGGTGGTAGCGGTAGAAGCGATCACCGGCCAGCTCATGCGGGCGGCAGCATTGATCCAGGCTTGCCGGGGTGGCTGGCCTTCGCGCAGGTGACGGTCGGCCAGCTCGCTGACCACGATGGCGCCGTCCACCAGCATGCCGGCCACCAGGATCAATGCGAACAGCACCACGATGTTGAGCGTGTAGCCGACCGCCCAGATCAGCAGGATGCCGGTGAGAAAGGCGCCGGGGATGGTCAGGCCCACCATCAGCGCCGAGCGCACGCCCATCGCTGCCAGGATCACGATCAGTACCAGCACCACGGCAGTGACCACGTTGTTGAGCAGCTCCGAGAGCATCTGCTCCACGGTGACCGACTGGTCCATGATCGTGGTGATGGAGAGTTCGTCGGGCAGCAGCGGGGCGGCTTCGGCGAGAATGTTGCGTACGCCTTCGATGGTGGCGATCAGGTTGGCGCCGGCGCGCTTGGAGATCTCCAGCACCAGGGCCGGCTCGTCGTCGATGCGGGCGAAGCCCTCTGGCTCCTTGAAGGTGGGGTGGATCCAGCCCACGTCGGCGAAGGTCACCACCCGGTCGCCATCGACCTTGACCGGCATGCTGAGCACGTCGTCGAGGGACTCGATCACGCCGGGTACCTTCACCGGGGTGCGGCCGGCGCCGGTGTCCAGGCTACCGGCCGCGACCAGGCGGTTGTTGCGCGTGATCAGGTTGAACAGGGTGTCGAAGTCCACGCCGTAGCTGTCGAGCACCAGCGGGTCGATGACGATCTCCATCAGCTCCTCGCGCTCGCCGCCGATCTCGACCTCGAGTACTTCGGGTACGCCTTCGAAGGCGTCCTGCAACTGACGGGCGATGGCCAGTCTGCGATTCTCTTCGATAGGTCCCGAGAGCCCCAGCGTCAGTACCGGAAACAGGCCGACGTTGACCTCGAATACCCGCGGCTCCTCGGCCTCGTCGGGCAGCGCAGCATTGGCGATGTCGACCCGCTCGCGCACGTCGGCCAGCGCCTGGCGCGGGTCGAAGCCGGCGTCGAACTCCAGGGTGACGGCGGCATGGCCTTCGCTTGCCTGGGCGGTCATCTTGCGCACGCCCTCGATGGTGCGCAGCTCCTGCTCCATGGGGCGCACCAGCAAACGTTCGCCATCCTCGGGGCTCACCCCTTCCAGCGCCAGCGAGACGTAGATGATGGGAATGGGAACGTCCGGGTTGGCCTCCTTGGGCACTGCCTGCCAGGCAGCCAGGCCCGCCATCAACAGGGCGAACAGCAGCAGCAAGGTGGTGCGCGACCGGCCCAGGGCGGCTTCGATCAGGGTACGCATGATCAGGGTGACTCCGCGCTGCCGTCATGCTCGGTGGGGTTTGCCGCAGGCATGGCGATGACACCGTCACCGGGCGCGACGAAGCCACTGCCCAGGGTGATCAGCCGGATCGTCTCGGGCAGCCCGGCAACGCGGGCCTCCGTAGCATCGGCGGCAACCAGGCTGATGGGCGTGGTTACCACGCGATCGTCGTCATCCAGATGCTTGACCCGCAGCCGCCCCTCGGTGTCCAGTTCGAGCAGGGCGGGGGAGAGGCGATGTACCTCGCGCTCGGGCAGGTTGATTGCTAGGGTGGCGCTGGCGCCGGCCAGACGGCGGCGCTCCGGATTGTCGAACTCGGCTTCGACATAGAAGGAGCGTGTGGCCTCGTCGGCACGACTGGACACGTGGGTCAGTTCGCCGGAGAGGCGGCTGCCGTCCAGCAGCCGGACTTCGGCGGGCAGGCCGGGGCGCAGATCGTGGGCATCGCGCTGGGCCACCCAGGCGATGGCCGTCAGGCGACGATCATCGACCAGGCGGGCATAGGCGTCGCCGATCTGGAGTACTTCACCCAACTCCACGTAGAGACGATCGAGCACGCCGTCGAAGGGGGCCGCAGGGCGGGTTTCGTCGAGCGCCTGGCGCAGCTCGGCCAGTTCCGCTGCGGCCACGCTGACACTGCTTTGCAGTCGCAGCAATTCGGGCTGGGAGATCAGGTCGCGCTGGCGCAGATTGTTGGCCCCGGTGAGCTCGGCTCGGGCCAGCTCGAGCTGAGCTTCGGCGCGTTCCAGCTGGGCCTCCAGCGCGTCGCGTGACAGGGTCAGCAGCGCCGTGCCGGCTTCCACCGCCGTGCCCTGGGCCACCGGCAGTTCGACGACGCGCCCGGCATGACGGCTGCGCAGCTCGACCTCGCGAAAGGCTTCCAACTGGCCCTGGACCACCCGCTGCGGCATGTAGGGCGTGGCCTGGCTAATGCGGTACTCGACCCGCGGCAGTATTTCGCCGGGAGGTGCTTCGACGCTGGGTGCCTGCTGCTGGAAGCGCTGGAAGTCACCGAGCGCCAGCCACAGCAGGAGTACCAGCAGCATCAGGGCGGCCAGCAGGGTGGAAATGGGGGGGCGTTTCGACATGCGGCCTTCCCTGATTGAATTCGGCATTAGCTTATTCGGCAAAGCATGATAGCGCATGTGCCTTAGGGTATCAGTCACCTCGAAGAGCTATTGTGTTAGGGGGGGGCTAACCAGAGGTCGGATTGAGTTTTGTGCAGTGCAGGCATACCATCTTGGCGGTCCGGATTTCGGCCTGGGTGGATATGCATCTGCCAGGCTCGTCCTCAGGTGGCTCAACCGAAGGAGCAACAATGAAAGATCCCGTACGTATTGCCATTACCGGCGGTGCTGGCCAGATCAGCTACTCCCTTATCTTCCGTATCGCGGCAGGCGACATGCTGGGTCCGGATCAGCCCGTCATTCTCCAACTGCTCGAAATTCCCCAGGCGATGGACGCGCTCAGCGGCGTGGTGATGGAAGTCAACGATTGCGCCTTCCCGCTGGTGCAGGACATCGTCGCCACCGACGACCCCAACGTGGCCTTCAAGGATGTCGACTTCGCCCTGCTGGTCGGTGCCCGTCCGCGCGGCCCGGGCATGGAGCGCAAGGATCTGCTGGAGGCCAACGCAGCGATCTTCTCCGTCCAGGGCAAGGCGCTCAACGACAACGCCAGCCGCAACGTGCGTGTGCTGGTGGTGGGCAACCCGGCCAACACCAACGCCCTGATCGCTTCCTGCAACGCACCCGACCTCAGCCCGCGCCAGTTCACGGCGATGACCCGCCTGGACCACAACCGCGCCCTGACCCAGCTGGCGCAGAAGACCGGCAAGCGTGTCACCGACGTCGAGAGCATGATCATCTGGGGTAACCACAGCGCCACCCAGTACCCGGATCTGGCCCACACCAAGGTGGCCGGCAAGCCGGCCTTCGACCTGGTCGAGCGCGACTGGTATGAGAACGACTTCATCCCCACCGTGCAGCAGCGCGGCGCGGCGATCATCAAGGCGCGCGGTGCCTCTTCCGCCGCCTCTGCCGCTTCCTCCGCCATCGACCACATGCGCGACTGGGCGCTGGGTACCGACCAGGTGGTGAGCATGGCGATCCCCTCCGACGGTAGCTACGGCATCGAGGAAGGCATCATCTACTCCTACCCGGTGCGTTGTCAGAACGGCGACTACGAGATCGTCCAGGGCCTGGAGATCGACGAGTTCAGCCGCGCCAAGATGAAGGCCACGGAAGACGAGCTGAGAGAAGAGCGCGCCGCCGTCGAGCATTTGCTGGGCTAAGAAATAAGACGTAAGAGATAAGAAAACCCCGAAGGGTCGCCTTCGGGGTTTTTCGTCTACGATTCATGAACCGGCGAAGCCGTTCAGTCCCTCAGGCTCATGATCCGCCAGCCGCGCTTTTCGGCTTCTTCGCGCAGGGTGGGGTCGGGGTCCACCGCCACCGGGTGCTCCACCAGTTGCAGCAGCGGCAGGTCGTTGTGCGAGTCGCTGTAGAACCAGGCGTCGTCCAGGGTCAGGTCCTTGTCCGCCAGCCACTCTTCCAGCCGCTTCACCTTGCCTTCGCGATAGCTCGGGGTGCCGCTGACGTTGCCGGTATAGCGGCCGTCGCGAACCTCCGGTTCCACGGCGATCAGGTGGTCCACGCCCAGCCGTTGTGCAATGGGGCCGGTAATGAAGCGGTTGGTGGCGGTGATGATCAGCAGGGTGTCGCCCCGGCTGCGATGGCGTGCGAGCAGCTCCTCGCCCTTGGGCAGGATGCTGGGCTCGACCTTGCTCGCCATGAACTGTTGGTGCCAGGCCGCGAGCTGCTCCGGGCTGTTCTCGGCCAGCGGCCTGAGTGCCACGGCCAGGAAGGCGTGGATATCCAGCGTACCCGCTTCGTAGTCGGCCATGAAGCGGTCGTTGGCTTCACGGTAGGCCTCGGCATCCACCGCGCCCTGTTCGAGCAGGAATTCGCCCCAGGCGTGGTCGCTGTCGATGGAGAGCAGGGTGTTGTCCAGATCGAAGATGGCCAGACTCACGGCTTACCCCTTGCGATGTGGTGAGTTGTCGTAATGTCATGCTGCATTGCGTGAAAGCTGGCGATTATGTCAGACAACGCCCCGTGCTGCTAAGCCTGGCAGTGCTTTTTCTCTCGTCTGGCGCCGCCAGGCGAGAGCGTCCTGCCTGAAGCTTGTATTGATGCGCTTCGCGCCATTGTGGAAGAATGCTCTCAATGACGTATTTCACAAGGTGACGTCCGTGATCGACGCTGACGGCTTTCGCCCCAACGTTGGCATCATCATTGCCAACGCCAGAGGGCAACTGCTTTGGGCGCGTCGGGTTGGACAGAATGCGTGGCAGTTTCCCCAGGGAGGCATCAAGTCAACCGAAACACCGCAACAGGCGCTCTATCGTGAGCTGGAGGAGGAAATCGGCCTGACCGCCGATGACGTCGAGCTACTGGCCTGTACCCGGGGATGGCTGCGCTATCGCCTGCCGCGACGCATGGTGCGCATGAATTCCAGGCCGGTCTGTATCGGCCAGAAGCAGAAGTGGTTCCTGCTGCGGATTCGCTGCCAGGAGAACCGCATCTGCATGGATGGCTCGGAAAAGCCCGAGTTCGATAATTGGCGCTGGGTCAGCTATTGGTATCCGCTGGGCCAAGTGGTGCCATTCAAGCGCGAGGTGTATCGCCGCGCGCTGAGCGAGCTTTCCCCGCGAGCGCAGCGGCTGGCCCTCGAAGGTCGCTGAGCGAAGGCATCCGCTGGTCGAAGGCAGCAGCGGGTAGGCACGACATGAGGGGCGACGCAGGGCCCCGTTACGAAGCTTCGTCCTCCTCGGGTGACGGTGCTTGGTCTTGATTCCTCAGCCAGGCGAGGGAAGACAACAATGGAAAGCAAGACGCCGATGCTGGAGGTGCTGCGCCGGGTCATACAGGAAGTCAATGGGGCTCGCAATCTCGATGCGGCACTGGCGACCATGGTTCGTCGTATCCGCAAGGCCATGCACACCGACGTGTGCTCCTTTTATCTTCATGATGGCGAGACCCAGGAACTCGTGCTGATGGAAACCATCGGTCTGCACAGCCAGGCAGTGGGGCACGTGAGCCTGAGGGTGGGCGAGGGCCTGGTCGGCCTGGTGGCCGAACGTGAGGAGCCGCTCAATCTCGAGGATGCTCCCTCACATCCGCGCTTTCGCTACTTCAAAGCCACCGGCGAGGAGCGCTACTCCAGTTTCCTCGGTGTGCCGATCATCCATCAGCGCCGCATGCTCGGGGTGCTTGTCGTGCAGCAGGCGGAGAAGCGCCGCTACGACGAAGAAGACGAAGCCTTCCTCATCACCATGGGGGCGCAGCTTGCCGGCGTACTGGCGCATGCCCTGGCGACCGGTAGCCTCAGTCGGCCCGCCTTGCCAGGGGGGCAGGCACTGTTTATCGGCGTTGCCGCCTCGCCCGGCATGGCCATCGGTGAGGTGGTGGTGGTGGCGCCGCTGGCCGACCTGGACAGCGTGCCCGACCTGATCCCGACCGATGTCGAATACGAGATCGTGCGCCTCAAGGAGGCCATCGAGCGCGTGCGCGAGGAGATTCGCGCAGCGGGCGAGCGCCTGGCCAGCCGCATCTCGGCCCAGGAGCTGGCCCTGTTCGAGGTCTACCAGCAGATGCTCAGCGAGGCGGCGCTCTCCCAGGAAGTGGAGAAGCGCATTCGTGAAGGGCAGTGGGCGCCCGGTGCCCTGGCCGACGTGGTACGCCGCCACGTGCAGTATCTGGAGCGGGTCGATGACGACTACCTGCGCGAACGGGCCGCCGACGTGCGCGATCTGGGTCGACGGGTGCTGGCCCACCTCCAGGAAGAGACGCCGCAGATCCCCGGTAACTTCCCCGAGAGCACCATCCTGGTGGGCGACGAGATCAGCGTCGCCACGCTGGGAGAGGTGCCGAGGGAGCGGCTTGCCGGGCTGGTGTCGGTGCGTGGCTCGAGCACTTCCCACGTGGCGATCGTCGCGCGCGCCATGGGGGTTCCCACCGTGCTGGGCATGGTCGACCTGCCGTTGCCGCGCCTCTCCGGGGCCGAGGTGGTGCTCGATGGACACCGTGGGCGCCTGTTCGTGCGGCCAACGGACGAACTCAAGACCCGCTATCGGAGTTTGATCGCCGAAGAGGCGGCGCTGGTCGAAGTGCTCGAGCACGAGCAGGACCTGCCCAGCGAAACCCCGGATGGCCACGTCATGCCGCTGATGGTCAATACCGGCCTGGCCATCGATACCACGGTATCGCTCAAGAAGCGTATCAGCGGCGTAGGGCTGTATCGCACCGAAGTGCCCTTCATGATCGCCGAGCGCTTCCCGGGCGAGCAGGAGCAGGCGCGACTCTATCGCGATCAGTTGGAGAGCTTCGCGCCGCTGCCGGTGGTGATGCGCACGCTGGATATCGGCGGCGACAAGGACCTGCCCTATTTCCCAATCGAGGAGGCCAACCCCTTCCTCGGCTGGCGTGGCATCCGTGTCACCCTCGATCACCCCGAAGTGTTGATGGTGCAATTGCGTGCCATGCTGCGCGCCTCCCAGGGGCTCGACAACCTGCAGGTCCTGCTGCCCATGGTGACCAACGTCGACGAGGTCGACGATGCGCTGCGCCTGCTCGATCGTGCCATTCGCGAGCTGGGCGAGGAGGGCATCGTGACGCCGCGACCCAAGGTCGGCGTCATGCTGGAAGTACCGGCCACGCTTTATCAACTGGACGCCCTGGCCGAGCGTGCCGACTTCTTCTCCGTCGGCAGCAACGACCTGACTCAGTACCTGCTGGCAGTGGATCGCAACAACCCCCGCGTGGCGAGTCTCTACGACGCCTGTCATCCGGCCGTGCTGTGCGCCATGGCGCGCCTGGCCGAGGAGTCGGCACGGCTGAAGAAGCCTATCTCGGTGTGCGGTGAGCTGGCCGGCGACCCGGCCGGGGCGCTGCTGCTGATGGGCATGGGCTTCGACTCGCTCTCCATGAATGCCCCCAGCCTGCCGCGTGTCAGGGCGGCGATACGCCGGGTCTCCCTCGATGCCGCCAAGGCGCTGGTGCGTGAAACCCTTGCCCTGAACACGCCAGCTGCGGTGCGCAGCCATCTGTTCACGCGGCTGAGCGAATGGCAGCTGGCGCATCTGTTGCCACCGCGGGACTGAACGTCACCCCATGTGTCTCATCGCCTTCGACTTCCGTCCGGGAACGTCCGTGCCGCTGCGGCTGATAGCCAACCGCGACGAATTCCATCAGCGGCCGACGGCACCGCTCGAGATCTGGAAGGGGGCGCCCGACATCGTCGGTGGCCGTGACCTCGAGGCTGGCGGCGGCTGGCTGGCGGTGCATCGCCGTGGGCGTGTGGCAGCGGTCACCAACGTGCGCGATCCTGCGCTCAAGGTGACGGCCGATACCCCGAGTAGGGGGCATCTCGTACGCGAAGCGCTTGAGTGCCCTGACTTGACCGAGTGGCTGGCCAGGCTGGCCGAGGGCGAGGGCTGGCGCTACGCCGGCTTCAACCTGCTGGCCAGCGATGGTCACCGGCTCTGGCATCTTCACCGCAGCCGGGAGCGGCTGCTGCTCTCGGAGGTGATGCCCGGCATTCATGGTCTTTCGAACGCCAGCCTCGACACCCCCTGGCCCAAGCTGATCGCCGCCCGACAGGGGCTAGCGACGGCGCTGCGACGGCGCTGGCCGGAGGATGCGCTGAGCGCGCTGTCGGATAGCCGGCCGGTCGACGACCACCACTTGCCGGACACCGGCGTCGGCCTGGAATTGGAGCGACGCCTGTCGCCCCCGTTCATCGTTGGCGAGCAGTACGGTACCCGTGCCACGACTTGGCTGGAGTGGAACGCCGACGCGAGCATCATCATGCTCGAGGAGCATCGCTACGGCCCAGGGGGCACGTCGCTTGGCACGACTCGGGAGAGAATTGCTCTACAATGCATGCACTTACGCGCCTCTGGCTGCCATGACAGCCGAGGCCCGTCGGCGTAAACTCACAGCCACTGCTTGGCACAGGGACGCAAATGCCCGTGGGAACACGCAAGGACCGCTTCTGGTCGTACCTGATCTGGCCGCTGCTCTGGCCGCTGCTGTTGGCCCAGGCAGCCCTGGTATTGCTCTGCCTGTTGGTGGGGGTGGTGCTGTGGGTGGCTACCCCCGACCCGACGTCCTGGGCCGAGTCCGCCTGGCTGCTGTTGGCCTTGCTGGTGGGCACCGCCCTGACCGTTTCGGCGTTCCTCCTGCA
Organism: Billgrantia sp. Q4P2; assembly: GCF_052806135.1. Classification (NCBI taxonomy): domain Bacteria; kingdom Pseudomonadati; phylum Pseudomonadota; class Gammaproteobacteria; order Oceanospirillales; family Halomonadaceae; genus Billgrantia; species Billgrantia sp. Q4P2. The sequence goes on from NZ_JBRBAI010000007.1 coordinate 252,348, forward strand.
GCTGCGTCACAGGATGTATGAGTGCGAGAACCAGATCGAATCCCGGCTCGGCCGCATCGAGCGGTTGCTGCAGGAGACCGAACAGCTGTTGCCGCGTTGGCTGGGGTTGCCCAGGCAGCTTTCGTACTACGAAGGCTCGGTCACTGGGCGGCTGGAGAAGCTGCATGATGGCATGGTCGAGTTGCAGTCCAGGCTCGGGCTGGTGCCAAGCCTGGATGGCCTGCTGATGACCAGCCAGCGCCCGGTCATGCTGCTTTATCACGGGCGAATCGTGGGCGCCAATCTGGCCATGGAACAGCTTCTTGGAGATAGTCAGGAGGCACTGGAGGGGCAGGACCCCGCGACTCGCTTGATCGCTACCGAGGCGGCGGGAAGCAAGCCGGCCGAGGTGCAGGTACTGGATGGCGAAAGCCGCTGGCGCACCTTTCAGGTGGAGTGGCTGGATGCATCCCCCTATCAGCTGTTGCTCTTCGAGCGCGCCAGTACGCATGAGCTCGGGGGGCTGCTGGCCGCCAGGGAACGTGCCCGTGAGGACTCACGGCTGAAATCGCGTTACCTGACCTTGCTGCAGCGTGAGCTGGAGCCGCTGTTGTCCGAACTGTCCCAAGAGATGAAGGGCGCCAGTGATCGAGTCGATCCGCACCGCCACGCTCAGTTGAGGGAGCGCATCGCCGACATCCTGCTGCTGATAAGCAGCCTGGCGGGTGAGCAGGGCGAAGAGACGCTGCGCGATGCGCGGCTTTCGTCCGATCAGGCTGGCCCGCTGCGCGTGCTGGTCGTCGACGACGGCCCGGTCAATCGCATGCTGGCGAGCCAGGTGCTGGAGCGGCAGGGGCTACGGGTCGATAGCGTTGCCAGCGGCCTGGAGGCGCTGGAGCGCCAGCGGCAGCATACCTACGACCTAGTGTTGATGGACATCTTCATGCCGGAAATGGACGGCGTCGAAGCCGCCAGGCGCTGGCGCGAGCAGGAAGTACAGCCGCCCGATGCCGGCCGCAGCATTCTGGTGGCCTTGACGGCCAATGCCACCGAGAGCGACTGGCGGCGCTTTCACGATGCTGGCATGGACGACTACCTGGCCAAGCCCTACGGGCCACGGGAACTGATCGAGCTGCTGCAGCGTTGGCGACCCGACGCATTCGAGGAATCTTCATCGACATGACCGTGGCTCTCACGCTTCTCGGCTACCTGGTGCTGGGTGCGGCGGCCGGTACCATGGCTGGGTTGTTCGGCGTTGGCGGTGGCTTGATCATGGTGCCGGCCCTGGCCTTCGCCTTTGGCCTGCAGAGCGTGGATGCCGGCATCGCCATGCACTTGGCGATCGGCACCTCGCTGGCCACCATTTTCGTTACCGGGGCCTCCTCGGCCTGGGCGCACTACCAGCGAGGCAGCATCCGTCGCGAGTGGTTCATGTCCCTGCTCCCCGGGCTGGTGCTGGGTGCGGTGGTCGGTGTGTTCGTGGCCGGTGCACTGTCGGGCGGACTGTTGGGCACCCTGTTCGGCGTCTTCGTGGTGCTGGTGGCTCTCAGGATGGCGCTGGGAATAGGTCCCAGGGCAGGTCGTGCGGCACCGGGGCGGCTGGGCATGGGGGTTGCCGGTTTGGTCATCGGAGGCGTCTCGGCGCTGTTCGGTATCGGCGGGGGAACACTCAGCGTGCCCTGGCTCTCCCGCTGCGGCGCCAGCATGACCCAGGCGGTGGGCACCTCCGCCGCCTGTGGCCTGCCCATCGCGCTGTTCGGCGCGCTGACTTTCATCGTGGTGGGTTGGAACCGTCCCTCGTTGCCGGTGGGCGCCACCGGCTTCGTGATGTGGCCCGCTTTCCTCGGTATCGTGCTCGCCAGCGTACCGTTCGCCAGGCTCGGCGTGCGCTTGGCCCATGTGCTTTCGGCCCGCACGCTGCGGCTCGCCTTTGCCGCGCTACTGTTGATCGTGGGGCTCCGCTTCCTGTTCTGAGGTAACCATGAACTATCCCGATATCGATCCCGTCGCTATCTCCCTTGGCCCCTTCCAGGTGCACTGGTACGGCCTGATGTACGTCGTCGGCTTCGTTGGCGCCTGGTGGCTCGGCCGGCTACGGGCCGAGCGCTTCGGCTTGACCCGGGACGACGTCGGCGACCTGCTGTTCTACGCCGCCGTTGGCGTGGTGGTGGGCGGCCGCCTGGGCTATGTGCTGTTCTACGGCCTGGGCCAGTGGGCCGCCGATCCGCTGTGGGTGTTTCGCGTGTGGGATGGCGGCATGAGCTTCCACGGCGGCCTGATCGGCGTGCTGCTGGCGGCGCTGTGGTTCGCACGCAAGAAGCGCATGGCCTTCTTCACGCTGACCGACTTCTTCGCTCCCATGGTGCCCATTGGCCTGGGCGCGGGGCGTATCGGCAACTTCATCAATCGTGAATTGCCGGGGCGGGTCACCGAGCTGCCCTGGGGCATGCCGTTTCCCGGCATGGGGCCGGAGCTTCGCCATCCCACGTCGCTCTATGAGGCCTTGCTCGAAGGTCTCGTGCTGTTCGTCATCCTGTGGTGGGTGTCGGCCAGGCCGCGTCGGCGCGGACTGGTTTCCGGCCTGTTCCTGCTGCTCTACGGCGTGTTCCGTTTCATGGTGGAGTTCTTCCGCCTGCCGGATGCCCATATCGGCTATCTCGCCTTTGGCTGGTTCACCATGGGCATGCTGCTGACGCTGCCGATGATCGCCTTCGGCATCGTGTTGATCGCCTGGTCACGGCGCCAGCCGGTGGATGAAGCGCAGGTCACGCAGTGATACCGAACGGGAGTAGGACGCCAGGCCGAGAGGCGATAGACTCTCGGCCTATCGAACATTCCATGCAGAGTCCGTCAACGATGCCAGATGACAACCCCCAGTTCGCTCTCGAACAGCCTGCCCTCGAAAAGCCCGCTCTTGAGCAACCCTACCTGGACCTGATGCGGCAGGTGCTGGAGCATGGCGTCGAGCGTTCGGACCGTACCGGGGTCGGCACGCGCTCGGTCTTCGGCCACCAGATGCGCTTCGATCTCTCCCGTGGCTTTCCGCTGGTGACTACCAAGAAGCTCCACCTGCGCTCGATCATCCACGAACTGCTGTGGTTCCTGCGCGGCGATACCAACGTCGCCTATCTCAAGGAAAACGGGGTCAGTATCTGGGACGAGTGGGCCGACGAAAACGGCGACCTGGGGCCCGTCTATGGTTACCAGTGGCGCAGCTGGCCCGACCCCCGCGGCGGCCACGTCGACCAGATCGCCAAGCTGCTGGAGCAGATTCGCACCAATCCCCGCTCACGGCGACTGATCGTTTCCGCCTGGAACCCGGCGCTGGTCGACGAGATGGCGCTGCCGCCGTGCCACTGCCTGTTCCAGTTCCACGTGGCCGAGGGGCGGCTCTCCTGCCAGCTCTACCAGCGCAGCGCCGACATCTTCCTCGGCGTGCCGTTCAATATCGCCAGCTATGCGCTGCTGACCCAGATGATCGCTCAGGTCTCGGGGCTCGAGCCGGGTGATTTCGTGCACACCCTAGGCGATGCGCACCTCTATCTCAACCACCTGGAGCAGGCCGAGCTGCAGCTGTCACGCACGCCGCGCCCGGCGCCCCGGCTGGTGCTCGACCCCAGCGTCGACTCCCTGTTCGATTTCCGCTTCGAGCACATCGCCATCGACGGCTACGACCCCCATCCCCATATCAAGGCCGAGGTGGCGGTATGACGGACGAGACCCTGGTGCCGGTGGCGATGATCGCCGCGGTGTCGCGTAACGGCGTGATCGGCGTCGACAACAAGCTGCCCTGGCACCTGCCCGAAGACCTCAAGTTCTTCAAGCGCATGACCCAGGCCAAGCCGCTGATCATGGGGCGCAAGACCTTCGCTTCCATTGGCCGGCCGCTGCCGGGCCGGCTCAATATCGTGGTGACCCGGGACGAAACCTTCCGGCACGATGGCGTGCGCGTCTGCCACGACCTCGAGTCGGCGCTATTCCTGGCCGACCAACAGGCCACCATCGACGCCGTCGAGGAGATCATGGTGATGGGCGGCGGCGAGATCTACGCCCAGGCGCTGCCCCATGCCAGCCGTATCTACCTGACCGAGGTGGATGTCGAGGTGGAGGGCGACACCCGTTTCCCCGAACTGGACGCGAGCGAGTGGCAAGAGGTGCAGCGGGTGCCGGGCACGCCCCACCCGGGCCAGCCGAACTACAACTTCGTGCAATACGAGCGCCGTTGAACTGCACATTGTCAGCGCCTCGCTTGTGGCACACACTTGCTGGATCATGGAAGCTTGCCCAACCGATATCCATCGCTGTGTCGTCAACGTGAGCCTGCCAGGAGGATGCTGGTTTTGATTGAACAAAGTTCACGTCACCTATTCAGTGCTCTGGAGGCTCGCGCCGCCGATGTGCTCGAGAAGCTGCATGGCTGCCACACGAAGATAGAGCAGCTGGAAGCCCGGCTCGCCGAAGCCGAAGCGGCGAAGCAGGAGCTGGAGGCAGCCCGCCTCGAATTGATGGAAGAAAACCGCGAGCTCGATGAGCAGAATCGCGAGCTCGAGGAGGACAACGCCCGCCTGCGCGAGCGGTTGCGCAAGGGCGAGCCGGCGCCCGTCTTCCCCGGCCCGGGGCGCCGTGCCCAAGGGCTCGCGGCGCTGATGGGCCAGCGCCCACGTGAGGATTCAACGCTGGAGAGCGCCGAACGCGAGGCGAGTGACGGCACCGAGCGCGGGCAGGCACAGCCACCAAACGAGCCATCGGCAGGCGCAGCGTCCGAACCTTCAAGCCCCTTCGCAGCTTCTCGGCCGCCAGCGCCCGCCGCGACAGTGAGCGAGCCTGGGGCCGGGCAAGGCCAAGCGGAAACGCAAGAATCGGAACAAGCGCGGGATCAAGCGCAGGAAGGGGACGCTTCGGCTGCTCAGGATGAGCGCCAGGGGCGGCTTGCCATCGAACAGGCGCCTTCCGCCGATGCACTGCTGAAGCAGTGGTACCAGCGCTACCCCAATACCTTCTTCAAGGGCCATACCCGGCCGCTCAAGGTGGGCATCCATCACGACCTCGCCGCCCGCGAACCCTGGCCCGAGAAACTGGTGCGCCGGGCCCTGGCGGGCTACGTCAACCTGCCGCGCTACCTCAAGGCCGTGCGTGAAGGCGCCGAACGCATCGACCTCGATGGCGCCCCCGCCGGCAACGTCGATGCCCAGGCCGCCGAATATGCCAAGCGCAAGCTGGAACGCCTGCAGAGCGAGCGGCGTGAGCGTGGCCGCACGTCGGGCGGAGCGCTTCAGCGCGACGGCAAGAGTACCCGCAGCGGCGAAGGCGCCGAAGGCCAGCCGCGCAAGGCCAAGCCCAGGCCGGCGGCACATGGCGCCAAGTCTGGCCCGGCAGGAAAAGAGGCTCCAACCGATACGCCCGCCACCCCGGCCGACCCCGAGGCTCGCCTCGAGGCCAAACTCTCCGCCCTGCTGGCCAAGCACAATGGCCAGGCGAAAGGGCATTGAGGACCCAGGCCTGGCCAGGCTTCGTCTGAAAGATCGGCGAGCGCAGGCCAGGGCTAGGCCCGTTCCCTACGGGCCAACGCACTTCCCATATCCTCATATCCTTGTGGGTCGCAAGGCAAAAGTCAGCGACAAATCGGCAGGAAAGCCGATTTGGGCAGCTCCGCTGCTCGAAGAGCGAGCGATAGGGATGTCGTGAGCCCAAGGGCGGAGTTACTGGGTGTAAATGAGTACCTTGAGCTGACTTTTAACGCCGTATGGCCAAGCGCAGCCAGCTTTCGGCCGAAGCCTAGCGTTAAAGACCGCTCTTGCCTCTCCTCTATCAGCGGGGCATGATGTGCGGGCTCATCGCTGCCAGGCATACTGACTGCCATTGCCTGCGGCACGCGGCCCCGGGCGGGAGCGCCCAAGACCGCATCAGCAGGGAAAAGTTCCGTCGGGGAGGCGGGCGTCGAAGGAAAACAGTGTTTTTTCTTATTGCGTTCCCATTTTCCCCGGTATAGAGTTCTACCTGCGAGCATTGGACTATAACAAGGCTTCGCTGAGGTCATGACCGGCCCTGGCGCTTCCTGAGAAGGAACCGAGCCACGTACGGCGGGACCCATGCCCGGCAAGCTACCTGCACCGATCACCGATCCGTGTAGTAACGATCGAAACAGTAAGCTAGTGAAAGGAACTATCGCGATGAAAAAGACACTGTTAGCGACTGCCATTGCCGGTGCCATGGTTTACGGCGCCACTGCTGCACAGGCCGCCACCGTTTACGACCAGGACGGCACTCAGCTGATCATCAACGGCCGTATCGCCATGGGCATCTCCGGTGGTGGTCATGAGGACGACCAGCTCGACCCGAAAGCCGGTGGTACTGAGTTCAAGGATGTCTACTCGCGTCTTGGCATCAGCATGAGCCATGACATCAGCCGTGACCTGCGCGCCTTCGGCCGCGTCGAGTGGCGCTTCAAGGGCGACGAGCGTGACCAGTCCGGCGGTTTTGCCGAAGTGCGTCACAGCTATATCGGCCTCGAGAGCCAGCCGTTCGGTACCGTGATGGCGGGTAACTTCGACAGCTTCTACAACAGCCATGTCATGGCGCCGTTCGACGTCTACATCGACCGTGGCTTCGAGTTCTCCAAGGGCGGTGCTGGCGGCGACCTGCAGGCTCGTGGTGACTCCCTCGGTTACATCACCCCTGACCTCGCTGGCTTCCAGGCTTTCCTGATGGGCAAGCACTACACCGGTAACGGCCTGGATTACGTGGACGGCGAAGATCGCTCCTCCGTGATCAACGTCCAGGGTGGCGTCAAGTACCAGTGGGAAGGTCTGCGTCTGGCCGTTGGTTTTGCCCAGGATCGCGACGACAACAACCTGATTTCTACCGGTTACACCAATCGTGATCGTCGCGGCGCCGACGAGAACATCTACGGCGCGACTGCTTCCTACGCCTTCAATGACAACTTCTCTGCGCGTCTGGGTTACGAGACTCAGGACTCTAACAGCGCAGGTCGTCAAGCTGCGGCCGATGCCTTTGATGCTGCTACTACCGAGGCTGAGGAAGAAGCGGCGCGTGCCGAATACAACCGTTATTCCGGTTACGATGTCTGGGGTCTGGGTGCCACCTACTCCCTGGGTCAGTGGGCCTTCAACGCCGACGTCTACCGCGTAAGCCCGGACAACGCTGACAGCCGCACTGCCTGGGCTCTTGGCAGCTACTACAAGGTGTCCAGCAACTTCGACGTCTTTGCCGAGCTGAACCGTCGTGATCAGGGCGACATCACTATCAGCACTGACTCTGGCGTCGATGTTGATGAGAATAACGACAACCTGTACTGGCTGGTTGGCGCTCGCTACCACTTCTAATCGCCCTGCCTAACGGCAAGCGATCGATAGAAGACACGTCGCTTCCAGCGACGACAGAACCGGCCCTTCGGGGCCGGTTTTCTTTTTTCTGCCATTCAGCGATGCCTTCTCTCTCTTGATGCAAGTCAATAAAGCTTTCGTTTCGCTGCCGTGAGTGTCGCCCATGCGGGACAGCCGCGGCGGAGCGGGTCAGAATCGAAGCCTGCCGATTCGTCAACGAGGAGAGGAGTCCGCTGATGAAGCCCCAGCCCCTGTTGCGGCCTTCGGCCGGTGCGGCCCGCTGCAAGCGCTGTGCCTTGCATGCTCGCTGCCTGCCCTTGGGGCTCGAGCACGATGCGCTGCAATCCTTTGATACCATCCTCAAGCTGCCGCAGGTCCTCAAGCGCGGCGAGGCCTTGGTGCGCCAGGGCGGGCGCTTCACCAGCCTCTACGTGGTGCGCTCCGGTAGCCTGAAGCAGAGTGTGGGTGCCCAGCCCGGCCAGCGCGGGCAGGTAATGAACTTCTACCTGCCGGGAGAGATCGTCGGCCTGGACGGTATCGGTGAGCCGCGCTACCACAGCAGCGTGGTGGCGCTGGAATCAACCTTCGTCTGCGAGCTGCCGTTCACCCGGCTGGAGGATCTCGCCGAGCAATTGCCGGAGCTGCGCGGGCAGCTCTACCGCTGCATGAGTCGCGAGCTGCGCAACGACCAGCGCACGCTGTGCCTGCTCTCGGGGCGCTCCGCCGACCAGCGCCTGGCGAGCTTCCTGTTGGGGCTCTCCGAGCGTTTCCGCAGCCGTGGTTACTCGCCCTACTGTTTCCGCCTCTCCATGTCCCGCTCCGACATCGCCAGTTATCTCGGCCTGGCACTGGAAACCGTCAGCCGCATGCTGGCCCGCTTTCAGGAACAGGACGTGCTCAGCGTCAGCGGCCGTGAGTTGACCATTCACGACCGGGAGGCGCTCGTGGCTCTGGCACAGGAAGGCATGGGCGCAGGGTGCCGGCTCAGCCCAGCCTAGCCTCCCCGTCCGATTGTTGCTTTTCTGATAGACTGGCTCGCCTGTTCAACCCTGATCCTGCGCGAGGAGCGGCTTTGGACCTTATCTGGTGGTTGGCCTACGTGGCCTTGGGGGGGCTGGTCGGTATCATGGCCGGCCTGTTGGGCATTGGCGGTGGCGGCATCATGGTCCCGATCCTGACCACCCTATTCGTCATCCAGGGCGTGCCGCATGAGCATCTGGCCCACCTGGCGCTGGGTACGGCGATGGCCGCCATCATTCCCGCTTCCACGGCAAGCCTTCTGTCGCATCAACGTCACCGCGCCGTGCGCTGGGAGATCGTTCGCTACCTGACACCCGGCATATTGGTGGGGACTTTCCTGGCCACGTTCATTGCCGCCCTGGTACCGACCCGGGGCCTGGCGGTCTTCTTTGCCTGCTTCATGATCCTGATGTCGCTGCAGATGTTGGCCAATCTCAAGCCCAAGCCGACGCGAAGCCTTCCTGGCGCGCTCGGCCTCGGCGGTGCAGGGCTGGGTATCGGTGGGGTGTCGGCTCTAGTGGCCATCGGCGGTGGCTCGTTGACCGTGCCGTTCCTGACCTGGTGCAACGTCAAGTTGCCCAAGGCCATCGGCACCTCTGCTGCCGCTGGCTTGCCCATTGCACTCGCTGGTGCCCTTGGCTATGTGATCAACGGCTGGGGGGTGCCCGGCCTGCCTGGCGCCGCGCTGGGCTTCGTCTACCTGCCGGCGCTGCTGTTGATGGCGCCGTTCAGCATCCTGATGGCGCCGGTCGGGGCAAAGCTGGCGCATCGCCTGCCCGTGGCCATGCTCAAGCGAATCTTTGCGTTCATGCTGATGGGGTTGGCGTTGCAGATGGTGTATGCCGTCTTCACGGCCTAGGCAGTCAATGCCGGGAAAAATGAAACGGCCACCCTGTACCGGGTGGCCGCGCCGGCCGAGGGACCTCAGGGGCTTGTCCGCCGGTCGGGAGTTGCCAATACGGCCTTGAGGTGAGCGAGATCGCGTGAAACGTCGGTTTCGACGAATTCCGCGAGCAGCCGCTCGGCCTCACGCTTGGCCGTCTGTTCCACGTATTCGGTATAGCTGATGACGATGGCATCGCAATAGCGACAGTGCAGCACGTCCGTTGGCTTCGGGTTGCCGTTCCAGAAATTGCTGCCGTTGCATTCGGGACACGCGACTTTCCTTGTGCGTTGAAACATCCTGGCCTCCTGCCTGAAAGTTCACCATTATTGCCAGCATCATCCTAGCACGAAACGGATGACCGTCATGTTACCGCTTATGAGCGATATGTAGCCGCACGCAGATCCTTCGGCCGCTGTATGCGACATACCGGACCTGCAGAGTCTGCATCTGAAGAATGGCAAGGCGGCTTGAGATTCTCTCACTTTCTATCAGTCAGAGTTGACGACGGGCACGGACAGAAAAAGAGGTAGCAAGGGGCTTGATTGGCGCCCCCATCAGGATTCGAACCTGAGACCTTCCCCTTAGGAGGGGGACGCTCTATCCAGCTGAGCTATGGGGGCAGCACGGCTGCGCATTATAAGGGCTTGTGGCGTCAAGTTAAACCGCTTGCCTGGCACGGGTTGCCAAGTACGGAGCCGACCCGCCATCATCGTGCTGTCTGGGAAGCCTGGAAAGCAAATGGAGATCGAGGAGTATCGACGCCACGATGCATTGGGGTTGGCCGAGCTGATTCGCCGTCGGCAGGTGAGTCGCGAGGAGGTATTCGAGGTCGCCTGCCGTGCCATCGAGCAAGGCAATCCACGCCTCGGGGCAGTGGTTCGCACGCGCTTCGAGCGTGCCCGGACCGAAGCCGATGCTATCGATGCCGGGTTGCCGTTTGCCGGCGTACCGACCCTGACCAAGGATCTGCTGATGGCCATCGAGGGCGAGCCACTGGCCTTCGGCAGCGCGGCCTTGGCGGAGTGGAAGCCGCCAATGGACTCGACCCTGGTTTCACGCCTGCGTCAGGCGGGGTTCGTCATCCTTGGCCAGACGGCCACCCCCGAGCTGGGACTGATGGGTATCACCGAGCCGCGGGCCTTCCCGCATCCCGTCAATCCCTGGAACAGCGGACACTCGCCGGGCGGCTCCAGCGGTGGCGCGGCCACGGCGGTTGCCGCAGGGTTGGTGCCGCTGGCGATGGCCGGCGACGGTGGCGGCTCGATCCGGATTCCCGCCAGCTACTGCGGACTGTTCGGGCTCAAGCCCTCGCGTGGGCGGGTGCCGCTGGGTCCCTTGCACGCCGAGGTGTGGCAGGGCGCCGTGGTGGAACATGCCGTGACTCGCTCGGTGCGGGACAGTGCCGCGCTGCTCGACGCCACCAACGGCATGGACGAGGGCGGCCCTTACCCTGTAAAGCGCGAACAGAGCTTCCTGGCGGCGCTCGAGCGCCCGCCCGAGCCGTTGCGCGTGGCAGTTTCGCTGGGAGAGCCCTTGGGCAGGCCGCTCGGTACCGTGCTCGACCCCGAGGTGCGCCAGGCGGTGCAAGCGGCGGCAAGAACGCTCGAAGGGCTCGGTCACCACGTCGAGTGGGCTGATCCGCCGGTGGATGGCCAGCGCCTCGCCACTGCCTATCTGACGCTCTATCTCGGTCATCTCAGCGCCGACCTTGCCTGGATTGCCCGCGAGACCGGCGTTCCCGTCTCACGCCTGGACATCGAACCTTCGACTCGCGCCATCGCTCGACTGGGGCGTAGCCTGCCGGTACGCGACTACGAGCTGGCCAAGCGCGACTGGAATGCGGCGGCGCGGGCCATGGGGGTGTTTCATCGCCGCCATGACGTACTGCTGATGCCGGTTGCCGCGGCACCGGCGCCGCGGCTAGGAGAACTCTACCCTCCGCCTGCGCATGAACGCTTGATGTCGCTGCTGGGGATTCCCGGCCTGCCGGCACTGGCACTCAAGGCGAACATGCTGCGCCATCTGGCGCGTGACGCCCTGGCTCGCACGCCCTATACCCAACTGGCCAATCTCACCGGGCAGCCGGCCATGTCGCTGCCGTTGCACATTACCGCGCAGGGCCTGCCGGTCGGCGTGCAAGTGGTCGGCGCCATGGGCGACGAGTGCCGTTTGCTGGCGCTGGCGGCACAGGTCGAGGCCGAGGTGCGCTGGGGGCAACACCTGCCCAGACTCCTGCAAGACAGGTAGAATGCGCGCCACACCCGCTTTTGCCAGGCTCTGCCATGAATGATTCCGCACCGCTTTCGCCTGCCGGCGACCGTCACTTCGACGGCCTGGCCAATAAGTTCGCCGGCAGCCTCTATGGCGGTCCGCGCGGCGCGCTGCGCCTGGCCATGCTCGACGAGCTGCTGCCGGCCATGCTCGAACTCGACGGCCAGCCGGTACTGGACGTGGGCGGCGGGCTGGGGCAGCTCTCCGCCTGGTTCGCCCAGCATGGCCACCCTGTCACGCTACTGGAGCCGGCCGGCGATATGCTCGAGCAAGCCCGGGAGGTGCTGTGCGGACTGCCGGTGAGCTTCGTTCAGGCCCCGCTGCAGGCGATACCGGAGCGTGCCAGCGGTCCGTGGCCGCTGATAGCCTGCCATGCCGTGCTGGAGTGGCTCAGCGATCCACGTGCTGCCTTCGCCACGCTGGCGGATGGGCTCGCACCCGGCGGCCAGCTGTCGCTGATGGTGTTCAATCGCGATGCGCTGCGCCTGTCCAACGTGGTCAAGGGCAACCTGCAGAAGGCGCTGGACGACCGCCTCGAGGGCACCGGCAGGCGCCAGCGGTTGACGCCCATTTCACCGCTGTGTCATGACCAGATATTCTCCTGGAGCCAGGAATGCGGGCTTTCGATTCGCTCGGTGGCGGGGATTCGCATCTTTCACGATTACCTGCGCCATCCTCCGGCGAGCGAGGACGACTGGCAGCGGCTAGTGGCACTGGAGCTGCGCTACTGCCAGGCCGAGCCGCACTGGCGGCTGGGACGCTACTTGCTCTATACGCTGGTGAAGGAGAGCGAACGGTCGTGCAAGGAGGACGCTTGATGAGTGCCGAAACGCCGGTATGTCAGCTGCTGGAACGCCAGGAGGCCGACTATCGCGGCTGGCTGTGGGTGGCGCCGCCGCGCGATGCCTGGCTCGAGGCGGGGCAGGGGAGTGTCGTCAGCGCCGACCATGGCGTGCTGCAGGCTTGGCGCGAACGCGACCGCACGGCCTGCTCGCCGTTCGCTGCCGGCTCCGTTGGTGAACCGTCCGGTGCAGTTCTGTTCTGGCCCAAGAGTCATGCGCTCGGTGAGTGGTGGTTGCTGTGGCTGTGCGCCAACCTGCCGCCGGGCACGCCGCTGCAACTGGTCGGCGAGAACCAGGGCGGCATCAAGCGCGTACTCAAGGTGCTGGCGGCATTGGGGCTGGGCTGCCGCAAGCGCGACAGCGCTCGGCGCTGCATCCTGTTCGAGACGCGCCTCGGCAATGTCGGCATCGATCCGGATGCGGCCTGGACCACTTTCGAAGCCGAGGGGCTGTGGCTTGCCAGCCACCCCGGCGTATTCGGCCACGGCAAGCTCGACGACGGCACTCGTCTGTTGCTCGACCAGCTCGAGCGTCATCTGCCAGGGCCTGAACGGGCGCAGGACGTACTCGACATGGGCTGTGGTGACGGTATTCTCGCCGCCTGGCTGGCGCGCCGTGGCCACACCGTGACGGCAGTCGACGTCAACGCCTTCGCGGTGGAGGCGACCCGGCGCACCCTTGCCGCCAATGGGCTCGAAGGGCAGGCCCTGGCCAGCGACGTCTACTCGGCGCTCGCCGGGCAACGCTTTGGCACCATCGTCAGCAATCCACCGTTTCACCAGGAGCGCAGCATCGACTATGGACCCGCTGGGCGCCTGATCCGCGAGGCGTCTGGGCATCTCCTGCCCGGTGGGGAGATATGGCTGGTGGCTAATGCCTTCCTGCCCTATCCGGACCTGCTGCAGAATGCCTTCGGTAGCTTCGAGATCCAGGCCGATGACCGGCGCTTTCGGGTCTATCGGGCGGGGGTGGTGGGGTCCCGGTAGGCGATATCCGTGATGACGTAGGTCGTATCGCCGGCCGGTGCCTTCACCGTGACGTCGTCGTCCAGCGACTTGCCCAGCAGCGCCTTGGCCAGCGGCGCATCGACGCTGATCCAGCGCTTGGCGGTATCGGTCTCGTCGTGGCCCACGATGCGGATATGAATCTCCTCGCCTTCCTCGTCCTCGAGAGTGACGAAGGCGCCGAAGTACACTTTTTCGGTATCTGCCGGCAGGCGGTCCACCACCTGCAGTTCGTCGAGCCGCTTGGTCAGGTAGCGGATGCGCGAGATGACCCGGTTGAGTTCCTTCTTGTTGTAGGTGTAGTCGGCGTTCTCGCTACGGTCGCCCAGTGCCGCGGCTTCACCCACCTTGGCCGAGAGGGCGGGGCGCTTGACCCGCGAGAGGTGGTCGAGAATGCCGCGCAGGCGCGCCGCCCCCTCGGCGGTGATCAGGTTGCTCTTGGGTTCCTGGCGCGGATCCTTGGCCGGGTCGCGCCAGCGCGTCATGTTGCGGCCCTTCATGCCTTTGCTTCCTCTTTCTGGCGAGACTGGCAACATACGCCATTGATCCCCGGTGAGCCAGGCCCACCTGATTATCGGACTGGCGTATCATTCAAACGTTCGTTACATTCTGGAAGGTCGGCAACGCCGTATCCAAGAACAAATCCTCACTAGGTAAGAAAGGAGTCTGGACATGCTACGACGTCAACTACTCGCCGCCGCCCTGGGCGCTGGCCTTCTGCTCGCACCGTTATCAGGTGCCCTGGCCTGGGAGAGTGAGGTCGAGGCGCTCAAGCAGCGCTGGGAGCAGGTCACCACCCGGCAGGCCGAAGGTCAGCGCCGCGGCTCGCTCAAGTCGCTCTCCGAGGAAGCGGAGCGATTGGTACAAGCGAACCCTGGTGCCGCCCAGCCGCTGATCTGGTACGGCATCATCGAGGCCTCGCATGCCCGTGAGCGCAGCGGCTTGGGGGCGCTCGGCAGCGCCCGTTCCGCTCGCGATGCCCTGGAACGCGCCATCGAGATCGATCCCCAGGGAGGCAACGGCTCGGCCTACGTCACGCTGGGCGCCCTGTACGATCGTGCGCCGGGCAGGCCCATTGGATTCGGCAACAGCGACACCGCCGAGCGCATGTTTCAGCGCGCCCTCGAGATTCGCCCCGACGGTATCGACGTCAACTATTACTATGCCGCCTTCCTCGAGGACGAGGGGCGCCGGGCGGAAGCGCGGGAGCATGCCCAGCGTGCCGTCGACGGCACCGCCCGCGAGGATCGTCAGGCCTCGGACGAGGCGCTGCGCGAGCAGGCCCGGGCGCTGCTCGCTCGGCTCTGACACGACTTGCCCATGCGCCTCGTTCGTGGGGCGCGTGGATTCGGCATGTGGCGGTTGGCATAGCCGGCTCCGGTCATGATAATGGTCGCCATTCGCAGACTCGGAGGTTTGCATGACCGATAATCATGATTGTGGCCGGGATGCCGACAGCCTGCCCAGCTTCAGCGGTGCCGACGTCGAGCTGATCGAGCGTCGCTGCCTGCATCAGGGCTTCTTTCGCCTGGACGAGGTGCACTTGCGCCATCGCCTGTTCGAGGGCGGCTGGAGCGGTGAGATGGTGCGTGAAGTGCATGTGCGCCACGATGCCGTGGGCGTGCTGCTCTATGATGTCGAACGGGACTGCGTGGTGCTGGTCGAGCAGATCCGTGCCGGTGCCCTGGACGATCCCGAGTCGCCGTGGAAACTCGAGATCGTCGCCGGTCTGATCGAGGCGGGCGAGAGCGCGGCCGAAGTGGCCCGACGAGAAGCCATGGAAGAAGCCGGCTGCGAGGTCTGTGATCTGATCGAGCTGCACACCTACTATCCGAGCCCCGGCGCCTGCTCCGAGCGAGTGACGCTGTTCTGTGCCCTGGTCGATTGTGACGGGCTGGGAGGCGTGCATGGCCTCGACGAAGAGCATGAGGATATCCGCGTCCACGTGTTACCGTTTAAGCAGGCCTGGGAACTCTTGCAGGCTGGGCGACTCGACAATGCCATGTGTCTGATCGCCTTCTACTGGTTGGCGGCCGAACGAGCATCACTACGTGCAAGGGGGTAGCGTGGCGAGAACCGCCTATGTCACCGATCTGAAGAGCCTGCAGGGTGAATGCAGCGCCAATTACCTGCGCCTGGTACGGCTGCTGGGCGACCTGGGGGCAGGCGAGACGCGCGAGTTCGAGTTGACCGGCGGACGTGGCCGGTTCGGCACCCTATGGCTGTCGGTGCTGGAGCAGGCGCCCTATACCACCATCGCTCGTGTGAGCCAGAGCAGCCTGATGGATGCCGTCATCGAGCCGCCCCGCATGCGCGTGCATCTCTACCACGACGTGCGCATGGCCGAGGTCACTGACTTCCAGCGCGAGCGTCATTTCAACGGTCGCTACCGCTATCCCAACGTGCGCATGTTCCAGCCCGACGAGAAGCTTCAGCTCAACCGCTTCCTGGGTGAATGGCTCGCCCATGGCCTGGCTCACGGGCACCCGACCAACGTCACGGAGCAGCCCGGATGATGCGGCTGGTCCAGATCAGCGACTGCCACCTGCATGCCGACCCCGGCGCCCGTTCCCGCGCCGGCTTCCCGATGCGTCAGCTCGAATCGGTGGTGGCGGCCGTGCGGGCCGAGCGCCCGGATATGGTCATCGTCAGCGGCGACATCAGCCAGGACGAGACGGCGGCTTCCTACCAGCATGCTCACCGGATCCTCTCGACGCTGGAGTGTCCCTGGTTCTGGCTGGGTGGCAACCATGATCAGCAGGAGCTGATGAGGGACATCAAGGCCATCCACGACGACATCGACCTGGCCAACTGGCGGCTGGTGGTCGCGGATACCTGCGTCAAGGGCCATGCCCATGGTGAACTGGGCGAGGAGCGGATCGGCGAACTGATCGGACGCCTGGAGCAGGATGAGCGTCCTACGCTGCTGGTCATGCACCATCCGCCGCTCACGGTCGGCTCGGCATGGCTCGACGAGATAGGCCTCCGGGATCGCGACGCCCTGTGGCAGGCGCTGGCGCCATTCCCGCAGGTCAAGGCCATCCTCTGCGGACATATCCACCAGGCCTTTGCCGGCCGCCAGCGACTCGAGCACGGCGAGGTCATGGTCTACGGTTGCCCCTCGACCACCGACCAGTTCCTGGGCGGCTCCGACGGCTTCGCGATCGACGAGGCGTCGCGACCGGGCTACCGGGTCTTCGATCTGAGCGGCGAAGCGTGGCTGACCTGGGTCGAGCGCGTCGATCTGTGATGTTCGATTCGTTTTTGATCTAAAAAGATAGGTAATCATTCTTTTACGTTATTATCGACCCGGCGTTACCCTGTGCGCATGATCCTTACTGCCCATCGTCATGCGAGGTACCCGGGCCGATGACCAGTCTCAAAGCTCCCGAGCAACAGCCGGTATCCCAGGTTGCCGGCTCGCAGGCATCCCTGTCACCGCGCCGGCTGACCCATCTTCAGCAGCTGGAAGCCGAGTCGATCCACATCATCCGCGAGGTGGCGGCCGAGTTCCGCAACCCGGTCATGATGTACTCCATCGGCAAGGACTCCTCGGTGATGCTGCATCTGGCGCGCAAGGCCTTCTATCCCGGGCCGCCGCCGTTCCCGCTGCTGCACGTCGACACCACCTGGAAGTTCCGCGAGATGATCGCCTTCCGCGACCGCATGGCCGCCGAGGTGGGCATGGAGCTGCTGGTGCACACCAACGAGGAGGGGCGTGCCGCCGGCATCAACCCCTTCGATCACGGCTCAAGCGGCTATACCGACGTAATGAAGACCCAGGCGCTCAAGCAGGCGCTGGACAAGTACGGCTTCGACGCCGCCTTCGGCGGTGCCCGCCGCGACGAGGAAGCCAGCCGTGCCAAGGAGCGGGTGTTTTCG
>NZ_JBRBAI010000008.1:0-226105 GCF_052806135.1 Billgrantia sp. Q4P2
TCCGCCTGCAGCGACTTTACGAGTTCTCGTCTTCGTCGAGCAGGCGCTTGAATTTTTTTAGTGCGTAGATCTGCAGATGGGCCTCGCCCAGTGCCTCCTTGGTTTCCCTCAGCTCCGACTCATACTGCTCGCGAATGTCCTTGGGGCGTGCCCGGAACCCGTTCTCCATGTTGCGCTGGGCCTCCTCGATCCAACCTTCGACCTCGGAGACGGTGAGATCATGCTCACGAGCCACTTCGGCGACCGTGGTCTTACCCTTGAAAATGTCCATGACCACAGCGGCTTTGCGCTTGGCGGTCCAGCGTTTGACGGTGGGTTCGTTGCTCATTTCGTCCTCCTGATGGCTGCACTATAGCCTGTGCAGCTCTGGAGGGGGTCACTTCACCAGGGGACAGAGCTGTCACGTTCGATGCGCTCTTCCAGTTGGATATCGGATGGAAGGTCGGCAATGATTTCCGTGAGCGCAACACTCGCACATTCCAAATGATCATCGATCGCGTCGTCAGTGAATACAGCACGATAGTGCAGCGTACCATTATCGATATGCGCATATAGGAACCGAAGCGTCGGCGGAACTTCTCCTAATAGAGCTCTTTGTATACTCAACGCTAAATCAGTATTTTTCATACGGGGTACACTTAACGCCCCAAGCAGGGGAATATTTTGCGTTTTGAGCGCAGCGAAGCAAAATATTTCCCGCTGCCTTGGTGGTTATGTTGTTTCGCATAATCATTTTTTGAATATTTCGGGTGTTGCCCATTTGCTTGAGCAATGCCAGTCTTTTGGAATTTCGGATATAGCCTCTTCAGGCCCCTCGAGATCCCAAATATGCTCCCAACCACCAGTAGAATAGTCGGTAACACGTACGACACCTTCCCATTTCTTGAGCCATTCTTGCATGAAATCAAAATCGGAAGCATCATCGACATGATCTACGTATATTGTTACTTTCTGCATAGCTCACTCGGCAACATAACGTTTGTAGCAGGGGCGCGACGTCAGGAGCGTCCCTTGCCTACACTTGTTAAATGCGACCCGCACAATCATGCAAGCGCATCTAGAAAGCTATTGATAGCATCCAGATCCTTCTCGGACTCAGCCTTACGACGCAGTACCGGGGCAAGATGGTACTCAAGCAGCTTTTTGTCTTCCGCATCTGCTGGAATGTAGCCTCGAATTACAGCAATCAGGTTCGCGACCGTCATAAATGACGCAAATACCTCATACCCACGAGCGCTTGCAAATGGGAGCTTGGAAAGATAGTGCTTGGCCAATCGGATTTGATCTGACTTTCTCCAAGACCTATGAGGCATAACAAGTAGTGCTTCGTCCCAATTGTCGCTGCTATTCGGGTAATGATCCATTAACCAGCTTGCTGCTTCCGAGGATTGCAGCTCGCGAAGATGGGTGCATATTAATCGTTGATTTTCGTTCATTGCTTCCGTATGGCTCTGCAGCATTTAACGCCCGGCTCACCAGCGCCCAAACCGGAGAGGCTTTTGTAGTAAAGTGAGCGCAGCGAAACCTACAAAGCAGCGTAGGTTTGAGCGTCTGCGTGTAGCCGTTTGTTATACGATATCACTCGATAAACAATAAGTTCAGATAATGTGGTGGTATTCCATTTTTATCGCACCAAAGATCTAATCTATCTCTTTCAGAGGAAGCATATCCGGTATTATCGTCAAGCGTTACTACGTGTGTATGAGCATGAATTGGCCGAATGTATTCTCCATCTCTCATAAATAACCTTGTGGCGATCAGATTTTGACCAACCTCAACTGCCATCGCGCCGTGCTTGCTTGTAAGGTATTCATTCATGCCTTCATCTAAGGGTAGATAACCTCCGCGCATTGCCATAATGTTTATCGCTGATATTTCCGCTTTTCCTAAAATAGCCGGCTCCCAAATATTGTCATCATCGCGCTTGAGACGTTTTTCTTTAAATTCAACCGAGTTATACATCCAGCCAGCTTCATCTCCAATTCGCACTGCTTTCGCTATTAAAAGGGGTTCAATGCTGTCCATATGAAGACCGTCGTTCCATGGCATTTTAATATCAAAGTGGCAAGATATTTTTGACCAGATTAACTCTAGGATAAGTTTTGCAGAGTTGTGACGTGTAGAAAAAACAGCTACCCACTTATCTTCATCCTTTATGGCTAAGAATGGGACACCATTCCCTTTCACAAGGCAATACTGATTAGAAGTTACTAAAGAAGGAATGCTAGGAATTCCAAATCCTGCGCCCGCTTCTTTTTTTTCTTCCAATATATCAACGAAAACTTTCCTCAAGCCGCTTTCGGTTTTGTATCCAAAATAGCCGTGGATAATGGTGACTGGAGCCAAAGACTCTTGAACAAGACAGTAAAAAAGAATGCCGTCGATCTCGGATAACCCATGAATTCCAGAATAGCGCTCAGGCGCAATTTTCCCCGTTATTTGTGCAAAGTGTCTTCTCGCTGAAGTAATGTCGGGCTCATACCCCTCGTGAATTAGCTTATTTTCGAAATGTTCTGCAAATTTTCTGCGAATGCTGGCGAGGTGATCCATTGCATCAATATAATCCGGCTTCCTGAGCGTTTTTTTTACCTCAAAGATACAGAGAATATTTTCGATATCATATATGTATTGCTCTGTAAGCCCGTATCGTTCACCTTTCCCATGCACAAGCATGCAGTCAATTTGCGCTGGTTGCATTTCGCCACCAATAGACACAAAACCGGAAACCACACTCAAGTCTAAATGTTTAGGTATGGCGAAGTTCTGATCAATGCCTTGCTTCGTTATCTCTTCATACGCGCTACCCAGCGTCGGCATATGAGGCATTTCAAATCCAGCCAATTTCTTGGTTTCTTCTCTGATGAATATTTCAAGTAATTCAGATGCTTTACTTATCAATGATTAATTCTCAATTTTATAATTTCGTATAACGCCAAGTGCAGCTGCAGTTTGGACGGCGCGGGGCTTTGTGTAGAATGGCGCAGCCATACACAAGGCGGAGTGCCGCCCAAACTGTCAGCTGGCACGCATTGTTATAAGAAAACCAGTTCGCCATATGCTTTTGCTTCGGGGATAGAAATATATAAATGCTTTGGCGTTTCAATATTTTTATTGGGTATAAATACATGCCGGTATTCGTTCTGGTACAAATATTTAATGTGTTTATGAAACTCTACCGACGAAGCTTTTTCATGCTTCGGTCTGATTGGATCAGAATAGATTACCGGCTTATACCCATGATCTATAATCTCGGTCTTAGCTTTAACCTTTTCGTAAAGTTGATTTGAAAATATTTCAGAGTCATATATAAAAAGGCAGGCATCAGCTTCGAAATCTCCGAACAATCTCACATCAAACTTAAAAGAAGAACAAAATACGTAATAGTCACTTTGCGCCTCCATTGTCAGTTCTACGCCAAGAACTCCTTCAACCGGTCGCCCATCTAGCGTTGTTACCTGAATATCTCTTGGATGCGGACTGTAGATAGCTTTCAGTTCATCATCCATTTGCGCAACATTTAAAGAAGGATCAGAAAACGTGCTTGCCAATGATATTTTAAGGCTATACTCCTTCAGAAAAGCACTTTTACCGAATTTTATTAAGTGCGGCTTTTTCTTTAGCGCATAGTCATTTAATTTTTTAAGCTTTTCTTCGTGACCGATCATCGCATTAGGTATTGATGCCCCCTTCATAAACATGGGCTCAAATCCTTCATTGCGTGAGTCTAACGCTTGAAGCACATGAGTAAATTTTCTCATCAGGCTCATTCCGGGTTCCATTCGGACATCCCTTAAACCAATCTTTCCGTTTAACTCAAGAGTTGTTAAATTTTCTATTAAGTATCTCGCACGAGCACACAGGGCGGTAGTTGACAGGTGAGTCAAATAAGAGTCCTGATCATACTCATACCGCCAAAGCTCATGTAGCTGCAAGATGCCCCCTTTTCTTATAACGCCGCATTCAGCGGCTTGTCCGCTGCAATGCTTTGTTAAGCATTTTCGTCTGACTGAACCTCTCTAGCATTAAAATATTGACCGCCATCAGCTGTCTGCTGAACAAAATCCGCAATACGCACTTTAAAACCTTTTTTTGCATAGTCTTTTGCAACTGCCTCAAAATATTCTTCGTCAACTTGGAAGCTGGCCAGCTTGAGCACTTCAATTCCTACTTGCGTCAAAAGATAAACCTCTGCCTTTAAGGTTTTGGCTTGTTCTTCGTGCTCCACCAGCATGATTCTGTTACTTGCAATAAGCGGCAGAAAAAACTTAGTTGCATCTCTAGATTTATAGGTCGTACTCAGCCCAACAGCTTCAACTCCTGAGAGAACGCCAATATCTTGTAAGAAAAGTAGCTGAGAAAAAAATAGCCCTTCTTTCTCAAGAAACTTCTCCTTCTTGCGGTAAATTCGTTCCCCTATCACGAATCTAGCAGCTTTGCTAATAAGCTCCGCTTCTGCTTTCGAGAGACCCTTGAGGAATTCAAGGGTTCGCATAGAATAGGAGCCCGGTTGCTTCACCTCTCCCGCAAGAATTCTTCCCCACAAATCCTGAAGCTCACTAGAGGATACTCTTCCAGCATAATCTCTCCAAGAATATAACCAATCATCTTCTATTGGCTTGTCAGATGCTTCTTGTTGATCCCTACTCAAAATATCTTCTGCAACCATTATTGACTTGGCTACATTAGCTTCCTTGCGTATTGATTCCGACAAGTCCGAATTTACAACTGATGTCGCCAACTCAGACAGATCTAGTTTCGGTTCAATTCTGCGTTGATCATCAGTCGTGTGATCTGAGTCTTGAATAAGTATAATATCAGAATTTATATGAAGCTTTGCCGATCCAGATTTAATTGACTCGACTTCTTTCTCTGCCTGAGCAACTAACAGCATTTCCTTTCGACGTATTTCTGCACGCGCCTCAGCCATACGCTTTTCTTGCCAAGGTGCAAGCAAGCCCCCGATACCTTTATCTGCGAGACTCTCCCACATTTTCAGGAGTAACTTTTCTCCAGGATAATCCATAATCTTCCTCTATGCTTAACAGGTATTGGATAGCACGCTCGTTCATCATCTTGAACGCGCCGGCGCGTTCAACAATCTTATCTAGCCTGCTGCTTCGCACCTAACCCATTGATATCTCATTAGACTAAGAATAGCTAGGCAACCTATACAGAATTCGCGTTCTTGCGCATTTAGCCGGAATGGATATGCTGTATAAAAAACCAGAAAAAGGAATGCAAGGAGCAGCTTATGGACGCGCACAGGCGACCTCCAAAGCTCATGGATCGCGTGAAGGCCATCATGAAGGTTAAACGCTACAGCCCTCGCACCGAGAAAACCTACTGCTACTGGATACGCTACTGGATACGCTACTTCATTCGCTTCCATGACGTGCCTCATCCTGCCAGCATGGGAGGTTCCGAGGTACGCGCCTTCCTGGTACCTCGCCGTGGAACGCCAGGGGAAGCAACTGGAAAGAAGTGATTCAGCGACAGCTATCGCGTAATGGCTTTATTCAGAGGGTGAAGGGGGGCTCGAAGCACTAAAGCTCGCTCGCTTCACGTCTACTACACAGAACTTAAAGAAAACAATCCTCACAAAATCAACAACCACAAGTATAACACCGAGCACCATAATCCCTATTCGCAGATACGTTCCTATGTCTACATAGGCCCCACCCTTTCCTAAAGCAGGTGTGAACGCACTGCCCCAAAACAGCAGCGTTAGCGTTATATACAGCATCGCCCATCGATATCGACCTACATAGAGCGCATGACCTCCTATAAAGGTAAAAATGTACAAAGCACCGACTGCTAAAATCTTACTGCTTACCAGCTTTTCCCCTTCTTTTTCTGTCATTTTATGTCAGTCTCCTCGACTTAATCTAAAATTCGCGAATGTACCAGCATCGAGAGCATCTTGTATCAGCCGTACTCTTTATGCATAAGAGGCCCGGCTTTAGAACGATTTTACCGCGTCAAGGCTACCATGCGTGTGAAACGCGACAGCCCACGTACTGAGAATTTCTACTGCTACTGGATACGCTACTTCATCCGCTTCCAGGGCGTGCGACACCCTGCCAGCATGGGAAGCCCCGAGGTACGTGCTTCTTGGAGCACCTTACGGTGGAACGCTATGTGGCAGTCGCCACACAGAACCAAGCGCTGAATGCGTAGCCCTCTGGAACATCGAGACGTTCAGGCACGCTACCGCCAGGAGATGCTGTTAATCAGCCCCCTTCCCCGACGATCACAGACCGCCTACATGCCTTCACCGGATGACGCTAGAATCCGATTTGAGCCATTTATTTACTTTGGCTTGCTTTATGAATCATCGGCTTGCGTACAGGAATCTTGAGAAAAAACCGAATGATGCAGTTACCCGGCCCTACGCCACGTCCTGCACCTCCCGGCACCTCGGATAGGCCGAACATCCCCAGAATCGGTTGCCGACGTTTGCGCCGCGTTTCGAGGTGCGTAGCACCATGGCGCTTCCGCACTTCAGGCAGGTTCGGTCGGAGCTGGATTCGAAGCGGGCCTGGAGCTGTTTCACGTGCTGGCGGTGCGTTTTCCGGTTGGGTGCCAGTCGGCCGGTTGCGATTCTTTCCAGCGCTTCCTGTACCTGAAAATCGTTCAATACAGGCTCGCGGAACGACTTGATGTAGCGCACATAGCCGCCACCGATGGTGACGTTGTCCGGCATGCTGGTCTTGAATACGGCGCTACCCGAGAAGACCACCACCGAGTGGATGGCTTCCGAGGGCACGTCGAGCAGGGCTTCCAGCGCTTTCACGTGCTTGTAGTTCTGCCGCAGCGGGTTCTGGAACTTGAAGGTCTTGCGGTAGAGCTTCTGGGTCCACTGCGCCTGCTGTTCGCTGCCGAAGATCCAGCCCGTCATATGCTTGGTTTCGATGACGAAGATGCCATAGCGGGAGACCAGCACGTGGTCGATCTGGGTGGTGCCGTCGGGTGTGGCAAGCGTGACGTTGTGAATGCCTCGATACTCATCCGCCGGCAGCCGCACCCTGGCGATCAGCTTGACGAAGGCTTCACCGAACAGGCCCTTGAACCAGCGAGACTTGAGGAGGCCGAGCGCCAGCGCGACGAGGAGGAACCACCACAGCGGGCGCACGGCGTCATAAAAGATCGAATAGTAGTCCAAGGCACATCTCGCACAGACGAATCGGCAAGCGGATTGCTTCGGCCCGCTTTGCTCCCAACCTATCGCCTTCCTACGTGTAAATCTACGTAACGAGCCTGAAATTTGACCTTGGTCGTGTCAGCATGGGAAAAGACTTACGCCATGTAAGCCATCTCTTACATGGGCTTGCTAGCCTCGGCTTCTACCTACGAACCGCCGCTTCGATCACAGCGACGTCTATTTTTTTCATCGTCATCATTGCATCGAACGCCCGCTTGGCAGCGGAGCGGTCGGAGCTGGTATACGCCTTGGTCAACGCGATTGGCGTGATTTGCCAAGAGATGCCCCACTTGTCTTTGCACCAACCGCACTCGCTCTCCTGGCCGTCGTTGCCGACGATCGCATTCCAATATCGATTGGTCTCGGCCTGGTCTTCCGTGGCGACTTGGAAAGAGAACGCTTCATTGTGCTTGAACGCGGTCCACCGTTCAGCCCCAAGCAGGGAATACCCATCACGGTAAACTCGACAGTCAATACATCCCCTTGCTTGCCCGAAGGGTAGTCGCCCGGTGCGCGATGCACCGCGTCGACAGATGAATCGGGAAAGGTCTTGGCGTAGAACGTTGCCGCTTCCTCGGCATCGCGTTCGTACCAGAGGCAAACCGTGTTCTTTGCGCTCTTGGTCATGATGGTCTTCCAGCGTCATGGCGCCTCGCTGCCTGGCTGATGCTTTCCATGGTCAGGAAAAGATAGGCCAGCCGGAAAGAGGCCGCCATGGGCTGTACAAGGCCGGATTGGCAGGATAAGCGTTCAACAGCCGCTGAATCGTCTACTCGCCCTTTCTGGCAACGATGAAGACCGTCGCCTTTCCAGGTTGCCACTCCCGCTCGATGGAGAACCCCGCACTGACCAGCTTATCGATCAGGGCCTGCTTGCCGAAGCGATTCACGTAGGGAGCGAATCCCAACATCTGCATGGGTGGAATCACCAGGCGCAGCAGGAAGTTGATATCGCCGATCAGGACGGTGCTGGAAACGAACACCCCTCCGGGTTTGAGCAAGCCATGCACCCTGGCCAGCGTCGCGTCCAGATCCTCGAGCAGGTGCAGGATATTGAGCCCCAGCACGGCATCGAAACTCGCTTTCGCCAGGTCCACCTCTTCCAAGGTGCCTCGTTGGAAGGAGATGTTCTCGACACCGGCATCACGTGCCTTGCGCGCCGCGATCTCCAGCATCCTGTCGGAGATATCGATAGCGACCATATCCCTGACATGGGGGGCATGGAGTATTGCCGTACTCCCCGTGCCGCAGCCGAACTCCAGCACGCTGCTATCCGGGCGCAGGTACTCCTGGGTGATGGCCAGCTTCTTCCGATACGCGCTCTCGTTGCGAATGGGGCTCTTGGCGTAGCGCGCAGCACTATTGTTCCAGAACGCTCTGGCATCTTTCATATGTCTACCTTTGGTCAGCACCTTCACCGAACACCGGCCGAAAGAAGCTCCTCTCGTAACTGAGGATGCAACGGGTCTCTTCGGCGTACTGGAAGGCAGCTTGGCAATCGGAATCGGCAAGCGACGCTATCCGATACTCTTCGTAGGTCGCCATGCTGGGAAAGGTGAAGAGCGCGAGAGCGATGTTGTTGGCACCCTCCGACGGGAGGAAGTAGCCATGGTGTTCTCCACCGAACTTCTCTACCAGCGGAATCCACAGCCTGGCGTAGTGCTCGAACTCCTTGAGTTTGTACGGATCGATGACGTAACGCAGGTAGCAGGTAAGCATGACTGTCCTTTTCGAGTATTTCTTTGACTGATTCAGGTCTGGCGAATATTGCATGCCCTACCCAAGCATGCCACTGACAGGCCGAAATCGAAGAATAATTCGTCACAAGGGTGGGTCTAGGATCACCGCGCCCTTCTGCGCTTCAAGGTCACCGACCACGGCATCATCGGCGACTACCGGGAGCCTTCGCTGTGTTTGGTCTTCAGGATGGCTTAGAAATACTTGCTCATTATCATCACACGTGGCACGTAGCCAAGCGCCTCATAGAAGCGTACTGCCGCCTCGTTCCGTGCCAGTACCTTCAACTCGATCTTGTAGGTACCGCATTCGACAGCGTAGCGTTCCGCCCGCTCCACGAGACTGCGACCGACCCCGAGATTGCGACACTCCGGCTGGACGAAAAGCTCCGCCATGAAGCTGAATGGATCCGGCCTTTCGTCAAGGTCCTCGGGTGAAATGCATCCCCAAAGGCACACGTATCCGACCAGGCCACTGTCGTCCTCGGCTACGAATACCGCGCCTGCCGTACTCTCTACCTTTGTCATCAGCTCCTGAAAATAGCGGTCGATGATCTGGTCCCCAGGCGCGAGATCTGTATCCAGCGGCCGTAGTGTCTCATGCAGGCAAAGGACAAGACTACGAAGCACTTCGTAGTCTTCCTGCCTGTAGGGTCGGATAGTCACCATCAGTGTCGTACCTTCAAGGCTATCAAAGTCACTCAGCTCCTTAAACTAAAGACTAGAACAGAGCATTGTGCAAACGAAAAGCAATCCTGACTTCGTTATGTCAGGATTTCATAGAGAAGCAGGGTTCGCCCTTCATGCTCGGATTTCCCAAAACATGAATACCCCGCCTTTTCGTACACGTACCTGGCATGAGAGTTTGTTTCGAACACGTCGAGCCAGACACGACTTCTGCCGTACTCACATCCGCACAGGTCCCGAACAATTTCCAAGGTGCACGCACCGATGCCACGCCCTGGATTCGAAACGACGATTCGACGAAGCTCAATGCTCACGTCATCAGGATCCAGCGCCAGTATGACGAAGCCAACCAAGTCTTTACCTTGGCGAATCGTTTTGTAGACTACGTTCGGCTTGGAGAATTCTTCCTGATGTTTTTCCAGGCTATACGGGACAATGAATTCAAGTGTTTCACCTTGCTCCATTTCGCATATGGCCGCCAGTTCCTGAAACGACGTGTCATCCAGCATGAGCCTCTTGCCCTCCACCACGCATCCTCCTAAGTCCTCTATTTTCTCTCACGGACCGCGCGTAGATCTTCGATATCTACCACCCTTGAAGAGCAGGAATACCCAGCGCGGTGTGTTTCTTATTATCTCGATCAGCATAGCCGATTCCCTGGCGTCGATTTTGCCTCAGCATAGCGAAGCGAGACCACCCCCCCTGAAACATTCTTCAACTCATTCATCATTTCTCCATATAAAACACCTCAGTAACTCAATCTAATGGACAGATCCAAATTTCCCCCATCATACGAAAAACTGGCATCCTCGAACGAAGGCGCACTCATTGAGGCTTTTGCCCCGCTTGAAAAGCCGTAGCCTTCCGTGGGGACACCTAGAAAATTAGTATCCAGCTTGCCGTCCATATTTTCATCATGAATGATGGCCAATGCATACGTTCCTGGCGGGATACCCAAAAAATAGCAACGCGCCTGCGTATCCTGAATTTTCATCAACATTATATTGGTTGCTGAGTGAAGAAATTCAGTAGGAAACCCTTCCGGCGATTCGAAAAGCGCGCAAGCTATAGCTCCATTACTGTTACTAATGTTTGGAATATTCACGTGAATACCGGGGCACTCTCCTTGGGCAAATACGATGACAGGAAAATTTGCAAGCATCATAACTGCCCAAAATGCTACATGTCGCAGCCCCATGTTGAGGTGCGTTACAGGGTAACACACACTGGAGCCCAGCACGGATTTCAGATTAGTTGAATCACTCATTACCCTGCCTCCTCATAGCTGCGATCTATCACACTGAATGTTGGTAGCCGGTGACGGGCAGCACGATGAACAGCAGGAATACCCAGCGCGGCGTATTTCTTATTATCTCGATCAGCATGGCCGATTCCCTGGCGTCGATTTCGCCTCAGCATAGCGAGGCGAAGCCAACCCCTCCAGTCAGTACTTACTTACCTTGGCGTACCCTGCTGGGCCGCGTTGTGGCTAAAGATATGGCTGCTCACATTTCAGGCAAAGGCCACGGCGTGGCCCCACGCCAGCGCCCGCTGCGCCCTTCCAAGGCCTCGCAAAAAAATGCTCAAGATTGGGATGGGCAAGCCGGCAACCTTATACTAGGCTAAATGCAACTCAATGTTACAAAATAGGCGCTTAGTGTATCTGAACGACAGCGGCAGTGGCTAATGGATGCAGCGGCGCTTTGGCGCCATGAAGCCCGCCGAACAGACGGGATCAAAGTCGAGCGCAAGCGCGCTGTAGTGAACTGGAGAATCCTGGCGTTGATTGCGCCAGTGGAGGTGACGCCATGAACTGGACCAAACTCCCTGACAACTGGTGGTGTAACGAGTTCGGCGACCAGATCCACCGCTACGAGATCCTGGACGATGAGGACCGATGCCAGATCGAGTACCACCTCCACCACGCAGGGGAGCGTCTGCCTTGGAGTGGCAAAACCCACACACTGGCCGAAGCCCAGCGTCAGCTGGAGCACAGCCGGGATTGATGATCTGAGGGCCTTCGTACTGGCAGCTCGCATGAAAGCGCCCGTCCAGTGTGCGCGAGCGCCCGTCGTACGTTGAGCCCCCTCCCGTCAGGGCTTACTAACCTGCCTTGCCAGGCCGTACACTGAATTCATCATAAGCTTCGAAAATCGTATTCAGCTCATCGAAGCTTGCCGCGTTGCCCAGGCCTTCGAAACTCCCCTCTTCGGCCATCAACTTGGCGGCTCGCATGAAAGCGCCCCAGGCGGTTCGCGCGAGCGCCGAGCCGACGCTGATTCGTCGCACGCCAAGCCCCGCCAAGTCCGCCACCGTCAGCCCCATGTTACCCATCACGATGACATTCACCGGCTTCGGGGAAACGGCACTGACGATGGCACCAAGCTCCTCCCGCGTTCGCGGCCCGGGGGCGAAGAGCACGTCTGCGCCGGCCTCGGCGTATGCCGTCAAACGTTGCAGTACGTCCTTCAGTGGTTCGGGGCGGCCCACCAGGTAGCTTTCCGCCCGAGCGGTCAGCAGCACCTGCGCTCCCGTTTCGTCGATGGCAGCGCGGGCGGCGCGAATGCGCTCCACGGCGAGATCGAGATCGTACAGCTGGCCCGGTTCCCCGGTGGCATCTTCGATGGAGAGCCCGGCAACGCCGGTATCGACGCAGCGCGCCACATTGGCCGCAACGGCTTCGGGCTCGTGCGCATAGCCAGACTGGAAATCCGCGCTCACCGGCAGTTCGGTGGCGTTTACCATCTCGACGATGTGAGCGAGAGCGGCCTCGCAGGAGAGCCCCAGCACGCTGTCGGCCTGGCCCTGGCTGAACTGGAAGCCCGCGCTGGTGGTTGCCAATGCACGAAACCCGCAGTGGTGGAGGAAGCGCGCGGTACCGATATCCCAAGGGTTGGGGATGACGAAGCAACCCGACTCATGAAGCCTGGCGAAATCTGTGCGTCGTTGCTCGAGACTTA
Organism: Billgrantia sp. Q4P2; assembly: GCF_052806135.1. NCBI lineage: Bacteria > Pseudomonadati > Pseudomonadota > Gammaproteobacteria > Oceanospirillales > Halomonadaceae > Billgrantia > Billgrantia sp. Q4P2. The sequence goes on from NZ_JBRBAI010000008.1 coordinate 12,584, forward strand.
CCATAACGCCTCCTGTAAGAAACCGCTCTGTGAAAACACCATCGCGCTATCGGTATTGCTCTGGTCACGGCACCCGGTAGCACAGCTCCGCGAACCCCGTGCCCACCTGGCGGACGGAGACCAGTTCCAGCGGCGGGTTGGTGATGCGGCGTGGAAACAGCGGCTTGCCGTTGCCCAGAGTGACCGAGCCCACCTGCACGAGGAGTTCGTCCAGCAAGCCGGCATCGAAGAATTGGCCGGCCAGATCGCCACCGCCCACGACCCAGAGGTTCTTGCCGCCTGCCGCTTGTACCATCTCGGCATGAATGGGCGCGACGCTGCCCTGCGCGAAGCGAATATCCGCACCCTCGATGCTCGGTAGCTTGCGGCTCGAGAAGACCCAGGTTGGCTGCGTATAGGGCCATGCTGAACCGGTTTCCTCGGCGACTTTTTCCGAATGACGCAGCATCCACTCATAGGTGGTGGAGCCCATGGCCAGCGCCCCAACCTCCGCGAAGAAGGCGGAGTAGCTCGTATCGTTGATGTCTCCCAGTGGGAAGAGCCAGTCCAAGGAGTCGTCTTCGGTGGCGATGAAGCCGTCGAGGCTTGAAGTGGTGTAGTATTGGGTCTTCATTTCGATGCGCTCCGAGACAGGTTGAAACGAGCCGTCTGAACTGCGCTTCCAACCAGAAAGCCATCCCCACCCAGTCAGTGCTTACTTACTCTCTAACCCTCTCAAACGTACCACTCCAACCCTTCATAGGGGCTTTTGCGCAGTTCCGCCAGTCGGCTTTCGAGATTGCCCGAGTGGATTTCGAGCTTGTGGCCATCCGGATCGAGGAAGTAGAGGCGATCGGCTCGAGGCCTACTACGCGAGTGTAGAAGTCGAATGAGTGTTCGAGATCACGCACGGCAAGCGTCAGATGGTTGATGCCGGAAATCATGGCTCTCCCCTTTCAGCGGGATGCGTCATTCACGAGAGAACGTATCACCCGGCAGGGATTGCCGCCGGCAAACACATCCTCGGGGATGTCCTTGGTCACCACGCTGCCGGCGCCGATGACCGAGCGGGCACCGATGGTGACGCCGGGGGAGAGGATCGCCCCGCCGCCGATCCAGACGTCGTCGCCGATGGTGATGGGCTTTGCGGCTTCCAGGCCGCCGCGGCGCTGCTCGGCATCGAGCGGATGGGTGGCGGTGTAGACCTGCACATTGGGGCCGAACATCACGTGGTTGCCGATGGTGACCTGCGCCACGTCGAGGATCACGCAGTTGAAGTTGAAGAAGACCCGCTCGCCCAGCCTGATATTGCCGCCGTAGTCGCAGTAGAACGGCGGCTCGATGAAGGTGCCCTTGCCCATGGTGCCGAACAGTTCGAGCAGCAACCGCTTGCGTTCACTTCCCTGGTCGTCGCTCATATCGTTGAAGGCCTTGGTCAGCAGACGGGCACGGCGACGTTCGCGTTGCAGCTGGGCATCGCGCGGGTCGTAGAGTTCGCCGGCCAGCATCTTCTCTTTTTCGGTCATGCCTCCTCCTTGCCATGCGTCTTGTCATGCCCCTCCAGTGAGCATTCATAATCCCCGAAACGGCCACAGACCAGCGTATTCAGCTGCCAAACAGACGCCACACCAGCGGCAGGAACAGCGCGGTGAATACACCTGTCAGGCTCATGCCGAGCGAAGCGAAGGCACCAGCGGTGGGGCCCAGTTCGAAGGCGCGCACGATGCCGATGGCATGCCCGTTCACGCCCAGCGCGAAGCCGAGGATGCGCTTGTCGGTGATCTTGAGCAGGCGGGCCAGCAGCGAGACGAAGATGGTGGTCAGCACGCCGGTGATGAGCAGCCCGCCCAGCATCAGCGAGAGCGAGCCGCCGATCTGTTCGCGAATGCCCATGGCCAGGGGCGCGGTCACCGACTTCGGTGCCAGCGAGGCCAGCACGTCAGCCGGCGCCCCCAGCAGCCAGGCGATCAGCACGGCATAGAGCGCGGCCAGCACGGCGGCTAGCGGCAGGCAGCACAGAATGGGCTTCCACAGCGCGAAGATGTGCTGTCGCTGCTGGTAGAGCGGCACCGCCAATGCCACGGTGGCGGGGCCCAAGAGCAGGGTCAGCCAGGCGACGTTGCGCTGATAATCGACATATTCATACCGCAGCAGCCACAGGCTTGCCGCCGTGAGCACGGCGCCGATCAGCACCGCCGGGCACCAGCTCGGCCGGCCCATCCGTTCGAACAAATGGATGCCGCCAAGATAGGCGGCCAGGGTCAGCGCAACGGCGAGTATTGGGGTATTCAGCAGGGAGGCGTGCAGCTCGCTCATGGCTGACGCCTCCGCTCATCGGCGCTCACGGCTTCCCGGGGCATGAAGCGTCGCATCAGCCATAGCGTGGTCAGCACGCTGAGGAAGGTACCCACTCCCAGGGCGGCCATGATCGCCGTCCAGTGGCCGGCGAACTCGTCGATCACGAAGAACACACCCACCACGCCAGGCATGATCAGCATGGCGAGCAGCGGAATCAGCGCCTGGCTCGCCGTGGCCACGCTCTCGTTCAGGCGCCGCTTCACCAGCAGCCAGGCCAGCAGCAACAGCAGGCCCGCCATGGCGTGGGAGACGGGAAGCGAGAGCAGCTCGACGACAGCGTGGCCGAGCAGTTGGAAACCGAGTAGCCACAGGAACCCACGCAACAGCTTCATGCCATCTCCATTCGGCCCAGAAAGGTGTATCCGCTTGTGGCTGCCGAAGAGCAGGCAGCCAGGCCAGGTACTTTGGGGAAAGATTATCACGCTATCGTTTGCGCGGGGATGCTCCTGATCTTTCCCCCAATTCCCGTTCCTGCAACGCCTCCGCCCCAGTAAGCGTTCACCTACCTGTCAGCCTCCTTGGACATGGGCTACGTGCCCTTACTGGTTCACCCTTCCGGACGTGGTGCTCTCTCCGGCACCGTGCTTTGGGCAAACATCCACGCCGGCAACTGGGCGCGCTTCAGCCAGGGCAACCTCGCCAGCAGGGCGATGACCACCAGCGCGAAGCCGAGCCGTGCCCACAGTAGGCCGGAGAGGTCCGCCCCCATCAGCATGATCAGCAGCGTATCCTCGATCAGGCTATGGCAGAGGCCGAGGAAGCAGAGCGTGAGCACGATGTCCCGCGGCGTCAGGCGACCCGAATGCGCCTCGCGCAACAGCAGGCCGGCACCGAAGGTGAGTCCCAGGGTGATGCCGATCACGGTGATGTTGGCCGCTGCCGGGCCGATGCCCAGAAGCCGCAGCAGCGGATAGAGCAGTTTGTGGATCAGCCGCTCGACGCCCAGCCAGTGCAGCAGTCTGAGCAGACTCATCAGCGCGAAGATCACCACGAAGATGGTCGCCAGCGTCATGGCCTGGCCCTGCAGCCAGGCCGTCAGGGTCGCCTCCTGGGCGGAAGGCTGCCACACCACGTGGTTGGCGTGCTGAAGCCAGCCTCCCCACGAATAGCTCAGGTGCAGCAGCCAACCCAGCAGCCAGGCACCGCCGGCTCGCAGCAGCACGGTCAGCCACCAGGGCACGCCGGCCAGGCGCGCCACCGCCCCTTCTATCGGCAGCGAGTGCCCCACGGCCATCAGCACACCCAGCACCGTCACCTGCGCCACGGTCAGCGGCGTATCCCGCGTGACTTCGAAGAAGATGACCAGGCCGGTGTAGATGTTGGTCAGCAGCGTGGCGGCCCACACCAGGCTCATCGGCTCGGGCAGCCCCAGCGGAGCCATCAACGGCGCGAGCCAGTGGCCGAGCAGCTCGGTCATGCCCAGCATCTCGAGCGCCTTCACGATCAGCAGCGCCGGTACCATCACCTTGAGCAGGGTCCAATAGACCGTCCAGGCCTCGCGCAGCAGCTTGCCCATCGTGCCGAGCAGGCGGGCAGGAAGTCGTTGTGTCATGTGGGCGTCGTTCCGTCAGGGAGCCAGCCGCTTACTTTACTCATGTACCGAACAAGGCGATGGCGTTCTTACCCTGAAACGGGAAGAATGTTGCTTTCTGTAGGCCCCGAGGGAAATTTCCTGCACATGGACAGACTCGACCTGAGGATCCTCGATCAATTGCAGCACGATGCCAGCCTGACCAACCAGGCATTGGCGGAGCGGGTCGGGCTTTCACCCTCGGCATGCCTGAAGCGTGTTCGCCGCCTTAAGGAGCAAGGCGTGATCCAGCGTGAAGTGGCGATCCTGGCGCCCGAAGCGCTGGGTGCCAACCTTCACATGGTGGTGGAAGTGACCATGACGCGAGACGACAAGGCGCTTTACGGCCGTTTCATCAAGCAGATGGAAGCGGCTCCCGAAGTCACCCAGTGCTACCAGGTCACCGGCGAGGTGGATTTCGTACTGATCGTCAGCGTGCCCAATATGCAATGCTACGATCGCTTCTGCGACCGCGTACTGGATGCCAGCGACGGCGTGCACAAGTTCCGCACGCTGATATCGCGCAAGCGCACCAAGTTCGAGACGCGGCTGCCGCTGGGTATTTGATCGCTGGAAAAGCGCTCTGCCCTACTCGTCCTTGGGGCCGACCCAGGCGAAGGGGTTGTGGGCGACTTCCCAGAGATAGCCGTCCGGGTCGGAGAAGTACCCCGAATAGCCGCCCCAGAATACCTTCTGGCCGGGCTTGACCAACTTGGCGCCGGCGGCAACCACCTGCTCCAATAGTTCGTCGACTTCCGCCTCGGAGGCCAGGTTGTGGGCTAGAGCGATGCCGGTAAAGCCGCTGCCTTCGGCAGGAACGCCCGCATCCTCGGCCAGTGCCTCACGGCCGTAGAGCCCCAGCCAGGTACCGTTGAGGGTGAAGAAGGCCACTTCGGGCGGCGACTCCATCCTGGGAAGGCCCAGCCCCTGCTCGTAGAAGCGAATCGACGCCGCAAGGTCGCGAACGCCGAGCGTGATCATGCTGATCCTTGGCTTCATGTTGCGACTCCTCTATTCCCTGCCCAACGATCACTGCCGCTCATCATTACCGGCGAGCCACCAGCAAGCCCACCCCGGCACTGCCAAGCAGCGCCGCACAGCCGCGATTGAACAGCCGTCGCATGGCGGGGCGCGAGAACCATTGGCGCAGGAAAGCCCCGACATAGGCGTAGCCGGCGATGGCCACCCACTCGAGCAGCAGGAAGAGTGCGCCAAGTACGGTGAACTGCAGCGCAACGGGGCCTGCAGGGTCGACGAACTGCGGCAGGAAGGCGGTGAAGATCAGGATCGCCTTGGGGTTGCCCGCCGCCAGCAGGAACTCCTGGCGGGCCAGCCCCAGCAGGCTGCGCTGCCGCTCTTCCAGCTCACGCTCCTCACCCGGCGCGGCGAACCACAGCTGGTAGGCCAGCCAGAACAGATAAGCGGCCCCCAGCAGCTTGATAACGAGGAACAGCTTTTCCGAAGCATACAGCAGCGTGGCAAGCCCCGAGGCCGCCAGCGCAATCATCGCCACGAACGCGACCAGGCGGCCGATCCCGGCCAGGCAGGCGACGTTGACGCCGTAGCGCTTGGCATTGCTCATGGAGAGCAGGTTGTTAGGGCCCGGCGCCAGGTTGAGCGCGAAGCAGGCTGGTATGAACAGCAATAACGTGGTCAGGTCCATGATGGCTTTCCTAGCTTCTAGAAGGTGTGGCCTTGCTTGAATCGATTGTCGCCACGCCGGCCCAATCCGGCTCGGCTGCCAACCGCTGCTGCCACTGTCCCCGAAGCATCCGATACAGGCGTACCGGCCGCTGATGGAACGTTAGCGTCTGGAAGCGGCCGAACCCCGCCTTCTCCGCCACCCGTAACGACGCGGCATGCGTTGGCTCGACGATTGCGACGACCGAATCGAATCGCCTGTCGTTGAAGGCATGCCCCAGCGCAGCAAGTGCAGCCTCGGTTGCCAGCCCCTGGCCCCAGTAGCGCCTGGCAAGCCGGTAGCCCAGGTTCAACTCCATGGCGCCTTTGATCTTTTCAGGAGACACGCCGCAGAAGCCGACGAAGTCGCCGCCATGCCTGTCCACCAGTGCCAGCGGCCCCGTGCGGTATTTGATGTAACAATCGAAACACCAGTCGAGGAAGATGCGAGTGGCCATCTCATCGCAAACGCCGCGCAGTGAATGGCGCATCACCTCCGGATCGGCGAGTATCTCGGCTAGCGCCGGCAAATCACCGGTGGCCAGTGGACGCAACCGAAGGCGTGGGGTTTCCAATTCACACATGGTGCCTCCCTGGCAATCATTACGCCTTGCCTTTGGCGCTGGTCGCTCCCAATCTCAGCGGCACTGCAATGTCGAAGTGCAGCACGTCCTCGCGAACCCCAAGTTTCGAGTAGAGTTCGATGGCAGGGGTATCGCCCAAGTCTGCCTGAACGTAGACGACGTAGGCACCCCGCTGCGCCGCAATCGCCTTGAGCCTTTCGATCAGCGCCGTGGCGATGCCCTCGCGCCGGTGCGCTTCCGCCACTGCCAAGTCATAAATATAGATCTCGCTGCGCTCCTGTTCGAACTTGTGCAGCTCGTAAGCGGCAAGGCCCCCCACCACCTCGTCGCCCTTGCGGGCCACCAGGGCAATGAAGGTATCGCTTGCCAGCAGGCGTTCCATGTAACTCCGGCCGGGACGAGCGGCGCCGTAGGTATCTACTTCGTTGAACGCTTCACCGAACACGGTCAGCAGCTCATTCATCAGCCTGCTGTCGCGGGGTGAAAGCGTCTCGATGACGAATCCAGCGGCTGCGTCCATCATTTACCTCGTTCTTGCTAGCGCAGTAGGCGAGCCAGCCTCAAGCCCTCCGAGTCGCAGCCTCCCGGTTCTGTGCGTGCTGCCTGAGCTGCTCGAACTCCTCGTTACTGACGGCATTGCGCTCGGCATCGAGGATATGGCCGCCAAGGGAGGCGATCGACTGGGTGATCTGGATCAGCGTTTCGGGATTGCGCGCCACGCTGCGCTTGCTGACGAAGTGGATCAGGACGGAGACGCCTGGCACGGTGGGCTGATCGTCACCTTCATGGATGGGTGGCAGTGTGCCGGGCGGCGACGAGTTGGCAATGGTGAGCTTGTAGCCGGCGAGGGGGTCGCGAATCTTGTAGACGCCCAGCTTGGCGTCGTACTGGGCGTTGTACTCCTTGAGCAAGCGGGCAAGGCGGCGGTTGGTGTCCAGCCCCGGCCATTCGAGTATCACGAACAGGCATTGCTTGATGTCCTTGCCCGATGCCACCTTGAAACGGTGCATCGGTTCCTGTTCATCCGGCTCCGGCTGAGCGGCCGCCTTCGGTCGCGTTGATTCTTCCGCACCGGTATCGGGGGCCGCTTCGGCCACACGGCGCGTTGCCGAAGGCGCTTCCTCGAGTTCGCTGCGAGCGCTACGGCTCTTGAGAAAGGCCACCATGCATAACAGCGCGAGCAGCAACGCCACTCCCGCCACGATCAGTACCACTACGACCGGATCCATCCCGCGTACCCCTACCTTGTTGACCCACGAGGCATTTCCCTACTGCCATGACACTTCCTACGTTTGTAAAAGTCTGCGTCCACTCAGGGCAACGCCGTGTCGGGCCATGTTGTTTCCCTCCAGATTACGCCGCTACGCTACGTATCGCTATATGCGCAATCAACGTTGGTGAGACCTACCTCGCGTAGTGACCCACCCAGCTGTAGCGTGCATTCAACGGCTGCTGGAGCTTGCGTTGAAGGATTTCGATGGCAGCCGGAGCGCGAAGACCCCATGCTAGGAATAACGAAAGCCAAAAAAGGAGCCATGCCAACTCAAGGGACACTGGCCACCAGTGAGCCTGGATTGTCATACCATGGAATGATGTGAAGGCCAGTGTTGTAGGTGCCGTCAACTCAGGAGCGCTGCCCCGATGGTACGACTCGACAAGAAAGCCAAGCGGCTTTACGTGCTGGATACCAACGTTCTTCTTCACGACCCCGCTGCGCTGTATCAGTTCGAGGAACACGAGGTGGTCATCCCCATGACCGTGCTCGAGGAACTCGACAAGCACAAGAATGGCCTGCGCGAGATCGCTCGCACCGCCCGCCAGGTCAGCCGTACCCTCTCCGACCTCACCAATCAGGTCACCTTCGACGAGATTCAGCAAGGCATCCCGATCCCCCGGGCCGGCGGCGCTACGCTCGGCAAGCTTCGGTTTCTCTGCTACCCCGAACTGGAGCCGCTGGAGCACCTCGCGGAGAGCCCCGACAACGTACTGCTGGCCGAAACCTGCCGGCTGCGCGACGAGCGGCCCGACGCCTCGGTGATCCTGGTCACCAAGGACATCAACCTGCGGGTAAAGGCTACGGCGTTGAATGTCCCGGTGGAGGATTACCTGACCGACCGCGCCTTCAGCGACAGCGACGTCATGCTCGAGGGGGTGCGCATCTATCCCGATGCGGAAGGCGGCAGCGGTCCCTGGGACCAGATGGAAGTCGAGGTCGAGGTGGAGCGAGTCGACCACCACACCTTCTATCGGCTGGAAGGCCGCATCCCCAGCGACTGGCACCTGGGCATGCTGGTGTCCGACAGCGAGAACGGTGCCAGCTTCGAGGCCATCGTGCGCGAACTGGGTCCCACCCAGGCACGGCTGCAACTGTTGACCAACTATCGCCACAAGGATGGCGTTTGGGGCGTGCATGCCCACGACAGCCGCCAGAACTTCGCCCTCAACCTGCTGATGGACGACGAGATTGACCTGGTCACCATCGCCGGTAGTGCCGGTACCGGCAAGACCTTCATGACGCTGGCGGCGGCCTTCCAGCAGACGCTGGATGCCAAGCGTTTCGAGCGTATCGTGTTCACCCGGGCGCCGATTTCGATGAGTGAGGACATCGGCTTCCTGCCCGGCACCGAGGAGGAGAAGATGTCGCCGTGGATGGGTGCCTTCCACGACAACATGGACAACCTGCTGCGCGACGAGCACGACGGCAGCACCAGTTGGAGCCAGGACGCGACACGCAGCCTGATCGGCTCCCGCGTGCAGATACGCGCGCCCGGCTTCATGCGCGGGCGCACCCTGAACGACACCTTCCTGATCATCGACGAGGCACAGAACTTCACCCCCAAGCAGCTCAAGACCCTGCTCACCCGAGCCGGGCGCAACACCAAGATCGTCTGCCTGGGCAACGTCGGCCAGATCGACACGCCCTACCTTACCGCCAACACCTGCGGCATGGCGGCGGTGGTACAGCGTTTCAGCAACTGGCCCCATGCCGGCCACGTGACCCTGCGCAGCGTGGAGCGCTCACGCCTGGCGTTGGCGGGAGAGGAACTGTTGTGAGTTGAACCTCCCCAAACTGGCCGCCCCCCCCCAGGCCTGGGGGGGCGGCCAGCTAGCCCAGCCAGAACCCCAGCGCCAGCAGCACTGCCACCCCCACCATCAGCGGTACGGCAAGATGGGCGAAGCCACGCTCGTAACGGGTCAGGTCATCGAGCCAAGCAATCGTTCGCCGTTCCTTTTCCGCCAGGCGCGCACGAATTCGCTGCCCGCGGGCTTCCAGCGCGGCGCCCAGCTTGCCGAGCTTCTCGACGGCGCGGCGAGCCAATGCTGCATAGCCCCACCACAGGTCGCCCGGGTGCAGGCGAACCGTGATGCGCCACTCCCCCACTCCGGACCTCGTTGCAATCAGCACCAAGCCAGCCAGGCCCAGCCCCAAGGCCACCGGCCACAGCAGCCCTGGCAGCTCCTTCAGGGGCGGCCACGGTACGTCGGCTTCACCGGTGGGCAGCCATAGCGGCACGCTGGCCGCCGCCAGCACTGCAAATAGCCAGGCCAGCGACATGGGCGAACGCCAGGGAATCGGGTGTATACCGCGCTCACGCCATTGGCGCCACAGCGCCCGCCCCATCAACAGGGTGCTGCCTATCGCCGCCAGGCTGAGCCAGGTGACCAGCGTCGAGTGGCCGCCTTGGTAGAGCGCTTCCTTCATGAAGCCCTTGGCGACCAGCCCGGAGGCAAACGCGCCGCTCAGCGAAAAGGCCGGCAGCGCCAGCAGCAGCCAGATGAGCCAGGTGGGCAGTCGCGGGGGATGCTCGCTGATGCCCACGCCGAGGAACAGCGCACCCTTGGTCATGCCATGGTGCCCCGCAAACAACACCACCGGTGCCAGCAGCGCCGGCCACAGTGTCGGCGAAGAGAGCCCAATGCCTACCAGGCTGGCGAGCATGCCCAGCTGACTGACGCTGGAATAGGCCAGCACCGCCTTGGGATGTCGCTGGGCCACGCCCAGCAAGGCCGCCGTAAAGGCGCCAACGAGTCCCATCAGGGTGATCGCCTGCCCCAAGGGAACCAGCCCCGTTCCGGGAATGCCCAGCGGCAGCGTGCTCAACCAGCCCAGTACGCCGGCCTTGACCATCACTCCACTGAGCACGGCACTGGCTGGGGTGGGCGCCACCGGGTGCGCCAGCGGCAGCCACACGTGTAGCCCGATCACACCCGCCTTGACGCCGAACCCCAGCCACAGCAGGGTCGCCATCCAAAGCCCCTGCTCGGCTTCGGCGATGGCCGTACGCAGCTCCGTCAAGGTCACCACGCCCGCGCTACCCGCCGACCACAGCAGGCCCCCCAGGATCAGCGCCTCGCCGAGGAAGGCCATGACCAGATAGGCAAATCCACCGAGCCGGGCATCGCGGTGACCGGCGTGCACCACCAGGCCATAGGCCGCCAGCGTCATGGTGGCGAATCCCAGGTAGAAGCTCGGAATGTCCTCGGCCAGGATCAGCAGCAGGTTACCGATGAGCGTCAGCGGCCACAGCAGCGTAAAGCTCAGCAGCCGGCGGAAGGCCTTCGTATCGCCGGCCTCGGCACACTGCTGTTCGTCGGCCACATAACCACGCGCATAGCAGCCGGCCAGGAACCACAGCAAGCCACTGAACATCAGCCATGGCCGGCGCGACTCGTCGAGCTGCCACAGGCCGCCCAGCAGCCAGCCCTCCATCGCAAGCGTCAATTCGCCAGGCCACAGCGCCAGGAGCAGTGCCGGCAGCGGCGCCGAAATCCACCAGCCATCGATCAGCTCCGGGCGCGACTCGGCATGGCGCAGGCCACCCTGCTCCATGGCCAGCCACATTGCATTGCGCAGCATGATCAGCCACGGCCACAGCAGCGCCAGGGGAAGCAGCAGGCTCATGGCACGTACTCCTCCGTCGCCATGATGGTCGCCAGATCCAGCGGGCTGAAGGGAACGCCCGCCAGCAGTCCCACGAGCACACTGAACAGCGCCGTGGCAGCAGTGGGCAGCAGCAGCCAGGCGCTGGTTTCGAAGCGCCCCAGGTTACGTTCTTCCGGCCAGGAGCCAAGCCCATGGGATGGGCCTTGACGAAACCACAGCCGGTGCAGGATCGGCAGGAAGTAGGCGGCATTGAGCAAGCTGCTGGTGACCAGTACGGCGATGACCCATGGCATGCCGGCCTGCACCGCTCCCAGGCCCAGGTACCACTTGCTGATGAAGCCGGCCACCGGCGGCAGGCCGATCATGCCCAACGCCCCGATGGTGAACGCCAGGCTGGTCAACGGCATGCGTCGCCCGGCGCCATCGAGTTCGTCGATTCGATGAATGCCGAGCTCCTCCGCATAATTGCCGGCACAATAGAACAGGGTCACCTTCATCAGGCCCTGGTGCATCAGGTGTACCAGCCCGGCGATGGTGCCGAACGGCCCGAACAGGCTGATACCGAGCACGATATAGGAGACCTGGCTGACCGTGGAGTAGGCCAGCCGTGGCTTGAGTTCCTGCTGCGACAGGGCACGCATCGAGCCAAACAGGATGGTGACCACGGCAATAGCGGAAAGCAACGACAACATCCCCAGCTCATGGGTGAGGGAGATGCCGTAGACGTCGTAGACCAGGCGCACGATGCCGAAGGCCCCCGCCTTGACCACCGCCACCGCATGCAGCAGGGCGCTGACCGGTGCCGGCGCCACCATCGCCCGCGGCAGCCAGCCATGCAGCGGCACCAGCGCGGCCTTGACTCCGAGCCCCACCAGCAGCACCACGAACAGCACCGTCAGCATGGGATGGGCCTGCGGCCCCAAGTCGGCCAATACCTCCCGCTGGCCGAAGGCGACATCGCCTACCAGCGCATGCAATGCCACCACGCCGAGCAGCAGGACCAAGCCGCCGGTCAACGTATAGCGCAGGTAGATCGTGCCCGCCGCGAGCGCCTTGTCGTGGCCGCGATGCACTACCAGCGGGTAGGTGGAAAGGGTGAGCAGCTCGTAGAACAGCAGGAAGGTGAACAGGTTACCGGCCAGGGCGATACCGATGGTACTGGCCACGCAGAGGCTGAAGAAGCCGAAGAAGCGCTTGCGGTTGGGCGAGTCCTCGAGGTAACCGATGGCATAGACCGTGGTGGCAAGCCACAGCAACGACGAGAGCCCGGCGAACATCAGCCCCAGGGCGTCCACCTGAAGCAGGAAGCTGACGCCCTCCACCACGGTGAAGCTGAAGGCAAAATCACGCCCCTGATAGAACCCCAGCACCATCAGCGCCACCAGCAGTATCTTGAGCACGGCAGCCGCGAGGTTGACCGCCGCCCGCGCCCGCCACGCACGTTCGGGCAGGGCGAAGATCAGCGGCGCCACCAACAGCGAGGTGGCCAGGGTGACGACCGGCAGCCAGGCCTGGCTCATGGCTCGCCTCCCGCCCCGCGCAGCAGCACCAGGGGCCACTCCGCCACCAGGCCCAACAGCAGTGCCGAGAGTGCCAGCAACAGGGCGATCGTATCCATGCCCCAGGGAACCGGGCGATAGTCGAGGGTGGGTGCATCCTCGACGAAGGAGAAGCGAAACACGCGGAACACATAGGCGGCGCTGAGCAGCGTGCCGATGGCCAGCACCGCCAGCCAGGTCCAATGGCCCCCTGCCAGGGCGGCATGCAGCAGCAGCCACTTGGCGGTAAAGCCCATGCTCGGCGGCAAGCCGATGAGGCTGATCGAAGCGATACCAAAGCTGAGCAGCGCGAGCGGGAAACGCCGGCTGGCACCGGCAAGCCCTTCCACCCGGGACTCGCCGGTAGCCAGGACCAGGTTCCCGGCGGCCAGGAACATGGCGGCCTTGGCCAGGGCATGAGCCGCCAACTGAAGCCAGGTGCCGTCCCAGGCGAGTGCGGCGACAGCCGGGTCGCTACCCACCAGCAGCGGAAACGCCAGCAGCAGGTAGCCCAGCTGCGAAACGGTGGACCAGGCCACCACGTCCTTGAGCTTTGCCGCGCGCCAGGCCATCACGCCGCCCCAGATCACCGCACCCCCGGCCATCACGCCAATCAAAGCCGCTGCCGTCGATGCGGCGGGCACCAGCACCAGCCACAACTGCAAGGCAATGAAGAAAGAGGCCTTGATCACCAGGCCCGCATGCAGCGCACTGATGGGGATCCAGGCCGAAGCGTGCACCGGCGCCAGCCAGGCATGCAGGGGAAAGGCGGCGGCCTTGAGCAGCAAGCCCGCACTGAGCAGCGCCATGGCGACCCACAACAAGGCGCCGGCCTCGGCCACCTGCGCCAGCCCCGCCAGGTCCAGCCGCCCCCAGGCGCCCAGCAGCAGCGAGACACCCAGCAAAAAGGCCAGCGATCCCACCAGCGCCAGCAGCAGGTAGCGCAACCCCGCCACCAGGGCATCGGCCTTGCCCGGCAGCAACAGCAGCCCTACTGCCGTCAGCCCCATCAGCTCCAGGCCGATGTAGAGCAGCAGCAGGTCCGCGGCTACCCAGATCATCGACAGGCTGGATGCCAACATGCCCAGCAATGGCCAGAATGCAGCCTGGCCGCTGCGGGCGGCCTGTACCACGCCGCGCAGATAGGTCGGCGCGTAAAGTGCACTGGCCAGGACGATCAGGTGAGTGAGCAGCAGCAGCATGAGGGTCAGGCCATTGACGCGCCAGTGCAGCGCGAGCGGCCCGACGTCGAGCGTCCATGACTGCCCCGCCCCGCCACCCACCGCCCCGGCCAGCCAGCCCAAGGCCGACAGCGACAGCAACCCCGCCACGACAATGGGCCAGCCACGCGAGGGGCGTGCCACCCCGCCCAGCAGCCCGAGCAACAGCGGCAAGCCGAGCACGACCCAGAGTGCGAGCAGGCTATCGGCCTGCCCGGACAGGTCGTTTCCCAGGCCTAGACGCTCGATCATGACGCCCTATTACCCTTCGCCGACGTCATCTCGCCCGCTTGCTCCAGGCGCTCGAGTCGTCGAATCAACAGTGCCCCCAGCGCCGTTCCCAGCAGCGCCACCAGCAGACCGGTAACGACCAGCCCATGGGCAGCTGCCATGGCATTCTGCCCCACCAAGGACATGAGAATCAGGAAAATTCCCGTACCGATGATGTTGAAAGCCAGCAGCCGCCGCAGCAGGTGGCGATCGAACAGCGACGATGCTGCCAGCAGCAGCAGGATGGCTGCCAGCGACATCTCCTCGAATGGCGGCATTGGGTAAGCGCGCCTTAGTGATGATTGCGGTTGACGACCTCTTCGATCATGGCCTCGAGTTCGTCACTCGGCCCCTTCTCCAGCATCGTCTGCGCTTCATGGTAGAGACAAAGGAAGCGCTTGCAGGAAGCACAGAACACCTTGTCGTCGGGGTTGTGCACCTTCGAAACGCGATAGAGATGGCTGCCGCAACTGGGGCAGGCCACTGGCAAACGCAGCTCCTCGGAAATGTCGGGCGTCATCACAGTCTCCTTGTGGTAAATGTCCAGCGCTGATTGACCAGGTCTTACTCCCATACCTTGGGGACGCCTCCTGCCTGACTCAACCCACGAGCACCAATCCAGGCAGGGGCGTACCCTAAGCCTGTCAGAGTCCGAGCGCGTCTGCCACTCAGCCACTCCTGTCGTCGAGTCAGGCAGCGAGAAGGAGCCCAACGTTGAGCAGGGCCAAGCTGGCCAGCAGTATCGCCACGTTGAGCCCCATCAGCGGCAGCAATGAAGCAAGCTCGCCCCGCTCCACGCCTACCGGCAGTTGCCAGAGACCGCGAATCAGCCATGCCAGCGCCGGCACTGCCAGCCACATCAGCCAGGCCTCGGTTGGCAGGGCCCCCACGAGCCAGGCCACGGGCACCACGGCGAAGGCCGCCGCCAGCAGCACCGCCACCAACCGGGCAGCCCTACGAGGCCCCAGGCGAATCGCCAGATGGTCGCGCCCCACCCGCCGGTCGGCATCGATATCGGGCACTTGGTTGATCAGCAACAAGGCACTGACCATGAGCGTGGGAATCAGCGCAGCGGCCACCACCATGGCCGACAGCGTGCCGGCCAGCGCCTGATGGGCACCCAGCACCATCAGCAGGCCGAAGCCGGCCCCAGGTGCTAGCAGGCAAAGCCAGGGCCTGCGGGTCAGCCAGGCGGTATAGGCCACCACCAGACCGAGGCCCACCAGACCATAGGCGAGCATCACCGGCCCCACCCGCCACAGGAACCAGACACCAATCAGCATCACGCCCGCCAGGCACGCCAGCGCTGCGCCCAGCACGGCATGAGCGGCCTCGGGCTGCTCGGGCAGGGCGCCGCTACCGCCGGAAAATGGCGTGCGCTCGGTCATCTCGTCCAGACCGGAGTGAAAATCGTGGTGCTCGTTGAACAAATTGACGGCCGCATGGGCCAGCAGGGCACCGAGCAGCACCAGCAATGCATCGAGCACGGCGACCGAATAGCCGTCGGCAAGGGCCGAGGTGATCGCCAATCCCGCGCATAGCGGCGCCAGCACCAGGAAGTTCGGCCGGCTGCTGCGCAGGCAGGTACGCAGCCGCGATGCGCCAGTGGTGGTGTCGCGCATGGGCTGTCAGCTCAGCCGCGCGTTCAACCAGGTGGCAATGTCACCCACCTGCTGGGGGCAGACCGCATGGGCCATGGGGTAACTCTGGTAGTGAACTGGATAGCCCAGCCCCTGCAAGCGCTGACAGGCGGCCTTGCCCAGCGCCTCGGGCACCACCGGGTCGAAGGAGCCGTGGTGGATCTCGATCGGCAGTTCGCGGTTGGCCTCGGAAAAGGCAATGGTATCGGCGGTGGCGAAGTAGGTCGACATGGCCAGCAGCCCGCCCAGCGGGGCATCGAACGAGAGCGCCGCCTGATAGGCAACGGCACCGCCCTGGGAGAAACCGGCCAGGATGATGCGCCGGCTGTCGATGCCGTGGTCGACCTGCTCCTGCACCAGTTCCTGGATGCGCTCCGCGGAGGCCACCAACTGCGCCGTGTCGACGCGACGGTCGAGGCTCATCTCGTGGATGTCGTACCACGCCGGCATCACCATGCCGCCATTGATGGTGACCGGTAGCCGTGGGGCATGGGGCAGGATGAAGCGCGCCTCGAGACCCGCCTTCAGGGGCAGCGCCGGCACCAGGGGCTCGAAGTCATGGCCGTCGGCGCCCAGGCCGTGCAGGATGAAGACGCAGGCATCGGCCGGACGGCCGCTCTTGGGCTCGATGATCAGTTCACCGGGATGGCTCATGGGGGGCTCTTCCGTGGTAATCGAAAACCGTCACCCTACCGCAAAGACATGTTCCCGGCGAGCATGTCCGTTGATGACGGATGAGGCAGTACCACGCGTATCCGCTCTGGGGCTGGCTTACGAGGAGGCGCCAGCCCCAGAGCTTCCAGCCAGGCAAGTCAGAACGGCCACACCAGCGGAATCAGCGTCAACGCGACGATTGCCGTCAGCACGTTGATCAGCCCGCCCACGCGCAGGAAGTCGGAGAAGCGATAACCGCCGGGGCCGTGCACCATGAGATTGGTCTGGTAGCCGATGGGTGTGATGAAACTCGCCGAGGCGGCGAACATCACCGCCACCACGAACGGCATGGGATTCACGCCGAGGCTCTCGGCACTGGCCATGACCACCGGGAAGGTAATGACCGCCGCGGCATTGTTGGTGACCAGCTCGGTAAGCAGCGCCACCAGTAGGTAGGTGCCGACCAGCAACAACATGGGGTTGCCGTCGGCCAGCCCCAGCGCAAAGCCAGCCAGGGTCACCGCCACCCCCGAACTCTCCAGAGCGGCCCCCAGGCCAAAGGAGGCGGCGATGGTCAGCAGCACCTGGGTATCGAGCCCGCGCTTGGCCGCGCCAACCGAGCAGCAGCCGGTGGCCAGCACCAGCACCGCTCCCAGCATGGCGGCATTCATCATGCTCATCACACCAAAGGTAGCCAGCGCCACGACGCCCGCCAGGATACTCCAGGCCAGCCGGGCCTTCTCGTGATTGGGCCGCGCCGCGCCGTTGACCTGGCTGATCAGCAGGAAGTCGCGCGATTGACGGTGGCGCTCGATGAACGGCGGGCGCGCCTCCAGCAGCAGCACGTCGGCGGGCTGCAGGCGTACCTGGCCCAGATTGCCGGCTACCCGCTCGCCCCCGCGGCACACCGCCAGCACGGCGGCACCATACAGGGTGCGGAAATGGCCGTCGCGAATGCGCTTACCGACGAACTGACACTGGTCGGAGACCACTGCCTCGACCAGGCGGCGCTCCTTGAAGTCCTTCTCCAGGCTCGACTCACCGTGACGCGACGGCACCAGCCCGCGAATCTGCTGCAGCTCCACCGCACCGTCGGAGGTACCGGCGAATACCAACCGGTCGCCCCCCTTGAGCCGCTCTCCCGGCCCCACCACGCTGACCACGTTGCCGTCGCGCTCGATTTCCACCAGAAACAGCTCGCGCAGGTGACGCAAGCCGGCCTCTTCCACGGTGCGATCGACGAGCGGCCCCGTGGGCGCCACTTCCATCTCGATGGTGTATTCACGCGGGTTGTCGAATGCCGAGGCCGTCCCACGGCGTGCCGGCAGCAGGCGCGGCGCTACCAGTATCAGGTAGAGCACGCCGATCACGGCTACCGGCAACCCTACCCAGGCAAGATCGAACAGCCCCATCGACAGCGCCGGATAACGCTCTACCAGCAGACCGTGCACCACCAGATTGGTACTGGTGCCGAATAGCGTGATGGTGCCACCGAGTATCGAAGCGAAGCTGAGTGGCATCAGCAACCGATTGGCCGGCAGTTGCAAGCGCCGGGACCAGCTCAATACTGCCGGTATGTAGGTGGCGACCACTGGGGTATTGTTGAGAAAGGCACTGAGCGTGGCCACCGGCACGACCAGCCGCGTCAGGGCGCCGCTCTCGCTGCGCGGCTGCCCCAGCACGTAGCGAATGATCAGGTCGATGCCACCGGTCTCGCGAATGCTCGCCACCAATATGTACATGAAGGCCACGGTGAACAGGCCGGTACTGGAGAAGCCGCCGAGGGCCTGGGCCGGATCGATCACACCCAGCGTCAACAGCAGGATGACCGCCCCCAACAGGATGATGTCGGGACCGAGTCGGGAGAAGGCCATCAACGGGAATACGGCGAGGACGACGACAGAAGCGATCCAGGCATCCAGCGGCATGATAGAAGGTCCGTGCACGAGGGAACGTGCCGCTATTGTGCCTTGCCGCCACTTATTCTAAAAAGTTATTTTTGGAAATTCCTAAATAACCATAATGAATAAAAATCGCTGAAGAAATCTATGCATACGAAAAAGGCCCGCTTTCGCGGGCCTTCTCTGCCACCTGAGTGGCACATCAGTTCATGGTAAGCGGAAGCTTAGCCGATGACCTTGATGTTGGAAGCCTGGAGGCCTTTCTTGCCCTGAGTGACGTCGAAGGAAACCTTCTGGCCGTCCTGCAGAGTCTTGAAGCCGTCAGCCTGGATCTCGGAGAAGTGAGCGAACAGGTCGTCACCGTTGTCGTCCGGAGAGATGAAGCCGAAGCCCTTGGTGTCGTTGAACCACTTGACAGTACCGGTAGCCATTATCGCAATTCCTCTAACAGCATTGATTTTTCCGGGAAATACCCGAGTTGCAGTGGGTAAAACAAGAAACTTTCTCACCGGGAAATCGACGCCATGAGCGTTGCGATGACCACTTGCGATGTTCGACTTGCCAACCAACTGCACGCATCTTGCGCTGTTCGCGCACTCACGTCAAATACTATTTTGCGTCGATGACATGAATATTACCGATCGCCAAGCACCCAGTCCGCCGCCTTCTCGGCGATCATCAGCGTGGGCGAGTTGGTATTGCCGCTGGTGATCGTCGGCATGATGCTGGCGTCCACCACCCGCAGCCCCGCCACGCCGAGCACCCGCAGACGCGAGTCCACCACCGCCAGGGGGTCGTCGTCGCGGCCCATCTTGGCCGTACCCACCGGATGAAAAATGGTCGTACCGATATCGCCGGCGAGCCGCGCCAGGTCCTCGTCACTCTGGTACTGCGCCCCGGGCTTGACCTCCTCGGGACGGTACTTGGAGAAAGCCGGCTGCTCGGCGATGCGTCGCGTGACCCGCAACGAATCCGCCGCCACCTTGCGATCCTCCGCGGTGCTTAGGTAGTTGGGCGCTATGGCCGGCGCCTGCCGCGGGTCGCGGCTCTTGATGCGTACGCTGCCGCGGCTGGTGGGATTGAGGTTGCACACGCTGGCGGTGATGGCCGGGAAGTCGTGCAATGGCTGGCCGAAGGCTTCCAGGCTCAGCGGCTGCACGTGGTACTCGAGGTTGGGATGCCGGTACTCGTCGCTGCTACGGGTGAAGGCGCCGAGCTGCGACGGCGCCATGCTCATGGGGCCGGTGCGACGCAGCAGGTACTCCATACCGATCCTGGCCTTGCCCAGCCAGGAGGCCGCCAGGGTGTTGAGCGTCTTGCTTCCCGAGACGCGATAGACCGAGCGGATCTGCAGGTGATCCTGCAGGTTCTCGCCCACGCCGGGCAGCTCGTGCACCAGCGGAATACCATGCTCGGCAAGCAACCCCGCCGGGCCGATACCTGATAGCTGAAGCAGCTGCGGCGAGCCGATGGCCCCGGCGGAGAGGATCACTTCACGGGCGGCCTTCACCCGCACGATGGCACCTCCGCGTTCGAGCTCTACGCCGGTGGTGCGAGGCCGCCCACCCTCTTCCCTTTCGAACAGCAGCCGGTGCACCTGGGAAGAGTGCCACAGGGTGAAATTGCTGCGTTTCGCGCACGCCGGTCGCAGGAAGGCCTTGGCCGCGTTCCAGCGCCAGCCGTCGCGCTGGTTGACCTCGAAGTAATCGACGCCCTCGTTGTCGCCGCGGTTGAAGTCGCGGGTACGCGGTATGCCCGCCTGCACCGCCGCCTCGGCGAAGTCATCGAGCACTTCCCACTTGAGCCGCTGCTTCTCCACTCGCCACTCGCCGCCATGGCCGTGGTAGTCGCGATGGGCGGCATCGGCATCGCCGCCGGGGTCGAGGCGATAGTGATCTTCATGCTTGATGAAGTCGGGCAGGCAATTCTCCCAGCGCCAGGCAGCGTCGCCCACCGCCTCGGCCCAGCCGTCGTAGTCGCGGGCCTGACCGCGCATGTAGATCATGCCGTTGATGCTGGAGCAGCCGCCCAGGGTCTTGCCGCGAGGATAGATCAGCGAACGACCGTTGAGGCCGGGATCGGGTTCGGTGCGAAAGCACCAGTCGGTACGCGGGTTGTTGATGCAATAGAGATAGCCCACCGGGATGTGGACCCAGTGATAGTTGTCGCGTCCGCCCGCTTCGATCAGCAGCACCCGGTTGGCCGGGTCGGCACTGAGTCGATTGGCCAGCAGACAGCCAGCGGTGCCGGCGCCCACTACGATATAATCGAATTCCTGCTCTGCCATGGCGTGCTCTCTCTCGATGGTCTCGAGTTCGGCAAGCCGGACCGGACCAGTGCGTCATTGTTATCGCGTGCCGCAGGATTCAGCCTACCGCGGTAGGCACCGGGATCAATTGAGAAATCCCAAAGCCAGATATAAGCTATTTTTATATCCTTGAGCGACTCGCACCATGCACGATCTCCCCGCCCTACGCGCCTTCGTCACCGTGGCCCGCGAAGGCAGTGTCTCCCGGGCCGCCGAGCGGCTGCACCTGACCCAGCCCGCCGTCAGCCTCAAGCTCAAGCATTTCCAGGAGGAGCTGGGCCTGACGCTGTTCCACCGCCGCCCCCAGGGCCTGGCGCTGACACCCGACGGCCATGCCCTGCTGCCTGCGGCCGAGCGTGCGCTTGCCGCCATGGCCGCCTTCGAGCAGAGCGCTCGCGCCTTGCACAGCACGCTGCGCGGCAGGCTGCGCATCGGCACCATCGTCGACCCCGAGTTCATCCGCCTGGGCGCCTTCCTGCATCGCCTGGTGGAGCGCGCGCCCATGCTCGAGACCGAACTGCAGCACGGCATGAGTGGAAGCGTACTCGAGTGGATACGCCGCGGTGAACTCGACGTGGGCTTCTTCCTTGCCCCTCCCGGGGAAGGGCCGGGGCCGGAAGCGGCGGGGATCGTCCATCGCGAGCTGACCCACTTCCACTACCACGTGGTGGCGCCACCCGGCTGGGGCAGCCGGGTGGCCAACAGCGACTGGGTGAGCCTGGCCGCCCTGCCCTGGATCGTCACCCCGGGGCTTTCGGCCCACCATCGGCTGCTGCGAGGGGTACTCGAGCCGCTCGGTGCGGCGCTCAAGGGGGTCGCCCAAGTGGATCAGGAAGCCTGCATGCTCGACCTGGTGCGTGCCGGGGTAGGCCTGAGCCTGGCCCGTGATGCCCTGGCCATGGCCGAGCGCCAGGAGCGCGGCCTGGTCATCGTCGAGGGGGTGCGCCTGCCTTGCGCGCTGTGCTTCGTGTGGCAACGCGAGCGCAGCGAGGAGCCCGCCATCGCCGCGGCAATGGAAGTGCTGGAGAGCGTGTGGGGGCCGCGCTGAGGGTGGTTCACACCCCCTTGACGATCCGCGCAGCCTCCCGCCGCCGCTTGAGTTCGTAGACGGCGGCAAACAACACGGTAACCAGGATCAGGATCAGCCCCAGGGCGTTGACCGCCGGGGTCAGCCCGGTGCGCACCTTGGAGGCAATGTAGACCGTCAGCGTGGTGTCGTAGCCCACTACGAACAGGGTCGTATTGTAGTTCTCGAAGGATTGCAGAAAGGCGATCACCGCTGCCGAGTAGAGCGCCGGCTTGAGGTAGGGCAGCAGGATGCGCCGGAACATCTGCCACTGGCTGGCGCCAAGGTCCAGCGCCGCACGCTCCATGGTACGGTCGAAACGCTGCAGGCGCGCGGTGACCATCAGCATCACGTAGGCGGCGATGAAGGTGGCCTGGCCCAGCACGGTGAGGAAAATACCGCCGCTGACGCCGAACTGGCGCCAGAAGATCAGCGTCGAGATGCCGATGATCACGCCGGGAGTAAGCAGTGGAGAGAGGATCAGGGCGTAGAGGAACGGCTTGGCGCGGCTCGACACCGTATTGAGGAACAGCGCCGTGGCGATGCCGATGGGCACCGCTACGATCAGCACGCCGGTGGCCACGATCAAACTGTTGCCCAGCGCATGCCACATGCCGCGGTCGGCGGCGAGCTCACCGAACCAGCGCAGGGTGGTGCCATCCCACGGCGTCACCGTCGGGAAGCGGCTGTCGTTGAAGGTGGCCGCCGCCATGATGATCAGCGGCAGGAACAGGTAGGCGAAGAAGATCACCACGTAGAAGCGCAGGCCGAAGGCCAGGAAGCGTTGCGAACTCATCTTCCGATGTCCCCCAAGCCCACTTTAAACACTTTCATCACCAACGACATGAAGCCGATGCACAGTACCAGCAGCAGGAAGGCGTAGGCTGCGCCCTGGTTCCAGTTGCCGCCCTCGAAGAACCAGTTGTAGATGATCTGGGTGAACCAGCGGCTACCCGGCGAGCCGAGCAGCGCCGGCACGGCGTAGCTGCCCGCCGCCAGCATGAAGGTCATGATGCAGCCGGTGGCGATGCCCGGCTTGGCATGGGGGATGACGATCCGGCGGTGGGTGCGCACGGTGCCGGCGCCGAGGTCGCGGGCCGCCCGCACCTGATTGTCATCGAGGCTTTCGATGGCGTTGTAGACCGGAAACACCATGAACAGGATGTAGGCGTAGACCATGCCCACCATGACCCCGCCGTTGCCGCTGAGAAAACGGATGGGCCGGTCGATCAGACCCAGCATCATCAGCACCTCGTTGAGCGGGCCGCGAAACGCCAGGATGATGAACCACGAGTAGGTGCGCAGGATCTCGTTGATCCAGAACGGCACGATCAGCAGCAGGATGCACAGCGCCGCCTGGCGCGGGGTGGCGACCTTGGCCAGGTACCAGGCCAGCGGGTAGCTCACCGCGAGCGTCAGTAGCGTGACCAGTACGCTCGACCAGATCGTCTTGAAGAAGATGGCACGGTGAATGTCGTTGTTGAACAGGGTGGCGTAGTTGGCCAGCGTGAACCGGTCCTCGGGCCCGCCGATCTGGGCCGGCAGCAGGTTGGGCTTGAGCGAATACTCGATCATCTGCAGCTGCGGCAAGGTCACCATGACGATCAGCCAGATTCCCAGCAGGGTGACGATGGCCATTGCCAGCGGCCCGCCGAAGCGCGCTTGCAGCTGCCTAAACATGGGCACCCTCCACTACCTCGCCGGTCTCCTCGTCGAGCACCGGGCTGCCATCGTCGGGCAGCACCACGGCATCGGCCGGATCGAAGCCGAAGGTCATGCGCTGGCCTATGGCGAGTGCATCGGCCTGACCGCGCGACACCTCATGGCCGAGCTGTACGCGCAGTTTCTCGCCCGAGGCGACCAGGCGCGTCTCGAGCATCACCCAGGCGCCCTCGAAGTGCACCGCCTCGATCTCGGTGTCGAAGCTGGGGCCCGCTACGCCTGTCGCTACCGGGCGCAGGTGCTCGGGGCGCACGAACAGTACCGCCGCTTCGCCGTTGGCCAGGTGTGTCTCGCTGCTCGCACGGCCGGCCAGTTCACCCAGCAGACCACCATCGAGGCGCACCCGCTCGCCTTCACGGTCGACCACGCGTGCCTGGATGCGATTGTTCTCGCCGACGAAGGCGGCGACGAAGCCGGTAGCCGGCTCGCGGTAGAGCGTCATGGGGTCGGCGACCTGCTGGATGCGGCCCGCCGACATCACCGCGACCCGGTCGGACATGGTCAACGCCTCGCCCTGGTCGTGGGTGATATAGATGAAGGTGATACCGGTCTTGCGCTGGATCGCCTTGAGTTCGGCACGCATGTGCTGGCGCAGCTTCAGGTCCAGCGCCGATAGCGGCTCGTCGAGCAGCAGCACCCGCGGCTCCACCGCCAGCGCCCGGGCGATGGCCACGCGCTGCTTCTGCCCGCCCGAGAGTTCGGTCACCATCTTCGGCCCGCTGCCCTCCAGCGCCACCAGCGCCAGCAAGCGCTCGGAGACCTCGCGCCGCTTGCGCTTGTCGACGCCGCGCACCTCGAGGCCGAACTCGATGTTCTCGAACACGGTCATGAGCGGAAACAGCGCCAGGTTCTGAAAGATCATCGCCGTGGGCCGGCGGTTCACCGGTACCCCGGCCATGGGTTCGCCGCCGATATACACCTGCCCTTCGCTCGGGGTCAGAAAGCCGCTAATGATGTTGAGCAGGGTAGTCTTGCCGCAGCCCGAGGGGCCGAGAAAGCTGAAGAATTCACCCGAGCCTATCGCAAGCGAAGTCTTCTCGATGGCGGTGAAGTCGCCGAAGCGCATCACCACCTCGTCCAGTTTGACGCTACCGTCCATTCATACCTCAGCCATCAAAAAAGGCCGGGCACGGCGTCCGCCGCCCCGGCTACTACGACACATTGCTCAGGAGCTCAAATAACGGTCCTGGTACTCATTGCGCAGCGCCACGTACCACGGCTCCTGGATCGGCCACCACCACAGGTTGGCGAGGTCCTGCTCGGTATAGGAGTCGGTGAAGAACTGGCGCGTCTCGTCGGGCAGCAGCTCGGTGGCTCCCTTGGAGGTGGAGTTGTAGCCGGTCGCCTTGACGAACAGGGCGCCCGCCTCCGGCGTGTAGTACCAGTTGATCAGCTCGTAGACGGCGTCCGGGTTCTGGGCGTTCTTGGGAATCACGAAGCCTTCCATCCACGCCAACGCTCCCTCCTTCGGCGCGCCATAGGCGATGTCCTCGCCCTCCTGCTGCAGGCGGAAGGCGGTGGAGTCCCAGGTCTGGCCGATAATGGCGCCATTGGTGCGGAAGGCCGCCTGGGCGTCGTTCTCGGTATCCCAGAACTGCACCAGCATGTGCTTGTGCTTGACCGCCTCCTCAAGGATGACATCGAAGTTGGCGCGCATGGCCTCCTCGCTCTTGTAGGAGTCGAGCAGCGGGTGCGGCAACCTGCCCTCGCGCTCCAGCCACAGGCCGATGCCCACCAGCGCCGAATGACCTCGTACGGTCACGCCCTGGCCATGTTCCGGGTTCCACAGATCGGCGTAGCTGAGGTTGGCGCGATCGACCTTGGCGTCGCGGCGGTTCCAGGTGATCGCCTCGGTGCCCCAGTCGCTGGGCGCGAAGTAGCGCTTGCCATCGACCACGCCGCCCACCTCGGAGCCATCGATGGCGCTGTCGAGCGCCCCGGACCAGTTGATGCGCGACTCGTCCAGCGGCTGCACCAGGTCGTAGTCCAGGTAGCCCGGCACCCGGTCCACCGTAGGCATGATCACGTCGAAGCCGGTGCCGTCGGTGGCCCGCAGCGAGTTCATCAGCTCATCGTTGGTGCCGTAAGGAGTGAAGGTCGCACGGATGCCGGTCTTCTCGGTGAAGTCGGCCAGCATCTCGTCGGTGAAGTAGCCCGCCCAGGCATAGATGCGCAGGGTCTGCTCCTGGGCCAATACCTTGTTGATATAGAACGACGGCACGGTGGCGGCAGCGCCGGCAGCCAGGGTGCCTTTGAGGAAACGGCGACGTGTGAACGACATGACGGGTTCTCCATGAGGGTCTTGCACAGAGTGACAGGGATCAGCGGGACCTGGCCCCCGACCCTTATCGCGCGACTCCATGACGATGGGATGAACATTGAATGACCGTTCAATCCTCGTGTAACAAAGAGTAGCAGGCCCTCAGGAAAAGTCCGTTCGCGCTTTCAACGCTTTTTCGCCCATAGCGCGGCGTCAGCTAGCTTGCAAAGATTGCCTAGCTTGCCTGGATGGCCACCTTCAGCACGCCATCGCGCTGGTGCGAGAAGAGATCGTAAGCCTCGACGATGTCTTCCAGCGCATAGCGGTGGGTCACCATGTGGCCGAGATCCAACCGCCCGGTCTCGATCACCTGCATCAGGCGACGCATGCGCTCCTTGCCGCCCGGGCACAGCGAGGTGACGATCTTGTGGTCGCCGAGCCCGGCGCAGAACGCACCCAGCGGTATGGTCAGGTCGCCGGAGTAGACACCCAGGCTCGACAGGGTGCCGCCCGGCTTGACCACCCGCAGCGCCGCCTCGAAGGTCGATTGCAGGCCGAGTGCCTCGATGGAGGCGTCCACGCCCCGGCCGCCGGTCAGGCGCAGGATCTCCTCGACCACGTCGACCTTGCGGAAGTCCAGGGTAATGTCCGCCCCCATCTGCTTGGCCATCTCGAGGCGCTCGTCGACGCCATCCACCGCGATGATCAAGCCGGCCCCGCGCAGCCTGGCCCCGGCCGTAGCGCACAGGCCGATCGGCCCCTGGGCGAATACCGCCACGCTGTCACCGATCCTGATGCCCGCCGATTCGGCGCCGGCAAAACCGGTCGACATGATGTCGGGACACATCAGCACCTGCTCGTCGCTGAGCCCATCGGGCACCGGGGCCAAGTTGGCCTGGGCATCGGGTACCAGCAGGTACTCGGCCTGGGCACCATCGATGGTGTTGCCGAAGCGCCAGCCACCCATCGGCTTGTAGCCGTGGGAGTGGTGGCCGCCGTCCTGGGCACTGCAGCCGTCCTGGCAGGCATAGGAGGTAAAGCTGGGACAGATGGCACCGGCGATGACCCGCTGCCCTTCCTGGTAACCCTGCACATTGGCGCCCAGCTTCTCGATCACGCCCACCGGCTCGTGACCAATCGTCAGCCCCCTTTCGACCGGGTATTCGCCCTTGAGAATGTGCACGTCGGTACCGCAGATGGTGGTGGTCGTGACGCGGACCAGGGCGTCGTTGGGGCCGATATCCGGGACGGGCTTGTCGTCGATCTCGATACGGCCCGGCTCGACGAATATTGCCGCTTTCATCATGGCAGGCATGGCGTGGCTTCCTGTTGTCGTCTGATTGGCAAAGATGACTTCCTACGGAAACTATCGGTCACGGCCCGCCTAGGCACCTTGACACAGATCAAGGCAACCCAGACGACCGCCACGCCCCCTATTCACACTAACGCGCGCCTACCGACGGATGACCATGGCCAGCCGCTGGTTGATTTCATCAACGCTCGAACGACAGGAAAGTGCCAGACTGACGATTGACCAGGCGAACCGAGGAGACACCCATGACGACACATACCGGCCTGTCCGCCGAGGCCGCGGTGCTGGAACAGCTGGAAAGCTGGACGGCCGCGGTGCGTGCCAACGATATCGACGCCATCGTCGCCCACTACGCCCCAGATATCGTCGCCTTCGATGCGGTGACGAAGCTGCAATTCAAGGGTGCGGCGGCCTACCGCGACCACTGGCAAACGTGCATGGAGATGTGCCCGGGGCCGATGGTCTTCGAGCTGCATGAGGTGGCGATCCATGCCGATGGCCAGGTGGCCTTCTGCCATGCCCTGCATCGCTGCGGTGGCACCAACGCCAAGGGTGAGACCCAGGTAGGCTGGTTACGCATGACCAGCGGCTACCGGCGCATCGAGGGCCAATGGAAGGTGGTGCACGAGCACTTTTCCGTCCCTTTCGACATGCAAAGCGGCAAGGTGCTGTTCGACCTCGAGCCCTGAGGCCCGAGTCGAACGAGACTCGGCCTACATCACCGGCACGCCGGTAACCCACACATGCAGATGGAAGGCGAACAGGTAGTAGGCGATCAGCCCGCCCACGATAGTGATGGCGGTTCCGGCCAGACGTGGCGCCACCGGTGGTGCGGGCTGGCGACGCCGGGCAGCACGGAAGTCGAGCACGGCCCAGAGCAGGAAGGCGCCGAAGAAGACGATGTCGCCGAGGCGACCGTTGGCCAGCAGGTGGGCAAAGGCCCACACCTTGACCGCCAGCACCATGGGGTGGCCCAGCTTGGCCTTGATATGGTTGCTGGGAACGTAAGCCGCCACCAACATGATGAAGGCCGGGATCATCAGTAGTGCCACTGCGTGACGCAACCCCACCGGCGGGAACCATACCCAGGTGGGATCGAGCCGCATGCGCCCATAGCCCCAGATGGCCAGCGCCAGCCCGGCGATGGAAACGACCGAGAACAGCACCTTCCAGCGCATCTCGCCCAGGCGCTGGATCTGTTCGTTGCGCCAGTCGTCGGCCACGATGCGTACGGAGTGGGTACCCAGGAAGAGCACGAGCCCCAGAATCATTACGAGCATGACACCGTCTCCATCAGCAGGAATTGAACGAATCGCAGCCAAGCCTACTCACTTGGTGTGTTCAGCGCCAGCGATGGCACGAAGCCTTGTCGCCACCCGGAGACCTCGATGACCGACGACGCCCCTCCCTTGCCCGATGTCCTGGCCGGCCCCCTGCTGCGGCGCCTGACGGCCAATCGCCTGGTCATGTGGCTGGTAGCCTCGCGCCCTCTCGAATTCACGCTCATGCTGCACCCCGAAGGCCACCCACCGCGGCGCCTGGTGCTGGGCGACGAACGCCTGCGGCGGCTTCCGGTGGGGCGTCATGCCTGGCTGCACCTGATCGACGTTTCCCTGGCCACGCCGCTACCCACCGGCACGCTCGTCGACTACGACCTCAAGCTACAGGGCAAGTCCGGTAAGCGCGGCATCGCCGACTGGGCGCCGCACCTGTTGCATGAGGGCGCGAGCTATCCGAGCTTCGTGCTGGGCAAGCGCCACCACCGGCTGCTGCACGGCTCCTGCCGCAAACCGCACCACGACGGCCCCGACGGCCTGGTGTGCGCCGATGCCTGGCTCGCCGAGCGACGCCGGGAACCGCAGGAGTGGCCGGCCTGGCTCTTGCTGACCGGCGATCAGGTCTATGCCGATGACGTGGCCGGCCCCATGCTGGTCGCCATCCATGCCCTGATCGCAAGGCTGGGCCTGTTCGACGAAACGCTGGAGGGCGCCACGGTACCCGACAGCCAGGCGCTCTATCGCGACGAGGCCACCTACTACCGGCGCGAAGCGCTGCTACCGGACACCGAGAGCGGCGCCGCCCTGCGCGAGCGCTTCTTCGGCGGCGTGCGCAAGCCGGTGTTCACCACGGCCAACGCGCACAACCACTTGATCACCTTCGCCGAGGTCATGGCCATGTACCTGTTGGCCTGGTCGCCGGTGCCGTGGCGTCTGATCGAAACGAGCCCTCCCCTACTCGACAGCGAGAACCATCAGCGCTTCCTGGCCGAGCAGGCCATCATCGAGCGCTTCTTGGAAGGCCTGCCCGCCTGTGCTCGCCTGCTCGCTCATCTGCCCACGCTGATGATCTTCGACGATCACGACGTGACCGACGACTGGAACCTGACCGCCGATTGGGAGCAGGTCGCCTATGGCCACCCCTTCTCGCGGCGCATCATCGGCAATGCCCTGCTGGCCTACCTGCTCTGCCAAGGCTGGGGCAACGACCCCGACCGCCTGGCCGAACTCACCACGCTCAGCGAGACATTGATGGAGCAGGCCCGGCAGCAGGAGGGGCGGCTCCCGGCGCAGGAGCACGACGCCCTGCTGCAGCGGCTGCTGCGCTTCCAGGGTTGGGAGTATCGCATTCCGGGCTCGCCTCCCCTGCTGGTGCTGGATACCCGTACGCGGCGCTGGCGCAGCGAGCGCCACCCGACCCGCCCTTCGGGCCTGATGGATTGGGAGGCGCTGATCGAGCTACAGGAGGCCATGCTCGATGCCCCCTCGGCCATCATCGTCTCGCCTGCCCCCATGTTCGGCGTCAAGCTCATCGAGGCCGTGCAGCGGCTCTTCGTCCTGATCGGCAAGCCGCTGATGGTGGATGCCGAGAACTGGATGGCCCATCGCGGCGCCGCGAATGTCATGCTCAACATCTTTCGTCATTCGCGCACGCCGGGTAATTACGTGGTTCTCTCCGGCGACGTGCATTATTCCTTCGCCTACGACATTCAGCTGCGGCACCGTGAAGAAGGCCCACGGCTATGGCAGATTACCTCCAGTGGCATCAAGAACGCTTTTCCCATTACTTTGCTGGACTGGTTCGACCGGCTCAATCGCTGGCTCTATGCCCCGCTCTCGCCGCTCAACTGGTTCACCAAGCGCCGCCGGCTGGCGATACATCCACGCGACCCTGACCGTGCCAAGGCCGGGGAACGGCTCTGGAACGGCTGTGGCCTCGGCCTGGTCGATTTCGACGACGCAGGACGCCCGCAGGCGATCCGCCACCTCGATGCCCGGGGCTACGAAGTCGGCTTCCCGCCCGTTCGGGAGCAATAGAGCGAATGGTCTTAATGACTATACGAGGCCATGCAGAGGATAGGCCTACCTGCCGTGGCCGTTGATGGGCCTGGCGCATACGCGGTATCGGCCCCGTAGCTTACCAGGCGTACTCGAGCTGCATGGCGACCAGGTGGGCAGTGGGCATTCCATAGCGTTCGCCGATCTCCACAAGCGTGTCGTCCAGCGCCGCGGCTGAGGGGCCCATCATCGATTGCAGCGTCTCGGTTGCATCCGTGTCCTGCACAGCCTCTATGACCAGCCCCCGCCGGGATCGAACCCATCGCTTGGCGGGGTGCGTTGCCACGACGCTGGAGCGAAACGTGCGGGACCAGGCGTCGGCGCTCAGTGCCAGGGCGATCTCATCGACACCATCCTCGACCGGCAATTCGAGACGCTCATGATTCCAGAAGGTCATCGCATTACGGGCGATGGTCAGCATCATTTCGAATGACAGGCCGAAGGCGTCTGAATCATGGCTGACACCGAAGTCCGGCATGCCGAGGTCGAGTGCAAGGCGGTCGGCCTGGGCCGCTCCTGCCACCGCCTCGACCAGCGCTAGAGAAACGGGAATGGAAGCCGACACCCCGGTGGTCGTCACCAGGCGGCCATCGACCACGAAGCGGCGGTCGCGTATCCAGGTCGTATCCTTGAATCGCCGGCCAAGCTTGCCCATCGAAAACCAGTGCCCGGTCGCCAACTTGCCTTGCAGCAGCCCGGCATGGGCCAGCGTCAGAACACCATCGCAGACCCCGACGATGACGGCACCGGACTCCGCCTGCCGCTGCAACCATTGGATGGCTTCAGGATCGTCGGGGCGATGCAGCGCCGGTACGATGACGATATCGGCTCCCTCCGGTCGCTCTGCGTCGAACTCCTCCGCCGTCTGATCCAACTGCACCGCCAATGCAGGATGCAACTGCACAGGGCCTGGCCGTGTGGAGACCGACACCACCTCCATCTTGCCCGACTCCCTCAATACGCCGTAGGGAACCATGAAATCCGTCGTTTCAGTGCCGTCGTTGGCAGCCAGGACAGCCACCAGGTGGCGGTCTCGCGCCCCCTTGGGTGCCGGCAGTTCCAAAGCGTGATGCTCGAGCAGACGCACCGAACCCGGGTTGCCGTACCGCCAGCCCACTACGGCGATCATGGCAAGAATCAACATGGCCAGACCAACCAGCCTCGTGACGTAACGTATGGGCATCAGGGCATCTCCAGTAAGCGTTGCGCTAATGCTGCGTCATGCCCAACTCTGGCGTAAATGACAAAGTCATCGCAAAATACGCCAATGCACCCTTCATCATCAGCGATACCCCATACCGTTGCCCTGATCGGCTTCGATGGCATCCAGGCGCTCGACCTGGTCGGCCCCATGGAGGTATTCAGCAAGGCCAATACCCACTGCCCTGCGGCGACGCCCGCCTATCGGGTTCTGCTGGCCTCCCCATGCGGCGGAGACATCGTCTCCAATGCGGGTTTACGCATCGCCGGGACGCTGCCCCTGGCGTCGCTGCCATCACTGGACACCCTGATCGTCGCCGGGGGAAGTGAAGAAGGATTGCGCCATGTCGCGGCAGAGACCGACCTGCTTGCATGGCTTCAAGAGCGCGCCCCCAGAACCCGGCGCGTGGCCAGCGTCTGTACCGGCGCCTTCGTGCTCGCGGCAGCCGGGCTGCTGCGCGGTCGAAGGGCGGCAACACACTGGTCGGCATGCGACACGCTGCAGCAGATGTGGCCCGACATCAGGGTGGACCATGGCGCCATCTACACGGCCGAACCGCCTTACTACACCTCCGCCGGAGTTACCACGGGCCTCGATCTCTGCCTCTCCCTGGTAGAAGCCGACTGTGGGTCGCAGGTGGCCCTTGGCGTGGCTCGCGATCTGGTCCTGTTCATGCGCCGGCCGGGTTCGCAGGCTCAATTCAGCGCCGCACTGCAGGCCCAGGCCGCCGCAGGTTCTCGTCTATCGCCCCTGATCACCGCGATCATCGAAGACCCAACCGGTGACCTGAGCGTGCCGGCGCTGGCGGCGCGCATCAACATGAGCGAACGCACCTTCGTACGCCGCTTTCGCGAGGAGATCGGCGAAACGCCCGCTCAATTCGTCAAGCAGGCGCGGGTCGACCGCGCCAAGACACTGCTGGAAACTTCCCGCTGGCCTCTGGCCCGAATCGCCGAACACTCGGGTTTTGCCAGCCTGGATAGCCTGCACCGCACCTTCCACAAGCTGGTGGGCGTCACGCCTTCCGCCTATCGCAGCTACTTCGGCACGCCCGGTCAGGTTGATGAGGAAGGCTAAGCCCCCGCAACCGGCCGCGCCAATGGATGATAGGCCGGCCCCTCGATCACCTCGCCGTCGGTATCGAAGCGGCTGCCGTGGCAGGGGCAATCCCAGGTCGATTCGCTGGCATTCCAGTGCACGATGCACTTCATGTGCGGACACACCGCGGAGAGCAACTTGAGTTCACCGGCTTCGGTGCGATGGATGGCGAGCTTCTCGCCATCCACGGTGGCGACCCGGCCTTGCCCTGGCGCGATGACATCGAAGGTATCCAGCTTCTCGGTACCCAGGTAATCCTTGACCATGTGCTTGGTCACGGTGACGTTTTCCCGCGCGTACTGCAGCGCTGACTTGCCCGGCGTGATGCGGCGGGCACCGAAGCGTGCCTGCCAGGGATTGTCGCGTTCGAGGATCTGGTCGGCGATGATCGTGCCGGCCAGCGTGCCCCATACCAGGCCATCGGCGGCGAAACCGGTGGCCATGTAGAGATTGCCGTGGCCGTGCATGCGGCCGATGTAGGGCAGCCCATCCGGTGAACCGTACTGCTGGGCAGACCACTGATGCGTGAACGCCTCGATATCGAAATGGCTCTCGAGGTAGGCACGCAGCTTCTGGTAGTAGTCCTCGTGATGCTCCCCGGTCTTGTGCTTCTCGCCAATCACCATCAGGTATCGCTCATCGCCGTGCCGATAACTGCGCAGCGAGTGGAAGGGATCGAGAACCCAGATGATGCCTTCGGGATACTCGCCGCTGCGCAGCGTGGCGCTGACCGCATATTCACGCGATACCAGCATGCCCGCCTGCACCAGGCTGATGCCCTTGGGCGTATGGGTCGCCTGCACGATGTGCTTCGCGGCAATGCTGGCCTCATTGGTTCTGACCAGCCCCTTGCTCGCGTCGATCTCGCGCACCGGGCTGTGCTGATGGATCACCACGCCTTCGTCGAGCAGTCGGCTGGCCAAGCCCTGGACGTAGTGCAGCGGGTTGAACTGGGCCTGGTGGGCATTACGGACGCCCCAGCTGTCGAAGGGTAGCCCGGGGCCATCCGACAACTCGGCATCGAGCCCAGCGCTGACCAGGGCGTCGAGTTCGTCGTTCAGGTCGTGCTGGGCCTGTTGGCGATCCTCGCTCAGCAGCCGGTAGACCGGCTGACGCTGGAACTGGCAGTCAATCGCGTGCCGCGAGACCAGTGCCTCGATGTGATCGATCGCCTCGTCCCTGGCCCGAACCACCTCGGCCGCCACCTGGTCGCCCCATTTGTGGCGTAGAGAAGCCTGCCCCGAGGCCAGCGTGGCGTAGAGATTGCCGGTGGAACCCCCCGTTGCACCGGCCCCCACCGTGGCCGCCTCCAGCACCATGACCCGCTGCCCTGCCTCGGCCAGGGCCATGGCGGCAGTAAGCCCAGTGATGCCCGCTCCGACGATGGCAACGTCCACCTCGGCCTCTTCGGTGAGAGGAGGATGCTCGGCCACGCCGCGACTACCCAGCGTCCAGATCGATTTCATAACGACTCCTTCCGTTGGCAAGACATCCGTCTGCCCACAGTTATAGAAGCCAAGGAGAAGCTGCGCTATTGCACATTACGACTGCGCGGTCCAGTGCAAGGCCGACGGGGCTGCAGGGCCCATGACAAGAGGCGACCGGCTCCGCTTTCACTCCCATACATATCGTTTCGATCATGCAAAGAACGCCTGGACAGGTGGCTGCTACGTTAGAGAAGCCGTGAAGGAAAGAAGGACCTGAACCTAGCCAGAGGAGGAACCTCATCATGGTCATGAAGAACGCTCAAGATCTATTCGTACGCCTGCTATCGGAAACCAACAGCGCCGAAAAGCAGATCACTCGTGCGCTGCCCAAGATGGCTCGCGCGGCCGATAACGAGAAGCTGGTCGAGGCCTTCCAGCATCATCTCGAAGAGACACAAGGCCAGTTGGAACGCATCGAGCAGGCCGCCGATTCCATCCCCGACATTCGCGTGAAGCGCATCAAGAGCCATGCGATGGAGAGCCTGATCCAAGAGGGAGAGGAGTTGATCGACTCCACCGAGAAGGGCCCGGTGCGTGATGCCGGCCTGATCGCCGCAGCCCAGAAGGTGGAACACTTCGAGATTGCCTCCTATGGCACCCTGTGCGAGCTGGCCGAGCAGTTGGGTTACACCAAGGCCAAGGAGCTACTCGCCGAGACACTGAAGGAGGAGAAATCCACCGACGACAAGCTGAGCAAGTTGGCCAAGCAGGACGTCAACAAGCGGGCAGGCTAAATTCCTGCGTTCCTCGCGGCAGGCCGATCAGCGGCCTGCCGCAATCCGGCTTCACGCTCAGGCATAAGACGAAAAAAACGGAAAGAGAAACATTTCTCATAGCGAGAATCCGGCACTTACAGAAATAACTGTTTTATCGTCGTGGGTAGTTGGCAGAGCCACTGCCAGATGGTGCCGGGTGCCGTCGAGCGGCACCCGGACCTCTCCTTCTTCGCAGCCTATGACGTTTCCATCCAGTTGGGCCTGTGCGGTAACGAGACGGTCCTTGGGCATCTGTTCCACATGAATGGTGTAATGGGTAGCAGCCACTTCGATGGTCGCCTCGAAACCCGGCCAGGCGGCTGGCAGGCAAGGCGCGACGACCAGAAAGTCACCTTCGCGGCGAATACCCAGGATGCCTTCGAGCCCCGCCCGATACATCCAGCCGGCAGCCCCCGTGTACCAGGTCCAGCCGCCCCTCCCGTCATGCGGGGCGACGGAATAGACATCGGCAGCGACGACATAGGGCTCGACTTTATAGCGCGATGCCTCCTCCAATGTTCGGGCATGGTTGATGGGGTTGAGCATCGAGAACAGGTCGGCGGCTTTATCGCCCTCTCCCAGCTTTGTAAACGCCAGGATGGCCCACATCGCGGCATGACTGTATTGGCCGCCATTCTCCCGAAGCCCCGGAGGGTAGCCGCTGATATAACCCGGATCGCGTTCGGGCTGGTCGAAGGGGGGCCAGAACAACAGGGCAAGCCCGGGATCCTCCCGAAGCAATTCGCGCTCCAGCGAGCGCATGGCGGTTGCGGCCCGTTGAGGGTTTGCCGCACCGGACAGTACCGCCCACGATTGCGCAATCGAGTCGATACGGCATTCCTCGCTCTCCTGGGTGCCGAGCCAACTGCCGTCGTCGTAGGTCGCCCGCCGATACCATTGGCCGTCCCAGGCGTACTGTTCGAGCGACTCGTGCAGCGAGGCTGCACGCGCCCGCCAGCGGCTGGCACGGGCATCTTCCGCGCTGCGCTGTTCGGCGAGCGGAATGAACATGTCCAGAGTACGTGCCAGCAGCCAGCCCAGCCATACGCTTTCCCCCTTGCCCGCTTCACCGACCCGGTTCATGCCATCGTTCCAGTCGCCGCCGCCGATCAGCGGCAGGCCATGCTCGCCCGTCAGCGCCAGGCACTGGTCCAGGCCGCGGGCGCAATGCTCGTAGAGCGAGGCGATTTCGTCAGCGACCATGGGTTGAAAGAAGGCATCGTGCTCGCCGTCACCGAGCAAGGCGCCTTCCAGGAAGCTCACCGGCTCGTCCAGTACGGCGGCATCACCCGAGGTGGCGATGTAGAGGGCGCTGGCATAGGCCAGCCAGACCCGGTCGTCGGAAATGCGGGTCCGCACGCCCTGGCCGGAATGAGGCAGCCACCAGTGCTGCACATCCCCTTCGACGAACTGTCGCGAAGCGGCGCGTAGCAGGTGGTGCCGGGTCGTCTCGGGACTGGCAAAGGTCAGGGCCATGCCGTCCTGCAGTTGATCGCGAAAGCCGTAGGCACCACTGGCCTGGTAGAAGGCGGAACGGGCCGTGATGCGACAGGCGATGGTCTGATAGAGCAGCCAGCCGTTGAGCATGACGTCCATGGCACGGTCGGGGGTGGAGACCTGCACGGCGCCAAGCTGCTTCTGCCAGTAGGCCGTGACCTTGGCGAGCTCGGCGTCAAGATCGGCCTCGCGATAGCGGATGATGAGGTCTCTGGCTTCGTCGTCGGAGCGGCCCTGCCCGATGAACGCGACAACCTCTATCGTCTCACCCACCGCCAGCTCGACGGTGCACTGCAAGGCCGTGCAGGGATCCAGGCCCGCCCCGGTGGTACCGGAAAAAGGTGTGCGGCCGGCCAGGCCGGCGGGTGCCGCATGGCTGCCACCGTGGCCGAGGAATTCAGCGCGATCCGCTGTCCAGGCCGTTTGCCGGCCGCCCAGGTCGGCGAAGGCGACGCGTCCGGGAAATGCCATGTTCCAGGGATTGTGTACCAGCATTGCCCCGCTACCCTCATCCCGGTGCGTTATCAGGAACGGACCTGACGAACTTCGCGACAGGCCAAGCGACCATTCCACGTAAGCGGTAACGGACAGCCGACGGGGTCGCCCCGAGCGGTTCTCGAGGGTCAAACGCGAAATGCGGATAGGATCGTCGAGCGGCACGAAATGCACGAGGCCGAGTGCGATACCCTGTGCCTCGTGCTCGAAGCGGCTATAGCCGAAGCCGTGCCGGGCGACATAACGCCCCTCGTCACGCACCGGTAGTGCCGTGGCCGTCCACACCGCCAGGGTCTCTTCGTCACGCACGTAGATCGCCTCACCGCTGGGGTCCATGACGGCGTCGTTCGACCACGGGGTAAGCGGGTTTTCGCGGCTGTTGTCGGCCCATAGGTAGCCGCTGCCCTCGGCCGAGACCTGGAAACCGAACCCTGAGTTGGCAATCACGTTGAGCCAGGGAGCCGGCGTGGAGCGCCCGGCCTCGAGTATGGTCACATACTCCCTACCCTGCTTGTCGAAGCCCCCCAGGCCATTGAAGAATTCGAGAGCCGGCGGAGTCTCAGCGCCCGGCGCCTCATCTACCGTGTCGCGCGGCACCACCTCCCTTGGGGCCGGGGCGGGTGGCGGATGGTGAAGCGCGGGGGGGATCAGCGCAAGCTGGTCGGCAATCGGCCCGCGGTGTGCCACCAGCGCCACCCGCGCCACGGACTGCAGCAGAACACGTGCATCGAGACTCATCAGATCGGCGCGCAAGGTGATGACCGAACCCTGGGCATGGCCCTCGTGGATGCGTGGCCGCGGCTGGCTGCTGTGCACCGCCGTCTCGATGGCCTGCTGGAGGTCCTGCACATAGGAGGAGGCACGCTCGTTGACGATCACCAGGTCGACACCGAGACGTTTCATGCGCCAGTACTCGTGAGCGCGCAGCAGTTGGCGAACCTGAGCCATGTCATCGGTCGAATCGATGCGCAGCAGGACGATCGGCAGATCGCCGGATATGGCATGCGGCCACAGTGCCGACTGCGGGCCCGCACCGCGCGCAATGGCCTCACGCGAGGCCCTGAAGCGGGCGTCGGCATACAGGATGGGGGCGGCCAGGCGCTGGAAGTCCGCCGCCTCATCGGGCGTGACGGCCAAGTGCCGGAGCTGGACTTGTGCCTGGGTCCAGGCCAGTGTCTTGGCCCGCTCGAAGGCGCTGCGATCGTGATGCTTGTCGATCAGGTCCAGCAGCGCCTCGCGCGAGCCTGCCACGACGGTCCAGAAGGCGATACGGGCCACTTTGCCGGGGGCGACCTGGAGGCGATGGCGTAGCGAAAAGATCGGATCGAGCACCGTGCCGGTGGTATTCGTCAGCGGCTGTTCTCCGCTCAGGGCAGCGGCTGTTGTCACCGTGCGCCCCCGACCGATGAAGCGGGCGCGATCGGTCTCATATTGCGCTTCGCCCAGGGTCTCGCCTTCCACGACGGCGAAATGGGCGGCCCAGGTCTCTGCCTCGTCCGGTCCACGCCGGCGTCGGGTGGCGATCAGCGCACCGAACTCCTCGAGGTACTCGGTGACCACGAACAGCTTCGCAAAGGCGGGGTGGGCATTGTCGGTGGCCGGCGCGGTCAGCACCAGTTCCGAGTAGGAGGTCACGTCGATATCCCGCACCCGCCGTCCGCTGTTGGTCAACGACACGCGCCGCACCTCGCTGTCGTCCTCGCCCGAGACAAGGACGTCGAGGTGGGTGACCAGGTCGCCATGGCAATGCGTGAAGCGAGCATAATCCTCGGCAAAGAGCACCTCGTGGCGGCCCTTCTCGACCACCCTGCCTTCACCGGGCATGGGGCCGCTGGCCGACCAGACCTCGGTCATGCGCCTGTCGCGCAAGAAGATGAAGCTGCCCCAGTGATCGCGGGTCGCATCCTCTTGCCAGCGGCTGATGGCGATATGCCGCCAGCGGCTGTAGCCCGCTCCCCTCGCCGTCAACATGACCGAGTAGCGCCCGTTCGATAGCAGATGGGTCATTGGCGCGCCTTCGGCCGTTGCCGTGATACGCCGAACCGCATGGCTCTCGTTGAGCGTCTCGCTCGGCGCCGACTTGACCTCCTCGGCACGAGGGTGAGCGATGGCTGCGTCACGCGGGAGGCGTTCCTGCAGCAAGAGTTCGCTGGCCTGAATGATCGGCTCACGATGGAAGCGTTCACGCATGCGGCCGTCATGCAGGGTATTGGCGATGCCCACGATGGTCATGCCCTGATGGTGCGCCATGAAGCTACGCACGATAGCGACCTCTTTTCCCGCCGGAACGCGCGAGCGAGTGAAGTCGAGCGCCTCGTAGAAGCCATGGCGGCCCAGTGCCCCCAGGTCAGCTAGCCGAGTGAAGTTGCGATGCGCGCCGGATGGATCGACCATCGTCGCCAGGCCAGTGGCATAGGGGGCCACCACCAGGTCGGCAGAGAGGCCACGCTTCAAGCCCAGGCCGGGCACGCCGAAATTGGAATACTGGTAGGTAAATTCCATATCGCGGGCGTTGTATGCGGATTCTGAGAGCCCCCAGGGGACGCCCAGCGAAGCGGCATACGCCATCTGGCGCTTGACCACCAGGCGGTTGCTTTGCTCGAGGAGACTGCCCGCGGGGGCGCGCATCACCAGCGACGGCATCAGGTACTCGAACATCGAGCCCGACCAGGAAATCAGCGCCGAGCCGTGATCCAGCGGCGTGGCCGTACGCCCGAGGCGGAACCAGTGGCGCGTGGGGACATCGCCCTTGGCAATCGCCAGCAGGCTGGCCAGCCGCGCTTCGGAGGCGAGCAGGTCGTAGCAACTGCTGTCGAGGGTGTTGTCTTCCATGGAATAACCGATCGACAGCAACTGACGCTCGGCAACGAGCAGGAAGCCGAACTCCATCTCCAGTGCCATGCGTCGCGCCGTGTCGGCGATCTGCCTGAAGCGGGCCCGGAGCCGGTCTCGGGGATCGCTCTTGGCGAGCTGCTTGCGGTCGCGGCAATGCTCGTCGACCGACGTGTGCAAGGCCCCCACCCAGAACAGCACCTCTTCGACCCAGGGAGCTTCGCGGTTTTTCAGGGCCCCTTGGGCCATGCCCGCGGTACGGTCACTGAGTCGTTTCAGCCCCGGTAACCACGCCTCGTGATCGGGATCGCCCTGCAAGTGCGCCGCTATATCACCCAGGCCAGCCTCGAGCGATGTGACCTCCGCGCCTTGCGCCATGGGCGCCGCCTCGAGGGCCACGTGCACCAGGTGCACGTGGTCTGCGATTCCCGGGCGAGGGTCGAACGACAGGTCGGCTTCCAACCACATTTCGCAGGCGTTGGCGACGACCAGCAGGTGGCCCGCCAGGTTGCCGCTGTCGACCGAGGAGACGTACTGGGGGTCCAGCGGGCGAAGATCCTCGGTGTCATACCAATTGAAGAAATGCCCCCGATAGCGCGGCAGGGTCTGCATGACGCCCAGCGTGGCCTCGAGACGCTCTGCGCCAGTCAAGGCGCCCAGCCAACCGAAATCACGAGCGGCCAGAACCGAGAGAAGATAAAGCCCCATGTTGGTCGGGGAGGTACGCCGGGCAATGACGGGTCGAGGCGTTTCCTGGAAATTGTCCGGCGGCAGCCAATTGTCGCGAGCCGTGACGAACGTTTCGAAGAAGCGCCAGGTGCGCCGAGCGATCAGCCGCAGTTCACGCGCCTCGGCTACCGACAGCGAGTGTTGCGGCGCGAGACTCCGCGGCCGGCTGATCCACGCGGCGATAGCCGGCGCGGCCAACCAGAGCAGCGCCAAGGGCAGCACTACTGGCCAGGCCCCAGGTGCATGGCTCACGGTGCCCAACGACACCACTAGAGCCAGCGTGGTCCCCGGCGCCATGCTCCGGTAAAAGCCCGTCAACGTCAGTCGCGGGCGCCCCGTCGACTGAGCGGCGGTCGTCCACTCGAGCAGGTGGCGGCGTGTGATCGCTACGCGTACCAGGGTCCTGACGATGGCATCCAGCATTCTCCAGGTCTGGTCGGGAAGCAACGCGACCCACAGCAGCGTCTGGGCCGATGCCAGCTTCAGCTCGATAATCCACTGGTGGAAATAGTGAGGCCAGTTGACGCCCGCCCGAGCCGGAACCAGCGATATCAAGAGGGGCAACAGCGTGGGGGCGGCAATGGCCGTGATGACGAACAGCGTGCCTGCCAGAGCCGCCTGCAGCGGCAATAGCCAACTGACGACGAGACACGCCAGCAGCAGCGGCGTCAGTAGCGAGCGGCGCATGTTACCCAGCAGCTTCAGACGCCCGGTCCAGGGCATCTCCCGCGCGAAAACCCATGGCACCAATTGCCAGTCTCCACGGGTCCAGCGATGCTGGCGCTTGGCGGCGACATCGTAGCGGGAGGGGAACTCCTCGATGACCTCCACATCCGAGGCGAGACCGGCACGAGCGAAAACCCCTTCGAACAGATCGTGGCTGAGTACGCTGTTTTCCGGGATGCGTCCGCTGAGTGAGGCTTCGAACGCATCGATATCGTAGATGCCCTTGCCGGCGAAAGAGCCCTCGCCGAGAAGATCCTGATACAGGTCGGAAATGGTCGCGGCATAGGGATCGATGCCCCCGGGCGCGGAAAAAAGGCGTTGATAGAGCGAGCCTTGTTGACCCAACGGCAGCGAGGGCGTGACACGCGGCTGGAGAATGGCGTAGCCCTCCATGACACGCTGGTGGCGTTCATCGAACCTGGGTCGGTTCAGCGGGTGTGCCATCTTGCCGATGAGCCGGCTGGCCGACCCACGGGGCAGGCGAGTATCGGCATCCAGCGTGATGACGTAGCGCACGTCGTTCGGCAGAGCGGCTGGATTCAGGAAGGTGGTATCGCGGGCGCCACGGAGCAGGCGGTTGAGTTCATGCAGCTTGCCGCGTTTGCGCTCCCACCCCATCCAGCAGTTTTCGCTGCGATTGAACACCCTCCGGCGATGCAAGAGAAAGAAACGCGCGCCACCGTCACTGGCGCCATAGCGGCGGTTCAGTTTGTCGACTGCCATACCGGCGGCGACCAGCAGCGGGGCATCCTCGGCGATATCTTCGTGCTGGGCATCGACCCCATCGGTCAGCAGAGCGTATACGATGGCGCCGCCACCGCTGGCCAGGTGATGGACCTCCAGCCGTTCGATCTGCTCCTGCAGGTCGGCCTCACTGGTCAGCAGCGTCGGTACGGCGACCAGTGTACGAAGTGAGGACGGAACCCCTTCGGAGAGATCCAGGCTCGGCAGGGGCTTCGCACTGACGGTGAAAATGATGAGACGGTTGACCAGCAGCGTAGCCACTTCGGTGGCGGGCAGCAGCCCCAATAGTCCCAGTAACGACAGCCACCCCAGGGGGAACTCACCTGCGGAAAGCGACAGCGACCATAACGCCCCGGTTACCAGCGCCAGCAACCCAACCGTGACGAGCGCAATCAGGCCGACGTAACCGCTCATCCCATATGTCAGAAAGGCCTGCCGCAAGCGCTCGCGGGGCGAAGGTCGAAAGCCGATCGCTTGCTCCAGCGAAGGCCGGCCCGACGCAATCAGGAAATAGCCGGGGTCGCCCAGCCGGGCGGCCTCGACGGGGTCTGCAGCGTTCGCCATGGCCTCACGCGCCGCGGCCAGGGCATATTCCACGACTTCCAGTTCCTCATGCCTTGAACCCCGGGCCAGCTGTTCTACGGCACTGCGGTAACTATTGCGAGTCGGGAAATCCAGCGTCGTGAAGGGGCTGCCTTGGTTCAGCCGCGCGTCGACCAGGCTGACGCTCTCGAAAAGTTCCGCCCAGTCGATACTCGATACCAAGCGCATGCTGGTAATGACGTTGCGCACGGTGACGTTGGCAGCACCCTGGCGCTGCTGAGCCTGCTGAACCATGTCATCGATGGAGTCGCCCTGGGCAGCGACGCGCTCCTCCAACCAGCCCACCATGGGGTTGGCTCGCGAATCCAGCCCTCGCAAACGCTTCGCCAGTTGGGCAACGAAAGGCGCTGCCAATGGCTTCGTGTTACGCGGCGGCGTACCGTCATCCAGGTTGGAGCGATGGCCCTCGGGAGCGAGCCAGCGAGTGGCCAGCGAGTCAGCCTCGTTGCGCGCCGCCTGCTCACTGACGATCTGGTCGGCAAGGCGCCGCAGGTTCTCGACAAGTACGATGCGCAGGGTAATCGCTACCGCCCATAGCTCACCGATACTCAACGGCTGAACGCGTTGATAGGCGGCAATGAAGCCTTGCAGGTTATCGGGATCGAGGTGACTGTCGGTATGGGCGACGAAGGCCCAGGCCAGGCCGAAGACGCGGGGATAGCCGGCAAAGGGGCCTTCGGCCAGTTTCGGTAGCTGTCGATAATAACCGGGAGGCAGGTCGCCGCGGATCTCGCGGATCTGGGCTTCGATGATGTGGTAATTGTCCAGCAGCCAGGCCGCGGCGGGAACGATATCGCGCCCCTCGGCCACCTCTGCGGCGCTGGCGCGATAGGCCTTCAGCAGAACCGTCGCATTGTCATCGAGCCTCCTTGCCAACGGCAAGACCCGAGGGGGCTGGTCAGTGACACGCTGAGCCAGCGCAAGGCTGCCGGCATGCTGATCGAGCCGTTCGACACTGAACAGCTCTTCCCGTACCGGGGCGGTATCA
Source organism: Billgrantia sp. Q4P2 (assembly GCF_052806135.1). Classification (NCBI taxonomy): domain Bacteria; kingdom Pseudomonadati; phylum Pseudomonadota; class Gammaproteobacteria; order Oceanospirillales; family Halomonadaceae; genus Billgrantia; species Billgrantia sp. Q4P2. Next base: position 56,021 of record NZ_JBRBAI010000008.1, read on the forward strand.
TTCCAGGGTGATGCCGAGGTAAGCGCCCAGAAAGAAATGCGATGAATAAAGGCCACAAGCACTATCCTGGTCGATGCGCGTTGCCCACTGGGGCAGGCGATATGTCACTACCAGGATCATGCGAAAAAACCAGGCACTTGTCGGTTCGCCAGCGCACCGAACTTGTGGACAGGTTGGGGCAATATTGTCGGGTCGCCGTCATGCATTTTGCGGATAGCGTCACCGAGGTCACCCACATGGAAAACCTTCGCAATCCGACAGCCAGCTCCCGTGCCCCGTGGGGCTTACGTCTCGCCATCCCGCGTCGCCCCGACCACGAACCGATCGATTTCGGTACGTTCAAGTACGCTCACATCGCCCCCTGCGCTAACCGGAGCGTGTCATTGCAAGCGGCTCGTGGAGACGACGAGCTCATGAGCATGGACCCCAACCTGACCCAATCCTGAAGGATCTGGCGGGCCCATGCCCGCCCTTTCCTCATGGCCATATCCGTATTGCTCCTACTGGGCAGGGCGCGCAGCTCGCCAAGCCGTCGTTGTATTGCTATGGGTTAGGGAAGACAGCTTCAGGGAGGCAGCCCCGTGACCCAGCATGAAAGAACCGTGATGGCCTTCGACGACCAGGGCCGCGAATACATGATCGACATGTTCGTCAGCGTCCGCGACCTAAGCGAGATGCAGCATGCCGGGGCCACGCGAGGCTCAACCAGCTTTCGCACCCACGACGGCCACGACGTGACCTACCTGGGCAACGGTGAGTTCATGATCATGGTGCCCGGCGAGGAAGGTGGCGTGACCGTCAGGACCGATGACTCGGAGTTCGTTTGAGACGCCTGCCAAGCACGGCGTGTGTGGCAGGCGACAAGGGTTGACAAGTCTGTTCCTTTAATAGAACGTTCGTTAAAAGGAACAGATCGAGGCCACCCAGATTGGACAAGCTTTCACTCGGCACCCTGGGCCAGCACCTGCAGACCCTGCGCCAGGCGCAAGGCTGGTCGCTGTCGCAGCTGGCTGCCGCCGCCGGCATCGCCAAGTCGAACCTGTCGCGCCTGGAGCAGGGCAACGGCAACCCTACACTGGATACCATCTGGCGCCTGGCGGTGCAGTTGAAGGTGCCCTTCGGCACCCTCGTGGCGCCTATCGCCGTGCCCTTGGGCGAGGATGGCGTGGAGGTACGCCTGCTCGACCAGGGCAAGGACCGCCCCCAGGTCGACGCCTACTGGATGCGCTGTGCGCCGCATACCTTGCGCCTTGCCGAACCCCACACTCCTGGCGCCCGGGAATCGCTCACCCTGATCAGCGGCACACTGGAGGCCGGCCCGGAAGGCGACACCCGCACCCTCTCGGCCGGCGATACCTTCTGCTTCGCTGCCGACCGCCCCCACCTTTATCGCACCGAGGACACCTGGGCCACGCTGTTGCTCAGCGTCGTCTATCACGAGGAGCCAACGCCATGAGCCTGCAAGTGGCCTCCTCGTCGGCCCGCCCTTGGTTGACCGGGATGAGCGAGGCCATCCCACTGCTCGGCGGCTATGTTCCGGTGGCCATCTCCTTCGGGCTGATCGCTACCCAAGCCGGCTTCAGCGCATGGGAAGCCATCGCGATATCAGCACTGATCTATGCCGGCGCCTCGCAATTCCTCTTTGTCGGCATGGTGGCCGCCGGAGCACCGCTATGGCTGGTGGTGGCCATGACGCTGCTGATCAACCTGCGCCATGTGGTCTACGCCCCCAACCTGGCCCCCTGGCTGACGTCCAGCCGCCTCTGGCCCTGGCTGATGCACGGCCTCACCGATCAGGTCTTCGCCCTGGCCCACGCCCGCCTGCCCCGGTTGCCCGCTGCACAGCGCCTCGGCTGGTTCGGCGGCGCCGCCCTGCTGGCTTGGGCGAGCTGGATCGGTGGCACGGCCCTGGGCGCGTTTGCCGGCGGCGAACTGGTTGCCCGCTGGGCCCTGATGGGTGAGATCCTGCCCTTCGCCCTGCCCGCGCTCTTCCTGGTACTGGTGGCGCCCCGCTTCACCTCCCGGCGCTGGGGCCTGGCCCTCGGCCTGACCATCCTGGTCGCCCTGACGCTGACCGTGACGGGCCTGACCAACCTGGCGATTCCCCTTGCCGCCGCCTGCGGTGCCCTGTGCTTCCAGGCCGTCAAGTTCGGCCACAGCCAGAAAAGAGAACACGCGCCAGGAGAACGCCATGAGTAGCGCCCTGTGGATAGCCGTTCTCGCCTCGGCGCTGGGTACCCTGCTGATACGCGTGCTGCCGCTGTTCTGGATGCAGCGCCGTCTCGAGCGGCAAGGCGACGGCGACAGCCTGGAGGCGATGCCCCAGTGGCTGAGCCTGCTCGGCCCGGTGATGATCGCCGCCGTGTTCGGGGTATCGCTGATGCCAGTAACGCCCAGCGCCACCTCCTGGCTGGCCACCCTCATCGGCGTTCTGGCGACCCTGGTCGTGTGGTGGTACAAGCGCACCCTGGGCTGGCCGGTGGCAGCTGGCGTGGCGACCTACGGAGCGGTGGTGATGCTGGCGGGCACTGTTACTCTTCTCATGTAGCCAAGACGGTGCCAGCTTTTGCCATGGAGAGCGCCATGACCGACATCGCCCAGCCCCCTGGTACCGGCAAGCGCCGACGCCATGCCGTGGCCCGCTGCACAGGACCACTAACCCTGCTGCTGACCCTACTGCTGACGGCCGCATCGGCGGCAGCCAGTTGCCCCGAACCATCCAGCACCGACCTCGCCGCCATCAAGGGCGTTGGCGAGCGTACGGCCCTGCCATCCGACCAGGAGGTGGTCGCCGATGGCGTGGTGACCGGAGCGTTCCTCGGCCGCGAAGGGCTCAATGGTTTCTATCTGCAGCAGGTGACCGAGCATGGCCCAGTCGGCCTGTTCGTCTACATGCCCACGGCAACATCGAGCGACGCGGCGCTCATCACCCCCGGGCGGCACCTGCAGCTCCACGCCAGCACCGGCGAGTACCGTGGCCAGATCCAGCTGCACCGAGTCGAGCGGATCGAGACCTGCGCCCGCGACCAACTGCCCGAGCCACTTGCGGTTGACTGGCCGCTCAGCGAAGAGCAGCTGTCACGCAAGGAGGGGCTGCTTCTGACGTTTCCGCAGACGCTGACTGTCACCGGCAACTACGAGCTCGCCCGCTACGGCTCCCTGAGACTGGCCGCCACCCGCCTGTTCCGCCCCACGAACACACCCGGCGAGCCCCAGCAGCGGGACATCCTCGAGCTGGACGACGGCAGCTACCGCGCCTTCCCGACCCCCATTCCCTATCTGGATGCCGATGGCAGCCGCCGCGTCGGCAGCAGCGTCCAGGGGCTGACCGGGATACTGACCCACGCCTTCGACGCCTACCGCCTGCACCCGACCCTGGAGCCACACTTCGAGGACGCCAACCCGCGCCCGGGGCCGCTGCCCGAGCCGGGAGAGCGGCTGCGGGTGGCGACCTTCAACGTCGAGAACTACTTCCTCACCCTCGGCCAGCGCGGCGCCGCGAACGCCACCGAGCTGGAGCGCCAGCGGGCCAAGCTTGCCGCTGCCGTCGAGGGCTTGCAGGCCGACATCCTGGCCCTGGTGGAGGTAGAGAACGACCCGCGCGCCCTGGCCGACCTGGTCGAGCAGCTCAGCGAGCGAACCGGGATCCGCTACCGTGCGGTCGGTGGAGATGCCAACCGCGGCTCTGATGCCATCAAGCTCGCCCTGATCTATCGGCCGGACCGGGTAGAGGCCGTGAGCGAGCTCTATGCCGACGACGACCCCACCCATCACCGGCCGCCGCTGGCGGCCTTCTTCCGCAGCCTGGACGGCGGCCCGGCCTTCGGCGTGGTGACCGCCCACTTCAAATCCAAGAGCGGCTGCCCGCCGCGGGGCGATATCGACCGCGGCCAGGGCTGCTGGAACCAGCGCCGGGTGGAGCAGGCACAGGCCATGAACGGCTTTCTCGACCGCCTCGCTGCCGCCGAGGGGCACGAGCGCCTGCTGCTGATCGGCGACCTCAACGCCTACGGCGCCGAGGACCCGATCCGCACCCTGACCCACGCAGGCCTGGTCAATCTGATCGCCCGAGAGCTGCCGCCGGAGCGCCGCTATAGCTATGTGTTCCGCGGTGAGTCGGGTTACTTGGATCATGCCCTGGCCAGCTCCGAGCTGGCCACGGCAGTGGCAGAAGTCCACCCGTGGCATATCAATGCCGACGAGCCTGCTTTCCTCGGCTACGACGGGCCGGACAACGCAGCGCCTCACTTCCGCCCCGACCCTTTCCGCTCCTCGGATCACGATCCGATCGTGGTCGACCTGGAGTGGCGTTAGCAGGGAGCCGCTTGAGGCTCGATGATGGGGGCGCTGATCGACATCGTGGACGCCCGCATCATCTCAAGGGGATCAGCGACGCCGACGTCCCAGATCGATGTCGTCGCGGTTGGTGGCCGCCCCGATGGCAGCGCCCAGGCCGCCTCCGATCACCGCCCCCTTGGTCATGCTGCCGCCGGTCATGGCCGCGGTGCCGGCGCCGGCGGCCGCTCCCAGGCCAGCGCCACTCAGCGCTCGCTCGCCGGTGGTAGTGCCGCAGCCAGTGAGTCCCAGGGCCAGCACGCCGGTCAACAGTCCGATAGATAGCATTCGCATATCATTTTCCCTCCCAACAGGGTCAATCGTGATCAAGCATCCAGTTTGATGTCTTCGGCAACCAGGCGACCGCCCCGGTCTTCGATATCCGCTCGACGCCTTGGCCCGGGCGCAAGTCGTCGAAACCGCACAGCGCAGTATCGAAATCTCGTGCCATGGGGAGTTCCCCGGCTGCCGATGCGCTGTATACCTTATACAGCCCCAGAAGGAAGGCGGTTCATTGACCGGGTAATGATCCACACTCTTTGAGAAATTCAGGCACCCGAGTATCAAGATGGCGACAGGTAGGGCTGAACCGCAGCGGAGGAGAGATTTAAAGCGGCACTCCTATTGCCAACACAGGAACACAACATTGGCCCTTCGGACTATCTGATTCATCAAGACGACATCATATTAATTCTGATAATGGGTGTACTTTTTCGCACTTTCTTTACTTGGTCGGAGGGATGTTTCTCCGGCCCATGGCCATTGCTCACATAGCAAAAAGCCGCCGATCATGGATCGGCGGCCTGAATCTTGCGTCGGCGCGGCCCGTAGGCCTAAGGCTTACTTGGCCTTGGAGGCGGTTTCCTTGACCGACTTGGGAGCGGACGCTGTGTCAGTCTCGCTCTCGCTGGCCGACTTGAGGCCTTGCTGGGCCTGCTTGACGCTATCTTCGGTCAGCTTCTGGCTTTGCTGCACGAAGTCCTGCTGCAGGGCCACGACCTTGCCGGCATCGCCCTTCAGGCGCTCGGTCAAGTCTTTGGCAACGGCCTGCTGGCCTTCCAGGTAGCTCTTCAGGCCCTCGGCATCCTTGACCTCGGACAGGCTACGCAGTTGCGCCAGGGTAGTGTCGCTATACGCCTTGGCAGCCTCGAGCTGGGCATTGACCAGCTTCTCGGTGTAGTCGATGGACAAAGCAGTGAAGGCGCGAGCCGGGGCGAAGAACACGGACTCAAGCTGGGCGGTGTCAAACTGCTTGGTATCGAATGCGAATGCGTTGCTCATGATAGGAACCTCCGGGGTTCTGAATGCCTTGTAGCGGGAGATCCCCGCTCTGCTGCATACCACACAGTAGCAGGGGATTTTGTGCAGTGCAACATAACTCGGGCACCCTTACCTGGCTACGCCCTCGGCGCACCAGGATCCTCAGCTCATCTCGGCGATTATCCTGAAGCTCGCCCGCACACCTGGCAGCCGAGCACTGAAGGTCTCTGCCAGTCGCTGCAGCGCCTCGCGACAGCGTCGCAGAGCCTCGTCACGAGGTTCCAGCGGTAGGTAGGCCAGGTCGATATCGACAGAGAGGCGCGGAAACGGTTGCACGAAGAGATTGATGGCAGTGCCACCCTTGAGGGCGAAGCACGGCTCGTCATTGAGAAATGGCAGCAGCGAGACCAGCAGCCGGACCTGTTCGTGGTAGCGAGCATCAATCGGCATGCAGGAACGCCTCCGGCACCGTAACGTGATATTCCCTGTCCAGCTTGCCGCCCTGGCAGAGCTGCCGCTTGCCTTTGCCGAGATCCAGTCGACGTGGTTCCAGACGACCGTACCAGGCATGTCCGGCGTGGCGAGCCAGCACCAGGAAGGCCCGCTTGGTTCTCACCGAACGGCACCCCTCCAGCAATGCCTGAAGCCGACGCGGACGCAGCGTATTGAGGCCACCGAAGGTGTCAACCAGCTCACTGCTGAACAGCAGCGCATTCGGCGTCACGGCAATCCACTCCAGGATCGCTCGCTCAGGGGTCGATACCTGCAAGCTGAAGGCCCTGCCGGCCGACGCGTAGTCCGTGAAGCTGCCGGGAAGCTGCATTGGCAGGCCCTTTTCAGAGTGGAGCACCATCCGCCCTGCCCACTCGGCGTCACTCAACCATCGGGGCAGCCGAGCGGCCTCCTTGCCATACAGGTGCGTCGTGCGCTCCCCCATGGGCAGATAGTGGACGAAGCCATGCAGTGCCAGGGCCGTCTGGCCACCCGGCCAAAGCGGTGGTAACCCCGTGTCATCGCTCGCTTGCAGGGCGAAGACAGCGCTCTCCCAGGTAAGAGGCTCTCCCGCTTGGCAGTAGGCGCCGTACCCCACGCGTTGCAGCCAGCCACTGCCGGCCAGCTTACGCGCCTGATCCGAGGTGACGCCGTGTGATGCAAGCCAGGAGGTCGTAACGACGGCGCCATACGGGATTTTGTGCAGCAGCTGGTTTATTTTCACGTTAGAAAGCGGCCTTAAATTCCGTCTTTAGAGTGAAGAATAAACCACGTTAGTTTATCTTCAAGCCCACAATCGCCATTCAAGGCCGCTTTTAGGACAGAAATTAAACCAAAAGCTGAGTCTCCGCCCTGCTTGATCCCAAATTTAGCGGGAGGAAGCTTGAGGGACGAAGCCAGGCAGAGAAGGCCGCTGCAGTGGACAAAGCGGCCACACATCACATTAATCCTGATAGTGCGTGTACTTTTTCGCACTTCCCTTCACTTGGTCGGCGGGATATTTCTCTGCATTCTTCTCCATCTTCGCCCGGCATGCCGCTTCGATATCCACGTCCAGCTTGCCCGCCAGCCGGATCAGATAGAGCTGAACATCGGCAATTTCGTCGCGCACGGCGGCCAGTTGCTGCTCATCCAGCTCCCTGGACTGCGCCTCGGTCAACCACTGGAAGCACTCCTGCAGCTCAGCTGCCTCCACCGTCAGCGCCATGGCCAAGTTCTTGGGCGAGTGGAACTGGTCCCAGTCGCGCTCGGTGGCGAACTGGTCCATGGCGTCACGGAGCTGCTTGAACGGGTCTGACATCTAGGGGTCACCTGATTCTGCGGTATCGGATTTCAGTGAGCATGCCTGCTCTGCCGCTCGCTATCCAGCCGGCATCGGCATAGGCGACCATCCTGTCGCCCACTCGCTCACAGCACGGAGAGGAATTCTCCGATGACCTTCAGGTCCTCAAGCTCGTCCTCGAGCACGATGTCCTTGTAGCCGAAGGCGTTGGTCTGGGGCTTCAGCACGATGCGCTGGTTCACGAACTCGCCGTACTCCTCGACCTTCTCGCTCTGATACAGCTTGACCGTGAAGCTGCCGCCATGGTCCGGGTCCTCGATGGCTCGGTGCTGCACCACGACGACCTTGCCCTGACGCGTACCGCCCGGGTTCGCTCGGAACAGGCACCAGGCTCCATTGGGAATGCGCCGGTTCATCGACTCCCCCACCACCCGGCTGACGAATAGGTCGGGACTTACTCGCATGAAGTCCGGCAGTTCGACCCAGTGCTCGGCTTCGGCGATCTGCATCTCGCTGAACTCGCCGGCGGCGATGCTCAGATCGTACACGGGCACATGGCGCTCGAACGGCTCTGCCTGCTCGCGTGACACGATAGGAAGATTTAAGCCATCCAAAATCTCAACGTTCTCAGCCTCGTCCGGATGCTCGGCCACTGATCGGGAGCGGACGAAAGCCGCAAAGTACTCTCGGGTTTCGGGGTCGGTGGCATAGACGTAACAGCCCTTCTGGCCCCTCGTCATCAAGGTGCGATAGGTGTTCTTGATGATCTGGTCCGCCAGGGCACGGGCATGCTCGGGTTGCTCCTTGAGCAGTGTCTTGTACCCGTGAACGGAACGGTCTTGCCCTGCCCTTTTCCCGGCATCGGTTACCACGCGGCCGTCGCGAATAACAAAGTCATCCCCGATGATAACGCCAACGTAGTCGAACTCCAGGCCTTGGCAAGTGTGGATGCAACCTACCTGCTCCGCTGACCCATCGGCGATAGCCCACAGCATGCCGTCGTCATCGAGGTTCCACTGGGCGGCGAAGTCATGCTCAGGAAAGACGATGTCCATGGCATGCCTGTCCTTCTTGCTCGCCCAAGGCCAGCAGTATCCCGCCACCATGCGTGCCTTGTTGGCCTTGCGGTTCTTTTCGAGAATCGCCTGGCGCATGGCGCTCGGGTCACCGAATACCTGAAAGTCGTAATCGATATCATCCAGGTCGGTGTTGGCCGTGGTGCGAATCTGAAGAGCGTGATCGAGCCAGGCCAGATAGCCATCCGAGCCGTTACAGCGAAACTGCGACGCCAGCTCTAGCTCCTGGACGTCGGCTCCGCACTCCGCTGCCCGCCGCCTGATTTCCTCGACCGTGCCCACGTCCTTCAGCGTCACGCGCTGCGCTTCATCGATGAAGAAGATCGAGAAGCGTGATGCGGTGATCACCTCCTTGATCTGGCTCTCGCCCAGGTTCTGGTACATGCCGGATTTCTCGTTCAGGCGGTGCGCCTCGTCGATGATCAGTGCATGGAAGGTGTCCGGCTCTGCGTTGACGTAGCTGCCCGAGCCCTTGAACAGGTTGTCGATGTGGGTCTTCTTGCGCGTTCCGGTCAGCTTCTTCTTGAAGACCTCCCGAGGGGCCGAGTTGCGCGATACGTACTGCGTCATCATCTCGCGCTTCGTCAGTTCCACCAGCAGGTTGATGGCCACCACCGACTTACCGGTGCCGGGCCCACCCTTGACGATCAGGCACTGCTTGTTGCCTTTGGCCGCCCGATGCGCAAGATCAAGCGCGGTTTCATAGACCAGCTTCTGGTCGTCGATCATCAGGAACTCCGCGTTGCCTTGCATCATCGAGGCCAGTGCATCCGCCAGGTTCTTGCTCGGCTTGATCACACCATGCTCGATGCGATACATGATGTTGTTGCTGTCACCGTACTTGATGTGCTGGCTCAGAAACTTCGAAAGCTTCAGGGCATCCTGCGAAATGAAGACCGGCGCCCGGCGTGTGTGGTGCTCGTAGAAGGGATCATTGATGGCGTGCCCCTGCTTCATGTTGTGCAGGTAGGCGCAGGGCACCAGGCGGATCGACTCGGAGCGTACCGTCTCGTTGTAGTCCTCGATCAGCGCGCCATAGGACCACGCTTGATACGACGGATGGTTGGTCTCGCGCACTCCGCCACCCAACTGGGTACGGACGATGGCATCCTTCTTCGTCACCTCGACGGACTGCCACTGTTTCAACTCTACAATGACGGCGGCATCGTCACGCTGGTGGTTCTTGCCGGTGAGAATAAAGTCCACACGGCGATTGGTCAGCGGAATGTTGTACTCAATGGCCACTCCTGCCGATGCTGGGATGCCCTCATCGAGCAGAACGCTCATCATGAAGCGAAGGGAGCTCTCCCAGGATGTCACCTCACTACGGGGCGAGTTGCGGTTCAGTCTGCGTGCCACCTCGTTCTCGATGGCGTCGGTGATGACGTTGGCTCGCACATCGTCGATAAACTGCTGCTTGGTGGCATTGTAGACCAGCATTGTTTATCAGCCCCTTGTATACTCAATAAAACTTTATACATTTAATTTTTCTTGAAACTTTCACTCGTCGATCTTTTTGTGCCCCCTTACCAGCCATGCGTCTCTGAGATCGAACACGCAGCTGTGCCCTTCCTGGAGGATTGGCTAGCTAACTGATAAATACAAAAAACCCGCCAGAGTGTGCTTCCATGAGAGGCATGGCGGGTATGGCATTCAACATGCTGCGATGATGCTCCAGTCATGTCAATGGGCTGGCCTGCTTGCGATTGAGCTATGCATACGTCTCGCGGCAGCACCTACGTTCTTGCGTGTAGGCATGCATCCAGAGAGCCTATGGTTCCTCTGAGCAGACTGGATGGTGCTATTGACTTGATGGGAATGGTGGGCCCAGCTGGACTCGAACCAGCGACCAAGGGATTATGAGTCCCCTGCTCTAACCAACTGAGCTATAGGCCCTGCATTGCGCCGCCGTATGATAGCGAAAGCTGGTGGGCGAGGCCAGAGGCTCGCGGGTGGCAATTTCGTTTCGCCGCGCCGGGCACTTCCCGGCGTTTGGCGTGTCTTCTGGGGTGAGCCTTCCGCTCCAGGAGACGCACCGTTCATGAAACGCCTTTTCTCTTCCTTCTCCGTACTGGCCTTGGGTGCCACCGCCCTGCTGTTCGCCTCGCCGCTGGCGGCTTGGGAGCTCGATCCGGAGCGTTCGCGGGTTTCCGCCACGGTGATGCAGATTACGCCCGACGGACCCATTCCGCGCCAGCACGAGGTGCGCCGGCTGAGTGGCAGCGCCGATGCCAGCGGCAACCTGGAACTGCCGCTGCGGCTAAACCAAAGCGACGTGGTCGAGCGGCTCGGGCAGTTGCCACCGTGGCTCTCCGGTATCACCCAGCGGCCCATGGCCACCCTGACCACCCAGTTCCCGCCCGAACGGCTGGAGCGGCTCGCCGTGGGCGAATCCATGGTGGAGAACCTGACGATGAAGGTGCAATCGGGCAACGCCGTGCGCGAGGAGTCGCTGCCGGTGCGCTTCACCAAGACGGGTAGCAATCAGATCCAGGTCACCAATGCCGAACGGGTGGCGCTGGATGGGCAGGCGCTGATGGCCGACCCGACTCTGCGCTCGGTTCTCCTGCTGCTCGGCTACGAGCAGATTGGCGACGAGGTACCGGTCAGTCTCGATGCTCTGTTGGTCAAGCCAGGGGACTCATAATCCCCTCACCGCTTTCCCCCCCAACCGGCATTTCCCCTCTCAGGGCGGCGTGAAAGCCGCCCTGCACGTGTGACGCTCCGGCACGTTTCCTGAAGCGACCAACGCCCCGTTGCCGCCTCGTTGTCGCTGGTCTACGGTTTAGAAGCGAACTGCAGTTGAGACAGCCGGAGCCTGGGTCCGAAGCGCTCAGCTCAGTGCCTCGCTCTCCTCCAATGCGCCGGTCTGTACTCGCCACTGGGCGGCGTAGCGGCCGCCCTTGTCGAGCAGCTCGGCATGGGTGCCCTGCTCCACGACCCGCCCGCCGTCGACCACTACGATCTCGTCGGCGTGCACGATGGTCGAGAGGCGGTGGGCGATCATGATCACCGTACGGCCGTGGCCGATCTTGGCCAGCGAGCGCTGGATGGCGGCCTCGGTCTCGTTGTCCACCGCGCTGGTGGCCTCGTCGAGCACCAGGATCGGCGGGTCCTTGAGCAGTGCGCGGGCCAGCGAGAGGCGCTGACGCTGGCCACCGGAGAGGCGCACACCACGCTCGCCCACGGCGGTGTCGAGCCCCTGGGGCAGAGCCTGGATGAACTCCCACGCCTCGGCGGTGCGCGCCGCCTCGATCACATCGGCTTCGCTGGCCTCGGGGCGGCCGTAGGCGATGTTGTCGCGTATCGAACCTTCGAACAGGTAGACGTCCTGGCTCACCAGGCCAATGGCCTGGCGCAGCGAAGCAAGACTCACCTCGCCGATCGGCTGGCCGTCGATGCGGACCTGGCCGGCCTCGGGGTCGTAGAAGCGCAGCAGCAGCTTCATCAGGGTCGACTTGCCCGAGCCGGTGGCGCCCACCAGCGCCAGGGTATTGCCGGCGGGCACGTGCAGGCTCACCCCGTCCACCCCCACGCCGCTGGCGGCATAGTGGAAGCTGATGTTCTCGAAGCTCACTTCGCCGCGTACCGGCTCTGCCAACGGCTGCCCCTGGTTGTCCTTCACCGTGATCGGTACCGCCAGCAGGTCGAGGATGCGCCGGGTACTGGCCATGGCGCGCTCGAACAGGTCGATCACTTCGGCCAGCCCCGTCAACGGCCACAGCAGGCGCTGGGTGAGGAACACCAGCACGCCGTAGGCGCCCACGTTGAGGTCGCCGCGCAAAGCCATCATGCCACCCACGGTAAAGGTGGCGAGGAAACCGGCCAGGATGGCCATGCGGATCACCGGGATGAAGGCCGAGCTGACCTGGATGGCGCGACGGTTGGCCTCGACGTAGGCCTCGCTGACCTGGCGCAGCCGCTCGGCCTCGCGCGCCTCGCTGGTGAAGCTCTTGATGGTGGCGATGCCCGAGAGATTGTTGGAGAGCCGGCTGGCGAGGTCGCCCACCTTCTCGCGCACGTCGGCGTAGAGCGGGCCGGCCTTGCGCTGGAAGAAGAACGCGCCCCAGATGATCAGCGGGATCGGCGTGAAGGCGAGCAGCGCGATCAGGGGCGAGATGACGAAGAACACCGCGCCCACCGCGACCACGGTGACGCCGACCTGGATCAGCGAATTGGCACCGCCGTCGAGGAAGCGCTCGAGCTGGTTGACGTCGTCGTTCATGGTCGCCACCAGCTGGCCCGAGCTCTTCGACTCGAAATAGGCCATGTCGAGACGCTGGGCGTGCTCGTAGGTGTCCAGGCGCATGTCGGCCTGCAGCCGCTGGGCCAGGTTGCGCCACAGGATCTTGTAGAGATACTCGAAGATCGATTCGCCGGCCCAGATGAAGAAGGTGAGCACGGCGAGCACCATGATCTGCTGCTGGGCAGTCTCGAAGCCCGCTCGGGCGACGAAGCTGCGCTCCTGATTGACCACTACGTCGATGGCCACACCGATGAGGATCTCCGGTGCGATATCGAAGATCTTGTTGATGATCGAGCAGGTAGTGGCGGCGATGATGCGACGCCGATAGCCGCGCGCATAGCGCAGCAGGCGCACCAGCGCCTGGAAGCTGTTGGCGGAAGCGTTGGCTGACATGGGAGATTCCTTTCGAGCAAGCGTCTCGAGCAAGAGTCGCAGCTTACCGGGTCAGGGCCGCTTGCACCAAGGCGTAACCGGGCCGACTACCCTCAACAACCCCCGTTCGAAATCCGGAAACGCGCACCGAACTTGCATCGCCATGGCGCTATTCACGACAATACTTAGCTTGCTCAACGCCAAGGATGTTCGATGCTCGCCGACCTCTTCGCCGTGATGGCGCCCGTCCTGGCCGGCGCCGGCCTGGGCTTTACCTGGATGCGCCTGGGCCAGCCCTACCCCGTGGACTTCGTCACGCGGCTGGTCTTCAACATCGGCACGCCGGCCCTGGTCATTGCCTCGCTCACGAATGCCGAAATCGATGCCGGCAGCTTCGGGCGCACCATGCTCGCCACTGCGCTGGTGATGATCGGCATGGGCCTTGCCACCTTTGCCATGGCGCGCCTGCTGCGCCGGGATTGGCGGGTACTGCTGGCGCCGATGATGTACCCCAACACGGGCAACATGGGGCTGCCGGTGGTGCTCTACGCCTTCGGCAGCGCCGGCTTCGCGTTCGGCATCACGGTGATGGTCACGGTCTCGCTGTTCCAGTTCACCATCGGTTCCATCATTGCCAGCAGCAGCGGCAACCCTTTGCGAACTCTGGTCAGGACTCCCACGGTTTACGCTATCCTGATTGCACTGGCTCTGTTGCTGAGCGACACCGAGCTGCCGCGATGGCTGGCCAATAGCGTAGACCTGATCTCTGGCTTCACCGTACCGCTCATGCTGATCACGCTGGGAGTCTCGCTGGCCAGCATCCAGGTGAAGAATCTGCGTTCGGGCATCGGCTTCAGCCTGCTGCGTATTCCGGTTGCCGCTCTGCTGGCCTGGGGGATCGGCACACTGCTGGGCCTGTCGACGCTTGCGCTCAGCATCCTCGTGCTGCAGATGAGCATGCCGGTAGCCGTCTTCAATTATCTTTTCGCCCAGCGTGCCAAGCGTGAGCCAGAGTACGTGGCCAGCCTGGTGTTCTGCTCGACGCTGCTGGCACTGCTCTATCTGCCGATCCTGTTGGCGATCCTGATGTAGTCGCCAACGGTTCACGAGGGTGATGGGAACACCCGGGCTGCTCCAGAGTCTCTATCTACCGGGGCGGTATCGAAATGCAAGGGAGAGGATCATGCACGAAGCAAGCAAACGGCTGGCGATTCCGCTGCTGGCCTGCATCGCAGGAAGCATCGGTTCGGTCCAGGCCGCTGAGATCGTCGCCGAACGCATTGCCACCGAGCATCTGGAGCTACGTCTCGAACGCATTGCCGAAGGCCTCGAACATCCCTGGTCGGTGATCATGCTGCCCGACGGCCGCTTTCTGGTCAGCGAGCGCCCGGGGCGACTGGCGCTGGTCGAGGAGGATGGCAGCATCTCTCACCTTGACGGCCTGCCCGAGATCAGCGCCCGGACCCAGGGCGGTCTGCTCGACGTGACGCTGCACCCCCGCTATGGCGATGGCGAGCACGACTGGATCTACTTCACCTGGAGCAAGCCCGACGGCAGCCAGACTGCCACGGCCCTGGGCCGGGCTCGCCTGGACGACACCCGCCTGAGCGACCTCGAGACCCTGTTCGAGCAAGAGCGGCCTGCCGACCCCGGGCGCCACTATGGTTCCAGGCTCGCCTGGCTGCCGGACGGCACGCTGCTGATGTCCATCGGCGACCGCGGCAGCCCACCGCGAGCTCAGGATGGCCGCGACCATGCCGGCAGCATATTGCGCCTGACGGAAACCGGCGGCGTCCCCGAAGACAATCCCTTCGTCGGGGACGACGGGACACTCGACGAGATCTTCACTCTCGGCAACCGTAATGCCCAGGGCCTGGTGGTCACGGAGGCGGGCGAGGCCTGGGCCACCGAGCACGGCCCCCTGGGCGGCGATGAGCTCAACCGCCTCATTGGCGGCGAGAACTACGGCTGGCCCGAGGTGAGCCTGGGACGAAGCTATGTCTCGCGCCAGCCCGTCGGTGAGGATTCCCTACCCGGCATGCGCGACCCCGTTCATGTCTTCGAAGACCGCTTCGCGCCCTCCGGCCTGACCCAGGTCACTTCGTCCATGTTCCGGGAATGGCAGGGCAACCTGCTGGCAGGGGGGCTGCAAAGCGAACAGCTGCACCGTCTGGCCCTGGATGGTGATGAGTTGGTCGACAGTGAAGTCGTACTCGATGGGCAGATCGGGCGCATTCGCGACGTTTACCAGGGGCATGATGGTGCCATTTACCTGATCAACGACGATCCACAGGGCAACCTTTACCGGCTGAGGCCGGTCGATTGATCCCAAGTGTGGCACCGGACTTGAAGCCCGGTGCCGTGACATTCGTCGAACACCGTCCGCGAGTCGCCATGCGCCTACGCAATCTCATACTTCTGACCGTCATTGCACCGCTCTTCCTGGTGCTGCTGATCTTCAGCCTGGTGGCCATCAAGTCGCTCGAGGACAACGTGCGCAATCGCCTGGAGCGGGAAGTCCAGGTCATCACCAACGTGATCGGCACCACCCTGAGCCAGGCTCTGACGCGCAACGCCACCGAGCCCCTCGAGGAGTCGCTCTACTCCGCCTTCTCCTTCCACCGTATTTATGGTGCCTATGTATTCGACCCCAATGGCCGCGAGATCTACGGCCTTGGACTGGGTCAGGCGCTATTCAGCCCCGAGACCATTCGCGAGGTGGCCGAACACGGCGAGATGCGGGCCGCCTACCGCGAGCACGACGGCTGGCACTACTACTCGGCACTGAAACCACTGCTTTCCGCCACCGGCGAAGTGCAGGGCGTGCTGCAGGTCAATCGGCTCAATACCGGTATCGAGAACTACACCGGGTTTCTCAGTCAGTTGGCCCTGCTGGCTTTCGTCATCGGTGCGGCCGGCATCGTGCTGGGCATCTGGTGGGGTTTTCGGCGCCACATCGAGCGGCCGCTCGAACGCCTGCTCACCGTCATGCAGCGCGTCGAGGCCGGCGACCGTGGCCAGCGTGCCGAAGCCGAAGGTCCGCAGGAGTATGAGCGCCTCGCCGTGGCCCTGAACGGCATGCTGGATGCCATGGCCGAGAAGGATGCCGACATCGAGGCTCGCCGGCGCAAGGAGATCGAACTCGAGAAGCGGCTGCGCAAGTCGAAGAAGCTCGCCGAGCTGGGGGTGCTGGCTGCCGGCGTCGCCCACGAGATCGGCGCGCCGCTCACGGTGATCAACGGCCAGGCCCAGCGACTGGCCCGGCGCGACACGCTCAACGACGCCGACCGGGCCAGGTTGGGGCGCATTCGCAGCGAGGTGGAGCGCATCGTCGAGATCGTGCGTCAGCTGATGGAGCTCGGCCGCCGCCACAATGTCGAAAAGGAGCCGCTGGACCTGGCCGACCTCCTCGGAGCGGCACGCGAACTGGTGGAGGAAGACTTCGAGCAGAACGCCATCCGCCTCGAACTCGACCTCCCCCCCTCCTATTCACCATTGCTGGCCAATGGCCAGCAGTTGATCCAGGTATTGACCAACCTTCTGCGCAATGCCGCCCAGGTCAAGGAAGTCAGCCGTGTGCGCATACGCACGCGGGAAAAAGAGGGCTGGCTGACGCTGTGGGTGGAAGATGACGGCTCGGGTATCGGCGACAAGGACAAATCCAAGGTCTTCGATCCCTTTTTCACTACCAAACCCGTCGGCCAGGGCAGCGGCCTGGGGCTTTCCATGGTGCACCGAATCATCAACGACCACGGCGGCACCGTCGGGGTGTTCGACAGCGAACTGGGGGGAGCCGGCTTCGAGATCGGACTACCACTGAACGATGCCGATGAAGGAGGAACTGCCACGTGACTGGGAGCCACAGCCATACCGACTTACCCATACTCATCGTCGAGGATGACGCCGCCATCCTCGAGCTGCTGGAAGAGGAACTTCAGGAGGCCGGTTACCAGACGCTAGGCGTCGGCAGTGCCGAGGAAGCCGTCGTCGCCTTGAGTCACAGTGAAGTGGCCCTGGTGATCAGTGACGTGCGCCTCCCCGGCATGAGCGGCATGCAGCTGCTCGAGCAACTGCGCCACGAGGGCAGCCGCCTGGGTTTCATCGTCATTACTGCCTTTGGGACCATCGACCAGGCCGTCGAGGCGTTGAAGATCGGCGCCGATGACTTCCTTACCAAACCGCTGGACCTGGAGAGCGTGGGAGAAGCGGTCTTCCGGGTGCTGGAAAACCGGCGCCTGACCGAGCGCTTGCATCAGGACGAGCCACCCGGCCATTTCCATGGCATCGTCGGCGAAAGCGAAACGATGCAGGCGCTTTTTCACGATGCGGCCCGGCTGGCCAAGAGCGATGCGCCCATCCTCATCCTGGGCGAGAGCGGCACCGGCAAGGAGCTGTTGGCCCGCGCCATTCATGCCGAGAGCCCCCGGTCCGGTGAACCTTTCATTGCCATCAACTGTGCCAGCATCCCCTCGGAACTGATGGAGAGCGAGTTCTTCGGCCACGTCAAGGGCGCCTTCACTGGGGCCAGCGAGTCGCGCCAGGGCCTGTTCCAGACGGCCAACGGCGGCAGCCTCTTTCTCGACGAGATCGGCGAAATGTCACCCGGCCTTCAGGCCAAGCTGCTGCGGGCGCTGCAGGAGAAGATGATCAAGGCGGTGGGGGCCGAAAAAGAAGAAGCCGTGGACGTACGCATCATTGCCGCCACCCACCGTGATCTGGAACAGGAGATCGAAAACGGCAACTTCCGCAGCGACCTGTTCTACCGTCTGGAGACCTTTTCGCTGCGTATTCCCCCGCTGCGCGAGCGCCAAGGGGATATCGAACGCCTGATCTCCGCCATGATCGAAAAGCACGCCAGCGCCCAGGGCAAGAGCATCGAGCGCATCGAACCCATGGCACTACAGACCTTGCTCGACTACCCCTACCCAGGCAACGTTCGTGAACTCGAGAATGCCGTCATGCGCGCCGTGACCTTGGCGGAAGATGGCCTGCTCAGCCATACCGACCTGCCGGAGCGTATTCGCCAGCATGGCCAGGATCAGCGTGGCGCCGTGCGGCAGATCGAAACTGGCAAGGCCCTGGTCGCCAGCGGCCAGCAGAGCTGGCCGAGCCTGGAGGAGGTCGAAAAGCGCTACATCCAGAAAGTGCTCGAGGCGACGGGCGGCAACAAGCGGCGTACCGCCGACATCCTCGGCATCGCCAGACGCACCCTCTACCGCCGTCTCGAGGAAGAATAGTCTCGAGGAAGAAATAGTCATCCTCATCAACACGACACGCTGATGTCACAAGCACAAAAAAGCCCCCATGGGAGCTTGGGGGCGAAGCACGCCATGCAATCCAACTGACGGTGCAAGGGGGGGAGGGTGGCGGGCCGTCAGCGGATTGCGCCGCGTCATGCTTAGTGGATGACGCATCCTTGCGTCGATGCTTCTCCTTCGGCCCCAGCCACTCGGCCGGGGCCGGAACGATGGAGGGTCAAGAAGCGTTGTCGTCCTCATCCTCCGGATATTCCCACTCTTCTTCCTCGTTCTCGTATTCGAACTGAGGCTCTTCGCCAGGCATCGCCTCGGTGCCCTCGCCGAAGCCTGGCTCGTCTTGCATCCCAGGCGCGGCTGGATCGGTACCCGGTGCGGCTTCGGTGCCAGGCGCTTGCTGCATACCCGGATCTTGCTGCATACCCGGATCTTGCTGCATACCCGGATCTTGCTGCATGCCCGGATCCTGCTGCATGCCCGGATCCTGCTGCATACCCGGATCCTGCTGCATACCAGGTTCCGCCTCGGTGCCTGGCATGGCCGGGTCTTCACCGGGGCTAGCGGGATCGATGCCCGGAGCCGCGGGGTCACCCGGATCGACACCAGCACCCGTTTCATGGCCCGGAGCCTCATCGGTAGCCGGATATTGAGGCTGCTCGGTGCCCTGCTGGGTCTGGAATTCGTCCTGCTGTGTCTGCTGCGCCAAGGCCAGCGGGCTGGCAGTCAGCCCCATGGTCACGCCAAAGACGCCTAGCTTCTTCAGAAATTCCTTGGACATCATACTTCCACCTCCTGCGATATCGTCTTGCGACGAATGTCATGGGCTTCCTGCCCGAGCCGCCACCACTCGGTAACGGCACTTGAACAAGCAATGGCTAATTACAAGCAATGGCTAATTAGTTGCCACTCTGCTCTTCCTCATCGACCAAGAGGTCATCTTCCTGATCGTCATCCATGGTGGGCTGTTGCCCATCGGGCTGTTCGCCAGGTACCGGCTCTTGCTCGGCTTCCGGGAGCGGATCCTGTTCGGGAGCCAACTCACCTTCTGGGCTCTCCTCGACCCCAGTCGTGGGATCCGCAGCCCCATCGCCAGCGCCAGTATCGGTCTGGTCGATGCCAGGATCAGCCGTGGTGTCCTGCATCGGCGAGCCTTGCTCTTCCATGGTGGGACGCTCCTCCTCAACCGGTGGAAGCTCGTCGTCGTCATTGCCGCAGCCGGCAAGGGTCAACGTCCCCAGCGCAAGAGCCACTGCCGAGGCCAAGGCCGTCATTCGCCTGGCGGACCTGCTTGCACGCTTATCATGGCTCATGTGGATCTCTCCCTAGTTGGTTCGTCCTCACCTATCAGGGAGCACAGGTTGTGCCAGTCTTGCCTATTCCTCTTATATTTTAGAAAAAACAATGAATTAGATTACGCAGAAGACGAAATTCCCACCTCCCCCGCCTGCTTTTACCATGGTGCAAACTGACACATGGCTAGGTCTGCCACAGGCGGCCTCGCCAGGTTTGCCCCAGGTTTTGCTTGGTGCCAAGCATGACGCAGCAAGGGGGCACCTATTGGGTGCCCCCTTGCCTTGAGGGATCGAGTCGCTGCGTCGAGGCGCTATCCCGGGGAAACGCCCCGCAGCCGCTCGCTGCGCCGCCGCAACAGCTCAAGCGTCGTCAGCAGCAGCATCGAGAGCAGTACCAGCAGTGTTGCCACGGCCAGTATCGTCGGGCTGATCTGCTCGCGGATACCCGACCACATCTGGATCGGCATGGTGGTCTGCTCGGGTCCGGAGATGAACAGCACCACTACCACCTCGTCGAAGGAGGTGATGAAGGCAAACAGAGCGCCGGAAACGACACCCGGCGTTACCAGAGGCAACACCACCTTGAAGAAGGTGCGCGTGGGATTGGCACCCAAGCTGTGTGCCGCCTTGATCAGCGTGGTATCGAAGCTCGACAGGGTGGCCGTCACGGTGATGACGACGAATGGTATGCCAAGCGCGGTATGCGCCAGGATCACGCCAAGGTAGGTCTGCGCCAGGTTGATCTTGGAGAAGAAGAAGAACATAGCCGCCGCGGAGATGATCAGCGGCACGATCATCGGCGAGATCAACAGCGCCATGATCGCCCCGCGCGCCGGCATATGCCGGTTGGAGAGACCCAGCGCCGCGATGGTACCCAGGATCGTCGCCAGGATCGTCGAGGCGATGCCGATGATGAAGCTGTTCTTGATCGAGCTGAGCCAGGCGCTGGAGGTGAAGAAATCCTCGTACCAGCGTAGCGAGTAGGCTGCCGGGTCGAGCTTGAGCATCGCCTCCGAGAAAGTGAAGTAGGGCTGGGCATTGAACGATAGCGGGATGATGATCAGCAGCGGTCCCACCAGGAACAGGAAGATCAGCGCACAGATGCCCAGGAAGACGTAATGCCAGATGCGCTCGCCGCGAGTTGCATAGGAAGGTATGGCCATCGGATTACCCCAGCTTGACCTTGTCGACGCCGATCAGGCGATTGAAGACCATGTAGAAAACGATCACCACGAACAGCAGGATCGAGGCAATGGCCGCGGCCAACCCCCAGTTGAGCGAGGTCTGCATGTGGTAAGCGATGTAGTTGGTGATGAAGCGACCTGACTGCCCGCCCACCAGTGCCGGCGTGATGTAGTAGCCGATCGACAGGATGAAGACCAGGATGCCACCGGCGGCGATGCCCGGGATGGTCAAGGGGAAGTAGACCCGCCGAAAGCTCAGGAAGGGCCTGCCGCCCAGCGAGCGAGCTGCACGCATGTAGCTCGGCGGAATGGTCTTCATCACCGAATAGAGTGGCAGGATCATGAACGGCAGCAGGATATGGGTCATGGCCACGATGGTGCCGGTCTTGTTATGGATCATCTGCCAGCGCGCCTCGTCGGCAATCACGCCGAGGGCGACCATGATGTCGTTGAGCACCCCTTGGGACTGCAGGATGGCGATCCAGGTCGTGGTTCGTACCAGCAGTGACGTCCAGAACGGCAGCAGTACCAGGATCATCAGCAGGTTCGAATGGCGCAGCGGCAAGTTGGCAAGCAGGAAGGCGATCGGGTATCCGAGCAACAGCGTCAGCCCAGTGATCACCGCGCTCATCCAGAAGGTGCGCCAGAACAGCGAAACGTGCACCTTGAGGTGGTCTGACACTTGGACGATTTCACCCGTCGGCGTAAGTTGGCGGTCCACCGCCGCCAGATAGTAGGTGAGCGTGTAGGGCGATGCCTCACGCTGGATCAGCTTCCAGGTATCGAGTTCACCCCAGGTGTCATTGATCTCGATCAGGGCTTCACGATAGGGCGGTTCCACGGGCAATTGGCGTGCCGTACGGTTGATCGCCGAGCGCATGCCCGATTTCTCGTAGTTCAGGCGACTCGACAAGAGCCCCAGATTGCGTGCGGCCTGGCCTTCACGCAGGTCTTCCACCAGGGCGGCAAAGACCGGCTCGTCGGGTAACGCGCCGTTGTCCCAGCCTTCCAGGGCGGTGACGGTGCGCGACAGCTGGGTGGAGACCTCGGGATTGTCGACACTGCGCCACAGCATTTCGACGATCGGCATGACGAAAGCGATGCACAGGAACAACAGCAATGGCGATACCAGCAGGAAGGCCTTGATCTTCGAGCGCCGCACGGCACGGCGCAAGCTGACCTTGAGCGGCACGCCATCGGCGGTGGTCAAAGGGGAAGCGGGAGATTCGGACACTCGGGCCCCTCCAGGAAGCGACGTAACAAAAAGGGAGTCGACAGACAGCCCCCACCCGGCCAAGGGCCGGGTGGGGGCACGGCTTACTGGGCCAGCCAGGCGTCGAAGCGCTGGGTCAGCTCATCGTTATAGTCGGCCCAGAACTCGTCGTCTTTCTGGATGGCAGTGGCGAAGTTGGGTGGGAAAGTCGGCATGTGCGGCATCATGTCGATACCGGTTTCCGCATGCACCGAGACCATGTCCGAGGAAGAGTAGCGCGCCGGGCCGTAGGAGATGTACTGGGCCTGATCGGCGAGCCGCTGGGTGTCGGTGGCGAAATAGATGTAATCCTTCACCTTGTCGAGTTTACCGACAGGTACCACCCAACCATCCAGCTCGAACACCTGGGCATCCCAGATGATCTCGAAGGGCTGGTCCTCTGAGACCATCGCATCGAAGATGCGGCCGTTGTAGGCGGAGCCGAAGGCCACCTCCTTGTCGGCGAGCAGTTGCGGCGGCTGGGCGCCCTCTTCCCACCAGATCACGTGATCCTTGATGGTATCGAGCTTGTCGAAGGCGCGCTGAATGCCCTCCTCCGTCTCGAGCAGGTCGTAGACGTCTTCGGGCGCCACGCCATCGGCAACCAGCGCCCACTCGAGGTTGTTGATCGGCTTGCGCAGCAGGGTGCGCTTGCCCGGGAAGTTTTCCAGATCGAAGACATCGGCGATGGTACTGGGCTGATTGTCCTCGGGGAACATTTCGGTGTTGAAAGCGACGACGTTGGAGTAGACGATCGAGGCGACGAAGCACTCACCCAGGGCACCGTCGACGAAGTCCTCGCTCGGGGGCGTACCGTCCGGAGCGTCCGCCAACAGTTCGTCGTGGTTCAGCGGCTCGATCAAGCCCTCGGCGCAAGCGATCATGGCGTCTGCCGGCAGCATGTCGACCAGATCCCAGGTCACATTGCCCGCCTGGGACTGTGCGCGCAACCCGGCCAGGGCGTTGCCGCTACGGTCGATGTTGATGATCTGGTCGCCGGTCTGCTCCATCCAGGGCTCATGGTAGGCCTTCTGCTGACTCATGGTGTAGGCGCCGCCCCAGGAGACGATATTGAGCGTCTGCTGAGCCTGCGCCATGGTCGCCAGGCCCATGACCGAGGCTCCCGCCACGGCACATGTCATCAGTTTCAGAGCCGGAATCTTCAGCACCGGTTTCCCTGCTTGCTTGTTGTCATGTTTCATTGTCTATCTCCACTTGTTGTACTTTTTTGACACAGCTTCAAGATCAAAGCGCATCAGGCATCGAGAGCCCGACAGTCGCTACTGGACCAGCCGATATCGATCAACTGGCCCGGCCTCAGCGAAACGTATCCCATCGCATTGGGGGTCTTGAGAATGAATTCATCGTTGCCGCAGACACTGAGACGGGTACGCAGATGATCGCCCAGATAGATCACCTCCTTGACCTCGGCTTGGAAGCGGTTATCGAAAGCCTCGTCGGCTTCACCCAATATGATGCCGACACGTTCCGGACGCAGGGAAAGGGTCGTGCGCGCGCCGATACCGCCCGCTGCGACGGCCTTGGCCAATACCGTCTCCCCACTATCGAGGCGGACCTGGCACTTGTCCCCGATGGTTTCGATCACTTCACCATAGAGCCGATTGTTCTCACCGATGAAATTGGCGACGAAAGCATTCTCGGGCGCTTCGTAGAGCGCTTCAGGGCTGGCAAGCTGCTGTACGACGCCATCGTTGAACACGGCGATGCGATCGGACATGGTCAAGGCTTCGGTCTGATCGTGGGTCACGTAGATCATGGAGACGCCCAGATCGGCATGGATGCGCTTGATCTCGTACTGCATCTCCTCACGCAGGTTCTTGTCGAGCGCCCCTAGCGGCTCGTCCATCAGCACCAATTCGGGTTCGAAAACCAGCGCCCGGGCCAGGGCCACGCGCTGCTGCTGTCCACCTGACAGTTGCGCCGGGCGCCGGTCGCCGAAATGCTCGAGGCGCACCATAGCCAGTGCACGGTCGACCTTGCGCTTGGTCTCGGCCTTGGACAGATGACGAACTTCAAGGGGGAAGGCGAGGTTCTCGGCAACCGACATGTGAGGAAAGAGGGCGTAGTTCTGGAAGACCATGCCGATGCCCCGCTTGTGCGGCGGCAGGTCGTTGATCGGATTGCCCTGGAGCAAAATCTGACCATGGGTAGGGGTCTCGAAGCCCGCCATCATCATCAGGCAGGTGGTCTTGCCCGACCCGGAAGGGCCCAGCAGCGTGACGAACTCGCCACGGCTGATATCGAGGTTGAAGCCTTTGACGACCAGCTCGACTCCGTCGTAGCTCTTCTGCACGTTGATGAAACGTACGAAGTGGCTGTCCGTCTCGTGACCAGCTTGCCCAACGTCGTCGTTGCGCGTTTGTTGCAGACTTTCGTTCATGCAGGGTTCCCACTCATGGCCAACCGGCAACGAAGTATGTTGCATTCGTGCAGGCTGGCTTTGTTCTTATCGGAATACCATGACCCTATTCCTTTCCGGACAGTGACCGCAATCCCCACAGAGTCCAAATAGCGTTGAACAACAGCTGAGACAGAAACCGGGATATCGGGTAACCCAACGTTACCCAAAGAAAACCTTATGTTACCGCCAAAATGACGACAACAGGGACATAGGCGCCGACTCGGCAGCGCCGTCCCGTTCGCGTACAATCCTTGTTCATATAAAAAAGTGCTGCAGCCACGCTCTTGGGCGTCGGTCTCAGGACTGGCATCACACGCCAAAGCCGCCACACTGACATTGTGTAACGTTCCCAACGTGCACCCGCGTACGTCTCGTCGGACAGCCGACATTACGTAAACCAGGAGAGCACGAATATGTATAGCAAAATCATGGTTCCGGTCGACCTTGCCCATCTGGATGTGCTCGAGCCCTCCTTGCAGGCAGTAGCCGATCTGGCTCGGCACTACCGGTCCGAGGTCTGCTATGTCGGGGTGACCTCCACTGCCCCGAGCAGCGTGGCCAGGACACCGCAGGAGTACCAGCAGAAACTGGAGGCGTTTGCCCAGCAGCGAGCGGCGGTGCATGGCCAGCCCGTCAGCGCCCACACCATCAGCAGTGCGGACCCGGTCGCCGATCTCGATGACCTGTTGATCGAGGCGATTCGAGACGTGGGCGCCGACCTCGTGGTCATGCTGACCCACCCGCCGAAGCATCTCGACGTCATCATGCCGTCTCACGGTGGCAAGATCGCCACTCATACCGATGTCTCGGTCTTCCTGGTCAGGCCATCGCGCGCCTGACATCACCCACTCCTCACCATCACACCTTCGACGTTTCAATGGGAGAGCGTAACGTGGATAACAATTACCGCGACGAGCGCGCCATGGGGGCAGAGCCCTCGGAGGGCGTGCCTGCCCCGGAAGGGCCAGCCAATCTGATTGACACCGACTACGTCATCGGCCAGGACAACCTGGCCACCGACAAGCTCGGCTTCAGCATCGACCTGCACGGCAAGGTATTTACCATCTCGGCACTAGTCACAGTGTTCTTCGTGGTCATTACCCTTGCCCTGCAGGCCGAAGTGGAGCCACTGTTCACTGCCTTGCGCAATTGGCTTACCGGCAACCTGGACTGGTTCTTCCTGCTCGCCGGGAACATTTTCGTAGTGCTGTGCCTGGCGCTGATCGTGTCGCCGTTGGGCAAGGTGCGAATCGGCGGCATGCATGCCAAACCAGACTTCAGCTATACAGGCTGGTTCGCCATGCTGTTTGCCGCCGGCATGGGCATCGGCCTGATGTTCTACGGTGTATCGGAGCCGATGTCGCACTTCGGCGCGGCTCTCGGTGGCACCACCGTCGAGGATGGCGTGCGCACCGACTGGGCTCCGCTCGGTGCCGCCGCAGACGACCCAGCGGCCGCGGCCAGCCTGGGCATGGCCGCCACCATCTACCACTGGGGGCTACATCCCTGGGCGATCTATGCCGTGGTGGCCCTGGCGCTGGCCATCTTCTCGTTCAACAAGGGCCTGCCGCTGACCATGCGCTCCATCTTCTACCCGCTGCTGGGTGAGCGGGTGTGGGGCTGGCCCGGGCATATCATCGACATCCTGGCAGTATTTGCCACGCTGTTCGGCCTCGCCACTTCGCTGGGCCTCGGTGCCTCGCAGGCCTCAGCCGGCCTCAGCTTCCTGTTCGGCGTGCCCGAGACGGACGCCACCATGGTACTGCTGATTCTCGGCATCACCGCCGTGGCCATCGTGTCGATCCTGGCTGGGGTGGACAAGGGCGTACGCCGGCTCTCCGAGATCAACATGGGCCTGGCCTTGCTGCTGCTGCTGTTCGTCATCCTGGTGGGTCCGACCCTGCTGATCCTGACCGGGTTCTTCCAGAACCTGGGGGCTTATGTGGTCAACCTGCCGGCGCTGTCGAACCCCTTCGGTCGTGAGGATGCCAACTTCACCCAGGGCTGGACCGCCTTCTACTGGGCCTGGTGGATCTCCTGGTCGCCCTTCGTCGGCATGTTCATTGCCCGTGTCAGCCGGGGGCGCAGCGTGCGTGAATTCCTGGTCGCCGTACTGCTGGTGCCTTCGCTGGTCTCGGTACTGTGGATGACCGCCTTTGGCGGGACCGCCATCGACCAACTGGTGGGTACCGGCTTCGAAGGCGTGCGCGACGCGGCCCTCGAGCTGCAGCTGTTCGTGATGCTCGGCGAACTACCACTTACCGCCATCACGTCGTTCGTGGGGATCGTGCTGGTGGTCGTGTTCTTCATCACTTCGTCGGATTCCGGTTCACTGGTGATCGACACCATCACGGCCGGCGGCAAGGTCGATGCACCCAAGCCGCAACGGGTGTTCTGGGCCATCATCGAGGGCGTCATCGCCATCGCCCTGCTGCTGGGCGGCGGCCTGGCCGCCCTCCAGGCGATGGCCGTCTCGACGGGATTGCCCTTCACCCTGGTGCTGCTGGTAGGCTGCTATGCCATCATCAAGGGACTGATGAGCGAGCCGAGAACCTGACGCCATTGCCCGACGACAGGCGGCCCAGTGGGCGGCCTGTCGTCGGCGGGCTAGCCCCGAACTTGAATTCGCGGCCGTGGTCCGGGCATGCCGAACGGGGCTCGCCCCGAGACTAAAAAATTCCCATTCGTCAAGTGTTTCATGCATCTATCGACTACTAGCAACGCGCTAACGCTTCGGGCATATTCTCAATAGATCATTACAACTATGCCTAAGGAGCCGTTCTAAGCCCATGATGGCCCCCGAAGACGCCTTTCGTCTGCTCGCCGATGGCTTGGGCAAGGCCGGCACTCCCCAGGCGTTCGATCATTTGGTCGAGCGCATATCCACGATTCTCGATGGGGAGCATGTGCTCATCGGCAAGCTGCTTTCCGATGAGGCCTCCATCCGCACCGTCGCCTTCTGGTCACGAGGCTCACTGCAACCCACTTCGGTCTATACGCTGGCAGGCACGCCATGCGAGCACGTGCTGAATGACGAAGTCTGCGAATTTACCGACGGCGTCTGTCAACGCTTTCCAGACGATACGATGCTGCAGGAGCTGGGAGTCGAAAGCTACGTCGGCATTCCGCTACGCGCACCACAGGGGCACCTCGTCGGCCTGCTCGCCGTGCTCTCCAGCCACCCCCTCGAGTTGGCCGCCTACGCCCCGGAAGTGTTGCGCATCGCCGCAGCCCAAGCAGGCGCCGAGATGGCGCGACGGGCAGAAGAGGAGAAGCGTCGCAGCAGCGACTATCGTATCCAGCAGCTCATCTACTGGGATAGCGTCACGGGCTTGCCCAACCGGCGCTACTTCATGGAGCGGCTGGAAGAGGCCTGCGAACAGGCCCGCTTGCGTGGCAACAGCCTGGGCCTGCTCTATCTCGACCTGCAGCGCTTTCGTCAGATCAACGATACCCAGGGACACGAACTGGGCGACCTCATGCTGGCCGAAATCGCCGGTCGCTTCGGCGCCCAGGCCGAACCCGGCGAGTTCGTCGCCCGGCTGGGAGGCGATGAGTTCATGGTACTGCTCACCGACACCCGGCCGGCCGCCATGGCTCACGCCATCGAGCGTTATCGCAACAGCCTCACCGCGCCGATCCAGCTGTCGGAGCGAAGCTTTTCGATTTCCGCCAGCGTTGGCGCGGCGCTGTTCCCCCGCGATGCCGACAATGCTCAATCGCTGTTCCAGCATGCCAGCATCGCGCTCAATCACGCCAAGCAAGACACTAGCCGCACCCGCTTCTTCACCGCCACCATGGCGGACGAACTCCACCAGTACGAGCTGCTGCAGCTACGCTTCAGCGAGGCCTTGGCCAAGGGCAAGCTAACGCTCGCCTTCCAGCCCCAGTTCAGCCTCAAGACGGGCAAGCTGACCGGCGCAGAGGCCCTGTGCCGCTGGCACGATGAAATCCTGGGGCACGTCAGTCCCGGCACCTTCATCCCACTGGCGGAAGAGCAAGGTCTTATCTGCGCCTTGGGCGAATGGGTGCTGGAGGCCGCTTGCCAACAGCTCATGACCTGGGAGCGCCAAGGCAAGCCGTTTCCCGGACGGCTGAGCGTCAACGTCTCGGCCCAGCAGATGGACGACCCACGCCTGGCCGAGCACATCCAGCGTGTCGCCACCCGAGTGCCCCCAGGCAAGCTGGGGCTGGAACTCACCGAAAGCGGCTTGATGCGCAACCCCGAGCAGACGGTGCGAATCACCCGGGCCCTGTGCAAGGCGGGCTTCAGTCTGGCGATCGACGACTTCGGTACGGGCTATTCCTCGCTGTCCTATCTCAAGCGTTTTGCCGCCGATACCCTGAAAATCGACATGTCCTTCGTTCAGGACATGCTCAAGAGCAGCCACGACCATGCCATCGTCTCGACCATCATTGCCATGGCCCAGACCCTGGGCATGCTGACGGTGGCCGAAGGCGTCGAGGCCGCCGAGCAGGCCGAGGCCTTGCGTGCGCTGGGCTGCACCGGCGTCCAGGGCTTCCACTTCGGTCGCCCCGTGGATGGCGATACCTTCGCCGAACTCTGGCTATGAGCCAACACCAGCCGAGCGAGCCGCCTGGTCATGGCTGAAAAGTCGACGAGCGATGGCAGCTAGGTCCACAGGGCGCTGACGGGGAGCGTAGGGCCGTAATACTTCGCCACCTGGGCTTGGAACAACTCGGCAGTTGCCAATGCATCGACCATGGCGTGATGCCCCTGATAATCAGGCAGGCCATAGCGCCGCCGACTGTCACCCAGGCGTATCGAAACGGGCGGCCGCCGCATCCAGCGTCTCAGCCGCGACCACAGCGAAAGCCGATAGAGTCGCGCCTCCAGCGACATGGTATCGATCATCGGAAACCGGATCCCCGCCCCCAGCCTGGCCTTGACCGCATCGAAGAGAAACGGCCGCTCGATGTGACGAAAGTGCACCACGACAACCCGCCCCGCCAGAGCCTCGAGCAGCTCGGGCAGGATCTCCTCCAGGTCAGGCGCCTTGGCCACTTCCGAGTGCGTGATGTGGTGATAGGCTATCGAGGCCTCGAACAGCGGCCCACTGGGGCGCACGACCCAATAGCGCCGCTTGGCCAGAGGGATTCGCTTCAGGCTGAAGGGAACCAGACCGATGCTGACGATGGCATGGCGCTGGACGTCGAGGCCGGTGGTTTCCAGGTCCAGGGCCACCAGTGGCGCCTCGCCGATGGGAGTGTCGGGTGCTGGCCAATCCGCAGCAAAGAAACGCCGCAGCAGGGGGTCCTGCGCTTCGGCTGCCCGTTGCTGCAGATAGGCAGGCCACTCATGGCCATGCGAACGCGCTGTAACTCGGTGGGATAGCATGGCTCAGCGCGCCGCCCGGCCAGTACGCGCAGGCACCGGATAGCGGTACTTGAGGAATTTCTGGGCGTGGCTCAGCACCTGGAAGGCATCCTTCAAGTGATGGCGCTCACTGTCGGCGACGTTCTCTGGCTCGACGTTGTTGTCCGGCTCATGCTCCTGCTGCAGGTCGAAGACCTGATGGCGAATTCGCACCATGGAGAGTAGCTCCATGGCATAGCGCAGCTTGTCGCCCACGCCCGGGGCCAGTAGCTGAGTGGCGGCGATGTCGTCCAGCCGCTCGAAGCTGTTCTGGGCACGCGACCCGCAGGCCAGCGCATGCACACGGATCAGATCGACCAGCGGAGCCGTCCCCCGGCGCTTGAGGTTGATCGAGTTATTGTGCTTGCCATCCTTCTCCATCACGAAGGTACGAAAGAAGCCCAGCGGCGGCGTACGGTTCAACGCGTTGCGCGCCACTGCCGCCAGGAAACGTGGGCTCTTCGGTGCCTTCTGAGCAATCAAGTCCTGCAGCTGTTCGATGTAGGCTTCCTCGCCATAGGCGCTATCGAGATCGAAAAAGATCGAACAGTGCAGCAGCCGCTCCGGCGTGGGCGACTCTATCCACTCGGTGAAATAGCGCTTCCATACCGACACGGGTTGGCGCCACTGGGGATTGGTCGCCATTACCTCGCCCTTGCAATAGGCATAACCGCAGGCAGCCAGGCCATCACTGACGAACTGCGCCAGGCTGGCGAAATAGGCGTCGTGCACGGCCGGCTCGAAATCGTCGGCGAGCACCAGCGCATTGTCCTGGTCGGTGACGATGGTTTGCTCGTTGCGCGCCATGGAGCCATTGACCATGAAGCAATACGCCACGGGCGGCGGCCCCAGCGCTTCCTCGGCCAGCTCCAGCAGGCGCCTCACGAAGCTGCGCCCGATGGTAGACAGGGCGCTGCCGACCATTTGCGAGTTGGCGCCTTCCTCCACCATGCGGATGAACGCAGCACGCACGTCGGGCGCCAGTCGGGCCAACCCTTCGATGCTGGACTGATGAAAGATGTTGCTGACCAGGTACAGGCTGCTGTGGGTCTCGTAGCGGATGATGTCGGAAAGATGAACGACACCCACCGGCCGGCGCCGATACAGCACCGGCAAGTGATGAATGTTGTTGCGCAGCATGCAAAGCATGGCTTCGTGTACCGATTCATCCGACTGAATGGTGATCACTCGCCCACCCGCCAGCTCACCTACGGGCGTATCGGGAGGCAGCCCCTCGGCCACGATACGGGTGCGAAAGTCGCTGTCGGTCAGAATGCCACGTAAACGCCAGGGACGATCCTCGCTATCGGTGAAGGTATACCGCGGATCGTCGTCTGGTTCGTCGAGTATCAGCGCCGCCGAGGCCTGGGCAGCGGTGATCTGGCGTGCCGCCTCCTGTACCGAAGTTCCCGCTTCGACCATCACCGGGTAGCGTGTGAGCAGCTTGCGCACCCGGGTGATCATCATGTCGTTGGCTTTCTTGTGCTCTTCCACCGCCGCTTCCAGCCGCGGGCGCTCCAGTTCCACGAAATCGCCAAAATGTTCGTCGGCCTCACACAGGCGCTGGAAGACCGTTTCGGGGATGTAGTAGATCAGGGTGTCTTCCAGGGCGCGGGCCGGGAAGCGTACCCGGTTGTTTCTCAGCAGGCTGAAATGGCCAAAGATGTCACCTTCGCCCAGGCGATCATAGAGGTCGCCCGTGCGCCGCCGGACCTCCACCGCACCACTGCGGATATAGCACAGCTCATGGAGTTCCTGGTCGAGCTGGAGAATGTCGGAACCGGCCTGGAAATAGCCCACCTCGACCTGTCCGGCCACGCTGTCGAGCAGCTCATCGTCGAGGGTATCGAAGGGGGGGAAGCGCCCCATGTGCTGCCGAATCTCGAGTAGTTCCGCGTCCATGTCCTGTCTGGCTCCCGCTGGCGATACCGAGCATCCATCATACCCTAGACCAGAGGGTAAAGGCCTACCGGTTCCCGACACAAGAAAGGCCACCCGCAGGTGGCCTTTCTCGCTTCGATGGGAAGGCGGTCGGCTTACGACTGCTCGGCCATCT
The DNA here is from genome assembly GCF_052806135.1 of Billgrantia sp. Q4P2. Classification (NCBI taxonomy): domain Bacteria; kingdom Pseudomonadati; phylum Pseudomonadota; class Gammaproteobacteria; order Oceanospirillales; family Halomonadaceae; genus Billgrantia; species Billgrantia sp. Q4P2. The sequence goes on from NZ_JBRBAI010000008.1 coordinate 87,922, forward strand.
GCTGCACGCGCTGCATCAGCTCCGGATCCTGTTGGATGGCATGACCGATGGCGTTGAAGGTATCCACGTCGAGGCCATTCTCCTCGACCACTTCGACCATCCTGTCGTTGGCCTCCATACGGACTTCCTGCTGGGTCTGCTCGTCTTCAGCCGCATGCAGGCGCTCGGTGTACTCCTGCGAGATCACGGCGATGTCCTGAGAGGCGTCGGCAAACTGTTGAAGCTGGTCATCGCTGAAATCCTGCGCCGGTGCCTGCGCCTGCGGCTGGCCGGCTGCCGGGTCCTGGGCGGGGTCTTGCTGAGCTTGCGCCTGTACGGTCATCAGCCCAGCAGTGAGCAGGGCGGCCGAGAACAGTGCAGTGATCCGTTGCATGAATACCTCCAAGGGTGTTGCCGTGAATGTAGAGATTCTGACGGAGGAGAATGAACGGAGTTCAGTTTTTTATGTTACGTGATGTAAAGATTCATTGGCTGTGCATTCCACGGCGAAACGCTTCGATAAAAAGTTAACCTGCTAGCTTTCGTCCGCTCCGCCAACCAAGTATCGTCACAGCTCGATTGCCGTGCACAAGGATCCCTTTTCCATGACGACGTCTGCCGACTCTCGTCTCGATGCCGTGCTGCTGGCCAGCATGCCGGTGCTGTTCGTGGCCCTGTGGAGTACCGGATTCATTGGCGCCAAGTTCGGCCTACCCCATGCCGAGCCTTTCACCTTCCTGTTCGTTCGCTTCGTGTTGACCCTCGCCCTGCTGGTTCCCTTGGTAAAGATGATGGGAAGCACCTGGCCGGCAAGCTGGAAATTGAGGGGACATATTGCCGTATCGGGTCTGCTCGTGCACGCGGCCTATCTGGGCGGCGTCTTCTACGGCATCTATCTGGGCATGCCGGCAGGTCTCACGGCACTGCTGGTCGGCTTGCAGCCGCTGCTGACGGCGACCCTGGCAGGCCCACTGCTTGGCGAACGCATCACCGCGATTCAATGGCTGGGGCTGAGCCTGGGGCTGGCCGGCATCGCCATGGTACTGGGCAGCAAGCTCGACCCAGGTACCGCCCTGTTCCACGGCTTCGGTCTCGGGGCTCTGGCTTGCGTGCTCGTCGCACTGGCAGGCATTACCCTGGGCACGCTCTACCAGAAGCGGTTCTGCACCGGTATGCCGCTGCTCTCGGGCACGGTGGTGCAGTATCTCTCTGCCAGCGTCCTGCTCGGCCTCGGTGCCCTGCTGCTCGAGGAACGCCACATCGAGTGGACCACCACCTTCGTACTGACCCTGGGCTGGCTCGTGCTGGTACTCTCCATCGCCGCCATCCTGCTGCTGATGGCGCTGATCCGGCGCGGCGAAGCCTCACGCGTGGCCAGCCTCTTCTACCTGGTGCCACCCGTCACGGCCCTGCAGGCCTGGTGGCTGTTCGACGAGCGTCTGCCGCTGATGGCACTGGTCGGCATGGCCATCACTATCGTGGGGGTAGTTCTCGCGGCACGCAGCCAGGGACGCCGGTAGGTTCGGGTATTCCACCGGCAAAAACAGGTTCAATTGGCCGCCAACTCCTCGAGGTAACGCGACCCGCCGAGGTTGCGCATCTGCTGGCGAATCCACTGGCTGCGGCGTTCCACGTGGGGCCCCGGCCTGCTGGCACTCCAGGCCCTGGGATTGGGCAGGATCGCCGCCAGGCGGCTGGCGTGCACCTCGTTCAGGCGATCGGCCGATATGCCGAAATAGTGCTGCCCGGCAGCCTCCAGGCCGAACACACCCTGGTCCCACTCGACGATATTGAGGTAAACCTCGAGGATGCGCTGCTTCGGCCATAGCGCCTCGATCAGCACGGTGAACCAGGCTTCGAACCCCTTGCGTACCCAGCTGCGGCCCGTCCACAGGAACAGGTTCTTGGCGGTTTGCTGACTGATGGTGCTGGCCCCTCGCAGCCTCGATCCGTTGCGGCTCGCCTCCCACGCCCGACGCATCTCGTCCACGTCGAAGCCACGGTGCACGGCGAAGCGTTGATCCTCGGCGGCGATCACCGCCAGCTTGGCGTGGTCGGAGAGTTCCTCCCAAGGGCGCCACTGATGCTGGATGGGCAGCGACTCACCGGCCACCCAGGCCTCGACCTTGCGCTCCAGCATCACCATGGAGCCGTATACGGGCACGTGCCGCAGCAGCATCACCAGGACAATGGACAGTACGACGAAGGCGGCCCCGACAAGGGCCGCCCAACGTAGCGCGCGATACAGCAAGTCTTGGATCATGCGCCACCCTGGCGGGTGGAGCGCTCAGCGCTTGTGGAGGTGCTCGGCATGGTAACGCAGGTGATCCTCGATGAAGGTAGCGATGAAGAAATAGCTATGATCATACCCCGGCTGACGGCGCAGCGTCAGGGGGTGATCGTGTTCATCGCATACGGCCTCGAGTCGCTCCGGCTTGAGCTGCTCCTCCAGGAACTGATCGGCCTCACCCTGATCGATGAAGAGATGCTGGCTGGAAGCGCCCTTGGCCACCAGCTCGCAGGTATCGTACTGCGTCCAGGCACCGGGATCGTCGCCCAGGTACTCGCGGAAGGCCTTGCGCCCCCATGGGCACTGGGTGGGATTGACGATCGGCGAGAAGGCCGACACCGAACGATAGTGCCCGGGGCGACGTAGCGCCAGGATCAGCGCCCCGTGGCCGCCCATCGAGTGGCCGCTGATCGCCTCCCGGCCATTGACCGGAAAATGCTGTCGCACCACCGAGGGCAGCTCCTCGGCCACGTAGTCGTACATGCGATAGTGCCGCTTCCAGGGCTCCTGGGTGGCATTGACGTAGAAACCCGCTCCCGAGCCGAAATCATAGCTGTCGTGCTCACCCGGCAGGTCGGTACCTCGCGGGCTGGTATCGGGGCAGACGATAGCAATGCCGAGCTCCGCAGCCATGCGATGTGCCCCCGCCTTCTGCATGAAGTTCTCATCCGTGCAGGTCAGGCCCGACAGCCACCACAGCAAGGGCACACGCTCGGTCTCGGCCTGCGGCGGCAGGTAGATGGCGAACTCCATCTCGCAATCCAGCGCCCGCGAGCGATGCCGGTAACGCTTGTGCCAGCCGCCGAAGCTCTTGTTGCTCGATATCGGCTCGAGGTTCTCGGTCATGGTCATGGTTCGGTCTCCTCGCGGTGTTAAAAGCGAAGCACGGTACGTATGCTCTTGCCCTCGTGCAGCAGCTCGAACGCCTCGTTGATCTTCTCGAACGGCATCTCGTGGGTGATGAACTCGTCGATCTTGATCTCGCCGTCCATGTAGCGCTGCACGTAGCCGGGCAGCTCGCTGCGCCCCTTCACCCCGCCGAACGCCGAGCCGCGCCACACCCGGCCCGTCACCAGCTGGAACGGCCGCGTCGAGATCTCTTCGCCGGCCCCGGCCACGCCGATGATCACCGACTCGCCCCAACCCTTGTGGCAGCACTCCAGCGCCGAGCGCATCACGTTGACGTTGCCGATGCACTCGAAGGAGTAGTCGACCCCACCGTCGGTCAGGTCGACGATCACCTGCTGGATCGGGTCCGAGTGGTCCTTGGGATTGACGAAGTCGGTGGCACCGAACTGGCGCGCCAGCTCGAACTTGTCCGGGTTGACGTCGATGGCGATGATGCGGCTGGCCTTGGCCATCTGCGCGCCCTGGATCACCGCCAGGCCGATGGCCCCCAGGCCGAACACGGCGACGGTGGAGCCCGGCTCGACCTTGGCGGTGTTGAGCACCGCGCCGATGCCGGTGGTCACGCCGCAGCCGAGCAGGCAGATCTTGTCCAGCGGCGCCTCCTGGGAGACCTTGGCCAGGGAGACCTCGGGCAGTACGGTGTACTCGCTGAAGGTCGAGCAGCCCATGTAGTGGTGCAGCATCTGGCCGTCGAGCGAGAAGCGCGAGGTGCCGTCGGGCATCAGGCCCTGGCCCTGGGTGGCGCGTACCGCCTGGCACAGGTTGGTCTTGCCCGAGCGGCAGAACTTGCACTTGCCGCACTCGGCGGTATAGAGCGGGATGACGTGATCGCCGGGCTGGAGGCTGGTGACCCCTTCGCCCACTGCCTCGACGATGCCGGCGCCCTCGTGGCCCAGCACCGAGGGGAACAGCCCCTCCGGGTCGGCGCCCGAAAGCGTGAAGGCGTCGGTGTGGCAGACGCTGGTCGCGGCGATGCGCACCAAGACTTCCCCAGCCTTGGGGTCCTGGACATCGATCTCGGTGAGTTCGAGGGGTTTGCCCGCTTCGAGAGCAACGGCGGCACGCGACTTCATACTGATCTCCTGATGGTTTGTAACGATCCGTTTGTAAACGATCTCTATCAGTCTAGGTGCGCCCAGCGTTATGATGATATAGAAACAACGACACAACATTATTCCAGGTGTGCAACGATGGAGTTCTCATGGCCCACTGGGATGGTATCGAAGCCTTCGTGGAAGTGGTCAGACTGGGCACCTTTGCCGCGGCGGCACGCCAACTCCACGTATCCAACTCACATATTAGCCGGCAAGTGGCCCAACTCGAGCAAGAGCTGGGCCTGCCGCTGCTTTATCGAACCACGCGTCAAATTCACCTAACCGACGCAGGTGAGCGCTATTATGCCCGCTGCCGTGAGCTACTCGACGGCTTTCGCGATGCCGAAACCGATCTGCAGAGCCTGCAGGATCGTCCCCACGGCGTGCTCCAGCTCAGCTGTGCCACTACCTTCGGCGAGCGTTTCCTCGCCCCGCTGGTGAACGACTTCCTGCGTCTGCACCCTCAGCTCGAGATGCGCCTTCACCTGACCAACCGCCAAGTGGATGTCATCGACGAGGGCTACGATGTAGTCATTCGCATGGGCACCCTGCAGGATTCAACGCTGGTGGCGCGCCGCTTGTGCGAGCGGCGCGAATACGTCGTCGCCTCCCCTGACTACTTCCAGGGCGTATCGCAGCCTCACTCGGTAGCGGAACTGGTGCATCATCGCTGCTTGATCGGCACCCGCGATCAGTGGCGCTTCGACATCGAGGGGCTGCACCGTGAAATACGCGTGCAGGGTCCCTGGCAGGCCAACTCGGGCCTCGCACTGCTCGATGCAGCGCTAAAGGGTCTGGGGCTGGCGCAACTGCCCGACTACTACGTCATGCCCTACCTTGCCAGCGGGGAACTGATCGAAGTGCTGTCCCGCTTTCAATGTCGCGATGCGGGGGTATGGGCGGTCATGCCGCGGCATCGCCAGCATGCCGCCAAGGTGCGCCAGTTCCTCGACTATCTGGTCGAGAATCTTCCCGCCAGCCTGGAGCGAGCCTGCTCCACGACACGGGAATGAAAAAAGGCGCCCCGCGGGGCGCCAGGAAGAGGCCTGCCATCAACCTTACTTGAAGTTCTTGCGGTATATCTTCATCGCCTCGCCCACGATACCGCTGCGGAAGCTGAGTACGCAGAGCACGAAGATGATGCCCAGGATCGGGCCGACCCAGTTGCCCAGCGGCGACTGCGCCAGCAGATGCTGCAGGCTGATCACCAGCCCCGCTCCCATCACTGGGCCGAACAGAGTCCCCACGCCACCGAGCAGCGTCATCAAAATCACCTCGCCCGACATGTGCCAGTGGGCATCGGTCAGAGAGGCGAGCTGGAACACCACCGTCTTGGTGGAACCTGCCAGACCGGCCAGCCCCGCTGAAAGGATGAATGCCACCAGCTTGTAGGCATCGACGTTATAGCCGAGCGATACGGCACGCGGCTCGTTCTCGCGGATCGCCTTGAGCACCTGGCCGAACGGCGAATGCACGGTACGCTGGATCAGGGCAAAGCCAAACAGGAAGACCGCAAAGACGAAATAGTACATGGCGAAATTGTTGCGCAGGCTGATGAAGCCGAACAGCTGACCGCGCGGCACGCCATGCAGGCCGTCCTCACCGCCGGTGAAGGGTGCCTGGATATAGAAGAAGAACATCAGCTGTGCCAGGGCCAGGGTGACCATGGCGAAGTAGATACCCTGCCGCCGAATCGACAACGCCCCGAAGATGGCGCCCAGCACCACGGCAGCAGCCGTACCGGTGAGAATGCCCATTTCGGGGGTCAGTGCCGGATAGCTCGACAGCAGATAGCCGGTCACGTAGCCACCGGTGGCCAGGAAGGCCGCATGGCCGAAGGAGAGCAGACCGGCATACCCCAGCAGCAGGTTGAAGGCGCAGGCAAACAGGGCGAAGCACAGCACCTTCATCAGGAACACCGGATAGGCGACGAAGGGGGCTACCAGGCCGATCGCGATCAGTACCAGGTAGAAGGCATTGCGACGCAGGTTGGCGCGACGCTCACGCTTCATGGACGGCGTCATGGTTTGGGTCGTGGCCATGTCGTCATGCCTCCTTGCCGAAGAGCCCGGCGGGCCTGAGCAGAAGCACCAGGATCATCACCAGGAAAATTACGGTGTTGGCTGCCTCGGGGTAATACACCTTGGTCAGGCCCTCGATCAACCCCATTGCAAGCCCCGTTACGACGGCTCCCAATATGGAACCCATGCCGCCGATGACCACCACCGCGAAGACCACGATCAGCAGGTTGGAGCCCATGGTCGGCGAAACCGGGTAGAGCGGCGCGGCCAGCACGCCGGCGAAGGCAGCAAGCGCGACACCGAAGCCATAGGTCAGCGTTACCAGCAGCGGCACATTGACACCGAAGGCCTGCATCAGCGCCGGGTTCTCCGTGCCGGCACGCAGATAGGCACCAAGCCGTGTCCGCTCGATCATGTACCAGGTGCCGAAACAGACCACGATGGCCGCCAGCAGCACCCAGGCCCGGTACTTGGGTAGGAACATGAAGCCGGTCTGGTAGCCGCCCTGCAGCGCTTCGGGCGTCGGGTAGCGCGCCCCCGAAACACCGAAGAAGTTGACCAGCGTACCCTCGAAGATCAACGCCAGACCAAAGGTCAGCAGCAGCCCGTAGAGATGGTCGAGATGACCGATGCGGCGCAACAGCACCCGCTCGATCAGCATACCGAACAGACCCACCACCAGCGGCGCCAGCAGCAGTGCCGCCCAGTAATTGATGCCCAGGTAGCGCATGCCCAGCAGCGTGGCGAAAGCCCCCAGCATGTACATGGCCCCGTGAGCGAAGTTGACGATCTTCAGCAAGCCGAAGATTACCGCCAACCCGAGGCTCAGCAAGGCGTAGAAGGCGCCGTTGATCAGCCCCAGCAGCAGCTGGCCCATGAACACCGCCAACGGCACGCCGAATATCATCGTCATGTCAGGTTCTCCTCGCCGTCAGAGGGGCGACGGCCGCAGCCGCCGCCATCTTGCATCGCTTCAGTTCTGCACCAGCTTGCACTGGCTCTCTGAGAGCGGGCGGTAGGCCTCTTCGGCGGGAATGGAAGTCAGAATTTCGTAGAGATCCCACTCATGGGTGGAGGCTTCCGGCGACTTCACGCGGGCCAGGTACATGTCGTGAACCATGCGACCATCTTCACGAACACGCCCATTGCGGGCGAAGAAATCGTGGATCGGCTGGCGCATCATATGCTCGCGCACCGTCTGGCTGTCATCGCTGCCGGTCGCCTCGACGGACTTGAGGTAGTGCATGGTGCTGGAGTAGATACCGGCCTGCACCATGGTCGGCATGCTGCCTACGCGCTCGTAGTAGCGCTCGGCCCATTCGCGCGCCTCATCGTCCATGTTCCAGTACCAGCCGGTGGTCAGCAGCAGGCCCTGTGTCGTCTCGAGCCCCATGGCATAGACGTCGTTGAGGAATACCAGCAGGCCGGCGAGCTGCTGGCCGGCCTCGGCCACGCCGAACTGGCTGGCGGTGTTGATGGCGTTGACGGTATCGGCACCGGCGTTGGCCAGGCCGATGATCTTGGCCCCGGAGCCTTGGGCCTGCAGGATGTAGGACGAGAAGTCGTCGGTCGGGAACGGATGGCGTACACCGCCGATGACCTCACCGCCGTTCTCTTCCACCACCTTGGTCACGTCACCTTCCAGCGCATGGCCGAAGGCATAGTCGGCAGTGAGCATGAACCAGCTGTCGCCCCCCTGCTCGACCACCGCCCGGGCAGTGCCGTTGGCCAGCGGATAGGTGTCGTAGACCCAGTGGATGTGGTTAGGCGTGCAGTGCTCGTTGGTGATGCTCGAAGCCGCAGAGCCGGACACGATACCCAGGCCGTCGTTCTCCTCGAGCACCTTGGTCACGGCGATGGTCACCGAGGAGGCCACCATCCCGGCCACCAGGTCGACGTTGCGCTGGTCGACCCACTCACGCACGGTGTTGGCGCCCACGTCGGCGCTGTTGCGGTCGTCGGCGCTGAACACCTCGATCGGCGCCCCGTTGACGCTGCCACCGAAGTCCTCGACCGCCATGTTCAGCGCCTCCAGGCCGCCCGGCCCGGCCAGGTCGCGGTAGGTACCGGACATGTCCGCCAGGTAGCCGATGCGTACCTGGCCATCGCTGATTTCCGCCTGGGCGGCGGTTGCCATGGCGGCGGTAGCGGCGATGGCAATGCTGCTGGCGAGAGTCTTCTTGATGAAGGTCATTTTCGTCTCCATAGCCCAACTGGGCAGGTTGTTGTTGTCACGCGCACTGCAGGTAAGACGCGATTCATGGTGGTTACGAAAGCTGCTGCTATACGCCCAGCAAGGAGTTCAGGTGCTCACGCTTGGCAGGCAGAGCCGCCTTGCTGATTTCCTCGATGATTCGCCCATGCTCCATGACGTAATGTCGATCGGCGAGCGGCGCGGCGAAGCGGAAATTCTGCTCTACCAGGACGATGGTCATGCCGCGGTCACGCAGCTTGACCAGTACCTCGGCGAGCTTCTGCACGATGACCGGGGCCAACCCTTCGGTGATCTCGTCGAGCAGCAGCATGCGAGCGCCGGTACGCAGGATGCGCGCCATGGCCAACATTTGTTGCTCGCCACCGGAGAGGCGCGTGCCCTGGCTGCGGCGCCGCTCGTAGAGGTTGGGGAACATCTCGTAGATCTCGTCGATCGACATGCCACCCGAGCGCACCGTGGGCGGCAGCAGGAGGTTCTCCTCCACGTCGAGACTGGCGAAGATACCGCGCTCCTCGGGGCAGTAACCGATGCCCAGCCGTGGGATACGGTGCGGTTTGATGCCGATGGTTTCCGTGCCGTTGATCATGATCGAGCCAGTACGCCGGCCGACCATGCTCATGATCGCCTTCAGGGTGGTACTGCGGCCGGCGCCGTTGCGCCCCAGCAGGGTGACCAGCTCCCCGCGACGCACCTCCATGTCGACACCGTGCAGGATGTGCGACTCGCCGTAGAAGGCATGCAGGTCACGAATGCGCAGCATCTCGGCACCATCGTGATCGCGGTATTCGGTACGATTCGACTGTTCGACGACCTGATTCATGCGCCGGCCTCCTCTGTCTCGCTACCCATGTAGGCCTCGCGAACCTGGGGGTCGGCGGAAACCGTCTCGTAATCGCCCTCCGCCAGCACGGCACCGCGGGCCAGCACGGTAATCCGGTCGCACAGCCGGCTCACTACGCTGAGGTTGTGTTCGACCATCAACACAGTACGCCCCTTGGCCACGCGACGGATCAGCTCGACGATACGATCGACATCCTCTGCCCCCATGCCCTGGGTCGGTTCGTCGAGCAGCATCAGCGTCGGGTTCATGGCCAGGGTGGTGGCTACTTCCAGTGCGCGCTTGCGCCCGTAGGGCATTTCCACGGTCAGTACATCGGCATAGTCACGCAGCCCGACCTCGTCGAGCAGTTCGATGGCACGCTCGTTGAGGTGCTCCAGGGTGCGCTCGGATTTCCAGAAATGAAACGAAGTGCCGATCGGGCGCTGCAGGGCGACCCGTACGTTCTCCAGGGCGGTCATGTGGGCGAACACCGCAGAGATCTGGAAGGAGCGCACCATGCCCAGGCGCGCGATCTCGTTGGCCTTCTTGCCGGTGATCGGCTTGCCGCGATAGAGAATCTCGCCCCGGGTCGGTGGCAGGAACTTGGTAAGGAGGTTGAAGACGGTCGTCTTGCCGGCACCATTGGGACCGATCAAGGCATGGATATGTCCCTCCCGGACCTGCAGGTTGACGTCGTCCACGGCGGTGAAGCCACGGAACTGCTTGGTCAGCCCGCGAGTTTCCAGTATGAACTCCTGGGTCATGTGACGTCCTCTCTGGATCGCCGTGACGATCCATGCTGATTTGTTGTCGTTGTGGTGAAGGCTGCGACTTATGCTTGGTTCAGCCCGAGGGCTTCTAACCTTTACGTTAACGTAAGCTAGAGGAGACGCAACCGCGGGGCAACCGTTGAAGCACCGAACTCGACCAATGGCGTAGAGACGGCTGCTATTCAATAGCTTGCAAATAAAAACGCGATGCCACATGGGCATCGCGTCGAGAGGGGGAAAGGCTCGGTTAGAAGGTAGGGGTGCCGCGCTTTTTCAACACTCGATGGCGTTCACCGCCAGCCCACCACGAGACGTTTCCTTGTACTTGTCCTGCATGTCGCGACCGGTGTCACGCATGGTACGGATCGCCTTGTCGAGGGAGATGAAATGTTCGCCATCACCGCGCAGCGACATCTGGGCTGCATTGATCGCCTTGACCGAGGCGATGGCATTGCGCTCGATGCACGGCACCTGTACCAGGCCGCCCACCGGGTCGCAGGTCAGCCCGAGGTTGTGCTCCAGGCCGATCTCGGCGGCATTTTCCACCTGGCCAACACTGCCGCCCATCACTTCGGCCAGCCCTGCTGCAGCCATGGCGCAAGCCGAGCCCACCTCGCCCTGGCAGCCCACCTCGGCACCGGAGATGGAGGCGTTCTTCTTGCACAGGATGCCCACCGCGGCAGCGGCCAGCAGGAAGTCCACCACGTCGCGCTCGCAGGCCCCGGGTTGGAATTTCATGTAGTAGTGCAGTACGGCGGGAATGATGCCGGCCGCACCGTTGGTCGGTGCGGTGACCATGCGCCCGCCGGCGGCATTTTCCTCGTTCACCGCCAAGGCGAAGACATTGACCCAATCCATCGCACCGAAGGTGGTAGCGATCAAGCTCTGGTCGTCTTGCGTTGCCAGCAGGCGACGATGCAGGGAGGCAGCGCGTCGCTTGACGTTGAGCCCGCCAGGCAAAATGCCCTCCTGCTGCAAACCTTTGTCGACACAGGCCTGCATGGCTTGCCAGATCTGCCACAGCCCATCGCGCACTTCGGCTTCGCTGCGCCAGGCCTTCTCGTTCTCGAGCATCAGCTCGCTGATGCGCATGTCGTGCATACGACACAGCGCCATCAGCTCAGCCGCCGAGTTGAAGTCGTAGGGCAACGTGGTGCTGTCCTGGTCCAGCTCTCCCCTCTCGGCCTGCCCCTCATCGATGACGAAGCCACCGCCCACCGAATAGTAGGTGTTGCGCCACAGCTCCTCGCCATGCCCATGGGCCACCAGCGTCATGGCATTGGGGTGGTAGGGCAAGCACTCTTCGTACCACTGCATGTCGCGCGCCCAGAGGAAGGGAATCGCCAAGCGGCCGTCGAGCAGCAGGGTGCTGGACTCCAGCAGCTCCTCGATACAGGGTGCGACGATGGCGGGATCGATCTGGTCGGGGCGTTCGCCCATCAGCCCCATGATCACGGCACGGTCGGTAACGTGCCCCTTGCCGGTGGCGCTCAAGGAGCCGAACAGCTTCACCTCGACCCGGGCTACCCGTTCGAGCAGGTCACGCTCACGCAGCACCTGGACGAAGTCGTAGGCAGCCCGCATCGGCCCCACGGTATGGGAGCTGGAGGGCCCGATGCCGATCTTGAACAGGTCGAAGACGCTGATTGCCATAAGTCACCTCATCGGTCGCCGGCCAATTACCGAGTGCCTCACTACGAGAAGCCACTCGCCCATGGATCAGCCTGGCTAAAACATGTTTGCCTTCACGGCATGGATGGCCTTATGTTGAGGGTGAATGCATCGAGCGGCAAACGAGAATAACTGCTCACGCCTATAGTAAAACTAAACCATGAACCGCTTACTCCATGCCCAGACCCACGCCTGGCTGAAGGTCTTCGCCGTCAGCGCCCGCCATCTCTCCTTCACCCGCGCGGCGGAGGAGCTGCATGTCACTACCGGCGCGGTGAGCCAGCAGATCAAGCAGCTCGAGGAGCGGCTGGGATTCAAGCTGTTTCGTCGCCTGCCGCGGCGCCTGGAACTCACCGAGGAAGGCAAGCGGCTGGCCGCGGTGGTCGACGAGGCCTACCAGTCAGTCGGCCTCGAGGTAAAGCGCCTGCGCAGCGGCGTGATGAGCGGCATAATCCGCCTGCGCAGCGTGCCGGCATTTCTCAGCAAGTGGCTGATGCCGCGCCTGCCACGCCTGCAGGCCCGCTTCCCCGACATCGAGCTTCAGGTCATCGCCGAGGACAGCAGCCTGTCACTGCGCGAAGGCGAGTTCGACCTGGCCATCGATCTCAATGACGGCCACTACCCGGGGCTGGCCATCACGCCGCTGATGGAAGAGGTGATCTTTCCCGTCTGCGCCCCGGCCCTGATGCGCCGCCGACCGCCCCTGTCACGCCCCGAGGAACTGGCCTGGTACCCGCTGCTGCACGACATCACCGCCTGGCGCGGCGGGCATTCCTATGCCGAGTGGGAACACTACCTGCAGGCCATCGAGGCGCCACCGCTCAACGTGCGCCGCGGTTACACCTTCAACCGCCACCGCCTGGCCATGGAAGCCGCCATTGCCGGCATGGGAGTCGCCATCGCCCGCCAGGCGCTGCTGACCAATGAGCTCAGCACCGGCGCCCTGATTGCTCCCTTTGCCGCTCGCATCCCGACCGGCAAACGCTACGGCATCGTGCATACCAGCGGCGCGCTCGACGATCGCCGCGTGGCCGCGGTACATGACTGGATCGTGGAGGAAGCCCAGCGACACGCCAATTTGCCAGCCAATATCTAGCCGACTCATGCAACAGTCATTAAAATGACAAGCATTCATGCATGCCCCGACAGCGACCTTCCCATGCCTTCCTCACCACCCCGACACCCCTGGCCGATCGGCTTCGCCGTTGCCTGCCTGCGCGCCGGGCTCTACGTCCTGCTTATCGCCGGATGCGGCCAGCTCGCCTATCTGGAGGCTACCCATTTCCCGCAAAGCCGATTCACTGAATATGGCTTGGTGGAACTGGCACAGAGTCTGGTCCTGGCGGCATCGGCCGCCCTGCTGCTCTTCGTGCGCCAGGTGCAACGTGCGCTTCCCACCGTCACCCTGCTGATGTTCGCCTTCATTGCTTGTTCGCTGGTTCGCGAGCAGGACTACTGGCTCGACACTCAAGTCGCTCGCCACACCTGGAAGGTACTGGTTGTCCTGATTGCCCTCCCTGCCCTGGCCCTGGTGGTGCGCTGGCGACACCGCTTTGCCGACGAGTTCCGCCATTATTCCAACACTTTCTCCTTCGGCCTGTTCGCCAGTGGCGTGCTGGTGACCTACGTCTTCTCGCGGCTGTTCGGTCGCCAGAGCCTGTGGCAGGCCATCATGCAGGAGAGCTACCTGCGCAGCTTCAAGAATGCTGCCGAGGAGATGGTGGAGCTGCTCGGCTACGCCCTGATCCTGCTCGCCATCATCGAGCTGGTGCTGTTGGCCAGGCGTTGGCGCCTCGCTCAGCGCTGACGCCCACTCGCAACCCCATCAGCTGGAGCAACTTCGGCACGGCGATCGGGTGATCGGCGCGACTCACTGCGTGCCTTGACCGATCTGCCCCGCCGCTGGCGGCGGAGCAATGCCGGAAGACTGAACAGAAGAAGCCCGTAGCCTCTCGGCTACGGGCTTCTCGTATCGGGAAGCTCCAGGTTCAGGAACGTTCCGGACTCACTCGTCGAGGAACGAGCGCAGCGGCTCCGAGCGGCTCGGGTGACGCAGCTTGCGCAGCGCCTTGGCTTCGATCTGGCGAATCCGCTCACGGGTGACGTCGAACTGCTTGCCGACCTCCTCGAGGGTGTGGTCGGTATTCATGTCGATACCGAAGCGCATGCGCAACACCTTGGCCTCGCGCGCGGTCAGGCCGCCCAGCACGTTGCGGGTGGCTTCGATCAGACCCTCGCCAGTGGCCAGGTCGACCGGTAGCTGCATGGTGCTGTCCTCGATGAAATCACCCAGGTGCGAGTCGTCGTCGTCACCGATGGGCGTCTCCATGGAGATCGGCTCCTTGGCGATCTTGAGCACCTTGCGCACCTTGTCCTCGGGCATCTCGAGACGCTCGCCCAGCTCTTCGGGTGTCGGCTCGCGGCCCATCTCCTGCAGCATCTGGCGCGACACGCGATTGAGCTTGTTGATGGTCTCGATCATGTGCACCGGGATACGAATGGTGCGCGCCTGGTCGGCGATCGAGCGGGTGATCGCCTGGCGAATCCACCAGGTGGCATAGGTCGAGAACTTGTAGCCGCGGCGGTACTCGAACTTGTCCACCGCCTTCATCAAGCCGATGTTGCCCTCCTGGATCAGGTCCAGGAACTGCAGCCCGCGGTTGGTGTACTTCTTGGCGATCGAGATGACCAGGCGCAGGTTGGCCTCGACCATCTCCTTCTTGGCCCGGCGCGCCTTGGCCTCGCCGATGGAGAGCCTGCGGTTGATCTCCTTCAGCTCCGACACCGGCAGCTGGACCATGTCCTCCTCGAAGGCGATGCGACGCTGCGCGCGCTGAATGTCTGCACGCAACGGCTCCAGGCGCTCGGCGAACTTGGCATTATCGCCCATGAACTCGTCGACCCATTCCTGGCGCGACTCGTTGCCGGGAAATGCCTTGATGAAGCTCTTGCGCGGCACCTTGGCCTTCTTGACGAACAGCTGCATCACCGCCTTTTCCTGGGCGCGCACCTGCTCGACGCTGATACGCACCTGGCCGACCAGGCGCTCGAAGTGCTTGGGCACCAGCTTGATCGGCGAGAACAACTCGGCCAGACGCTCCATCTCTACCTGGGCTTCCGCACTGCCCCGGCCATGCTTGGCCAGCGCCTCGCGCACCAGCTCGTTCTGCGAGCGGATCTGCTCGAAGCGAGCCTTGGCTTCCTCGGGATCGGGGCCGCCGGTGCTCTCCTCCTCCGCCTCGCCGGCGTCATCGTCGTCGGCATCGCTGTCGGCATCGTCATCGCTACCGGCGGCGCCGAACTCCTCCTCGGGAACTTCGGCCTCGGCCACGCCGGGAATGCCTTCGTCAGGATCGATGAAGCCGGAAAAGAGATCGGACAGACGACCAGGCGCCTCTTCGTCCTGGGTGGCATCGTACGCTTCGAGAATCGAGTCCACTGCGCCGGGCAGCCAGGCCAGGGCCGACATCACCTCGCGCGTGCCCTCCTCGATGCGCTTGGCGATCTCGATCTCGCCCTCACGGGTCAAGAGCTCCACGGTGCCCATCTCGCGCATGTACATACGCACCGGGTCGGTGGTGCGGCCAACGTCGCTCTCCACCGCCGCCAGGGCAGCCACGGCTTCTTCGGCGGCCGACTCGTCGGCGGAGTGATCGGACATCATCAGGGTATCTTCATCGGGAGCTTCCTCGACGACGCTGATACCCATGTCATTGATCATGCCGATGATGTCTTCCACCTGATCGGGATCGGCAATATCCTCGGGAAGGTGGTCGTTGACCTCGGCATAGGTCAGGTAGCCCTGTTCCTTGCCACGCGCGATCAACTCCTTCAGACGTGACTGCTGCTGCGCATTTCCAGCCATAGAAACCCTATCTCGACGAAGAAGAATGAAGCACCTGAAGCGCTGGGGTGGAGAAAACTCATGAAGCCCAATAGTATAGCGGGAAACAGCACAAGCCCGCCAGTACGGCCCATTTGCTCGGTCACTCAGGTGTGTTAGTTTAAACGGTTATGCTGTCGCGGGGGCCCAGTCCATGCTCCCTATGTGGTGGTGGCAGAAAGGAATTCAACCCCACACCGGCACCCTTCGTCATCCTGACGCTCGTATCTCAACTTCCCAGCTCGGCCAGCAACGTCATGAGCCGCTGTCGCTCCTCGGGCGAAAGCCGTTCTCCCGAGCGTTGCTTTGCCAGAAGCGCATCGATCTGCTCCTGACACGATGGCCGCATCCGGTACCGGCGAAAATGCTCGACCAGGCCATCGAGTTCCTGGGCTCTGGCATCACGCGGAATGAGCATCTCGCGCCGGGCCAACAGCGCCAGCCGCTCGCCCTGGGTACTGCCCTGGAAGTGGGCCAGCACCACCTGCGGGCTGCGGTAGCGTCCGGCACGCAACAGCCGAACCAGCTCGCGGCACAGCGCGGCATCCTCATCGCTCTCGGGACACCAGTCGTCCTCGGCGGGCAAGCGCTCGACCAGCGCCGGCTCATGCACCAGGAGTTGCAGTACGCGCGCCACCAGCCCCAGCGAAGCTCCTTTGGCCGATGGTACATGGCTCACCACTCCCTGCCCGGCGGGGGCTGCGGCAGGCGCGATACTCGGCTCGGCCGGTGACGGTGCTGTACCGTCATCCCGCGCCAGGAGCGCTTCGAAGCGCGACTGGTCGACCCCGGTACGGCGCGCGAGTTCCCCCAGCAGCACCGTCTGCAGCATGCCCTGCGGCAGCCGCTTCGCCGCCTTGAGCACCTGGCTGGCGAAACGCTCACGCTCCTCGACTCGCGCCAGATCACGCCCCCGCGCCGCCTGGTCGAACAGGAACTCCGACAGCGGGCTGGCGCAGGTGATGCGATCCTCGAAGGCCTCACGCCCTTCCCGGCGCACCAGCGTATCCGGATCCTCGCCCTCGGGCAGGAACAGAAAGCGCGCCTCACGCCCATCGATCATCTGCGGCAGCACGGTTTCCAGCGCGCGACTGGCAGCCTGCCGCCCCGCCTTGTCGCCGTCGAAGCAGAACACCACTTCATTGACCATGCGAAACAGTCGGGCCAGGTGCTCCTCGCTGGTAGAGGTGCCAAGCGTGGCGACGGCATTGCGGATACCGAACTGGGCCAGTGCCACCACGTCCATGTAACCCTCGACGATGACCACCCGCTCCAGCCGCGGGTTGGCCTGCCGGGCCTCGAACAGCCCGTAGAGCTCGCGCCCCTTGTGAAAGACCGGTGTCTCGGGTGAATTCAGGTACTTGGGCTTGGCATCGCCGAGCACCCGTCCGCCAAAGGCAATGGTACGCCCGCGCACATCGCGGATCGGAAACATCACCCGATCGCGAAAGCGATCATAGGTCCGCCCGGTATCCTCGCGCTGCACCAACAGGCCATATTCGACCTGTACCGCTTCCGCTATCTCCCGAGCGCTCAGATGACGCTTGAGCGCCTCCCAGTCGTCCGGGGCATAGCCAATACCGAAGTCACGCTGCACCTCCTCCGAGAGGCCGCGTTGGGCCAGGTAATCCCGCGCCTGCCCCCCTTCCGGCATCTTCAGCCGCTCGCGAAAGAAGCTGGCCGAGAGTTCGAGCAGGTTGACCCCCTCCTGGCGCTTGCGCTCGCGCGCCTGGGCACGAGGATCGTCGGCACCCTCCCGCGGCACCTCGAGCCCCAGCCGTGAAGCCAACTGCTCCACCGCTTCAGGGAAGCGCAGCTTGTCGTACTCCATCAGGAAGCGCAGGGCGTTGCCGTGGGCACCACAGCCGAAGCAGTGATAGAACTGCTTGTCGGCGCTGACGGTGAAGGACGGCGTCTTTTCCTGATGAAAGGGACACAGACCGGAATAGTTACGCCCAGCCTTCTTCAACTGCACCCGCTCGCCCACCACTTCGACCACGTCAACGCGCGCCAGCAGGTCATCGATGAAACGCTGAGGGATCTGGCCGGCCATGCAGTCTCGCTACCTCTCCGGCGGGGATAGATGAAGCAAAGGGGCGGAACGGGTCGTGAAAAACAAGCGGCCACCTGACGGCAGCCGCTTGGTCATCCTTCCAGAAGCACCAATGCCCAGGGCATCGACACTTCCTTAGTACGGATCAATAGAGCCGTTCGAAACGCTTGCGCTCACGCTGGAGTTTCTTGGCGTGACGCTTCACCGCAGCTGCCGCCTTGCGCTTACGCTCTGCAGTCGGCTTCTCATAGTGCTCGCGACGACGCACTTCGGAGAGGATGCCGGCTTTTTCACAGGAACGCTTGAAGCGACGCAGCGCGACGTCAAACGGCTCGTTATCACGTACTTTGACAGAAGGCATTAAGCACTCACCTACCTTAGAATCTTGAGTTCGGTTAGAACGCATACCCTGACTCAGGTACGCGACCCAATTGTACAGCGCACAGTAGTTTAGTCGGCGACACCAAGCATTGCAAATTTCGCGTATCGGAAACGGGATGGCCACGCTCCGATTTGCTAGAATGCCGGCTTTCCCTCTTCACGAGCCTGCACCATGCGAGTCCTTGGCATCGAGACTTCCTGCGACGAAACCGGCGTCGCGATCTACGACACCGACCGCGGCCTGCTGGCCGACGCCCTCTACAGCCAGGTCGCCATGCATGCCGAATATGGTGGCGTGGTGCCGGAGCTCGCTTCCCGCGACCACACCCGGCGCCTGCTGCCGCTGATCCAGCAGGTGCTCGACGAGGCCGGCATGACCCGCCACGAGCTGGATGCCATCGCCTATACCGCCGGGCCGGGGTTGGTCGGTGCGCTGATGGTGGGCGCCAGCACCGCCCATGGCATGGCACGTGCCCTCGACATTCCAGTGCTCGGCGTGCACCACATGGAGGGGCATCTCATGGCGCCCATGCTCGAGGAGGAGTCGCCCGACTTTCCCTTCGTCGCCCTGCTGGTCTCCGGCGGCCATACCCAACTGGTAGAGGTCCAGGGGCTTGGCCGCTATCGCCTGCTCGGCGAATCGGTCGACGATGCCGCCGGCGAGGCCTTCGACAAGGCTGCCAAGATGCTTGGACTGGCCTATCCCGGCGGCCCCCAGGTCGCCCGGCTGGCCGAGAACGGCGACCCAGGGCGCTTTCGCTTCCCGCGCCCAATGACCGACCGCCCCGGCCTCGACTTCAGCTTCTCCGGGCTCAAGACGCATACCCTGACCACGCTTCGCCAACTGGAGCGGGACGGCAAGCTCGACGGGCAGGCGCGCGCCGACGTAGCGCGAGCCTTCGAGGAGGCCGTGGTCGATACCCTGGTGATCAAGTGCCGCCGGGCGCTCGACGATACCGGACTGAAGCGCCTGGTCATGGCTGGCGGCGTGAGCGCCAACGCACGCCTGCGCGAGCGCCTGGCGCACGAGGCCGAGAAGCGCAGCGCCAGGGTCTATTACCCCCGTGGCCGCTTCTGCACCGACAATGGCGCCATGATCGCTCTCGCCGGTGCACAGCGACTGCTGGCGGGAGAGCGCGACGCAATCGGCAGCATGAAGGCGGTGCCGCGCTGGCCGATGGCAACGCTCGAAGCCCCTGCCGGCGCCTGAGCCACGGGGCCTCGGCAGGACCTCGAAGCTCAAGGGCTCAAAGGGTGTGCTCGCCCCCCGCCTTGAGGCGCCGAATATTGAACAAGTGGCGCACCAGCACCAGCACCGTGAAGGCCATCACCACCAGCACGTAGTCCGGGGCCAGCCACAGACTGGCCAACGGGGCGATACCGGCGCTGGCCAGCGATGCCACGGCCGCGGTTCGCACCCGCCAGGCCAGCAAGACCCATAGTGCGGCACAGCAGAGTGCTACCCACGGCGTCAGCACCAGCAACACGCCAAAGGCGCTGGCTACCGCCTTGCCGCCGCGAAAGCGATGCCAGGGCGGGTAGCTGTGTCCCAGCAGCACGGCCAGCCCCACCATGCCCTGGGCCCAAGGCGCCATGCCCAGTACCATGGCCAACCACAGCACCGGCATGCCCTTGCAGGCATCGAACAGCAGGGTTACCACGGCCAAGCGGTAGCCATGCAGGCGCAGCACATTGGAGAAACCGGGATTGCCGGAGCCTTCCTGCCGCGGATCGCCAGCGCCCGCCAGGCGGCAGACCCACAGCGCACCCAGCCAGGAACCGCTGAGATAACCCAGCAGCGACAGGCCCAACAGCGGCAACATGGCTTCGCCCAACCTCCGCCTCCACGCCTTTCCAGGAACTCAACGGATTCTGCCAGTCCCGACGCCCCGGGGACAGCGCCTCAGACCTGTCATTCGCGCCCGACGCTCAGTACAATCGGACCTCCTTTTTGCTGGGGGCCGCGCATGGACCGCATACTGATCGAGTCGCTCGAGTTCGAGACGGTGATTGGCGTTTACGACTGGGAGCGCACCATTCGCCAGCGGCTGACGCTCGACCTCGAGTTGGCCGCCGACATTCGCCCGGCGGCGGCCGGCGACGATCTAACCAGGACGCTCGACTATGCTGCCATTAGCCAGCGTATCGTCCGCTTCGCCGACGAACACGACTTCGCCCTGGTGGAGACCTTCGCCGAACGCCTCGCCCAGCGGCTCATGGACGAATTCGCCGTGCCCTGGCTGCGGCTGACACTGCGCAAGCCGGGCGCCGTACCCGCAGCGGCGGCCGTGGGCGTGCGCATCGAACGCGGCACTCGCCCGGAGAGTACTCGATGACCCAGGTAAGCGTCAGCATCGGCAGCAACATCGACCGCGAGCGCCACATTCGGAGCTGCCTGGACATTCTCGACGCCACCTTTGACGAGCTGGTCGTCTCGCGTGTCTATGAAAGCGAACCGGTGGGCTTCGAGGATGGCCGCAATTTCTTCAACCTGGTGGCGGTATTCCACAGCGACTGGTCGGTTGGGGCGTTGCAGGCTTGGTGCAAGCGCATCGAGCACGACCACGGCCGACGTAAGGGCTCGCCCAAGTTCAGCCCGCGGACACTGGACATCGATCTGCTGACGGTAGGCGACCTGGTCGGCGAGCACGACGGCGTCATGCTGCCACGCGACGAGATCCTTTACCACGCCTTCGTGCTGCTGCCGCTCGCCGAGCTGCTGCCGGATACGCCGCATCCCGAAGACGGGCGAACCTACGCCGAACTGTGGTCCGAATTCGAGGCTGGCGATCAGCGGTTGTGGCCGGTCGAGTTCGACTGGAAACCCAATACGGCGCGCTAGGTCTCGTCGATCTGACAGCCAATGGCCAAGAGGGCTACGGTCGCGCCAGCTCCGTGTCGAGTATGGCGCAACGACGGCGTGCCAGCTCGGCGCCCAACTCACCGCCGCGAAAGCCCTCCGCCACCAGGGTCTTGGCCTCGATCCGCGATGCCGCCTGCCAGGCGCGCGCAAGCGCCGCAGCAAGTGCCGGGGCATCCAGCGCCAGCAGCGCGATCAAGGGTTGCACGCGTTCGCTGCGCCGCCAGGCATCGATGCCATCCAGCCACTCTTTCACATCATCCGCATCGGGCGTGGCCTGGCGGCGCAGTTGGCGGGTCAGCGCGGCCTGGCGACCCAGGTCGCGATAGATTCGCGGCAGGCGCAGGCGTTCGGCCAGCGCCGCCTGCCCGTCTTCATCGAGATGCTCCACCAATCGCGCCCAGCGCCAGCGGGGGCGCTGCTCATCGGGCAAGCCGCGGGGCAAGCTGTCGAGTCTTGCAAGCGCCCGTTCGAATTCCGCTTCATCCTCGACGAGTTCCGGCATCAGTACCGGCAGTGCACCGCAGTCGTGCAGGGAACGGAAGTAGACTGCGGGCTCGGGCTCGCCCAGCGCTTTCTCGGTCTCGGTCCAGACCCGCTCAGCCACCAGGTGCGAGAGCTCACCGCTCGCGGCCAGCTCACGCATCAGCGCCCGGGTCTCCTCGGCAATGGCGAAGCCGAGCCGGGCATAGCGCGCCAAAAAGCGCGCAGTGCGCAGCACCCGCAAGGGGTCCTCGACGAAGGCCGGCGAGACATGGCGCAGCATCTTGGCCTGGAGGTCAGCCAGGCCGCCGTAGGGATCGACCAGTTGGCCCTCGGGTGTTTCGGCCATGGCGTTGATGGTCAGGTCGCGACGGGCCAGGTCCTCCTCCAGCGTCACGTCGGGGCTGGCGTGAACCTCGAAGCCGGTGTAGCCATGGCCGGACTTGCGTTCGGTGCGGGCCAGGGCATATTCCTCATGGGTCTCGGGGTGCAGGAAGACCGGGAAGTCGCGCCCCACAGGACGGAAGCCGCGGCGCTGCATCTCCTCCGGCGTCGACCCCACCACGACCCAGTCGGTATCGACGGTGGGCCAGCCTAGCCGAGCGTCGCGCACCGCACCGCCCACGCGGTAGACCGCGAGGCCGTCGAGGCAGCGATCCCGCCATCCGCTCATGGGCGACCGCGCTCCACTCGTTCGGGTAGGCGATGCTCCCATTCGGTAAAGCCGCCATCGAGGCTGTAGACCTCGGCGAAGCCCTGCCCCGCCAGCCAGGCCGCGGCCTGCTGGCTCGAGTGGCCGTGGTAGCACACCACCACCAGCGGCTGTTCGCGTGGAGCCGACTCGAGCAGCGCCGAGGCACTGTCGTTGTCGAGATGACGGCTACCGGGAATGCGACCGGCGCCGAAACTCATGGGGTCGCGAATATCGACCAGGGTGAGCGGGTCGTCGGCATCGATCCAGGTCGTCAGGGTCTCTATCGTCAGGTGTTGGAACGTGGGGTTCGCCATAAGGCCTCCCATTGAGCAGAAATGATCAGTGGCGCTGACGGCTGGGCACACCGATGCGTTCGCCGGTGGCGAGGTTCAACGCGATGAGGCTGCCGCCCCATACGCAGCCGGTATCCAACGCCTCTGCGCGCACCCGGGCGCCTTCTGTACGCCCCTCCAGGGCCGCCCAGTGGCCGAACAGCAGGCGCACGTCGTCTTGGCGGGAATAGCGGAACCAGGGAGCGAAGCCGGCCGGGGCGCTGTCGAGCCCCTCCTTGGCGCTGAAGTCGAGACAGCCGTCGGCATCGATGAAGCGCATCCGTGTCAGCACGTTGACGATGACGCGCAGGCGATCGATGCCGTCGAGCGACGCTTCCCAACAGGCCGGCTCGTTGCCGTACATCCGCTCGAGAAACGCCCCGCTGCGCTCACTGCCGAGCCGCTCCTCGACCTCGCCGGCAAGGCTGGCCGCCTGTTCCGGGGACCAGTCGGGAAGAAGCCCGGCATGGGTCATCACGGTCTCGCCCTGCCCGTCGAAGTTCTCGCGTACCAGCAGCGGCCGCGACTGCAGCCAGTCGAGCAGCGCTTCGCGATCGGGAGCGGCCAGGATCTCGTCAAGGGTATCCTTGCGATTGAGCCGCGCACCGCCGCGAGCCACGGCCAGCAGGTGCAGGTCGTGATTGCCGAGCACGGTATACGCGGCCTCGCCCAGCGCACGCACCTCACGCAAACAGGCGAGCGATTGGGGGCCACGGTTGACCAGATCGCCAGCCAGCCACAGGCGGTCGCAGGCGGGATCGAAGGCGATTCGCTCCAGCAACTCGACGAACTCGGCGTGGCAGCCCTGCAGGTCTCCGATGGCGTAGGCGGTCATGGGCACTTTCCCTTGCGGCTTGGTGTGGGTACCCAGGCGACCCGAAGGCCACCTCGGGCCAATGCGGTCAGTGTACCTGGTTGGGGCCGGCCAGGCGGAAGGGAGCGATGGTGACTTCGAAGGGGCGCTGGCTGGCAGTATCGACACAGGTGTAGGCACCTTCCATCACCCCCACCGGGCCGTCGAGAATCGCCCGGCTGGTGTAGCGGAACGTCTGCCCCGGGCCGATCATGGGCTGCTGCCCCACCACGCCCTTGCCGCGTACCTCCTGCACCTTGCCGCTGCCCTGGGTGATACGCCAGTGCCGAGCCAGCAGTTGCACACTGCGTTTCGAATGGTTGTGAATCGTCACGGTATAGCTGAACACGTAGCGCGACTCGTCGCGCGAGGACTCGTCGTCGCGAAAGGCGGGCTCCACGTCGACCAGCACTTCCCGTTCCAGCGGCATGTCCGGCGCCTGGGTCATGGCGTCGCCTCCGTAGCGGCCAGGTGATTGGCGATGCGAACGAACTCCTCGACGCTAAGGGTCTGGGGCCGCCGCGCGGGGTCGATATCGAGCTCCGCCATGGCTTCGCCTTCGATCAGCCCCTTGAGATTGTTGCGCAGGGTCTTGCGCCGCTGGCCAAAGGCCTGGCGCACGACTCGGAACAGCAGCGCCTCGTCATTGGCTGGCCACGGCGGCTCGGCGAAAGGCGTCAGCCGCACGATGGCCGAGTCGACCTTGGGCCGCGGCACGAACGCTTCCGGCGGCACCGTGAACAGGTCGTCGACGCGGCAGCGGTACTGCGCCATCACCGAGAGCCGGCCCCAGTCGGGACCGCCCGGCTCGGCCGCCAGGCGCTCCACCACTTCTTTCTGCAGCATGAAGTGCATGTCGGCGATGGCATCGCCTGCCTCGAGCAGGTGACCGATCAGCGGCGTCGAGATGTTGTAGGGCAGGTTCCCCACCACCCGCAGCGGCTCGCCATCGCCGCGCAGGGTGCGGAAGTCGAACTTCAGCGCATCGCCCTCGTGCACGACGAAGTCCGGATAGTTGAAGAACTGCACGCGCAGGCCCGGGATCAGGTCACGGTCCAGTTCGATCACCTCGAGGCGGCCACCTGCCGCCTCGATCAACGGCTCGGTCAGGGCGCCCTGGCCGGGGCCGATTTCCACCAGCCGGTCGCCGGGGCGCGGCGCGATCGCACGCACGATACGCGAAATGATGCCGGGGTCACGCAGGAAATTCTGGCCGAAGCGCTTGCGAGCGCGATGAACCGGCGGGCGCGATGCCATTCGATGAATCCTTGTCTGTGCGTTCGTCAGGAAGTTGTCGCGGTCGAGCAGCGTCTTGCCATCTCGGCGGCCAACGCCACGGCGACTCGCAGGCTGCCGGCATCGGCCAGGCCACGGCCGGCCAGGTCCAGTGCCGTGCCGTGATCCACCGAGGTGCGCACGATCGGCAGGCCCAGAGTGACGTTAGCGGCCCGGCCGAAGCCGGCATACTTGAGCACCGGCAGGCCCTGGTCATGATACATCGCCAGCACGGCATCGACGCCGGCCAAATGACGCGGCGTGAACAGGGTATCGGCCGGCAGCGGTCCGTCAAGGACGAAGCCTTCACCACGCAGGCGCTCGAGACAGGGTTCGATCACCTCGATCTCCTCGCGGCCCAGGTAGCCTCCCTCCCCCGCGTGGGGGTTGAGCCCACAGACGGCGATGCGCGGTGCGGCGATACCGAACCAGCGCACCAGGTCCGCGTGCAGGATACGCAGGATACGCTCGAGGCTGGGCCCGGTAATGGCACCTGCCACCTCACTCAACGGCAGATGGGTGGTGGCCAGGGCTACCCGCAGCGCAGCGTCGCCCTGCCAGCCAGGCTGCCCTGCATGCAGGGCGCTGTCGGTGGCCAGTAGCATCACCACTTCGTCAACGCCGCAGGCATCGCGCAGGTACTCGGTATGTCCGCGAAAGCCGGCGTGGCCGGCGTCGAGGATCACGCCCTTGTGCAGCGGTGCAGTGACCATCGCATCGGCAAGCCCATGGCGACAGGCCTCGATCGCCACGTCGAGGATCTCGAGTACGTAGCCGGCATTGGTCACGGCGAGGCGCCCCGGTTGGCAGGGTTCACGCAGCATCACCGGCCATATCGGCAGCACACCCGGCCTAGCTGCCGGCACCGGCTCGCCCGGTGCGAGCTCGACCAGGCTGACCTCAAGGCCAAGCAGTGCAGCTCGCTCGGCCAGGAGCTGCGGATCGCCTATCGCCACGACTCGCCCGGGCGGCAATTTTCCCAGTGCCAGTTGCAGGGTCAGTTCGGGGCCAATGCCGGCGGGCTCGCCGGTAGTCACGGCCAGCACGGGCTCAGGGCTAGCCACTGCGCTCAGCGCCCGTTGGCGAGCCGGTTGTCGACGAAGGCCTCGCCGCGGATCTCCTGGAGCCAGGCGTCGAGCGCCTCGTTGGCCTTGCGCTGGAATACCATCTGGCGCGCCTGGTCCTCGCTCACGCTGCCGCCCTGCTGCTCGATGAAGCGCTCCACCTCACGATTGCTGACGTTGACTCGACCACTGATCTGACGCTGGTGCAACTCGCGCAGCAGCATCTCGCGGCGGATCTCCTCACGCACCGACGCCATGCTCAGGCCGTCGGCTTCCAGCGCATCGGCAAACTGATCGAGAGACATGCCGTTTCTTTCGGCGATTTCGCGAATCTGGCGATTCAGCGCAGTGTCGTCGATGCTGAGGCCGGCATCCGCGGCCATCTGCAGCTGGATCTCCTCGAGAATGATCTGCTCGAGCATATGCTCACGCAGCATCGCTTCAGGCGGTACCCCCTGCCCCTGGGCAGCAAGCTGGCTACGCGCCTGCTCCAGGCGATCCTCGAGCTGGCTTTGCATGATGGCCTGCTGGTTCACCACGGCCACGATTCGATCCAGCGACTGCCGCTGTACCGGCTGGAAGTCCTGGGCCATGGCTGTCAGCGGCATGGCGCCAAGGCACAGGGCCATGCCCAGGGCCAGGGTGGCAATTGGCGAAATCCGCATGTTTCTCTTTCCTCTCATATGTTTCACTTGTATGGCGTCCCGCACCGATCAGAAAGCCGTAGAGCGGTAGCCCGGTATGGCCCGTTCGAAGTAATCGCCGGCATCGCCGCCGACGCCACCCAATCCCTTGAAGACGAAGCGCAGGAATATTCCGCGCTCGTTGCTATCGTCCTCTACCCTGGCGGTATCGTTATCGTCGACCCACTCGCGCCATACGAGCTGCAGACCATAACAGCAGTCGTTCCACTGCACACCCGCCATCTGATCGAGCATACGTTCATTGGTGTAGTCGTAGAGCGCTCGACCGATCAGATCCACCCGCGGCGAGAGCCGCCAGGCGAATGACAGATCGTACTCCTCACGGTCATAGTCGCGGAACTCGTCGTCCCCCGGTTCCACCGACGGATCGAATCCTTGGAGTTCCCAGCGGTAGCCGAGGTTCAATACGTGACCGACGGGACTGCGATAGCTCAGGTCCAGCGAGGTTTGCTCGGTTCGCTGTTGCTTGTCGTCGTAGATCCACTGCCAGCGGCTGTGCCAGCCATCGCTGATCTGCCAATCGAGCCGGGTCACCACGGATGAGCGGTCTCGCGTAGCGTTGTACCAGGGCTCGAAGCTGCCACCCTGCTCTGGGGCGAGAGGCAGAGTGTCAGCATTACCGTCCATATCGATGTAGCGGTCGTCGAGGTAGTATGCCTGCCCCACGCCGAGGGCAAGCCGCTCGCGGCCGCGCGCATCCTCTAGCAATCGCGAGTCGATGCCCAGCGACACACGATTGAGGTCACCCACTCGATCGGCACCGGAGAAGCGATACGGCGACCACAGCTGATTCCACGAGAAGGCACGCTCATTGGTATCGAAGTCCGGGAATTCACGCTGGTCGCGGGCCGGTACAAAAGCATAATTGAGCCGTGGCTCGAGCGTCTGACGATAGGCACGGCCAGCGAGTTCCAGCTCACGCTCGAACACCAGGCCACCATCGATGGACGCCACCGGAACGTCGCGCTGCAGCGAGGTATCGCGCTCCGTTACTCGCTCACCGTAGTCGAGGTCGTAGGCGGTATAGAGCCACTCCAGGCGCGGCTCGAGGTGGCCCCAGGTCTCGTCGAACCGCCAGCCGGTAGCCGGCGCCAGATGCAGGCGAGTGCCCACCGCTGCCTCGCGGTCCCGGGCCAGCGCCACTTC
The DNA here is from genome assembly GCF_052806135.1 of Billgrantia sp. Q4P2. Classification (NCBI taxonomy): domain Bacteria; kingdom Pseudomonadati; phylum Pseudomonadota; class Gammaproteobacteria; order Oceanospirillales; family Halomonadaceae; genus Billgrantia; species Billgrantia sp. Q4P2. The sequence continues at coordinate 115,419 of NZ_JBRBAI010000008.1, forward strand.
ATTCACGTCACGCCAGAAGTAGGTGACGTTGGAGCGCCACTGCTGATAGAGCCCACCGGGCTGGGACCAGCGCCCATCGGCGGTCAGGCTCGGCAGCCGATAGAAGGGCTTCTTCCGGTCGCGCAGCGGATCGTCCAGCTTTTGGTAGCCCTGGGCACGCGCATCGAGATTCCACACATCGCCGCGGTAGTTGACCTGGGCCAGGCGCGGCATGTTGCTGGGGTCGTCGCCGAAGACGCTACCGTAGTCGTCGAAGTAGCGCCCGTCGCTGGCCGCGCCGTAACGCAGGTTATAGCTGGTGCGTGAATCGAAGCGTCCGCTGTGGCGGTAGTCGACGTACCAGCGATCCTCACCCTCGTAGCGTCGCGACGGATCGTCGGGATTGTCGCTGGAGCCGCCCCCGTCGCTCGAGAGGTAGGCCCCTTCGATCTGGCCGGCATCGCTGGGAAACAGGTAGCGATATTCGCCGCCGAGCAGCAGGCCGCGCTCGCTGATCCAGCGTGGCGTGATGGTGGCATCGTGGTTGGGCGCAATGTTCCAGTAGAACGGCTGGGCATAGTCCACCGCGCCGCCAGATAGCCCCAGTTCGGGCCACAGGAAGCCGGTATGACGGCGCTCGTCGATGGGGAAACGCACCCAGGGCCAGTAGAACACCGGGACATTGCCCACCTCCAGGCGTGCGTGACGCGCGGTACCAAAGCCGCTTACGCGGTCCAGCACCAGGTCGCCGGTGACCAGTTGCCACAGGTTGCTGCCCGGGTCGCAGGTGGTGAAGCTCGCCGAGGTGAGCCGGAAGCGGCCGTCCTCGAGCCTTGCCAACTGCATCGCGTCGCCACGCAGGTGCTGGTCGTGCACCACGAAGTGAGCCGAATCGATACTGGCGGCATCGCTGGTCAGCGAGACCTCGCCGGCCTCGCCGCGTACCAGCAGGTTGAGATCGCGCAGGGCGAGCGGCCCCTCGGCATAGGCTCGCTCACGATCGGGCGGCACGCTCACTCGCGGAGATTCGAGCTGGCTGTCGCCGCGCCGCAGGATCACCTCGCCGCCGAGAATGGTCTCGCCATCGTCACCGTAATAGGCGCTGTCGGATTCGGTGCGGACCTGATCGGGCTCTGCGGTGGCAGGCAGCCGATAGGCGGGCATCACGTAGACGCCACGGCACAACGCTTCGGCGGGACGATCGTCACTCCAGGGGTGCCAGTCGAGCTGCCATGCCGGCAACGGCTCGAGCGCCAGCGTCTGTGGCGCACCAAACGTCAGACCGGATGTGATGAGGCCGGCCAACGCCGCTCCTGCATGTCGCTTGCCCATGGTCCCTCGATGTCCTTGGCGAAGAGAATCGGTATTATACAGACCGCACCCAGCCTGTCGTATGCGACTGACCGCTCAGCATGCGGCGGCGCCCCACGAGCGTCAACCGGCAGCGTCCGGTACAACCAAGGAGCCAGCATGACCTCGGCCGATACCACGCCGCGATTCGACGCCCTGCTCAACTGGGCGGCGATGCAGCATGGCCTGCCTGCAGCAGCGCTCGACCTGCGCCTGGCCGCGGGCGATGCCAGCTTCCGCCGCTACTTTCGCCTGTACTTGCCCGACGGCCGCTCGCGCATGCTGATGGACGCTCCGCCCGCCCAGGAGGACAGCCGGCCGTTCGTCGAAATCGCCCGGCGCTGGCGAGCCGGCGGCCTGCCGGTGCCGGCCCTGCACGCGGTGGATCTCGCCGCGGGTTTCCTCGAACTCGACGACCTCGGCGACACACCGCTGCAGCACCGCTTCGCCGCCGACGACCATGCCGACATCCTGGCCTGGCACGAGCGCGCCATGGCGCTGATTCACGAGCTGCAGAACCGCGCCGCGCCGGATCTCCTGCCGGCCTACGACAGCGCCCTGCTCGGCCGCGAGCTGGACCTCTTCCCCGAGTGGTGCCTGGACAAGTGGCTCGGCGAGACCGCCCTGCCACCTGGCTGGAGCGAGCTGCGCGAGGCGCTGGTCGAGTCCGCGCTGGCCCAGCCGGTGGTCGCGGTGCACCGCGACTTTGACGCCATGAACCTGATGGTACATGACGAACGGCTCTACCTGATCGATTTCCAGGACGCCGTGGCCGGCCCCATCAGCTACGACCTGATCTCTCTGCTGCGCGGTCGCTACTGCCGCTTCCCTGCCGAACGCTTCGCCGGTTGGGTCGAGGGCTTCCGGCTACAGGCGATCCGCGACGGTCGCCTCCCCGTAACCACCGGCAGCGAGACCTTCCACCATCAGGTCCAGGCCATGGCCGCCCAGCGCGCGCTCAAGGTGCTCGGCATCTTCTGTCGCCTGACCTTGCGCGACGGCCGCGACGGCTATCTCGAACGCCTGCCGCACTTCCTCGTCCATCTCGAGGAAAGCCTCGCGGCACTGCCCGAACATGCGGCCTTCCAGCGCTGGCTGGAGGAGAGCTTCCGCCCCGCGCTCGAGAGACGCCTGGTCGAAAGGGGCCTACGGGAGGCACCATGAAGGCCATGATCCTCGCCGCCGGCCTCGGCAAGCGCATGCGGCCATTGACCGACCACTGCCCCAAGCCGCTGCTGCCAGTGGCGGGCAAGCCATTGATCGTGCACCACCTGGAACGGCTGGCGGAGGCCGGGATTCACGACGTGGTGATCAACGTCAGCTACCGCGCCGAGCAGATCGTGACGGCACTGGGCGATGGGAGCGAGCATGGCGTCAGTATCGCCTGGAGCCGGGAGACACACCCGCTGGAGACCGGCGGCGGCATTCGCCAGGCACTGCCGCTGCTGGGCGAGGCGCCCTTCCTGCTGGTCAACGGCGACGTCTGGAGCGATTTCGATCCGGCCACTCTGCCATCGCTCGGCAATGATGACCTGGCCCATCTGCTATTGGTCGACAATCCCGCGCATCATCCCACGGGAGACTTCCGCCTCGACGCCGCCGGCCGGGTACACGCCCGGGGTGAGCCGCGCCTGACCTTTGCCGGCCTCAGTCTGATCGACCCAGCCCTGGTCGCCGACCAGACGCCGGGCGAGTTTCCCCTGGCGCCGCTGCTGCGCGAGGCGATGAACGCCGGACGCGTCGGCGGTACCCATCACCGCGGCCGCTGGGTCGACGTGGGCACGCCCGAGCGCCTGGCCGAGTTGGAGCGGGAATTGCGCCAAGGCTGAGTCACGCGCCGCACAGTGGTAAGCTGTCCGCATGAACGCTTCGATAAGGAAACCCTGCTCATGAAAGCCAGCGTCAAGTGGACCGATGGTCGCCAGTTCGTCGCCGAATCGGGTAGCGGCCATAGCGTGGTGATCGACGGCCCGCCCGATCATGGCGGGCGCAATACCGGGCCACGCCCGATGGAGATGCTGCTGATGGGCATGGGCGCCTGCACCTCCTTCGACGTACTGGAGATTCTCGAGAAGTCGCGTGCCGGCGTGACCGACTGCGTGGCCAGCATCGAGGCCGAACGCGCCGACGAGGTGCCGTCAGTGTTCACCCGGATCCATGTGCACTTCACCGTCAGCGGGCATAACCTCAAGGAGAGCCAGGTCAAGCGTGCCGTCGAACTCTCCGCCGAGAAGTACTGCAGCGCCTCGATCATGCTGGCCAAGGGCGGCGTCGAGGTCACCCACTCCTACAGCATCGTCGACGACTGATGGCTCTTATGCTGAATAACGCTTCTTGTGAAGAACATGTTGCTGAAGGCCCGCTCAGGCGGGCCTTCCTGGTTCCGAACGGACTGGAAGCATCGGACGGGCGATCTCCCGGCTATTTCTAAAAGTCGACGAGCGCAGGCACTTTCGGGCCAAGCCTAGACAGGCGGCGCATCGACATGCCGCCACAAGTAAAGGGCGAGGTAGGAGCGATAGGGAGCGAAACGCGTTGCGGTACGCTGTGTCTTGCGCCGCGGGCTGGTGAGGCGCTCGAGGGTCTTGCGCGCAGCCACGTCGCCCTCCGGCCAGACGTCGGGCTCGCCGAAATAGAAGATCGAGATCATGTCCGCCGTCCACTGCCCCACGCCCCATAGCGCGGTCAGGTGCCGCGAACGCTCGGCATGGTCGAGCATTCGCAGCTCGTCGGCCTCTAGCCGGCCGGCGCGGGCCTCTGCGGCGATCAGGCACAGTGCCCTCGCCTTGGCACGGGAGAGGCCACAGCCACGCAGCGCATCCTGGTTCGGCTCGTTGAAGAACTCCATCAGCGGGGCATCGCCGGCGGCCTCGACGACCCGCGCCCAGATCGAGCGCACCGCCTTCACCGACAGCTGCTGCCCTGCTATCGAGCGGCACAGGCGCTCGGCCAACGGCTGGCCATCATCGGCGCTCAGCGCCACCGGCCCGCCGTGCTCGATGGCCTCGGCGAGCAGCGGGCTCAGCTCGTAGGCGACTTCGACGCAGCGCCGGTGGATCTCGTCTGCCATAGTGTCGTACTCAGAGTCGATAGACGCTCTTGGTCATTACCTTGGACATCAGACTCATGCCGAACTTGACCGGTGCCGGGAAACGCGCACCGCCGGCCTCCAGCGCCAGTTGGGCATGGTGCGCCTCGTCGATGGCCATCTGGTGCAGCACGGCGCGGGAGCGCCGGTCGCCCGCGGGCAGCTTGACCATGTGCTCCTCCAAATGCTTGCCCACCTGCTCCTCGGTGGCAGCGACGAAGCCCAGGCTGATCCGATCGCCAATGGCCCCGGCCACCGCCCCCAGGCCGAAGGAAGCTGCATAGAACAGCGGGTTGAGCACACTGGTGTGGCTGTCGAGCTCCTGCAGGCGGTCGTCACACCAGGCCAGGTGATCGATCTCCTCCTGTGCGGAGTGCTCCATCTGGCTACGCACTTCCGGCAGCTTGGCGGTGCACCCCTGCCCCTGATAGAGCGCCTGGGCACACACCTCGCCGGTATGGTTGACCCGCATCAGCCCCGCGGCATGGCGCCGCTCGTCGGCGGTCATGTCGTCGTCCTGAATCTCCGCCGTGGCCGGTGTCGGGCGCGAAGCGACGGCCGCTCGGGGCACCAGGGTACGCAGCACGGTATCGAACTGATGGATCAGGTTATCGGCATGGGAGTAGTTGCGGTTCATCTCGCTCTTCCTTTACGAAGCCTTTCTGTATGCAGCCTCAGCCAAGAGCGGCACGACAAGCTCGTCTTTGACATGCATCAACGAAAGGCTGCCGGCAAGCATGGCAGCGCCACCCGCAGGGGTGGCGCCATGAATAAGGTGCACCTGATGCGTCGCACGCCTCGACGCGCGCGGACTGCTCCGCCAGGCGCCGGCTAGCCAGCCGGCCAAGTAAAGCGGCGACCGCCCATCAGGTGCATATGAATATGATAGACCGTCTGACCGCCCTGGTCATTGCAGTTCATTACCACGCGGTAGCCGGCGTCGGCGAAGCCGCGCTCCTCGGCTAGCCGAGCCGCAACGTGGGGCAAGCGACCGACCAGCGCCAAGTCGCCCTCGGCGATGTCGTTGAGCGTGGCAATATGCTGTTTGGGAATGATCAGGATGTGGGTCGGGGCCTGGGGGTTGATGTCGTTGAAGGCCAGGACCTGCTCGTCCTCGTAGACGATGTCGGCCGGGATCTCGCGCTTGACGATCTTGCAGAACAGGCAGTCTTGCATCGGCTCGAGCTCCTATCGGTTACCGGAAGCGCCGCTGAGCCAGCAGGTGGCGCACCAGCGGCGCCAGGATCAGTTCGATGGCCAGCGACATGCGCGCACCCGGCACCACCAGAGTGTGCGGCCGGCTCATGAAGGAATCCTGAATCATGGCCAGCAGCCAGGGAAAGTCCACCGTCGAGGGGTCGCGGAAGCGGATCACCACGAACGACTCGGCGTCGTTGGGAATGTCCTGCACCTCGAAGGGGTTGGAGGTGTCCACCGTCGGTACGCGCTGGAAATTGATGTGGGTACGCGAGAACTGCGGCTGGATGTAGCGCACGTAGTCGTCCATGCGACCCAGGATGGTGTCGATCACCGCTTCCTGCGAATAGCCGCGCATCTTGATGTCGCGGTCGATCTTCTGGATCCACTCGAGGTTCATGGTCGGCGCCACGCCCACCAGCAGGTCCACGTGGCGGGCAATGTCGTGCTCCGCCGTCACCAGCCCGCCGTGCAGGCCTTCGTAGAACAGCAGATCGGTGCCGCAGGGCAGCGGCTGCCATTCGGTGAAGGTGCCGACCTGGTGGCCGGCCTCGATCATCTGCTTGTCTTCGGCGTGGATGTAGTGCCGGTAGGTGCCGGTACCGTGCTCGCCGTACTCGTGAAACAGCGCGTCGAGGCGGTCCAGCAGGTTGGCCTCGACGGCGAAGTGGGAGAGCTGGTCCTTGCGCTCGGGCTCTTCCCGGAAGATGCGGGCCAGCTCTTCACGGGTATAGCGATGGAAGGCATCGCCGTCGACGAAGGCCGCGTGCACGTCCTCGCGCGAGAACATGCGCTCGAAGGTACGTTTCACCGTGGTGGTACCGGCGCCTGACGAGCCGGTCACGGCGATGATCGGATATTCGCGCGACATCAGGCGCTCTCCGCTCCGACGATGGCCTGGCTAACGGCATCAGGGATGGTGACGCTGCGCCCATTGGCGGGATCGACCAGCACCACGTTGAGGCGCGCGGTGGCCACAGGACGACCGCCTTCGGCATGACATACCCGGTGATAGACGACGATCGCCTTGCCAACCGGCGCCGGAATCGCGGTTTCCACCACCAGCGCATCCGGCCAGCGTGCCTCGGATTGGTACTGCACGGCAAGGTCGGCTACCACACTGGGAAACCCGCCCATGTCCCACTCGGACAGCCCGAGCGCACCGAACGCCTGGATACGCGCCTCGTGGAGCAGCGACACCAGGGTGTCGTGGCCCAGGTGGCGACCGTAGTTCATGTCGGTGATGCGCACCGACAGCGGCTGCCGGTGCACGATGGCGGACTCGGGAAACTCCAGCTTGATGCGCTCCATGCCACTCCCTGAATCTTGTTATCTGATCGATGCGGCAGGTTGCCGTGACTCAACCGGCCTGTCGCTCGCGGGCGATGGCGCGATAGGCAATGTCGCTGCGGGACTGCACATCGTCCCAGCGAATGGCCGCCACACCCTGGTAGGCCAGGTCGCGAGCCTGGGATACCCCATGACCCAGCGCGGTGACGCACAGCACCCGACCACCGCTGGTTACCACACGGCCCTGGTCGTCCTCGGCGGTGCCGGCATGGAACACCTTGCAGCCGGTGGCAACGGCGGCCTCGAGGCCCTCGATTGCATCACCCTTGCGGTAACTGCCTGGATAGCCTCCCGCCGCCAGTACCACGCCCACGGCGGCACGCGGATCCCACTCGCAAGTATGGCCGGCCAGTTCGCCGCGTGCGCCGGCCAGGCACAGTTCGGCCAGGTCCGACTGGAGGCGCAGCATGATCGGCTGGGTTTCGGGGTCGCCGAAGCGGCAGTTGTACTCGATGACCTTGGGATTGCCCTCGGCGTCGATCATCAGGCCGGCGTAGAGGAAGCCGGTATAGGGATGCCCCTCGGCCGCCATGCCGTGCACCGTGGGCATGATGACGCGCTCCATGATGCGCTCGTGCACGCTTTCGGTCACCACCGGGGCCGGTGAGTAGGCGCCCATGCCGCCAGTATTGGGGCCGGCATCGCCGTCGAGTGCACGCTTGTGATCCTGGCTGGTGGCCATCGGCAGCACTGTCGTGCCGTCGACCATGACGATGAAACTCGCCTCCTCGCCCTCGAGAAACTCCTCGATCACCACGCGGGCCCCGGCGTCGCCGAAGGCGTTGGCCTCGAGCATGTCGCGCACCGCCGCCTCGGCCTCGGCCAGAGTCATGGCCACGATCACACCCTTGCCTGCGGCCAGGCCGTCGGCCTTGATCACGATCGGTGCGCCCTGCTCGGCCAGATAGGCCAGCGCCGGCTCGACCTCGGTGAAGGTGCAGTAGGCGGCCGTGGGGATGGCGTGGCGGGCGAGGAAGTCCTTGGTGAAGGACTTCGAGCCCTCGAGCTGGGCAGCACCCTGGGTGGGGCCGAAGATGGCTAGCCCAGCCTCGCGGAAGCGATCGACCACGCCTTCGACCAGCGGCGCCTCAGGGCCGACGATGGTTAGCCCAATGCCTTCGTCGCGGGCAAAATCCACCAGGCGCTCCAGCTCGCTCGCCCCGATGGCGACGTTGGTCAGGCCCGGCTCGTGTGCCGTACCGGCATTGCCGGGCGCCACGAAAACCCGTTCGACGCGGGGCGACTGGCCAACCTTCCAGGCCAGGGCATGTTCGCGGCCACCGCCGCCGATGATCAGAACCTTCATCCGCTTTCTTTTCCTGTCTCTTGCTGCGCAGGCCCGATTGACGATGGGCCTGGTGTTCGGCTGGGAAACGTCGCGGCATTATGGCAGAAAGCCGCCCGGTACGCCGCCCCGCTATGACGTCTTGCCGTCGTCTTTGCCTTTCTTTTCCTGCGACGCTTTCTTTTCCTTCGATTCCGGCTTGCCAGGCTGGCCCTGGCCGATCGCCTGCTGCCAGAAACGCATGTTCTCCTCGGCCATTTCGCGCATCAGTTCCATGGGCGAGTGGCGCATGGCCTGCTGCCACTGATCCTGCATGCGCTTCTGCTGTTCGAGCATCAACTGCGTGCCCTGTTCGAGATAGCGTGCCAGCGGCAGCGGCTGGGCCATGTCATAGACGCGGATGAACTGTGCCAACAGATCGTTGGAGAACACCTCGGCCTCGCCATCGGCCTGCTCCTGCTCGATGATGATCGACAGCAGGATGGTACGGGTCAGGTCTTCCCCGCTCTTGGCATCCTCGACCCGGAACGGCTCCTCGTCGAGAATCAAGCGGCGCAGATCCTCGAGCGTCACATAGCGGCTCTGTTGGGTATCATAGAGCCTACGGTTGGCATACTTGCGAATCACGCGCACGGTGGCACTCCTTGTTGGAAAGGCAGACTGCCCTTGGATGCTATTGTGCACCGCGCCACCGCCCTTGCAAATCGAAGCGACCAACGAGGCCCGATGAACCTGATCCTGCTAAGCCCCGATGAGATCCAACACGACCGCCTGGCGTGCCTGCGCGACCCACGCCGCCTGCGCCATCTGAGGGAGGTTCATCGCGCCCAGGTCGGCGACAGCCTGACCCTGGGTGTGGCGGGTGGCGGCATTGGTCGCGGCGAACTCACGCTGCTTAGCGACGACGAGGCTCGCTTCACGCTCGACGGACTCGACACGCCACCGCCGCCAGCGCTGCCGGTACACCTGGTGCTCGCCCTGCCGCGCCCGCGCATGCTGGCCAGGAGCCTCGAGCATGTCACCGCCTTGGGCGTGAAGCACATCACGCTGCTGCACACTCGCCGGGTGGAGAAGAGCTATTGGCAATCGCCGGAGCTCGACCCGGCGAAAATTCACGAACACCTGGTGCTGGGGCTCGAACAGGCACGTGACACGCTGCTACCCGAGGTAAATCTGGCCAAGGGCTTTCGCCCCTTCGCCGAGGAACGCCTGCCGAGTCTGCTCGAAGGCCGGCGTGGGCTCGTCGCCCACCCCGGCATGGCTCAGGCCTGTCCGACTGGCCTCAGTGAGCCCACCGCACTATTCATCGGTCCGGAAGGCGGTTTCATCCCCCATGAAGTGGAGCGGCTGCTCGAGGCCGGCTGCGAGGGTATTCATTTGGGCCCGCGTATCCTGCGGGTGGAAACGGCAGTGGTCGCCCTGCTCGCCCGGCTGTTCTGAAGTACCCAAACCAGGTAGCGGGAATCACTCTTCGTCGTCCTCGATATCACCCTCTTCCTCGCCGTTGTAACGCATGACCTCGGCGTCGTCCTTGCAATCGGGCTTGTTGAGGAAGGTACGGGTCACGTCGAGCAGGCCCAGATGACCAATGCTGCGCCGGCCGAGCAGCAGCGGATAGTGCATCTCTCCACGGTCGCGCAGGCTGAACTGCTCCTCGTAGATCGTATCGCCCATGCAGACCTTCATCAGTACCACCGGACGCTCGTCGCGGCCGCCGGCGCCGCGTACGCGAATATCGCGGTACAGGGGTAACTCCAGCTGCTCCTCGAACGCCTCGCCGCTGGCTTCATCGGTTAGCTCGAGGCGAAAACGTACCCACTCCTCGCCCTCCTTGTCGAAGGTCTCGATGTCTCGGGCATCCAGGGACGAGGTGAGCGCGCCGCTGTCCAGCTTGGCCTTCACCTCGACTCCCCAGGGTTCGAGGGTGCTTTTCTCGATCCAGCCGAATACCGGTTTCTCCTCATCGGCAAGGGCCGGCGCCAAGCCGGCCAACAGCAGCCCCGCTGCCAGCAGCGACCGATACAGGCAGCAACGATAGGCTTGGCGATGAAGACTCAATTCCCGCATGGGCATGAACGAAACCTCCTTTCGTCGTCAAAGCTCAGTGGACCCCGGCCCGGCGCTGCGGTTCCGGCTACCTGACACAGGCGTTACGTTTACTACACTATTCGTGTCACCAAGGATAAGGAGGGCAAAACGATGACACAGCCACGCACACGGATCACAAGGACGACCATTGCCGCCTCGGCTGGCCTGTTCATTGCCGGTCTCGCCATCGGCGTACAGGCTCAGTTCGACCCCCAGGGCCTCTACTCCGCCCGTGCCATCTTCGATGCCGACGTGCACTTCGAGACCGCCCCGCACAGCGACCCCAGCGAAGTCGTCGACATGTTGATGGGGGACGACAAGAAAGTGCATGCCATCGTGGTTCGCTCTGATGACGCCGTGGGGCAGAACGGCGACTATCTGGTGATCACCAACGCTCACTTCCGCCTGGTCAACCACGAGCAAGATGGCGAAACCAGCCACGACATCATCGTCGACGCCGACCAGGAAGCCCTCGAGGCCATGCCTCGCTACGACCAGGAGTGGTGGGACAGCGCACGGCAACGTACCCGCGAGGCCTGGCATAGCGCCGGAGAGGGCGCCGAGAGCGCTTGGCACCATACCCAGCAGGGGCTGGACCGCATCGGCGAAGGCGCCGAAAGCGCATGGGAGCGTACCCAGGAGGGTGCCGAGAAAGCCGGAAGGCGAATCAGCGAGACCCTCGACAACTGGACCAACGACGACTGAGCCCACCTCGACCGGCAGAGGCTATCCAGGCCCATGCGGGCCTGGAGTCCTCAACGCTGTAGCTGCTGCAGCAGGCCCACGGTGGCAAAGCCATCCGGCGTGACGCCGATGCTGCGCTGGAATTCGCGCAGCCCCTGCCGTGTGTTCGGTCCCATGACGCCATCCGGAGTGCCGACATCGAAGCCGCGCGCGTTGAGCGCCTGCTGCATCTCGCGTACCTGGCTGCGCGACAGCGGCTGCGCATCGCGCGGCCATTCGGCCCGGATGCCCTCGCGTCCGGCGATCCTGTCGGCCAAGGTCCCCACCGCCAAGGCGTAGCTGGTGGCGTTGTTGTAGCGCAGGATGGCGCGATAATTGGGCCCCACCAGGAAGGCCGGCCCCTGGGCGCCGGCCGGCGCAATCACCGACGCCTGTTCGAAGCCAGGTAGACTCCCCCCACCGATGCGACTCACGCCCTGCTGCGCCCACTCGCGGCTCGAACGGCGCGTGGTCAGCTCGGTCTGGGCATAGTCGAAGCCCTGCGGCAGACGCACCTCCACCGCCCAAGGCTGGCCGGGCTGCCAGCCGGCACGCGCCAGGTAGTTGGCGGTAGATGCCATCACGTCCGGAATGCTGCCCCAGATGTCACGGCGCCCGTCGCCGTCGCCATCCACGGCATAGGATTCGAAGCTGGAGGGAATGAACTGCGTATGTCCCATGGCACCCGCCCAAGAGCCGATCATGCGATCCGGCGCAATGTCACCTGCCTCGATGATACGCAGTGCGGCCAGCAATTCGCCGCGGGCGAAGTCGCGCCGCCGCCCGTCGAAGGCCAGGGTCGCCAGCGCCTCGAGCGTGGAGAAGTCACCGAAATTACCGCCGTAATTGCTCTCGATGCCCCAGATCGCCACGATGACCTCGGCCGGCACCCCATAGCGCTGCTCCATGCGCCGGGCCGTGTCCCGATGCTCGGCGAGCTTGGCTTGCCCCTGGCTCACACGGGCCTGGGAAACGGCGCTGTCCAGATATTGCCAGATGGGACGTACGAACTCCGGCTGCGAACGGTCCAGCTCGATGACACGTGCCCGATAGCGAACGCCATCCAGCGCGCGCGCCAGGGTCGCTTCACTGACCCCTTCGCCACGGGCCTGACGGCGAAAGTCGCTTAGCCAGGCCTGGAAGTCTGCAGGCGCGGCCCGCTCGGCCTCGTCAGGGGCAGGCTCGGGTGCGGCAGTCTCGTTCGAGGCGGCGGCATCCGGCTGGCGATCATCGGCCGCCACATCCTGTACGGGGCCGGACTGGCATCCGGCCAGCAGCAGAAGGAAGAAGGCAGCAGGAAAAAGTGGACGGGTCATGGCACGGTATTCCTTTACATCGAAGGCCACCGATAATGGCCCAGAAGCGGCCGTCAGGCCAGCCCTCCGGGCCGCGGATTCGTCGACTTGTGTAACCGCCCGCCAGAGGCCGGCACGGACGTCACTTGGGATCGTTCCCGCGAGGCTGATGCACGGCGTTGGCATCCGTTTCCAGGCCGCTCTTGAGCTCATGGGTAAGTGGGTCGTAATTGGGCCGCAGCTCGTCCTTTACCGTGCCGCTCCACAGCTTGGAGCCGACGAAGTAGCCCGCCCGCCCGATCACGTGGGCCGCCACCGGCGCGGTCATCAGCACGAAGACGATGATGGCGAAGGCACGCGCCACCACGGCCACGTCTCCGAAGTGCAACGCCACCGCAAGCATGATCAGGATCACCCCCAGGGCAGCGGCCTTGGTGGTGGCGTGCATGCGAGTGAGCAAGTCGGGCAGGCGCAGGATTCCCAGCGCCGCCAGCAGCATGAAGAGGGCCCCGGTGAGGATCAGGAACCCTTTGATGGCTTCAATCATCGCGCGGCCCTCCACGCTCCAGGAAACGAGCAAAACCGATGGCGGCCAGAAAGCCCATCAGTGCGATTACGATGGCGGCATCGAGGAAGCTGGAGACATCGGTACGAATGGCATACACCCCCACCAGCCCCACTACGATGCTGGCGAACAGCTCCAACGCCACTACCCGGTCGGGAAGACTGGGGCCCCTCACGACCCGAACGAAGGCCAGGATCAGGCCCAGGCCCATCAATACTTGGCTGATCAGGATCACGACATCCATTGCGGCTCCCTCTTCGTCGATGTCAACGGAACAGTTCCAGAGCGCGACATTCCATTTCCTTGAGGTTGCGGCGCAGTTCCTCCTCGTCATCGAGGAACATGGCATGGATATAGAGCACCTTGCGATCATCGGAGACGTCGAGGCTCAGGGTACCCGGCGTCAGCGAAATCAAGTTGGCGACCATGGTGATCTCGAGCTCCGTGCGGGCTGCCAGGGGCATGGCAATGACCCCCGGCCTCATGTGCCAGGGCGGTGTCAGGATATCGAAACCGACCCGCAGGTTGGCCTGCACCAGTTCCTTGATGAAGAACCCGAGAAAAGCCAATATCCGCGGCACACGCCCCGGGTAGCCGGCCAGGGCCTCGACCTGCGGTTCGATCAGCACCAGGGTGATGTAGCCGAATACCAGCCCGACCACGAGGTTGAGCCCCGAGAAATCGCCGGACAGGATGACCCAGGCCAGCGCCAGCAGCAGGTTCCAGATCGCACCGGTCATGGCAGCTCCTCCTGAACCGTCGTATCGATCAGCGCTTCCTCGACGCCGACCGCCCCACCCATTACCGCCTCGATATAGCCCTGCGGGTGCATCAGCTGGTCGCCGATCGTGTTCATCATTGCCATCAGCGGCTCGGCGAAGATCCCGATCAGCAGCGCGAACACCGCCAGTACGGCTACCGGCAGATACATCAGCCACAGGCTGGCCGGTACCATGCGGCTATCGTCACCCGCCACCACCTCCTCGGCCGGCACCAGGTTGTCTTCGGGCAGGGTCTTCCAGAATACCTCGTTCCAGATCTTGACCATGGAATAGAGGGTCATCAGGCCCACCAGCAGGGCGACCGCGGTGACCACGTAGGCCTCCGCCTCGATGCCCGCGCGCACGATGACGAACTTGGCAAAGAAGCCCGACAGCGGCGGAACTCCCGCCAGCGAGAAGGCCGAAAGGAAGAAGGCCACCGCCAGCCACGGCCGCTCGCGGTAGAGCCCGCCCATCTTCTTCAGCTCGTAGGTACCCTGCAGCCGCCGGGTCACGCCGCTGATCAGGAACAGGTTGGTCTTGACCACGATGTTGTGCATGACTGCAAAGACGCCCCCGGCGATCGCCAACGGCGTGAACAGTGCCAGGCCGAGAATCATGTAGCCGATCTGGCTGACGATATGGAACGACAGGATACGGCGGAATTCGAACTGCGCCGCCGCGCCGAGCACGCCCGTGACCATGGTCAACGCCGCCCCCCACAGCAGCAGATCCTGGGTGTAGCCCATGGTGTGGTCGAACATCAGGGTGAAGACCCGGTACAGGGCATACACACCCACCTTGGTCAGCAGGCCGGCGAACAGCGCCGACACCGCTACCGGCGGCGTGTGATAGGAGGCCGGCAGCCAGAAGAACAGCGGAAAGGCCGCCGCCTTGATGCCGAATGCCACCATGAACATCACCGCCAGCACCTCGACCATGCCCTGGTGTTCCGCCACGGCCAGGCGCTGGGCGGCATCCGCCATGTTGAGGGTGCCGACCGTGCCATACAGCAGACCCACCGCGGTGAGAAAGATCACCGAGGCCAGCAGGTTGAGGGTGACGTACTTGATCGCCCCCTCCATCTGCGCCTTCTCGCCACCGAGAATCAGCAGCGCGAAGGAGGCCACCAGCATTACCTCGAACCAGACGTAGAGGTTGAAGATGTCGCCGGTGAGGAAGGCGCCGGCTACCCCGGCCAGCAGCAGGTGCATGAGCGGATAGAAACCGAAGCGTTCATGCCCCGGCCCGGTGGAGGCCAGCGAGTAAATGGATAATGCCAGGCCGATGATGCCGGTCAGCACCACCATCACCGCACTGAGCATGTCCGCCACCAGCGTGATGCCATAGGGAGCCGGCCAGCCCCCCATCTGGATCACTACATAACCTTCGCTTGTTACCGTGACCAGCAGCCACAGCGCCAGGCCGAGCAGGGCCAGGTTGCCGGCCACGGCAGTGAAGCGCTGCATGGGACGCGAACGCCAGAACAGCAGCGAGATGGCACCCGACAGTAGCGGAAGAAGAACGGGAAGGGCGACTTCGGGCCTCACGTATCGGTTTCCTTCATCTTGTCCAGGTCATCGGCCTTGACGATCTCGTAGGCCCGGCGGATCAGCACCACGGCGAAGGCCAGCACGCCGAAGGCGATCACGATGGCGGTCAGCACCACGGCCTGGGGCAAGGGATCGGCCACCGGCCCCAGCGGTGCCGTGAGCCCTTTAGGGATCAGCGGTGGCGCTCCACGGGTCATCCCCGCCGAGGTGAAGATCAGCAGATTGGCTGCGTTGGACAGCAGCATCAGCCCGATCACCAGCTTGACGATCGAGCGGCGCAGCATGAGGAAGATCGCTGCCGCAAAGAGCAGGCCAATGGCCACGGCCATCACCGGTTCCATGTCGTTCCTCCGTGTGGGTTCAACGCTACGGCACCCGTGGCGCCCAAGTGCTCAGGGCTCATCCTTGTCCACCTCCATCAACGTCATGACCATGCCCAGCACCGATCCCAGCACTGCGAGATAGACACCGATGTCGAATATCAGCGGTGTCGATGCCTTGAAATCGACACCGGGTATCGTCCACCACTGGGCCGTCAGGAACGGCTGGTCGACGAACCAGGCGGGAAGCACCGAGACCATGCCCAGCAGCAGCCCAATGCCGATCAGGTCGCGGGGGTCGACCATACGCAACACTTCCCGCGTGGCGCTGACGCCAAAGGAGAACAAGTAAAGGGTGAATGCCCCAGCCGCTACCAGCCCGGCAATGAAGCCACCGCCAGGCTCGTCGTGGCCGCGCAGCAGCAGGAACACGGAGAACAGCAGCTGCAGCGGCATCAGAATGCGTGCTGCCGTGTGCAGTATCAGAGTGCCCGACTTAACCATTGCTCGACTCCTTCTCCTGCGCCGCCGGCTTGGCGGACTTGACCGGCGCCCTCAGCTTGAGCATGGCGATGACCCCAATGGCTGCCAGCGCCAGTACGAATATCTCGCCCAGGGTATCCAGTGCCCGGTAGTCGACCAGGATCACGTTGACGATATTGCGGCCGTGGGCCAGTGGTGCGCTGTTCTCGATCATGTAGTCCGAAATCGGGACGAACTGGTCGATCCCCCAGGCGGTGAGGATCAGCAGCGTGATCAGCCCCCCCACGCTACCCGCCACCAGCACGTCGCGCACCCGCTCGAGCGGCGTCGACAGGCTGGCGAAACGCGGCAGGCGGAACAGCACCAGGACCAGCAGGATCACCGTCAGCGTCTCTACCAGGAGCTGGGTGATGCCGAGGTCGGGAGCGCTGAAAAGGATGAAAGTGAGCGCGATGGAGAAGCCCATGATACCCACCGATACCACGGCACTGAGCCGCGAGCGAGCGATGGCAGCAAACAGTGCGCCCAGCACCATCAGGGTGACTACCACCACCTCGTGGAAACGCACGTCGAGTTCGAAGCCTATCTCCAGCGAATGGCGAATCAGCAGGGAGTTGCCGATCAGCGCGATCAACACCAGCACCATCACCAGGATGTAGTTGCGCATGTAGCCGTTCTGCAGGATGCGAGTCTGCCAGTCGGATACCACGGTAATCCAGTGCATGAGCGCCTCGTAACCGGCCTCGGGGCCACGGGCCATGACGGGGTCGAGCCGTGCCAGGTGGGCGCGCAGGCGGTCCCAACGCTTGAACAGCAGGTAGCCCAGCACCAGCGTCACGATCGACATGATCAGCGGCAGGTTGATACCGTGCCACAGCGCCAGGGAGACGGTCACCGGCTCGCCCATCACCGCCGAGGCCGCCGCGGTGAGCACGCCCGTCCCGGCCAGCACCGGCAGCACGCCGAGCAACAGCGAGAGCACCGCCAGGCAGGCGGGGCCCAGCAGCATCGAAAGCGGCGCCTCGTGCGCCACCCGCGGCGTCGGGCGCCGCTCGCCGAAGAACGGACGCAGGGCGACGATGGCCGCCACGGCGATGGTGAGGAACGCCGAAACGAAGGAGAGCAGCAGGATCAGCCAGCCGAAGGCCTCGGCTTCCAGCGCCGTCTCGAACAGCAGCTCCTTGGCGATGAAACCGAACAGCGGTGGCGCACCCGCCAGCGACAGCGCCGCGACCACGGCGATGATCGCCGTTACCGGCATCAGTGGGCGCAGGCCACCCATGGCAGTGACGTCCTTGGTGCCGGTTTCGTGGTCGAGTATGCCGGCCACCATGAACAGCGCCCCCTTATAGAGGGAGTGCGCCAACAGGAAGGTGACGAAGGCGATCAGCGCTCCCTCGGTGCCGATGCCGAGCAGCATGGTCAGGGTACCGAGCGCCATGATCGTGGAATACGCCAGCAACTTCTTGATGTTGGTATGGCGGATGGCCAGGAAAGCCCCGGTGAACATGGTCAGTGCCCCCACCACCGAGAGGATGCCGATCCATTCCTCGGTACCGCCGAGGCTCGGCTGCAGGCGCGCCAGCAGGTAGATACCGGCCTTGACCATGGTCGCCGAGTGCAGGTAGGCGGACACCGGCGTGGGCGCGGCCATGGCATTGGGCAGCCAGAAGTGGAACGGGAACTGGGCCGACTTGGTGAAGGCGGCCAGCAGCAGGCACAGCAGCAGCGGCAGGTAGAGGTCGTGCTCGCGCAGGTCGACGCTTCCGGCACCGATCTCGGCCAGCGACCAGCTGCCGCTGGCATTGCCGAGCATTACCAGGCCCGCCATCAGCGCCAGCCCGCCAGCGAAGGTGACGAACAGGCCCTGGCGCGCCGACTTGCGCGCCTCGATGTCGGCGTGACTGAAGCCGATCAGCAGGTAGGAGGTGATGCTGGTCAGCTCCCAGAACACGAACAGGGTGAGCAAGCCGTCCGCCAGCACCAGCCCCAGCATCGACACCATGAAGGCGAGCATGACGACATGGAAGCGCACCAGGTCGCGGTGGCCCTTCAGGTAGCCTCCGGCATAAATCAGCACGAAAGTGCCGATGACGGTAATGAGCAGCGCGAACAGCAATGCCAGGCCATCGATGACGAAGGTCAGGCTCATGCCCAGCGACGGCACCCAGTCGAGCTGGAGCTGCAACACCTCGCCCTCCATCACCGCCGGCACCTGGCCCAGGAACCACAGCGCCAGCAAGGCCGGGAATGCGGCCAGCACGAAGCTGGTGCGCGCACCGAACCAGTGATGCAGCAAGGGGGCAAAGGCGGCCAGCACGAATCCTGATAGCACGGCGAGTTGCATCATGCAGTTCCCTTCTGTCAGTCCTTACACCGAAGCAGGGGCGCCCCTGTACGGCATCGTCAGATTGCTGGCAAACCAGCCTTGTCAAGCCCCTTCTGAGGGAGCTTCGAGTCGATAGTGCACCAGATCAAGAAACGGTGATTAGGCTCAAAAAATACGCCCAAAGGATGAGCGTCAGCCGTCGCCCCAGACTGTCTATTGCAGCGCAAAAGCAGTAGACTTTGCGCCGCGGCTGGCTACGGTAAGTATTGATTTCACGACGAAACGGCTTGCTAGTATAGCGATTTCCCTCCGTTTCTTCATTCCCTTCCGGCAGCCCACCGCGTCGATTCTCAATCATTATAATTAGCCTGTGAGTGGTACTCGGGCGCGCCGCCACGCGATGGCGCCATGGAGCAATGTCCGACCCGCCGCCAGAATGGACGAACCACCATGTCGTTGCTGTGGATCCCCCTTCTCACCATCGCCGGCATCTTCGTGCCGATAATGACCTCTCGCCATGGTCGCAAGATCTGTGTCGCCGCTACCCTGATCGCCCCGCTGCTCGCCCTCGGCCTGGTGCTGGTAAATGCGCCGGCCGTCATCGCCGGCGACGTGGTCAGCCTACAGATACCCTGGCTCCCTCTGCTGGGCCTCGACCTGGCGCTGCGAATCGACGGCCTGACCCTGCTGTTCGCGCTGCTGATCCTGGGTATCGGTAGCCTGATCCTGTTCTATACCGGCTACTACCTCTCGAGCGAGGAGGATGACGGCCGCTTCCTCGCCTACATGATGCTGTTCATGGTCGCCATGCTCGGCATCGCCATGGCGGACAACCTTATCCTGCTGTGGCTGTTCTGGGAACTCACCAGCATCTCGTCGTTCCTGCTGATCGGCTTCTGGGGCCACCGCAGCGATGCCCGGCGCGGCGCGCGCATGGCACTGATCGTCACCGGCGCCGGCGGGCTGACCCTGCTCGCCGGCATCCTGCTGATCGGCCAGGTCGTCGGCAGTTTCGCCGTGAGCGACGTGCTGGCAGCCGGCGACCTGATCCGCGCCTCCGAACACTACCCGTTGATCCTGGCACTGGTACTGTTCGGCGCCTTCACCAAGTCGGCCCAGTTCCCGTTCCACTTCTGGCTGCCCCACGCCATGGCCGCGCCCACGCCGGTTTCCGCCTACCTGCATTCGGCGACCATGGTCAAGGCGGGCGTGCTGCTGATGGCGCGCCTCAACCCGGCCCTGGGCGACACCGTGCTGTGGGCGGTCAGCCTGTCGCTGGTGGGCCTGGCAACCATGCTCTATGCCGCCTGGTTCGCCCTGCTCGAACGCGACCTCAAGGGCATACTCGCCTTTTCCACCGTCAGTCATCTGGGGCTGATCACGCTGCTGCTGGGGCTGGGCAGCCCGCTCGCCATCGTCGCCGCGGTATTCCATATCCTCAACCATGCCACCTTCAAGGCGGCATTGTTCATGATGGTAGGCATCGTCGATCACGAGACCGGCACCCGCGACATCGACCGCCTCGGTGCGCTGTGGTCGATGATGCCGCTGACCGGCACCATGACGATCCTGGCCGGCTCCGCCATGGCGGGTTTCCCGCCGTTCAACGGCTTCCTGTCCAAGGAGATGCTGTTCGAGCAGAGCCTGATCAACAACCTGCTCGGAGCGCTCAGCATCGTCATCCCGCTGCTGGTAGTGGTCGCTGCCATGCTCTCGGTCGCCTATTCGCTGCGCCTGATCTGGAGCCTGTTCTTCGCCGAACCCAAGCTGACCCGCGAGCAGAAGGCCCAGCCGCCGCTGCAAGCCCACGACCCGGCTCGGGGCATGCTTGCTCCCGGCCTTTTCCTGGCCGCCATGAGCCTGGTGATCGGGCTGTTTCCCATGACCCTGGCGGCGCCGCTACTGAACGCGGCGAGCCTCGCCGTACAGGGCGAAACCACCCCGGTCTTCAGCCTGGCCCTGTGGCACGGGTTCAACATGCCGCTGCTGATGAGCGTGGCTGCCGTTGCCGGCGGCATCCTGGTACTGCGTCAGCAACGCCGCTTCGCCGCCATCGCCGGGCTCTTCCCCGAACGCGATGCCGGGCTGATCTTCGAGGCGGCGATACAGCGGCTGATCAAGGCCTCCCTGTGGCTGACCCTGAAGCTGGAGAACGGCTCACTGCAGCGCTACCAGGCACTGCTGATCCTGAGTGCGCTGGCCATGGCCGCCATCGGCCTGACACAGCTGGAGAACCTGACCGGCGAGCGCGGGCTGCAGCCGCTCGACGGCATGCTGTTCCTTGGCGCCGGGCTGATGATCTTCGGTGCCATCGGCAGCGCCATGAGCCACCGCTGGCGGCTGGTGTCGCTACTGATGCTCTCCGTGGTGGGGCTGTCGGTATCGCTGACCTTCGTGCGCTTCTCCGCCCCCGACCTGGCGTTGACCCAGCTGTCGGTGGAGGTCGCCTCGATGATCCTGATGATCCTGGCGCTGTTCTTCCTGCCCCAGCGGCCGCCGCTGCTGGTATCGGGACGACGCATCCTGCGCGACCTGATCCTGGCGACGGCGCTGGGCCTGGTGGTGGCCATGCTCAACTACGCGCTGCTGACCCGGGAGAGCGCGACCATCGCCGACTACTTCCTGCGCGAGAGCGTACCCGGCGGTGGCGGGACCAACGTGGTCAACGTCATCCTGGTCGACTTCCGCGGCTTCGATACCCTGGGCGAGATCACCGTGCTGACCCTGGCCGGCCTTGCCACCTTCAAGTTGCTCAACCGCCTGCGCCTGTTCATGCCTTCCGGCAATATCGAGGGCATTCGCTGGTCGCAGCATCGCTACCCGTTGATCCTTGCGGTGGTAGCTCAGATCCTGCTGCCGCTGGCGCTGCTGGTCTCGGTCTACATCTTCCTGCGCGGCCACAACCAGCCTGGCGGCGGCTTCATCGCCGGGCTCATCACCGCTACCGCGCTGCTGCTGCAGTACATGGCGCGCGGCCACGACTGGACCCGCGAAAGGTTGCCGCTCTCCTATCCCGTCGTGGCCGTATCGGGCCTGGCCGTAGCCCTGGCCACCGGCCTTGGCAGCTGGCTGTTCGGCTATCCCTTCCTGACCTCGGCATTCGGTTACTTTCACTTACCCTTGGTGGGTAAATTCGAACTCGCCACGGCGATGCTGTTCGACGTTGGGGTCTACCTGGCCGTGGTCGGCGCCACGCTGATGATCCTGATCAACCTGGGCCGCGTCACCACGATGAACCGTCCAACGCTGGAGGAACGCTGATGGAAGCCCTCTTCTCGCTCGTCGTCGGCGTGCTCACCGCTAGCGGCATCTACCTGCTGCTGCGCGGGCGCACCTTTCCCGTCATTGTCGGCCTGGCACTGCTCGGCTATGCGGTGAACCTGTTCCTGTTCTCCACCGGTGGGCTCAACACCCATGCCGCCGCAGTGATCGGTGAGTCATTCACTCCCGCCGACCCCCTGCCCCAGGCCCTGGTGCTCACCGCCATCGTCATCGGCTTCGCCATGACCGCCTTCGTCGTGATCCTGGCGATTCGCGCCCGCGGCGATCTCGGCTCCGACCACGTGGACGGACAGCAAGGTGAGGATGGGGACAGCCCACGATGAATCAGCATCTGATCTCGCTACCCATCCTGTTGCCCATGCTGGGTGGGTTGGTACTGCTGCTCTCCGGCAAGGCAACCGACCATACCCAGCGCTGCCTGAGCCTTGCCTTTACCGGCCTGCTGCTGCTCGTCAGCCTGCTGCTGCTGCACCAGGCGGCCGGCGGCAAACTGGCTTTCTATGCCTTGGGCAACTGGCAGGCACCCTACGGCATCGTACTGATGCTCGATCGTCTCGCGGCGCTGATGCTGGCCCTGACCGCTGTGCTGGCCATGGGCTGCATCATCTTCGCCTGCGCCGGTGACGATATCCGCGGCAGCAACTTCCACGGTCTTTTCCAACTGCAACTGATGGGCCTGAACGGTGCCTTCCTCACCGGCGATCTGTTCAATCTGTTCGTGTTCTTCGAGATCCTGCTGCTGGCTTCCTACGCCCTGCTGATGCACGGCGGCAACAAGGCCCGGGTCGGTGCCGGCCTGCACTACGTCATCCTCAACGTGGCTGGCTCGGCACTGTTCCTGATCGCGCTAGGCGTACTCTATGGCGCCACCGGCACCCTCAACATGGCCGACATGGCGCGTCGCGTGGAGGACATGTCGGGCGACGATGCCGCCCTGGTCACCGCCGGCGCTCTGCTGCTGATCGTGGTCTTCAGCCTGAAGGCGGCCCTGCTGCCACTCTATTTCTGGCTGCCACGCACCTATGCCGCCGCGCCGGCACCGGTTGCCGCCCTGTTCGCCATCATGACCAAGGTCGGCCTCTATGCCATCCTGCGGGTCCAGTCGTTGATCTTCATCGACACCCCCGCCGCCGCCGCCATCACCGGCTGGCTATGGTGGTCGGGGCTGGCCACCATCCTGCTGGCCGCCATCGGCGTGGTGGCGGCACGCGACCTGCGCCCGCTGATCGCCTACCTGGTGCTGGTCTCGGTAGGGACGCTACTGGCAGCCACGGCGCTGGGCACCTCCTCGGCCACGACCGCACTGCTCTACTACCTGCCGCATACCACGCTGATCTGTGGCGCGCTGTTCCTGATCGCCGAACTGATCGGCCAACAGCGTGGCAAGGCCGGTACGCGCCTGGTGCGCGCGCGACGCCTCTACCAGCGCCACCTGCTCGGCGTCATGTTCCTGATCGCCGCCGTGGGCGTGGTCGGCCTGCCCCCCTTGGCAGGCTCACTGGCCAAGCTGCTACTGATGCAGGCCACCGAAGGCGTGGCGCGGCTCTGGCTATGGCCACTACTGCTGCTGGCGGGCCTGTGCGCCCTGATCGCCATGTCCCGCGCCGGCTCGGTATTCTTCTGGGCCAGCTACAAGGGCGAGGTGGCCGCCGGCAAGGTCAGCCGCGCCCAACTCGCCGGTGTGGTGTGGCTGCTCGCCAGCGCCCCCGTACTGGTCGCCTTCGGTGGCCCCGTCAGCCACTATGCTCAGGCCACCGCCGAACAGTTGGCCGCGCCCCAGGCGGTGATCCAGCAGCTGCTTGGTGACGAGCCCACCCAGGAGATCGCGCAGCTTCGCCAGCTAGCGCTCGGCGAGACACAGGGAGACACCCTATGAAGGCCTTGGGACGCTACCTGCCCACACCCACGCTGTCGCTGGTACTGCTGGTGGTGTGGCTACTGATGGTCCGCAGCCTCGCCCCCGGCCAGGTGCTGCTGGGGCTGGTCCTGGCAGTAGGCATCCCCCTGCTGACACAAGGCTTCTGGGAGCCGCTGCCGCGGGTCAAGCATCCGCTCAAGCTGGTCTGGTTCGTATTGGTGGTGCTGTGGGACATCGCCAAGGCCAACGTGCACGTCAGCCTGCTGATCCTGCTGCCGCGGCGCGAGCCGCATCCCGGGTTCGTCGAGTATCCGCTCGAGGTGAAGGATCGCCTGGCCATCACCCTGTTGGCCAATACCATCACCATGACGCCCGGCACCGTGTCGACCAACATCCGCCTCGACGGCTCCTCGCTGCTGATCCACGTGCTGGACCTCGACGACGAGCAGGCCCTGATCCGCGAGATCCGCGATCGCTACGAGCGGCCGCTCAAGGAGATCTTCGAATGCTAGATACCGCCCTGCTGATCAGCCTGACCCTGATCGTGCTGGCCATGGCCATGAACGTGTACCGTCTCGCCATCGGCCCCGACGTGCCCGACCGCCTGCTGGCCCTCGATACGCTCTACGTGAACTCGATCGCCCTGATCGTGCTGCTGGGCTTGTGGCTCAATACCAAGACCTACTTCGAGGCGGCGATCCTGATCGCCATGCTCGGCTTCGTCGGCACCATGGCCATCTGCCGCTACCTGCTGCGCGGCGACATCATCGAATAGAGGACACCACATGACCTTCTACGTGATAGCCGAGGGCGTGATCTCCTTCCTGCTGGTGGCCGGCGGCATCTTCGCCTTCACCGGCTCGCTGGGCATGCTGCAGTTCAAGGACTTCTTCATGCGCCTGCATGGCCCCACCAAGGGCACCACGCTGGGTATCGGCTGCGTGCTGATCGCCTCGATGCTCTACTTCACCATTACCCAGCGCGAACTGCACGTTCAGGAACTGCTGATCACGCTGTTCCTGTTCATCACCGCCCCGGTCACCGGCCACATGCTGGCCAAGACGGGGCTGCACATGCACCTGCGCTTCATCACCGGCACTCAGGGCTCGGTGCCGGAATTCCGCGATGAGGACGTGGGCCAGAGCCGGGTCGCCCGCCCGGCCCGGGCCAGGCACCCCTGGAAATACCGCAAGCAGAAGCGTTCGCGCCTGTTCCGCTGAGCCAGTTTCGTGGCGCAGGAACGACTCAGCACCAGCCGCCCAGCTCATTGTCGATGATCGCCAGCAGCGCCTGGATATGGTCATCGCGGTCGTTGAGGCAGGGAACGTAGGTGAAGCGCTCCCCCCCGGCCGCCAGGAAGCTGTCACGGATCTCCTCGTTGATCTCCTCGAGGGTCTCCACACAGTCGGAGGAGAACGCCGGCGAGATCACCGCGATGTGCTTTTTGCCCTGGCGTGCCAGCGCCGCCACGTGATCCACGGTCGGCGGCCCGACCCACTCCTCCGGGCCGAACTGCGACTGGAAGGCGGTCTGCACAGCACTCTCCTCCCAGCCCAGCCGCTCGCGTAGCAGCCGCGTGGTCTTCTGGCACTGGCAGTGGTAGGGATCGCCTTCTGTGAGGAAACGCTTGGGTACGCCATGGTAGGAGGCCACCAGCACCTCAGGCGTCGTGTCGGCGGCAGCGTAGGCCTCGCGCACCGAGTTGGCCAGTGCCTCGAGATAGGCGGGGTGCTCGAAATAGGCCGGCACGGTGCGAATGGCCGGCTGCCACTTGAGTTTCATCAGGGTGCGGAAAGCGTGGTCGTTGGCCGTGGCCGTGGTCGGCGAGGCGTATTGCGGGTAGAGCGGGAAGAATAGGATGCGCTCGCAGCCCTCGGCCTGCATGCGGCGCAACACGCTGTCGGTGGAGGGGTTGCCGTAGCGCATGCAGAAATCCACCAGCACCCGGTCGCCATGGCGCTGCTGGAGCCCCGCCGCCACCTTGCGGGCCTGCTCCCGGGTGATGGTCAACAGTGGGCTCTCGTCCCTCTCGTTGTTCCAGATGCCGCGATAGGCTTCCCCGGACTTGAACGGACGTCGGCTGAGGATGATCAGTTGCAACAGCGGCTGCCACTTCCAGCTCGGGTAGTCGACGACTCGCTTGTCGGAGAGAAACTCGCTGAGGTAGCGTCGCATCGACCAGTAGTCGGTGCCATCCGGCGTACCCAGGTTGGCCAGCACGACGCCTACCTTGGGCCGCAGAATCGCGGGATGGTCCGCCGGAGCATGGGCAGGACGTTGACGTTCTGTCGGGTCCGGTTCCACTTGCGATGCGGCCATGCGCTGCGCTCCTCATGGGTGAGAAAAAGAAGCGCTCATTGTATCAGGCGAAAACCGTGTGGGGCATGAAGTTATACTATGAATACGATTTGTATAACTTGGATCAAGGAAGGTACCCGGGCGAGCCGCCCGGGCCGCCGCAAGTCCTAAAGGAATCGCTGAACAAATCGCCGAGCGAGATGAAGCGGCTAGGTTCGTTCCCTACGAACCAACGCACTTCCCACATCCCTGTGGGTCGCAAGGCGCACGGAGCACAGAACCGAGCGAAGCGACAAACAGCCGTAGGCTGGCCCCGAAGGGGCGAGAAGCCGAAGGCTGCGAGTCAACCGGAGCATATGGGGTATATGTGAGGATTCCGACGGTCCGACGCTTCGGCACCGCGCAACGCAGTGATTCGCTCGTGTAGGCATTTGTGCAGTGTTTCCTAGAAAACCAGCGGCATGCGTGAGGTAAGCGGATCGCGATAGTGGGCCTCGCGGCCGACGACCTCATCCTGCGGCACGTGCTGGACCAGGAAGGCGCGATTGATGCCGGCGCGCTGCAACTCGAGATAGACATCCTCCAGCGAGCGAAATACCGTTGGCTTGCCGCGGCGGGTCAGCATGTGGCGCTTCCCTTCTACGTCTTCCAGCTCCACCTGGTAGCAGTGGCTGCCGGAATGCGTGATGACACGTACCTCGAAATTGTCGTGCCGGGCGACGAAGTGTTTCAACTGCTCGAATTCCATGGCTCCCTCCATGTCTTGGAATGGCGTTCCGTTGAGGCCTGCAGGATATGCATCGGGCACAGCATGACTGTGCCCGATGAAACCTGCATGACGCTGGCATATTCATTGTATGACAGCGCTGGAGCCAGGAGGGTTCCCAACACGCTCGCCCGGGCCGGTGGGTACTGCGCGAGTGGCTAGGCTACTGATAGTCAGAGGGGTCGATCGCCTTGGCCAGTGAGTTGCGGTCGACCCACTTGCCCGCCTTGGTCTCCTTGTAGCGGAACACCACGCGGTCGCCCACTGCCACCGTCAATTCGGCATCTTCGGTCTGGTAGCTGTAGGCTTCGCCATCGACGACCAGGTGAAAGCGGTAGAGGTCCGGCATGCCCAGCCACTCCTTGAATGGCCCTTCACGCTCCAGCGACTCGAGCTCGCCGCGTGCTTCCAGCTTGGGGGTGCGCTGGCGCTTGCCGCGCCGAAATCCGCCTGCCATGGTCACTCCTCGCTTTTCGTCTGTCGGGGGCTCGGCATTATACGGAGCCGCACGCGAGGCTCAAGCGCCGCCGGGCCTCACTCGCCGAATGCCTCACCGTAGCTGTCCGGCGCCAGGTCCTCGAAGCGGGTGTACTTGCCGATGAAGGCCATGTGCACCGTACCAATGGGGCCGTTACGCTGCTTGCCGATGATCAGCTCGGCCAGGCCCTGGTTATCGGGGTTATCCGGATTGTAGACCTCGTCGCGGTAGACGAAGGCGATCACATCGGCATCCTGCTCGATGGCGCCCGACTCGCGCAGGTCCGACATTACAGGCCGCTTGTTGGGACGCTGCTCCAGCGAACGGTTGAGCTGGGATAGCGCGATGACCGGGCAGCCGAACTCCTTGGCCAGTCCCTTGAGCGAGCGCGAAATCTCGGAAATCTCGCCGGTGCGGTTCTCGGAGAAGCCAGGGATCTGCATCAGCTGCAGGTAATCGATCATCACCATCGCCAGGTTGCCGTGCTCGCGCACCAGGCGGCGCATTCGCGAGCGCATCTCGTTGGGCGACAGCGCCGCGGTATCGTCGATGAACAGCTGCTTGTCCTTGAGCAGATTCACCGCCGAGGTCAGCCGCGGCCAGTCCTCGTCCTCGAGCTGGCCGGTACGCACCCGGGTCTGGTCGATGCGCCCCAGCGACGACAGCATACGCAGCATCAACGCATCCGCCGGCATCTCCATGGAGAACACCATCACCGGCTTGTCGCTGGAGATCACCGCATGCTCCACCACGTTCATGGCGAAGGTGGTCTTGCCCATGGAGGGGCGCCCCGCGATGATCACCAGGTCCGAAGGCTGTAGGCCCGAGGTCATCTCGTCGAGGTCGCGAAACCCAGTGGAGAGCCCGGTCATCTCGCCCTTCATGTTGAACAGCTCGTCGATGCGATCGACCGCCTTGGCCAGCAGCTCGCTCATGCCGATGGGACCGCCCGACTTGGGTCGCTCCTCGCCGATCTGGAACACCAGGCGCTCAGCCTCGTCGAGCAGTTCGTCGGCCGGCCGACCCTGGGGGCTGAAGGCGCCGTCGGCGATCTGGTTGGCTGCACGAATCAGCTTGCGCAGCGTAGCCCGCTCGCGAACGATATCGGCATAGGCGCGGATATTGCTCGCCGAGGGCGTGCTGCGGGCCAGCTCGGCCAGGTAGGCGAGGCCGCCCACGGTATCGAGCTGATCGCGCCCTTCCAGCGCCTCGGAAAGCGTGACCACGTCGAGCGGCTTGCCCGCTTCGGCAAGGCCGCTCATGGCGTTGAAGATCAGGCGATGCTCATAGCGGTAGAAGTCGTCGGCCACCAGTCGGTCGGCCACGTTGTCCCAGGCCTGGTTGTCGAGCATCAGGCCACCCAGCACCGACTGCTCGGCCTCGAGCGAGTGCGGCGGCACCTTGAGCGCAGCGGTTTCCTTGTCGAGCTCGAGCGTGTCGTTCATGGCGCAACAACCTTCATGGGAACGGGCCGTGCCATTCTACCCGATGGCCGGGGTCCGCCCTACCTCTCGAAACGACAAAAACCGCGACCGAAACCGGTCGCGGCAAGGGATCGAAACAGGGCGCGAGCAGTGGCCCGGCCGCAGCCGGGCCTGGCTTAGAACCAGACTTCGGTCTGTACGCCGAAGCTCCACTGACCGCCGGTGAAGCCATCGCTGCCGAAAGCGTCGTCGCCGCTGTAGCCGTTGAGCTCCTCGTCCCAATCGCTCCAGGAAGCGAACAGGCGGATCTCGGGGCGCTGCCAGAAGCCGCCCACCTGGGGCTTGAAGGTTGGCGCAATGGTGAACTTGGTGTAGTCGCCCTCGGCGGCACCATTGCCGTTGTAGCCACGGGCGTCGAGGTCCATCCACTGGTAGCTGGCCTCGTACTGCATCTCGAAGTTCTCGGTCAGCTCGTTGGCCAGGCGTACGTTGAGAGTGGCCCAGTCGTACTGATCGCCCTCGACGTAGCGGTCCTCGCTGGTCTCGGCGAGAATCGCCGGCGCCACGCGCCACTTCGGCGCCACGTAGGTGGTGCCGTAGATGCCGAGACGAGTCGCGGTGGCGTCGTCGGTGAGATCGCCGTCGCTGCCGAGCCCCTTGACCTGAGCGCCCAGGCCCTGGCCGTGCAGCAGCGCCAGCTTGAAGTTGCCTTCTCCCAGGCCGAAGAAGCTGTCGCCGTGATAGGCCACCATGGTGTGGAAACCGCTGTCGGCGGCGGTCTGATTCTCGCCGATGTCGCGCTCGTCGTTGTCGGCCGCCGACAGGCCGTTGAGCATCCACTGCCAGTTGCCGAAGTAGTTGTTGGACGTGACGATCAGGCTATCGGTAGAGCCGGTATCGCCGGGATTTTCGCTATCGACGGGAAAGTCGCTGAAGCTGCGCCCATAGAGCGAGAAGCTGGAACGCCAGTTGTCGGCCAGCTGCATGTCGTAGATACCGGCACCGGTCCCGGCGAGGAAGATGAAGTCACTGTCGAGCCAGTGGATGTCGAAGTTGTCGCGGTCGAAGCGCTTGCCGGCCCAGATCGAGGCGTTCTCGAAGGCACCGGTGAAGCTCGGCAGGTCGCTGAACTCGGCATAGACTTGGCGCACGTTGAGGTTGGAGTCGTCGTCCCAGTCGTTGCTGGTGGTGGTGCCGCTGGCCAGCATGGTGCGGTAGAGCGCCTTGGCACCGTTGTCGAACTGCATGCGGTAATTGAGGATGGCCTCGGCGTAGGTGTCCGGCTCGTTGCCCAACCGGCCTACGGCGCCGCCCAGCCCACCGGCCGGCGTCACGTAGGGCCCACCCTCGATGCTCTTGCGATCCTCGCCCAGCAGCAGCCCCGAGCGCGCGTAGACGTTGAACGAGAACCCTTCTTCACCGCTGGCCTGGCGCTCGACCTTGGCCAGGCGCTCCTCCACCTCCTCCGCGGACAGGCGACCCTCGGCCTGGGCTTCGGCGAGCTCGGCGCGCTGCTCGGCGGCGCTGGCCCGCTGCTCGGCAGCGGCGATGCGATTCTCGAGCTCCAGCAGGCGCTGCTCCAGGGCAGCGGTATCGGCGACGGCATGCCCCATCATGCCGAAGCTGGCCACGGCCACAGCGGCAACGAGCGGAGTTCGTAGCAAGGCGGTCTTCATCGCAGTTGTTCCTTTATGTTTGTTTGTTCGTTTGTTTTCACAAGAAGAACGGGGCGAAACACGGCACTGTATCGTTACAGACAGGCATCGCAATGCTGTCTCAATGGCCTTGTTGCCCTGGCCTGAAGCGCAACGCCTCCAGGTCAGGCAGAACTTAATCGTTTAAGAGTGATGACGCAAAGACAAACCGTAATATTACTACCAATGTCTAAGAGACCGACCTCATCGCGAGCAAAAACAAGGGGCGCAGGGAGTTCTCCCCGCGCCCCTCGGCGTCGTTACTGAGCTAGCTAAAAAGCTTACTCGGCGACTACGACCACGCGAACGGTGGCGTCGACTTCGGCGTGCAGGTGCAGGTCGATGTCGTACTCACCGGTCTGGCGAATCGGGCCTTCGGGCATGCGAACTTCGCTCTTGGCGACTTCGATGCCGGCCTGACCCAGCGCCTCGGCCAGGTCACGCGGTCCGATGGAGCCGAACAGCTTGCCTTCTTCACCGGCCTTGGCGACCAGTGACAGCTCGATCTCGGCCAGCTGGGCGGCACGGGACTCGGCGATCGCCTTGCGCTCGGCGGCCTGGGACTCGAGTTCGGCGCGCTGGGCCTCGAAGGCTTCCACGTTATCCTTGGTGGCAGGTACGGCCAGGCCGTAAGGCACCAGGTAGTTGCGGCCATAGCCGGGCTTCACGGTGACCTTGTCGCCCAGACCGCCCAGTTTGCCAATGTTGTCGAGCAGAATGACTTCCATCTCGTTAACCTCATGTCAGTCGCTGCGAGGGGCCAGACGGCTGCGGAAATCCGCAAACACATCGACGAAGGCCACCAGCAGCACTATCAGAATCATGGGCCAGGTGGTGATCAGCAGTACATAGAAGGCGATCAGCCACAGCCCGTTCATGCCCTTTATCCCGATGAAGCCGTGCACCAGGGCGATACCGGCCACCAACAGCGGCACCCAGACCAGCATGGAGAGCGACGGCAGGTCCAGCACCATGCCCACCACGCCAAGCAGTACCAGCAGGCCGAGTTCGCGCGGCGCCAGGCGCAGCGCATGAAACTCCTCGCGAAAGCCGCCGGGGTTGTAAAGCCCCGCCTGCCAGGCGCGCGCCAGTGCCAGACAGCCGATGGCGGCGATCAGCACGACCAGGCCGGTAATGCCACCGATCAACAGCGTTGCCAGCTCTTCGGTGTCGAAGCCCTGCCGCGCCAGCTCGGTCAGCATGCGGTCGATGTCGGCCGACCCCTGCCGCAGCTGTTCCAGCAGCGGCCCGGTACCGCCCGGCGGTACGAAGATGCCGAGCTGGATCATCGCCGCAGTGGCCAGGGTGCCGACGATCAGCGCTTCGCCCCAGCGCATGCGCGAGCGCAGCACCACCGCCATCAGCGTGACCAGCAGTATGCTGGCCAGCGGAATGGCATCGCCCTGGGTCCACCACCAACCGGCAGGAACGGCAGCCGCCACCAGCACCGGCAGTGCCGGCGACAGGCCGCGCCGCAGGGTGACCAGGGCCACGATGGCACCGCTCAGCCAGAACAGCCAGGGTACGATCGCAGCCAATGCCGCCCCGCCTGCGGCGTAGGGCATGCCACGCATCAGCCATCGGGCAATCGGCAACATCGAGTCGCAGCTTACTGGTGGCTGTCGGTGTAAGGCAGCAGAGCCAGGTAGCGCGCGCGCTTGATGGCGGTAGCCAGCTGACGCTGGTAACGGGCCTTGGTACCGGTAATGCGGCTAGGTACGATCTTGCCGGTTTCGGTGATGTAGGCCTTGAGCGTGTCCAGATCCTTGTAGTCGATCTGCTTCACGCCTTCAGCGGTGAAACGGCAGAACTTGCGACGGCGGAAAAAGCGTGCCATGTAAAGACTCCTCGGTACGTGCGATCAGTTGGCTTCGGCAGTTTCTTCTTCGGTACGCGGTCTTTCTTCGCGACGCGGACGCTTGTCGTCTGCCGGCTTCATCATCGGCGAAGCTTCGGTGATGGCTTCCTTGCAGCGCACCACCAGGCTGCGAATGATGGCATCGTTGAAGCGGAAGATGTTCTCGATCTCATCGAGGGTCTCGCCGCTGCACTCGACGTTCATCAGCACGTAGTGAGCCTTGTGAATCTTGTTGATCGGGTAGGCCAGGTGACGACGGCCCCAGTCCTCCAGGCGATGCACGGTGCCACCGCTCTCGGTGACGATGCTGGAGTAACGCTCGACCATTGACGGCACTTGCTCGCTCTGGTCCGGATGGACCATGAACACGATCTCGTAATGACGCATGGGATCTCCTTTCGGGTTGGCAGCTTCCGCGTGAACCTGTTCCATACGGGACTGGCACTCAAGGGAAGCAAGGAGGTGATAGTCAAATAGCAACGCCCGCTCACGCAGGAACGGGCGCCTGTATTCTAGTGATCCGCACCGCCACTTGCAAGGCAGTGTGGCGTTAGCGGTTCAGCCGCCGGCGCCCCGACGCTGGCGCACAGCCTCGAACAGGCAGATGCCGGTGGCCACCGAGACGTTGAGACTGGAGACGCTGCCGGCCATGGGCAGCTTGACCAAGCCGTCACAGGCCTCGCGAGTCAAGCGGCGCATGCCCTTGCCCTCGGCCCCCATCACCAGCGCGGCGGGGCCGCTGAAATCAGCATCGAACAGCATCGCCTCGGCCTCGCCGGCGGTGCCGGTGATCCATACGCCGAACTCCTTGAGCCGGGCCAGGGCGCGGGCCAGGTTGGTCACCTGGTAGACCGGCAGACTCTCGGCGGCGCCACAGGCGACCTTGCGCACCGTGGCGTTGAGTGGTGCGGCCTTGTCCTTGGGCACGATCACGCCATGCACGCCGGCCGCATCGGCACTGCGCAGGCAGGCGCCGAAGTTGTGCACGTCGGTGACGCCATCGAGCACCAGCAGCAGCGGCGGCGACTCGTGGGGCCAGGCTTCGAGCTTGAACCACAGTGAGGTTTCGCTCTCGAAGGCCAGCGGAGCGGTGAAGGCGACGACGCCCTGGTGAGAGGCTTCCTGGGCCAGACGATCCAGCTCGTCACGCGGATGCAGCTCAATTCGCGCCCCGCCTCGCCGGGCCTTGTCGACCAATTCGGCCAGACGCTGCTGCGCCTCGCCTTCCTGTACCCAGAGCACTCGCGGGGCGTCGCCCCGCTCCAGCAGGGCGCGCACGGCGTGAACGCCGAACACCGCATCGAGCCCACCGGGCACGCCAGGCATGCTGGATGCGTGGCGAGGACCCGGCTTCCTGCTCCTGCCTGTATCGCGCGACCTTCCCTTGCGACCTTGCGCCATCAGCTCCGAGCCCTCGGCTTGCGCGGGCCGCGGCGGCGCTTGCCGCCCTTGCCCTTGCCACGCTCGCCCTTGTCTTCCGCCTGAGCCTTGTCAGCGGCGGGCTTGGGCGTGGAGGTCGTCTCGCCTCCCCCACGGCGCTTGCGTGGCTCACGCTTGGGTCGCGGCTTCTCATCCTCGAGGGCGAAGTCGATCTTGCGGTCGTTCAGGTCCACGCGCGCCACCTGCACCGTGACGCCATCGCCCAGGCGGTAGCTCATGCCGGTACGCTCACCCTTGAGGCGGTGCTTCTCCGGCTCGTAATGGTAGTAGTCCGAAGGCAGCGAGGTGACATGCACCAGCCCCTCGACGTAGACCTCGTCGAGGCGCACGAAGATACCGAACTGGGTGACCGAGGCGATGGTGCCATCAAAGACCTCACCCAGCTTGTCGGACATGAACTCACACTTGAGCCAGTCCTCCACGTCGCGGGTGGCGTCGTCGGCGCGCCGCTCGGTCATCGAGCAGTGCTCGCCGAGTTCGAGCATCTGCTCGAAGGTATAGGGGCACCACTTGCTGGGCGGCTCCACCGGTGCTCCTTCGGCGCGCAGCACGGTGTTGGTCTGGCGCGGCCCGCGAATCACCGAACGAATCGCACGGTGCACCAGCAGGTCGGGGTAGCGGCGAATCGGCGAAGTGAAGTGGGCGTAGGCCGGATAGGCCAGGCCGAAGTGCCCCTCGTTCTGCGGCGAGTAGACCGCCTGGCTCATCGAGCGCAGCATCACGGTCTGGATCACGTCGGCATCCGGGCGGCCGCGAATCGCCTCGGCCAGCGCCTGGTAGTCCTGCGGCGTGGGTTCGTCGCCACCACCCACCGAAAGCCCCAGTTCGTTGAGGAACAGGCGCAGCTTGTCGAGGCGCTCCGGCGAGGGCCGCTCGTGGATGCGATAGAGCGCCGGCAGGTCGTGCTTGTCGAGGAAGCGCGCCGTGGCCACGTTGGCCGCCAGCATGCACTCCTCGATGATCTTGTGTGCGTCGTTGCGGCTTCGAGGCACGATCTTCTCGATCTTGCGCTCCTCGTTGAAGAGAATCGCCGTCTCGGTGGTTTCGAAGTCGATGGCGCCACGCTCCTCGCGGGCCTGGCGCAGTACCCGGTAGAGCTCGTGCAGGCCCTGGAGCGGCTTGACCAGGTCGCGGTACTCCTCACGCAGGGCGTCCGCCTCGGCATCGTCGCCGTCGAGGATCGCCGCGACCTTGTTGTAGGTCAGCCGCGCATGAGACTGGAACACCGCCTCATAGAAGTGGTAGCGACTGATCGTCCCGCTCTTGGAGATGTTCATCTCACAGACCAAGGCCAACCGATCGACGTGCGGGTTGAGCGAACAAAGCCCGTTGGAGAGCAGCTCAGGCAGCATCGGCACTACCTGCCCCGGGAAGTAGACCGAGTTGCCGCGGCGGATCGCCTCCTCGTCGAGGGGCGTGCCCGGACGCACGTAGTGCGACACGTCGGCGATGGCGACGAGCAGCTTCCAGCTGCCGGACTTGGTCTTCCAGGCACATACCGCATCGTCGAAGTCCTTGGCCGTCTCGTCATCGATGGTGACCAGCGGAATATGGCGAAGGTCGATGCGGTGCTGCTTGTCCTGTTCGGCCACCTCGGCGGACATCTCGGCGATCTGGTCGTGCACCTCGGGGGGGAATTCGGCCGGAATCTCGTAGCTGCGGATGGCAATGTCGATCTCCATTCCCGGATCCATGCGCTCGCCAAGCACCTCGACCACCTCCCCCACCGGCTGCACCCGGGCATCGGGCTGCTGGACGATCTTCGCCGACACCACCTGGCCGTCCCGGGCACCACCGCAGGCGCTGTGGGGGATGATCACCTCCTGGGTGATGCGCGGGTTCTCGGGGATCAACACGCCGAACTCTGAGGTATTCTCGCGGAACACGCCGACGATGGTCTGGGTATTGCGCGCCAGCACCTCGGCGATGGTGGCCTCGTCGCGCCCGCGGCGGTCGCGTCCGCTGATGCGCACCAGCACGTAGTCGCCATGGAAGACCCGGCGCATCTGCCGCGGCGGCAGCACCAGGTCGGGCTTCTTGCCGTCGTCGCGCAGCACGAAGCCGAAGCCGTCGCGATGGCCCAATACCTTGCCCCTGATCAGGTCGAGCTTGTCGATCAGGGCATAGGCCCCGGCGCGGTTGCGCAGCACCTGGCCGTCGCGCTCCATGGCCGCCAGGCGACGGCGCACCGCTTCCTGCAGGTCCTCGTCGTCGAGGTCCAGCATGCGGCTCATTTTTTCATGGGTGACCGGCTTACCGTACTCTTCCAGGCGCGCCAGCAGGTACTCGCGGCTGGGCGCCGGCTTGTCGTACTTGTGGGCCTCGCGGCTGGCATGGGGGTCGTCGCTGAGCGTCCAATGAGTCATGCGTGGGGCATCCTTGGCAACGGGGGCAGCGTTCCGGGAAGGGCGCGGGCGAGAGGCCGCGTACGTAGGGTGTTGCTAATGGAGTCGTTTGTCATGCCCGCATTATAGCGCCGGTGCCGGTTCGGCCCAACCATGGCGGCATGATCCGAGGATAAAGCCCAACGCAAACTCTCGATGAACTCCCCCGCTGACGTCATCCACGCCGCCGGGATGGGAGGCGAAAATTCGCCCAACGCTCTTGCATTGGGCCACAATTTGGGTAAGATACGCGTCGCCTGCCCAGATGGCGGAATTGGTAGACGCGCTAGCTTCAGGTGCTAGTATCCTTACGGATGTGGAGGTTCAAGTCCTCTTCTGGGCACCATTCGCTCCCTTCGGGAGCGATGGTAGGGGTCAGGCCCCCTGCTCTTTGTCAGTTCGAAAGCCCCGTGTTCGCCCAGGTGGCGGAATTGGTAGACGCGCTAGCTTCAGGTGCTAGTATCCTTACGGATGTGGAGGTTCAAGTCCTCTCCTGGGCACCATCCCAGGCACGCGAACACGACGGCAGATGCAACGACGGCATGATGCGCCCAGGTGGCGGAATTGGTAGACGCGCTAGCTTCAGGTGCTAGTATCCTTACGGATGTGGAGGTTCAAGTCCTCTCCTGGGCACCACTGCTCTTCACGAGCACATCGCGTCATGCAGGCTGACACATCGCCAGAGCGAATTGACGAATGAAAAGAACCGCGACCAATCGCGGTTTTTTTGTGCCTGTGATTCGCTCGCGCAGCCATTTATTTCAGTAACGGGCGGGCAGGCGGGCCACCTCTTCTAATGCCCACCCTTCGGCCACCACCTCCCCTTCCAGTAGCTCGGCCACGTCTTCGGGCAGACGCGGGAAGAAATTCAGCCCGGTGCGTGCCTCCACCTCGTCGATGCTCACCAGATAGTCGTCCAGTGGTTCGTCACCGCGCACCTCCTGGGGCATGATGAAGGCCAGCGCCATCGGCTCCTCGGCCGGCACCACGACGATCTTGTAGAAGGCTTCGGGGATCTCGACGAGCCCCACCCGATGCGTCACGTTGTCGAGAAAGCGCTCGGGGAACACTGGGCCGGTAATCACCTGTACCACGCCGAAGCGCGGCACGAAGTGGTCGATCACCACCTCTTCCAGGCGCTGCCAGAGCCGGCGGTTGAGATCGGGTCGCTGGGGCGAGATGTTGCTCATCAGGAACGACTGCTCCTGAGCCTGGCGCCCATACACCGTGGCGATGGCGTAGTTGGGAGCCAGGTGGCCGCGGTCGTAGCCGCTGCCGAAATAGCTGTCGGCGGCGATCGGCCAGAGGGTACGCCAATCGCGACGGAAATCGGGCCTGGGACCCGGCCTCGGATCTTCCACCTCGTGCAGCAGATAGCTGACCCAGAGCGGATTGACCCGCACGTCCGACCAGCCGACCAGGAAGCCGTCATTGCGCAACACGCGATGTACCGTCAGCGGTGTCGGGCTTTCCCAGGTGGGCACGCCCATCCAACTGAGCTGGTCACGGTATTCCTGCTCCTGGGTGTACCACAGGCCGCTGCCGACCACGACGAAGACGAGCGTGATACCGAACTGGCGGACGCGCGAGCGCCAGCGAGGCAGCGAAGCGCGACGACGCCTGCCGCGAGAGCGTGCTAAGGCCATGATTCGTTCCGAATGGTACTGCTCCGGCACGCCTAGGCACCGGCATTCAACTCAATGGGATAGAGAACCGACGTGCTACCAGCCCAGCGAAAACATGGTCTCGAGATCGTGCCGGGAATGCACCTGCATGGCATTGAGGGTTTCGGTATCGCGGATACCCTCGACGGCATTGAGGCGCTCGGTAACCAGCTCGGCCAGGCTTTCGAAGTCCCGGGTACGGGCAATCGCCACCAGGTCGTAGCGGCCACAGGTGGAATAGACCTCGCTGATCCCCTCGACGTCGGCGAGCCGCTCGGCCACCGCCTTGACCTGCCCTTTGTCGGTATTGATCAGGATCACGGCATTCTGCATCGGGCACCCTCCCCGGTTAGGTGTTCGTGCGGCATGGCACCGCCGCGCTGGCGCGAGTATAGCAGGCCAGCCACGGCGGCTGAATAAAACACCGGACGCCCCCCCCTACAAACAGGGGGGCAGAAACATTATCGGATAGCCGACGAACAGCGTCCCGCCCGCCGAGAACAGGAAGACACCCGCCGAAACGTAGGCAAAATAGCACTCGCGCAACTCTGCCTTGCGCCCTGCCGCGACGCTGGCCCAGGTCAGCCACAGCAGCAGCGCGGTGGTAACCAGCGTGGCCAACCCGACCCCGACATTGATGGCGGTCAGCATATCGCGCTCGGGGGCGGGTGGCGCCACCGAGCAGGCCACCGAGAGCCCGGCGTAGATGGCCACGAACCAGAGTCCCCAGATGGTCAGGCCGGTGACGAGATGGATCGGATGGGTCAGCCTCAACAAATGCTTCATGACGCCCCTCCCAGCAGGGTCGGTATGACCCAGATGGCCACGAACAGGGTCCAGTAGACGACCAGGTTGTAGTACCACAGACGCAGCACCACCAGCGGCTCGAGGGGGGCCTCGGCGCTGACGAAGCCATAGCCGACCCGCAGCCCCTGCAGCAGGCAAAGCAAGCCGCCCAGCAACGCGTGGATCAATACGTAGAGCAACGCCACCAGCAGCGTGGCATCGTGGGCGGTTTCGGTCGGCGCCAGCCCCGCCTGCCAAATCGTCAGGCCAAGCAGGACCGACTGCAACGTGCCGAGCCCGGCAGCCAGGTACATGCCCCCGCCAAGCCCCGCATCATTGCGTCGGCGCAAGCGGCGCACCAGCTTGGCCAGCCACGCGGTACCCAGCGTCAGGGCGATGCCGGCCCCCACCATCATCGGCATGGAGAGCGGTGACGTCTCCGGCATCTGCCACTCGGGCGCTACGGTCCACAGGTAGAACCAGCCGAACAGCAGGGAGAGGTAGAGCGAGCCGTTGGCCAGATGGGACACCGACATGGTCCAGACCCCGGGTCCGTTCATGGTGCGCGAATGAAGCGGCGGCTGTCCGGGCGCTACCGTGGAGTCGGGCGCAGCTTGGGGATGGGCACCGTTCTCCCACGACCAGCGCAACAGGAACACGGCGGCCACGAGTGTCGCTACCCCCGCTAGCGGATAGAGCCTGGCCAGCAGGCAGATGCAGACCGCCGCCAAGGCCAGGGCAGCGAAGAACGGCCACCAGGAGTTGGTGGGGAGATGCACCACTTCGCGCAGCTTGCCGGTCAGCGCATCGCTGCCCCAGGTCTCGCGCCGGCCATGATCGATGGTATTGAGGCCATGTTGCCCCTCGGTGATGGTGCGCGGCAGCTCGGGGTGGTCCCATAGCGGATGGCGCGTCTCCAGCCGCGGCAGGCTGACGAAATTGTAGGGCGTGGGCGGCTTGGGCATGGCCCACTCCAGGGTGTCGGCGTTCCACGGGTTCTGCGGCGCCTTCCTGCCGAAGCGGAAGTGAAGCGCGACGTCGAGGATCAACAGCGCCACGCCCGCGGACATCATGAACCCACCGACCGAGGAGATAAGGTTGTAGATGTCCCAGCCCATGGCGCTGTCGTAGGTGAACACGCGCCGGCGCATGCCCAGTAGTCCCGTCCAGTGCATGACCAGGAAGGTCACGTTGAAGCCGAGGAAGATCAGCCAGAAACTCCACTTGCCCAGCCGTTCCGACGGCATGCGCCCCGATACCAGCGGCAGCCAGTAGTAGAGTCCGGCGATCAGCGGGAACAGCATGCCGCCCACCAGCACGTAGTGCATGTGGGCGACCACGAAGTGAGTATCGTGAACCTGCCAGTTGAACGGCACCAGCGCCAGCATCACACCGGTCAGCCCGCCCAGCACGAAGATCACCAGGAAGCCGACGATCCACAGCATCGGCAGCGACATGACCGGCCGCCCCAGCCACAGCGTGGCGAGCCAGACGAAGATCTGGATGCCGGTGGGAATCGCCACCAGCATGCTCGCCGCCGAGAAGAACGCCAGCGCCAGCTGTGGGATGCCCAGGGTGAACATGTGGTGCACCCACAGGCCGAAGCTGACGAAGCCCATGATGACGATGGCCGCCACCACCCAGCCGTAGCCGACGATGGGGCGCCTGGCGAAGACCGGGATCAGGGTCGAGACGATGCCCGCCCCCGGCAGGAAGATGATGTAGACCTCGGGGTGGCCGAACAGCCAGAACAGGTGAGCCCACAATACCGGATCACCGCCCCCGGCCACGTCGAAGAAGGGCATGCCGGTGGCACGCTCCAGCTCGAGCAGAATGCTGCCGAGGATCAGTGGCGGAAAGCCGACCACGATCATCAGCGCCATGGCCAGGATGTACCAGGCGAACAGCGGCATCTTGTGCAGCGCCATGCCCTCGGTGCGCGTGCGCAGGATCGACACCACCAGCTCCAACCCGGCGGAGAGGGCCGAGATTTCCACGAAGGTAACGCCCAGCAGCCAGAAATCCGACCCAGGCCCGGGCGAATAGTCACCGCTGCTCAGCGGGGTATACATGAACCAGCCGCTTGACGGCGCCATTTCCAGCAGCAGGCTGGAGGTCAGGATGATGCCGCCGAACAGATAGCAGAAGTAGCCGAAGGCGGAAAGCCGCGGGCAAACCAGGTCGCGTGCACCGATCATCTTGGGGATCATGTAGATCGCCAGCCCCTCGAGAATGGGGATGGCGAACAGGAACATCATCACCGTGCCGTGCATGGAGAAGACCTGGTTGTAGGTCTCGTGCGACATGAAGTCGTTATCGGGGAAGGCGAGCTGGGTGCGGATCAGCATGGCCAGAAGCCCGCCGATCAAGAAGAAGATCGCCCCGGTAACCATGAAGCGCAGCCCGACGCTGGTGTGGTTGACCACGGTCAAGGCACCCAGGCCGGGCGGATTGGCCCAGACCCTGGCCAACCCCTCATGCAGCCGGCGAACTTCCGGTGTCAGAGTCGCGTCCTTGGTATCGCTCATGGTTCCAACGCCTCCAGCCAGGCACCGATGTCCTGCAATGTCTCGGCTCCGACATGGTTGTGGGGCGGCATCCTATTGCCGGGCTTGAGCGTCTGGTGGTGCTGCAGCCAGTAGGCGATGGCGCCCTCGTCCATGGGCAACACACCGGCGCCCAGCGTGGGGCGGGAGCCGATGTCGCTGAGGTTGGGCCCTTGAATGTCGTGGGTCACGTCCTCGACGATGAGCTCTTCGGGGAAGCCATCGACCGTGTGGCAGGCCGCGCAGTGCTCGCCGAAGGCCTCACGCGCCTGGTCGAACCCTTCTTGCGGCTCGGGTGGCGAGCGCCGCTCGGTCAGCCAGGCTTCGAAGTCGTCACGCTCCAGCGCCTCGACGTGAAGCAGCATGTGAGTGTGCTGTGCACCGCAGTACTCGGCGCACTGGGCGCCGAAGACACCGGGCGCATCGGCCGCGAGGCGAATGGTGGTGTACCGCCCTGGAACCATGTCCCGCTTGCCGCCCAGCCGCGGGATCCAGAAAGCGTGGATGACGTCGGCACTGGTCAAGCGAAAGTCGACGGGCTCGCCGGCCGGCATCACCAGCCGATTGGCGGTGACGACATCCCGCTCGCCCTCCTCGCCGGGGTAACGTATCTCCCACCACCACTGGTGCCCGACCACCTCGATACGCTCGGCTTCGCCCTCCGGTAGCGGCAAGGGCAGCATGCCGCGTCCCGTCGGCGCGGCAAATACCAGTAATGCAATGATGCTGACGACAGGCAGCAAAACGCCGCCACCGAGGACCCAGCGCAGCATGATGCGCTGCTCCTCCCGCGGCGTTCGCTGCGGCTGCTCCCGCCGTCGAAAGGTGAACAGCCATAGCGCGAATAGCGTAAGCGCAACGACCGCGCTGATGCCGAACATGGCCCACCACACCCAGAACTGCGCCCGAGCTGCCGGCCCCGAGGGGTCCATGATCGACATCTCGCCGCTGCAGCCGGTCAGCAGGCCAAGCAGCGGCAAGACGCTCCACACTAGTGTGCGTGAGCGGTTGACCCGGTGCCGGCCAGGGCGTTGAATGCCAGGGAGAGCATTGAACCGATCGCAAAGGACGCGAATATGGCTGACCGACCGAGACGCTCGATCAAGAGCCGCGCCGCCATTGCCGGCCATCCTCTCCACCCCACCCTGGTGCACTTCCCCATCGCCTGCCTGATGCTGGTGGTCGGCAGCGATGCCCTCTTTCTCTACACCGGCGACACGTTCTGGGCGCGCACCAGCCTGTGGCTTGCCGGCATCGGCGCGCTGGGCGGCTGGGTCGCCAGTATCGCCGGCCTCATCGACCTGATTACGGTCAAGCGCATACGCGAGCTGATTCTCGGCTGGTGCCACGCCATCCTCGCGGTAATGATGCTGTCGCTGGCCTCGCTCAACTGGCTGTGGCGATTCCTCGCCCCCACCGACCTGCTGCCCTGGGCCGTGGGCCTGACGCTGATGACGGCAGGGCTCATCGTGCTCACCGGGATCATCGGCGGCATGCTCGTCTACGACGAGGCGGTCGGCGTTGAAATCGACGACAAGTGACGCAAACCGTGCTTGGCGGGTCGAGTTGCGCATCGAGACTCTCCTTGTCATGCCTCAAGCGAATGGCTTGCTCAGCACCAGCACCAGCACGGCGAGCATCAGCGATGCCGCCAAGGCGGCAATCAAACCACT
Organism: Billgrantia sp. Q4P2; assembly: GCF_052806135.1. Taxonomy (NCBI): domain Bacteria; kingdom Pseudomonadati; phylum Pseudomonadota; class Gammaproteobacteria; order Oceanospirillales; family Halomonadaceae; genus Billgrantia; species Billgrantia sp. Q4P2. The sequence goes on from NZ_JBRBAI010000008.1 coordinate 157,936, forward strand.
CGCCGGCAACAGGAAGCGACGCCGGTTGCGCTCCAGCCGCACGATCAGGGCGCCGCACAAGACATGGCACAGCACCATGCCGCTCACTGCCGCAAGTTTCACGACCAGCCAGCCGCCGATGAGCTGCCCGACGAGGAACAGCGCCGTGCCACTCATGATCGCCAGCAGGGCGAAGGGAGTGGCGACATGGGTGAAGAGAAAACGCAGCAGGGCCGGCGCAGGCACCTCGAAGTTGGCCTCCCCCCGCGTTCTGGCACTCGCCAACAGCAGGGCCGGCAAATAGAGCAACGCCGCACACCAGCACAGCAGCATGGCGATGTGCAGAATCTTGATCCACGGCATGACAGCATCCTTGCAGCAGCAGTGTGACCCCACCCTACCCAATGTAGGGCAGCGAGGCCAGGTTTACTCGGGCGACTTGCCATGCGCCGCTATGCAGGGCTTCTCTCACCCCATTACACAGCCTCTCCTGCCGAAACCGCATGACACCGGCTGGCAACGCGGCGAAACATTCGGCAATTGCGCCCTGGCAAGAAAAAGTGTTCCCTCGGCTTAACACTAAGAACTTCGTGCCCCCTCAGCGAGTCAGAGTATCGGGATGGTGTTACTCATCCTTGGCGCCAGTCTGGCCGGAAACGGGGTAATCTTCATTGGACCGTGTCGAAGCAGGAGAACCATCCATGGCCGAAAAGAGCCACCCCATGGCTACACAGAGCCGACGAACCTTTCTTCGCAATGGTTTGCTGGGCGTCGCCGCCCTGCCCCTGGGAATCGGTATCCTCTCGCGTCAGGCCTTCGCCCAGAACCTGCCAAGGCTCGACCCCAACGATGAGCAGGCCCAGGCGTTGAACTATGTCGAAGTGGCTGAGCAAGCCAGCGACCATCCTGCCTACGAAGCGGGAGAAACCTGCAGCAACTGCATGTTCTTCGAACGCCGCAGCGAAGGCTGCCAGCTATTCCCCCAGAACAGCGTCGAGCCCGCAGGCTGGTGCCAATCCTGGGTCAGTATGGACTGAGCGAGCCCCAAGGCCCGCCACTGCCCTCCTTTCCATGCACTATTCCTTGCCTTCCTCGTCGGGGAGCGGCCATTGATAGCGCCGGACGACCGCCCCCTCCTCGGAGAGCGATTCCAGCCGTACGGGGAAGCCCCACAGTTGATGCAGGTGCCGGATCACAGGGTAGACACTGCGGCCCATGGGGCGCCGGCTATCCTGCACGTGATGCAGGGTCAGCGAGCGGTTACCGCGGATGTTGGCCTCGTAGACCTGGATGTTGGGCTCGCGCAGCGACAGCGCATACTGCTGCGCCAACGCCTCGCGGATCCGGCGATAGCCACGCTCGTCATGGATGGCGGTCACCTCCAACATCTCTTCCTGGTCGTCGTCGACAATGCTGAACAGCTTGAGGTCGCGCATCACCTTGGGTGACAGGAACTGCTGGATGAAGGACTCGTCCTTGAAGTTGCACATGGCGAAGTGCACCGCCTCCAGCCAATCGCTACCCGCGGTGTCGGGAAACCACTCACGGTCCTCGTCGGTAGGGTTCTCGCACATGCGCTTGATGTCGCTGAACATGGCGAAGCCCAGCGCATAGGGGTTGATACCGCTGTAGTAGGGGCTGTCGAAGCCGGGCTGGCTGACCACCGCGGTATGCGACTGCAGGAACTCCAGCATCAGGCCCTCGTCGACCAGGCCCTCGTCATAGAGCCGGTTCATCAGGGTGTAGTGCCAGAACGAGGCCCAGCCCTCGTTCATGACCTGCGTCTGGCGCTGGGGATAGAAGTACTGTGCCAGCTTGCGTACGATGCGCACGATCTCGCGCTGCCAGGGCGCCAGCAGCGGTGCGTTCTTCTCGAGAAAGTAGAGCAGGTTCTCCTGGGGCTCGGGAGGATAGCGCCCAGCCGTATGCAGACCCAGGGGATCCTCCTCGCTGTCCAGGCTGCCAGGCAGGGTGTCGGCCTGCTGGCGCCCCGGAATGGTACGCCACAGCGTGTTGACCTGGGCCTGGAGATACTCCTCGCGCTCCGCCTGGCGCCGCACCTCCTCCTCGGCGGAGATCGGCGACGGCCGCTTGTAGCGGTCGACACCATAGTTCTGCAAGGCATGGCAGGCGTCGAGGAGTTGTTCAACGGCCGTCACGCCGTGGCGCTCCTCGCATTCGGCCACGTAGCGGCGGGCGAACACCAGGTAATCGACGATCGAACTGGCATCCGTCCAGGCGCGGAACAGGTAGTTGCCCTTGAAGAAGGAATTGTGGCCATAGCAGGCATGGGCCATCACCAGCACCTGCATCATCAGCGTGTTCTCTTCCATCAGATAGGCGATGCAAGGGTCGGAGTTGATCACCAGCTCGTAGGCGAGCCCCATCTGGCCGCGCCGATAGGCCTGCTCCACCGCCAGGAACTGCTTGCCGAACGACCAGTGATGGTAGCCCACCGGCATCCCCACGCTGGCATAGGCATCCATCATCTGCTCGGTGGTAATGATCTCGATCTGGTTGGGATAGGTGTCCAGCCGATACTCGTCGGCCAGCCTGGCCAGCTCCCGTTCATACGCTTCGAGGATCTCGAAGTTCCAGTCGGAACCGGTGGCAATCGGCTTGCGTCGGGTCATGTTGCCTCCTCGTCACGTCAATGGGCGGCACGGCGCTTGAACAGCTCGCGGAACACCGGGTAGATGTCACCCGCCTCGACGATCTGACGCATGGCGAAGCGGTCGGGGAACTCGGCGGCCACCGTCTCGTACTCCTCCCACAGCGCCTGGTGCGCGTGGGGGGTGATTTCCACGTAGGTGTAGTACTGCAGGCGCGGCATCAGCGACTTCATCAGCCGCTCGCGGCAATTCACCGAGTCATCGTCCCAGTTGTCGCCGTCCGAGGCTTGGGCCACGTAGAGGTTCCACTGCGTGGGCGGGTAGCGCCGGGTGATGATCTCGTCGACCAGCGTCAGGGCGCTGGAGACGATGGTGCCGCCGGTCTCCCGCGAGTAGAAGAACTCCTCCTCGTCGACCTCCTTGGCTGCGGTGTGGTGGCGCACGAAGACCAGCTCGACCTTCTCGTAGTTGCGCTCGAGAAACAGGTACAACAGCAAGAAGAAGCGCTTGGCAATGTCCTTGTGGGCCTGGGTCATGGAGCCGGAAACGTCCATGACGCAGAACATCACCGCCTTGCTCGAGGGCTGCGGCTGATTGATCAGGTTGTTGTAGCGCAGGTCATAGGTGTCGATGAAAGGCACCGCCTCGAGACGCTTCTCGAGACGCTCGATCTCCGCCTTGAGTTCGCTGATGCGCGATGGATTACGCAGTACCGGGTCCTTGCGCTCCTCCTCTTCCAGCGCCTCCTGCGCTTCGCGCAGTGCACGACGAATGGGCGCACGCATGGCAATGCGCCGGGCATACGCCTCGCGCATGGAGCGCACGATGTTGATCCGCGCCGGCACCCCGTCGCGGGTAACCCCGGCACGCACCGGTTTCACGTCATCCAGGTCCTTGAGCGCCTTGCGCTCGAGATGCGGCAGCTCCAGCCCATCAAAGACGAAGTCGAGAAACTCCTCGCGGGTCAGGCTGAAGGCGAACTCGTCCATCCCTTCGCCCTGGTTGGAGGCGTTGCCCTCGCCGGCGCCTCCTCCACCGCCGCTCCCGCCGGGGCGGCGCAGGCGATCACCCTCGACGAACTCCTTGTTGCCGGGGTTGACGATGGTGCGCTTGCCGCCCGGGCCGTGCTGGAACACCGGCTCCGAGATGTCGCGAGTCGGAATCGAGACCTTCTCGCCGCGCTCCATGTCGGTGATCGAGCGGCGGTTGACGGCTTCCTCGACCGAACGCTTGATGTGCGTGCGATAACGATCGAGGAAGCGCTGGCGGTTCACGGCGCTCTTGTTCTTGGCGTTGGCGCGTCGATCGATGAAATAGGTCATGTTGACCTCCTGGCTCGCGCCGATTATTGCGATTTACGCACCCGCAGATACCACTCGGAGAGCAGCCTCACCTGCTTCTCGGTATAGCCACGCTCCTTCATGCGAGCCACGAAGTCCTCGTGTTTCTTCTGGTCCGCGGTCGAAGCCTTGGCGTTGAAGGAGATCACCGGCAGCAACTCCTCGGTGTTGGCGAACATCTTGTGCTCAATGACCCCACGCAGCTTCTCGTAGGACTGCCAACTGGGGTTCATGCCGTTGTTCTGGGCCCGCGCCCGCAGCACGAAGTTGACCACCTCGTGGCGGAAATCCTTGGGATTGGAGATGCCTGCCGGCTTCTCGATCTTCTCCAGCTCCTCGTTGAGCGCCTGGCGGTTGAACAACTCCCCGGTTTCCGGATCGCGATACTCCTGGTCCTGAATCCAGAAGTCGGCGTAGGTGACGTAGCGGTCGAAGATGTTCTGGCCGTACTCGGAGTAGGACTCGAGATAGGCGGTCTGGATCTCCTTGCCGATGAAGTCGACGTAGCGCGGCGCCATGAACTCCTTGATGTAGCGCAGGTAGCGCTCGAAGGTCTCCTTGGGCAGGTGTTCCTGTTCGAGGCGCTGTTCCAGCACGTAGAGCAGGTGCACCGGGTTGGCCGCAATCTCGTGGTTGTCGAAGTTGAACACCTTGGACAGGATCTTGAAGGCGAAGCGCGTGGAGAGCCCGTCCATGCCTTCGTCGACGCCCGCCGAATCGCGATACTCCTGGATCGACTTGGCCTTGGGGTCGGTGTCCTTGAGGTTCTCGCCATCGTAGACCCGCATCTTGGAATAGATGCTCGAGTTCTCCGGCTCCTTGAGCCGCGAGAGCACCGAGAACTGGGCCAGCATGCGCAGGGTATCGGGGGCGCAGGGCGCTTCGGCCAGCGACGAGTGTTCGAGCAGCTTCTTGTAGATGTTGATCTCTTCCGTGACACGCAGGCAGTAGGGCACCTTGACGATGTAGACACGGTCGAGGAACGCCTCGTTGTTGCGGTTGTTGCGAAACGCCTGCCATTCGCTCTCGTTGGAGTGGGCCAGCACGATGCCTTCGAAGGGAATCGCACCCATGCCCTCGGTGGGGTTGTAGTTGCCCTCCTGGGTGGCGGTCAGCAGCGGGTGCAGCACCTTGATCGGCGCCTTGAACATCTCGATGAACTCCATCAGCCCCTGGTTGGACTTGCACAGGCCGCCGGAGAAGCTGTAGGCGTCCGGGTCGTCCTGGGAGTAGAGTTCGAGCTGGCGGATATCGACCTTGCCCACCAGCGAGGAGATGTCCTGGTTGTTCTCGTCGCCCGGCTCGGTCTTGGAGATGGCGATCTGGTTGAGCCGCGAGGGATACAGCCGCACCACCTTGAACTGCGAGATGTCGCCGCCATACTCCTTGAGCCGCTTGGCCGCCCAGGGCGACATAACGCTCTTCACGTAGCGGCTCGGGATGCCGTACTCCTTCTCGAGCAGCTCGCCATCCTCCTCGGGCGAGAACAGGCCCAGCGGCGACTCGTACACCGGCGAGCCCTTGATGGCATAGAACGGAATTCGCTCCATCAGCAGCTTGAGCCGCTCGGCCAGCGACGACTTGCCACCGCCCACCGGCCCCAGCAGGTAGAGGATCTGCTTGCGCTCCTCGAGCCCCTGGGCGGCATGGCGGAAGTAAGCCACGATCTGCTCGATCGCCTCCTCCATGCCATAGAACTCGGAGAAGGCTGGATAGCGGCGAATCACCTTGTTGGAAAAGATTCGGGAGAGCCGCGGATCCTTGGCAGTGTCGATCACCTCGGGTTCGCCGATGGCCTTCAGCATCCGCTCGGCGGCGCTGGCGTAGGCCATAGGGTCCTCGCGACACAGCTCCAGGTATTCCTGCAGGCTCATTTCCTCCTGCTGAACACGGGAGAAGCGGTTCTGCACATGATCGAAGATGCTCATCGAAGCCTCCTATTTGCCTACCCTGTTGGCCACCCGGTCGGAATGACCCCCTTGGGTTACTCATCAGCCTAGACACTTCGGGACGGAGTGGGTGGCAAAGAATCAACGCAAGGTAAGGATAATCATGAGAACGCCGGAGACGCCAAGGGTTCGATGGCTGAGAAAGATGGGATTAAACGCTGTTAGGACGCAGCCGAGCACGCCCCGCTCGCATCGACCGAACGGGCGGTGAAATTCCTGAAGGCGCATGGCACGTGGCCTGGGACCCATTTCGAAGTCTAAACGCCCCAACCCCGAGGATCGACAACGTGACGGCTGGTCGGGCAACCGGCCGTCACGTGCTGCAGAAATGTCATTGGGTGGGTAGCATGTGATTTCTTCAGCTTAGCTACCTTGGCGGATTCTGTCGTCAACGCTGCACGCTAGAGCCCTGCTGCCACCCGAGTGCCCTGCTCGATGGCACGCTTGGCATCGAGTTCGGCGGCTTCGTCGGCGCCACCGATCAGATGCACCGCCACACCGGCTTCCCGGAGCGGCTCGAGCAGCTCGCGCACCGGATCCTGGCCGGCGCAGATCACCACGCTGTCGACCTCGAGCAGGCGCGGCTCCTCGTTATGGCGGATATGCAGGCCTGCGTCGTCGATACCGACATACTCGCAGCCGGCCAATGCCTCGACGCCGCGGTGGCGCAGCGATGCCCGATGCACCCAGCCGGTAGACTTGCCCAGCCCCTTGCCCGGCTTGGACGACTTGCGCTGCAGCAGGAAGACCTGGCGCGGCGTGTCGGGGCGCTCGGGCGGACGAATGCCGCCGCGCTCGGAAACGCCGAGGTCCACGCCCCACTCGGCGCACCAGGCCTCACGATCCAGCGAAGGATGGCCCACGTGGGTGAGCAGCTCGGCCACGTCGAAGCCAATGCCGCCGGCACCGATGATCGCCACCCGCCGCCCGACCCGCTCGGGGTGCAGGATGGCCGTGGGGTAACTCATCACCTTGGGATGCTCGATGCCCGGCAATTCCAGGCGTCGCGGGCGCACGCCGGTGGACAGGATCACCGCATCGAAGGCGCGCAGTGCCTGCACGTCGGGTTCACTGCCGAGTTTGACCGTAACGCCGTGCTTGGCGAGCATCACCTTGAAGTAGCGCAGGGTTTCGTCGAACTCCTCCTTGCCGGGAATCTTGCGCGCCAGGTTGAACTGCCCGCCCAGCTCGCCGGTACGCTCGAACAGCACCACACGATGACCGCGTCGAGCGGCGGTAAGCGCCGCCGCCATGCCTGCCGGGCCGCCCCCTACCACGGCGACATCACACGGCGTCTCGGCCGGCTCAACGACGAGTTCCGTCTCGTGACACGCCTGAGGGTTGACCAGGCAGGAAGTGAGCTTGCCCTGGAAGGTATGATCGAGGCACGCCTGGTTGCAGGCGATGCAGGTATTGATCTCGTCGTCCCGCCCCTCGGCTGCCTTGCTCACCCAGGCCGGGTCGGCCAGGAAGGGGCGCGCCATGGAGACCATGTCGGCGTGCCCTTCGGCAAGTACGCGCTCCGCCACCTCGGGCATGTTGATGCGGTTGGTAGTGATCAGCGGAATGGAGAGTTCGGCCTTCATACGCCGGGTGACCTCGGTGAAGGCCGCCCGCGGCACACTGGTGACGATGGTAGGCACGCGCGCCTCGTGCCAACCGATGCCGGTATTGATCAGGCTGGCCCCGGCGGACTCGATGGCATGGCCCAGGGTCACGACCTCCTCCCAGGTGCTGCCCTCTTCCACCAGATCGATCATCGAAAGGCGGAAGATGATCAGGAAATCGGCGCCCACCGCCTCACGGATACGCGAGACGATCTCGACCGCAAAGCGCATGCGGTTCTCGAAAGGGCCACCCCAGCGGTCGTCACGATGGTTGGTGCGCAGGCACAGGAACTGGTTGATCAGGTAGCCCTCGGAACCCATCACCTCGACGCCGTCGTAGCCGGCCTCGCGGGCCAGGGAAGCGCAGCGCACGTAGGCGTCGATCTGGAGCTCCACCTCAGCGTCGCTGAGCTCGCGCGGAGTGAAGGGGTTGATCGGCGCCTGGATTGGCGACGGCGCCACCAGCTCGGGCGAATAGGCGTAGCGTCCGGCATGCAGTATCTGCATGCAAATATGACTGCCTTCGGCATGTACCGTCTCGACCACGCCGCGATGGTCGGCCACCTGCTCGGCCCGCTCCAGCGTGGCGGCGCCCTGGAACACCGCACCCTCCGCGTTGGGAGCGATACCCCCGGTGACGATCAGGCCCACGCCCTCGCGGGCGCGCTCGGCATAGAAGGCCGCCAACCGCGCAAAGCCGTTCGGCGCCTCCTCGAGGTTGGTATGCATGGAGCCCATCAGCACGCGATTGGGCAGCGTCAGATGGCCCACCTCGAGCGGACGGAAAAGATGAGGATAGCGCACGCCGAACTCCTCCTTGGGTCGAGTCACGGTAGATTTCAAACAACTGTATGATAGCCAGGCGGCAGGCGCAAAGAAAAACGACGCTTCCGCCCGAAGACGAAGTACGCTTTGCTCTCGCTACGGGAGACGCCGCGACTCATGCATATCGGGCGAAGGCAAGACGGAGGGAGTATAGACGAAACGAAAAGGCCCCGAGCCTGAAGCTCGGGGCCTGAAATCGAATGGCGGACCGGACGGGACTCGAACCCGCGACCTCCGGCGTGACAGGCCGGCATTCTAACCGACTGAACTACCGGTCCGCGTGGTGGGTGATACCGGACTCGAACCAGTGACCCCCAGCATGTGAGGCTGGTGCTCTAACCAACTGAGCTAATCACCCACGCATATCGCACTGCTGCGATGAGGACATACAGGCAGGGCATCATGGCGGACCGGACGGGACTCGAACCCGCGACCTCCGGCGTGACAGGCCGGCATTCTAACCGACTGAACTACCGGTCCACGACAGATGACACCTGCGACGGAAACGATGGCGGACCGGACGGGACTCGAACCCGCGACCTCCGGCGTGACAGGCCGGCATTCTAACCGACTGAACTACCGGTCCGCTGCATGCTTCCTACGTGATCACTACCGCTCGCTATCGCTTGGTGCTCGAGCGCGATGGTGGGTGGTACAGGGTTCGAACCTGTGACCCCCAGCTTGTAAGGCTGGTGCTCTCCCAGCTGAGCTAACCACCCCTGGTCACGTGGCGCTGAATTCTACAGGGATCGGCTTGGTTGTCAATGCCCTGGCCATGCAAAACGCTATCGACAACCCAGGCTCTCGAGGCGAAAACTGCTGCAGCCCGCGCCAACCGTAACGTTGCTCACTCCGGCGGCCGACGCGCTTGCATGAAAGTGGCAATCACGGCCGCACCCTCCTCGATCAGTTCCGCCTGGGTACGGCCCGACCGCTGCCGTGGCTTCCAGTCGTGGTCGCCGTCCTCCAGCCAGTGCAGGTGCACCTGGGCGGCGAACTCATAGTGTGAGACTTCCTCTTGCGTGCCGAAGGGATCGCGGGTGCCCTGCACCACCAGGGTGGGGCAGTCGATCAGCGGCCAATGTGCAAGCCGCAGGCTATCGGGCTTGCTCGGCGGATGGAAAGGATAGCCGCACAGCACCAGGCCGGCCGCCTGGTCACGTGCCGCCAACAGGCTGGCGGCACGGCCGCCCATGGACTTGCCGCCGAGCCAAAGGGTACCTCCTTGCGGCTGTGTCAGAATGTCGCACCAACGCGATAATTCTTCTACCAGGCGGTCGATCCTGGAAGGTGGGATCCGCCGCCCTTCGCGCTGCATGCGCTGCATGTAGCCGAACTCGATGGCCAGGGTCTGAACCCCTTGGCCGGCAAGCGCATCCCGTAATTGCCTCATGTAGGGAGAGTGCTGCCCAGCCCCCGCGCCATGGGCGATCAGCAATCGTCCGGCGGTTCCGCTCCCCCTCACTTCGAGCGGACCGACGCCTTCGACGAGCCAGTCGCCAGGCTCGCGATCGAGCCCCTGTTCGCGCAGCTGATGGGGGCCAATCGAAACCGGATCTAATCGTGCAAAGTTCGACACACGTCAAATTCCTATACGAGTTTCACCTGTATCCTTGTTTCAGTCTGTCAGGCGGCTGCGCTAGAATCCGCCCTGCTTTCTGACCTGCTTCAGCCAACCGGGAGTTCGTCGTGGCCATGCCACCGCGAGTTCTCGATACGCGTTCGATGGGAACCTGACATGAGCACAGCATTAGAGCATCCGACCTACAACTACAAGGTAGTTCGGCAGTTCGCGATCATGACAGTGGTGTGGGGCATCGTGGGCATGTTCCTCGGTGTCATCCTTGCCGCACAACTGGTATGGCCGCAACTCAACCTCGACCTGCCCTGGACGAGCTTCGGCCGCCTGCGCCCGCTGCATACCAACGCGGTGATCTTCGCCTTTGGCGGTTCCGCACTGATGGCGACCTCCTACTACGTGGTACAGCGCACCTGCCAGACACGGCTGTTCTGCGACAAGCTGGCCGCCTTCACCTTCTGGGGCTGGCAGGCAGTGATCCTGTCGGCAGTGGTCACGCTCCCGCTCGGTATCACCACCACCAAGGAGTACGCCGAGCTCGAGTGGCCGATCAACATCCTGATCGCCGTGGTGTGGGTCAGCTACGCCATCGTCTTCCTGATGACCATCAAGCAGCGCAGGACCTCCCACATCTACGTGGCCAACTGGTTCTTCGCCGCCTTCATCCTGACCGTGGCCGTGCTGCACATCGTCAACAATGCCGCGATCCCGGTCACCCTGACGTACTCCACATCGATCTATGCCGGTACCATCGATGCCATGGTCCAGTGGTGGTACGGGCACAATGCGGTGGGCTTCTTCCTGACTGCCGGCTTCCTCGGCATGATGTACTACTTCGTACCCAAGCAGGCCGAGCGTCCGATCTACTCCTACCGCCTGTCCATCGTCCACTTCTGGGCGCTGATCATGATCTACATGTGGGCCGGCCCGCACCACCTGCACTATACCGCCCTGCCCAACTGGGCCCAGTCGCTGGGCATGGTGATGTCGATCATCCTGCTGGCACCCTCCTGGGGCGGCATGATCAACGGCATGATGACCCTCTCCGGCGCCTGGCATAAGCTGCGCACCGACCCGACCCTGCGCTTCCTGGTCGTGGCCCTGTCGTTCTACGGCATGTCCACCTTCGAAGGCCCGATGATGGCGGTGAAGACGGTCAATGCACTGTCCCACTACACCGACTGGACCATCGGCCACGTGCACGCCGGCGCCCTGGGCTGGGTGGCGATGATCACCATCGGCTCCATGTATCACCTGATCCCGCGCCTGTTCGGGCGCACCGAGATGCACTCGGTCGGCCTGATCGCCGTGCACTTCTGGCTGGCCACCATCGGCACCGTGCTCTACATCGCCGCCATGTGGGTCAACGGCATCCTGCAGGGCCTGATGTGGCGCGCCATCAACCCCGACGGCACCCTGATGTACACCTTCATCGAGTCGGTCGAGGCCAGCGGCCCGGGCTACATCGTGCGCCTGATCGGCGGTCTGTTCTGGGTCATCGGCATGCTGATCATGGCCTACAACGTCTTCATGACCGTCAAGCGCAGCGAAACCGTCAGCCAGCAGCCGCTTCCGCAGACTGCTTGAGTAACCGGGGAAACCGACACCAATGAAACATGAGATCGTCGAAAAGAACGTGGGCCTACTCGCCGTGTTGATCCTGGTGGTGATCAGCTTCGGCGGCCTGGCCGAGGTCGTGCCGCTGTTCTTCCAGAAACAGACGACCGAGCCCGTCGAAGGGTTGCGCCCGCTCTCCGCCCTGGAGCTGGAAGGGCGTGATATCTATCGCCGCGAGGGCTGCGTCGGCTGCCATTCGCAGATGATCCGCCCCTTCCGCGCCGAGACCGAGCGCTACGGCCACTACAGCGTGGCCGGCGAGTCGATCTACGAGCACAACTTCCTGTGGGGCTCCAAGCGTACCGGCCCGGACCTGGCCCGTGTCGGCGGCCGCTACAGCGACGACTGGCACCGCGCCCACATGTACAACCCGCGCGACGTGGTCCCGGAATCGATCATGCCGGCCTACCCGTGGCTGTTCGAGCGCACCCTCGACGGCAACGACACACCGCGCAAGATGCAGGCGCTGCGCGCCCTCGGCGTGCCCTACACCGACGAGGACATCGCGGGCGCCACGCGCGAGGTGCGTGGCCAGCAGGAGATCACGGCCCTGGTCGCTTATCTGCAGCAGCTGGGTACCGTGCTCGAGGGCACGCGTTGATCATGGATACCGGGACCTTTCGCGGCATCATCACCTTTCTGCTGATCGTGGCCTTCCTGGGGATCACCTGGTGGGCCTACTCCCGGCGCCGCAAGCCGGACTTCGACGAGGCGGCCCACCTGCCCTTCGCCGATGACGATGAGCAACCCAACCGTGACAGTACCAGCGCCTCGCAGCGGCACTCGAAGAACGAGTCGGAAAGCGACGCCGATTCCCGTAAAGACAGGGGGAGATAAAAACACATGAGCAATCTTTGGGATGACTCCCTTTCCGGGTTCTGGAGCGCCTGGATCATCGTGATAACGCTGGGCTCGATCGCCTTCGCCTTCTGGATCCTCTACGCCAACCGCAAGACCGACAAGGTGCCCGATGCCGACGGCAACGTGGAAACCACCGGTCATGCCGCCGATGAGATCGAGGAATACGACAACCCGCTACCACGCTGGTGGTTCCAGCTGTATGTCGCCACCGTGGTGTTCTCGCTCGGCTACCTGCTGCTTTATCCGGGGCTGGGCAACTTTGCCGGCCTGCTCGGCTGGACCCAGGAAGGCCAATGGGAGCAAGAAGTCGCCCGCGCCGAGGAGCGCTTCACGCCGATCTTCGCCCAGTATCAGGAGATCCCCATTCCCGAGCTGGCCCAGGACGCCGAAGCGATGCAGGTGGCCGAGCGGATCTTCCAGAACAACTGTGCGGTGTGTCACGGCGCCAACGCCCAAGGCGGCTACGGCTTTCCCAACCTGACCGACGACGATTGGCTCTACGGCGGCGAGCCGGAGCAGATCGTGACCACCCTGGTACGCGGACGCAACGGCTTGATGCCCTCCTGGCAGCAGCTCGGCCAGAACAACATCGAGAACGTCACCAACCACGTGCTGTCACTGTCCGGCCTGGAACACGACGCCGAGCGCGCCGAGCAGGGTGCGGCGGTCTACGCCTCGGTGTGTGCGGCGTGCCACGGCCCGAGCGGCACCGGCAACCAGGCGCTGGGTGCACCCAACCTGACCAACGATACCTGGCTCTACCAGGCGCCCGGTCAGAGCGTTGCCGACTCGGTACGCCAGACGCTGCGCAATGGCCGCAACGGTCATATGCCGGCTCAGGAAGCCTATATCGGCGAAGAGCGTGTCCATCTGGTGGCCGCCTACGTCTACAGCCTGCGCGATCGCGACTGAGGCCCGCACAGGGGCGGGAGTGCGACGTCGAGTCGCACTCTCCCGCCTCGCCCAGGGCTCTCGATACAATGAAGCCACTTCATTGCCTTCCCTCTGCGGGCCAGCGTTGCCCGCCGCGAGTCCGACATGAGCGATAAGATTCCCACTCGAGACGTGACCCCGGAACCGGTGGGCCACCACACGCCGCGTGGCATGGTACAGCAAGAGATGTACGCCAAACGGCGCCACATCTACGTGCGCGAGATCAAGGGCCTGTTCCAGCGCGTGCGCCGGCTGTCGAACTGGTTCCTGATGCTGGCCTTCTTCGGCCTGCCCTGGCTCACCTGGGGCGACCGCCCGCTGATCTGGTTCGACCTGCCGGGGCGCGAGTTTCACATCTTCGCGGCGACCTTCTACCCCCAGGAGTTCATTCTGCTCTCCTGGCTGCTGATCATCTGTGCCTTCGGCCTGTTCTTCATTACCGTATTCGCCGGCCGCGTATGGTGCGGCTATACCTGCCCCCAGAGCGTGTGGACCTTTCTCTACATCTGGGTGGAACACCGTCTCGAGGGCTCACGCCACCGACGCATCAAGCTCGACCGCGAGCCGATGAGCGTCGGCAAGGCCTGGCGCAAGGGCGCCAAGCATGCCGTCTGGCTGGCCATCGCGCTCGCCACCGGCGTGACCTTCGTCGGCTACTTCACGCCGATTCGTGAACTGGTCATCGAGCTGCCCACCCTCGAGGCCCACGGCTGGTCCTACTTCTGGGTTGGGTTCTTCCTGGTCTTCACCTACCTCAATGCCGGCTGGCTGCGCGAACAGGTGTGCATCTACATGTGCCCCTATGCCCGCTTCCAGTCGGTGATGTTCGACGCCGACACCCTGATCGTCTCCTACGACGCCAGCCGCGGCGAGCCCAGGGGATCGCGCAAGAAGAGCCTGAGCCATGCCGAGGCCCGCGAGGCTGGCCATGGCGACTGCATCGACTGCGACCTCTGTGTACAGGTCTGCCCCACCGGCATCGACATCCGTGATGGGCTGCAGTACGAATGCATCACCTGCGCGGCCTGTATCGATGCCTGCGACAGCGTGATGGAGCGGATGAACTACCCTCGTGGGCTGATTCGCTATACCACCGAGAACGCCCTGGAAGGCAAGCGGTCCCATATCCTGCGCCCCCGCCTGCTTGGCTACTTCGCCGCGCTGGTGGTGATGGTCGGCCTGTTCGTCTGGGCACTGGGCGATAGAATGCCCCTCAACTTCGAGGCCGAGCGCGAACGTGGCCAGCTCTACCAGATGACCCGTGACGGGCGCATCAGCAACGTCTATACCCTAACGGTGCGTAATCTCGACGACCGGGACCACACCTACCGCCTCGAAGTGAGCGGCCTGCCCGGCCTGGAACTGGATACCGAAACGCTGCGGGTACCGGCCGGCACCTCGCGGCTGTTCGCCGTCCAGGTCACCGCCGACCCGGCAGTACTGGAATTGCCAAGCCACGCCATTCAGTTGCTGCTGCAGTCACAAGACAACGAACGCATCGTGCTCGAGCGTGAAACCCGCTTCATCGGTGAAACCCGGAGATGAATGACATGACGCCCACCTCCCCCTGGTACAAGCAGTTCTGGCCGTGGTTCCTGCTCGGGCTGCTGATGCTGTCGATCAGTGTCAGCTCGACCTTTGCCGTGCTGGCCATCCGCTCGGCCGATGGCATGGTCCAGGAGGACTATTACGAGCACGGCCGCGCCATCAACATGGTGCTGGCCAAGCAGCAGCGTGCCCATGAGCTGAACCTGGCCGCGGACCTGCGCATCGACCCCATGACCAGCGACATCATCGTTCAGCTCGACGGCGACGACCGCCCCGAGAGGCTCTACCTGCGGCTGATCTTCCCGACCCAGGACGATCGCGACCAGGATCTCGTGCTCGAACACGTCCGCGACGGCCGCTACCTGGGGCAGGCGCCCGACAACCTGCGCCATCGCTGGTACCTGCAGCTTCATCCCAGCGAAGAGCAACCTGCGTGGCGCCTGGTCGGCGAGGCAAGTCTCCCCAGCGAGGAGAGCTTCAGCCTCACGCCGGGCGTGCAGCAGCGCAGCTGACACGAGCGACGTGATCATCCTTGACGCATGACGACATGACCCTGGCCGCCAACGACGTGAAGCCCACCGAGAGCTGTTACCACTGCGGCAGCCTGGTGCCGGCCGGTGCGCCCTGGTCGATCGCCCTCGATGACGACAGGCACCCACTGTGCTGCCCCGGCTGCGAGGCGGTAGCCCATGCCATCGTCGATGGCGGCCTGGCCAGTTACTACCGCTTCCGCACCGAGCTGCCCGAGCGCCCCGATGAGCGCCAGGCGGTGAAGGCGGAAACCTGGGCGGTATTCGACGATCCCGGGCTGCAGCGCCAGTTCGTCCATGCCGAGGGCGATGAGGGAATGGTGCATGCCACCCTGGCGGTGGACGGCATCACCTGCGCCGCCTGCGCCTGGCTGATCGAGCATCGCCTCAACGCCCTGGAGGGCGTGACCTCCAGTGCCGTCAACCTGAGCCATCACCGCGTACGCGTGGCCTGGGATCCGGCCCGGCTCAAGCTGTCGCGGATTCTTGCCGAGATGGCCGCCATCGGCTACAGCGCCCAGCCCTACGAACCCGACGCCGCCCAGCAGCGGCTGCAGTTCGAGGAGCGCATGAACATCCGCCGGCTGATCGTGGCCGCCGTGGGCATGGCCCAGGTGATGATGTTCTCGATCCCCATCTACGTGGCCGGCCCCGGCGAGATCAGCGAGGATTTCCTGGCGCTGTTCCACTGGCTGTCGTTCGCCCTGGCCACGCCGGTGGTGTTCTTCTCGGCCATGCCGTTCTTCCGCAATGCCGTGCGCGACCTGCGCGCGCGGGTGCTAGGCATGGACGTGCCGGTTTCCATTGCCATTGGCGGCGCCTATCTCGCCAGCGGCTATGCCGTGCTCTCCGGCACCGGCGAGGTCTATTTCGACTCGGTGGCGATGTTCACCTTCTTCCTGCTGTTCGGGCGCTACGTGGAGGCCCGCGCCCGGCGACGCAGCGGCCATACCGGCAACGTCCTGGCCGGTGCCCTGCCGCTTTCCGCCGTACGCCTGGAGGCCAATGACGAGGAGCGCATCCTACCGGCCAGCGAGCTCGCCGCCGGCGACCGGGTGCTAATCAAACCCGGCCATGGCGTGCCCGCCGACGGCGTGATCGAGGAAGGGGAGTCGAGCCTCGACGAGTCGATGCTTACCGGTGAGTACCTGCCGGTCAATCGACGCATCGGCGACACCGTCACCGGCGGCAGCCAGAACATCGAAAGCCCGCTGGTGGTGCGTGTGACCCACGCCGGCAAGGAAGCGCGGGTAGCGAGCATCGTCGACCTGACCGACCGCGCCTTCGCCAGCCGCCCACGTCTGGCCCAGATGGCCGCGCGCATGTCGCATCTGTTCGTGCTGCGCCTGCTGGTAGTGACCGTCTGCGTGACCACCGCCTGGTGGTTCATCGACCCCAGTCGCATGCTGTGGGTGATGCTCTCGGTACTGGTGGTGACCTGCCCCTGCGCCTTGGCGCTGGCCACGCCCACCGCGCTGACTGCGGGGCACGGCCAACTGCGCCGCCGCGGGGTGTTGATTACCCGTGCCGATGCCATTGAGTCGTTGTCCCAGGTCGACCGAGTGATCTTCGACAAGACCGGCACGCTGACCTGCGGCGAAATGCAGCTCGTCGACACCCGGCCACTTGGTGAACTTGGGGCGGAGCGTGCCAACGCGATCGCGGCAGCGCTGGAGGCCCACTCGGAACATCCCATCGCCCGCGCCTTCCGCCCCTGGCGCCAGGCCACGGTAGAGGCAAGCGAGCGTGCCAGCCGCACCGGCCTGGGCGTGGAGGGGGTGATCAAAGGCCACCGCTGGCGCCTGGGGCGCCCCGACTTCGCCGCCCCCGAGTACAAGCTCGCCGCCCCGGGCGACGGCCAGTGGCTGTTGCTCGCGGAGGAAGGCGAGCCCCGCGCCTGGTTCGCCCTGCGTGATCGGCTACGCGACGATGCCGCGGAAACCGTGGCGGCGCTGAAGGCCCGCGGCATGCAGGTGGAGCTACTCTCCGGCGATACCGCCGATGCCGTGCGCAGCATGGCACAGCAGCTCGGCATCGATACCTGGCAGGCCGGCGCCAGCCCGGAAGACAAGCTGGCTCGAATTCGTGAGCGTCAAGCCGCCGGCGAGAAGGTGGCGATGATCGGCGACGGCATCAACGACGTGCCGGTACTGGCCGGGGCCGACGTATCGATTGCCATGAACGGTGCCACCGACCTGGCCCGCACCAGCGCCGACGCCGTATTGCTGAGCCCGCGCCTGATGCGTATCGTCGAATCGATCGAGATCGCCCGTGCCACCCGACGCATCATGCGCCAGAACATGATCTGGTCGGTGTGCTACAACTTCTCGGCCCTGCCCCTGGCCGCCATCGGCATCGTACCGCCGTGGGTCGCAGCGCTGGGCATGTCGGGCAGCTCGCTGGTGGTGGTGGGCAATGCGCTGCGGCTCAATCGCTTCCGCCTGCGCCCCCGTCCGACGCCGAGCCCCGATGCGCAACTGGTGAATGCATGACCATCCTCTATCTGCTCATTCCGCTCTCCCTGATCCTGCTCGGCCTGGCCGTGTGGGCCTTCTTCTGGGCGGTCAAGAACGACCAGTTCGAGGACCTCGAGGGCCCTGCCCACCGCATCCTCTTCGACGAAGACGAGAACGACCTGACCCCGGCGGAGCGCGAGAGACGGCGCCAGGCCGCCCAGCGCAAGCCGGCCAATGAGGGTGACGACGACCCGGCAGAGCGCTGATGGATCCCACCGGACTCGGCTTGCCACCACTGCTGGCGGCCTTCGTCTTCGGCCTGCTCGGCGGCGCACACTGCATCGGCATGTGCGGCGGCATCATGAGTGCGCTGACCTTCGCCGTGCCGCCCAGCATGCGCAGCCCCGCCAGGCTTTCCGGGCTGCTGCTTGGCTACAACCTGGGCCGCATCCTGAGCTACATGGTCGCCGGAACGCTGGTCGCCTCGCTCGGTACCGTCGTGGCACTCGCTCCCACGGCACGGATCGTCCTGCAGGTGTTCGCCGCCACCATGCTGATCCTGATGGCGCTCTACATCGCCAACTGGTGGAAGGGGCTGCTCAGGGTGGAAGCCGTCGGCCGGCACCTGTGGCGCTACCTGGAGCCCATCGGCAAGCGCCTGATGCCGGTGGTGAAGATCCCGCAGGCCATCGGCCTGGGCGCCGTGTGGGGCTGGCTGCCCTGCGGGCTGGTCTACTCGATGCTGGCCTGGAGCCTGGCCACGGCGGATCCGCTGCGCGGCGCGGCGCTGATGGGCGCGTTCGGGCTCGGTACCCTGCCCTCGCTACTGGTCACCGGTTTCGCCGCCCGCCAGTTGGGCGCGCTGATCCGTCATTCGGCGACCCGCACCATCGCAGCACTTTCCATCATCGCCTTCGCCCTGTGGCAGCTCGTTTCGCTGCTGCCGCATGGCGCGACAGGTCATTGAAGGCGTCGCTTCAAGGCGGCATTGCCACTTCGTTTGACGCAGCTCAATCCGCCTTGGGCAGCATACCGCTACATTATGTCAACGCTAGCCTTTCGGAGTGCCATCATGTCCGTCCCCGCGATGTCCGTGCATCGAGCGATGGCCGATCCTTTCGCCTGGGACGAGGCCCTGCTGCGGCGCTACGACACTCATGGCCCACGTTATACCTCGTACCCCACAGCCAATTCGTTCAGTGATGATTTCGGCGTGGAGGCCTACCAGGCCGCCCTCGCCCGCAGCAACGCCGACGGCAGGCCGCTGTCCATCTACGTTCATATCCCCTTTTGCCGCAAGGCTTGTCATTACTGTGCCTGCAACAAGATAGCCACCAAGAACGCCAAGGTGGTGGAGCCCTACATCTCGCGACTGGATCGCGAAATGGTGCTGGTCAAGCCCTACCTGGATACGCGCCGCGAGGTGGCGCAGCTGCACTGGGGCGGCGGCACGCCGAGCTTTCTCAACCTCGACCAGATGAGTGACCTGATCGACCGGCTCGACGCGCGCTTCGGCCTCTCGAGCGCCCGCGACCGCGACTATGCCATCGAGATCGACCCACGCGAGGCCGACGTCTTCACCTTGCGCCACCTGCAGGCGCTGGGATTCAACCGCCTGAGCCTCGGTGTCCAGGACCTCGACCCCAGGGTGCAGCGCGCCGTGAATCGGGTCCAACCACGCATCCTCACCGAAGCGCTGCTCGATGAGGCCGATCGCCTCGGCTTCCGCTCGCTCAACCTGGACCTGATCTACGGCCTGCCCTTGCAGACCCGCGACAGCTTCGCCGCCACCCTGGCGCAGGTGATCGCCATGGCGCCGGCGCGACTTTCGGTCTTCAACTATGCCCATATGCCGGAGCGCTTTGCGGCCCAACGCCACATTCGTGCCGAGGACCTGCCCAAGCCCGAGGAGAAGCTGGCGATACTGCGCACCACCGTCGCCATGCTGACCGAAGCTGGCTACGTACACATTGGCATGGATCACTTCGCCCGTGCCAACGATAGCCTGGCCATCGCCCAGCGCGAAGGCACCCTGCAGCGCAATTTCCAGGGCTATTCCAGCCATGCCCAGTGCGACCTGGTGGGGCTCGGCGTCTCGGCCATCTCCTGCATCGATGACGTCTATGCCCAGAACCACACCAGCCTGGACGCCTACGAAGCGGCCCTCGACGACAGCCGCCTGCCCACCGCACGCGGCATCCGGCTAAGCTTCGACGACCAGGTCAGGCGGCATGCCATCGAGCGGCTGATGTGCGAGATGGAACTGGATCTGGATGAACTGAGCGAAACCTTCGGCATCGATGCTCCCCGCTACCTGGCGGATGCGTTGACGCGGCTGGGGCCTCTCCAGCGTGACGGGCTGGCGATCATGGAAGGGAGGCGTGTGGTCGCCACCCCCATCGGCCGGCTGCTGATCCGCCACCTGGCCATGGCCTTCGATGCACGCTTGCCGCTGGAGCCCGATGCCCAGTTCTCACGCATCGTCTGACCTTAAAGCGCTACCCAGAAAATTCTAATCATACTGCGGCCAAAGGTCGCAAGAGGCATTTTACCGGCTACAATAATGCTCCATAATGCACGAATGATTACGGCCCAGGAGGTGGAGCATGCCAGTCAACGCGGCCAATGCGGTCAGCAAGCGGCGTTCGCTGCTGCATGAAACCCGCTGTCAGAACTGCAGCTTGAGTTCATTGTGCCTGCCTCTTGCCTTGGAATTCGAGGACATGGAGCAGTTCGACGCCATCATTCGGCGTCGCTCGCCGCTGAAGAAGGGCGAGTCGCTGTTCCGCCAAGGCAGCGCCTTCAGCAGCGTCTTTGCCGTGCGCTCCGGCAGCCTCAAGCAGGTCACCACCGAGGGCTCGGGCGACGACCAGGTCACCAACTTCTATCTGCCCAGTGAACTGGTCGGCCTCGACGGTATCGACGAACAGGTTTATCCCGGCAGCGTGATCGCGCTCGAAACCACCACCGTGTGCGAGATCCCCTTCGATCGCCTCGATAGCCTCTCCGAGCAATTGCCCGAGCTGCGCGGCCAGCTCTACCGCAGCATGAGCAAGGAGCTGCGTGACGACCGCAAGATGATGCGCCTGCTGTCACGCAAGACCGCCGATCAGCGCCTGGCCAGCTTCTTCTCCAGCCTGTCGGACCGCTTCCGCCGCCGCGGCTACTCGCCCTACAGCTTCCGCCTTTCCATGTCGCGGGCGGACATCGGCAACTATCTGGGCCTGGCCGTGGAAACGGTGAGCCGTATCCTGGGCCGCTTCCAGCAGCAGGGGCTGGTCGAGGTCTCCGGGCGCGAAGTGAACATTCTCAATCTCGAGGAGCTGGTGGCCCAGGCCCAGGACGACCACTGAGCCGAGCCCCCACGTCACCCTACGCATGAACGAGACCCGCCCGGCAATGCCGGGCGGGTTTCTCTTTGGACAGGATGAATCGGCCGGTCAGCTGCTGCGCGAAAGATCCAGCGCGTCGATCCGGCGCTCGCGCATTCGCACCTGCTTGGCTTCGAGCCCTTCGAAGTCGAACAGCTCGCGGTCGGCCAGCTGCGACGGCGCCACGTTGGTCACCGCCTTGAACATGGATTCGATGCGCCCGGGGTGCTTGCGCTCCCACTCGGCCAGCATCTCCTTGACCACCTGGCGCTGCAGGTTGGGCTGTGAGCCGCACAGGTTGCAGGGAATGATGGGGAAGTCCATCAGCCGGGCAAACTCGGCGATATCCGCCTCGCGGCAGTAGGCCAGGGGGCGGATGACGATGTTCTTGCCGTCGTCGGAGAGCAGCTTGGGGGGCATCGCCTTGAGAGAGCCACCGTAGAACATATTGAGGAACAGCGTCTCCAGGATGTCCTCGCGATGGTGGCCCAGCGCCACCTTGGTCGCGCCGATCTCCTCGGCGAAGCCGTAGAGGGAGCCGCGACGCAGCCGTGAGCAGAGCGCGCAGGTGGTCTTGCCCTCCGGCGTCTTCTCCTTCACCACCGAATAGGTATCGCGCTCGAGGATGTAGTACTCGACGCCAACGGAATCGAGATACTCGGGCAGCACGTGCTCGGGGAAACCCGGCTGCTTCTGGTCGAGATTGACCGCCACCAGCGAGAAGTTCACCGGCGCATTGCGCTGCAGGTTGCGCAGGATCTCCAGCAGGGTATAGCTGTCCTTGCCGCCCGATAGGCAGACCATGACGCGATCGCCCTCGTGGATCATGCCGTAGTCGATAATGGCATTGCCCACCTGGCGGCGCAGGCGCTTCTGCAGCTTGTTGAACTCGCGCCGGGCCTTGGCATCGAGCGCCTCCAGGGGCGAGGTCTCCTCGCTCCCATTGCCCTGCTCCTGATGAGCATCAGGGTCGTCGGCAATATGAGGATTGAAAATCACGGCGTCTTGCATGGTCACGGACTGCCAGAGCGTGGTGGATGACGGAGGCCATCCTACCATCGCCTCGACTCAGTGGCGACGCCATGCCGCCTTGCCAGGGCAATTTTCCCAGGCGTCTTGCCGCCTCACGCCTCGCGGCGGTCCAGCATTGCGGCCCGCTCCAGGCGCAGGTACATCAATGCCGTGGTCACGGCGTCACCGAGGGCGGTATTGCGCCCCATGACCGGCACACCCAGGGCCTCCGCCACCGCCTCGAAACGCTGCGAGCGCGGCTCGGGTTCCATGACACTGCGACGCTGCTGCCGGTGGTACAGCTGCGCCACGTCGATGCCGCTGTTGGGCAGGTCGAAGCCGAAGCGCGGACGAATCTGGCGATTGAGGATGGTCAGGTCGAAGTCGAGCCGCCAGCCCAGCAGCGGACGGTTGCCGATGAAGTCGAGCAGTGTCACCAAGGCTTCGTCCAGGCTGATGCCATCGTCGAGGTCGATGCCCCGCAACCCATGCACACGGATCGAGTCGCCAGTCAGCGTAGCGGGTCGCTTGAGACGCAGGTCCAGCGATTCGCTGGTCAGCACTCTATCGCCGCGCACCTTGACCGCACCGATGGACACGGGCTCGGCGGTACGCGTATCGACACCGGTGGTCTCGCAATCGATGGCCACCAGCTCATCCCCGGTGTAGGGATGAAAAAGCCAGCCATACTCGCCGCCGGCATGGCGACGACGATCATGGGCCCGGCGCAAAGCTCGAAACATGCCGTTCCTCCTTGGTTCCTTTCTACCTCTCGCAGTCGCCGCCCTCAGGAGTATTCGAGGTGGTAACGCTGCGACAGGCTCTGCTTGAAGTCCTTCACGATGTGCAATGCTTCCCGCAGCAGGTCGCGCTCCAGTGACGACAGCTGCTGAACCACGACACGGTCCGGGCTCTGGTTGTCGGTATCGCCGCCCAGGCGCTCCAGTTGCTGCTTGAGGCGCAATTCGGTGAACAACGACAGCGCCTCGGCCAGATCCTCGGCGACTCGCTCTTCCAACCTTCCATCCGCCGCCAAGGCCTCGAGCCGCTCCAATGTCGAAGTGGGCTTGATGCGCCGCTCCAGCGCCATGGTGCGCACCCCATGTACGATGGGGAAGATGCCGCCCTTCTTGATGTCGATGCCGTGCTGAGGCTTCTTTAGTGAACCGAACAGGGTCAGGGGGGTGGAGAAGCGCAGCGCCGTGCGAGCGAAATAGGAGAGCAGGATCTCGTCACGCGAGCACTGCTCGAAGAGGGCCTGACGCACGCGATCGAGCAGCGCTGGATTGCCTGCCACGGCGTGGGAATCGAGCATGATGGCAAGCTTCATCAGGCTGTCGCCGTCACGTTTCTCGGCCCAGCGGGCGATGCGCTCGCGCCACTGGGAAACGGACCCCACCCAGTCGGGGTTGTTGACCATGATGTTGCCGGGACAGGGCGGGTAACCCAGTTCGATCAGCGTTTCGGTGAGCCGCTGCATCTGTTCGCCCACATCCGGCCATTCGAGTCCATCGGCAAGTATCAGGCCGTTGTCCTGGTCGGTCTTGAGGATCTGCTCGCCCCGCCCTTCGCTGCCCATCACCATCAGGCAGCTGTCGGCGTGGTAACGCTCGTCGATCAGAAAGCTCCAGGCCTTGGACATGATGCGACCGTTGAGCGCCGCCAGCAGACCCATGGCGAAGCGCAGCTTGACGCCTTGTGCCATCAGCGCCTTGACCAGCTCGGGTGTGCGGCGGCTGGCGCGGAACAGGGCATCGAGACTGTCCGCCTGTTCCACTTGCAGGCTCACCACATAGCTGCGGCTGGAGAAGTAGCTGAGCACGTCGGTGAGTTCCACGACACCGATCGGTGAGCCTTTTTCCTGTTCCTGCTTCTGCTCCAATACCACGACCCGCTCCACCTTATGGCGGGTCATCATCACGAGCACTTCGAACAGATACTGTTCGGGGCGTACCGTGACCAGCTCGAAGTGCGCAATATCCTGCAGTGGACTCTCCTTCCCGCGCTCATGGAGCACTAATGCTTCGAGCAGGTCGGTCTTGGTCACCATGCCCGCACCGTCCCCGCCTTCCACCAGCAAGCTGTCGGCATGACTCTCGTGCAGCCTGGCCACCGCCTCGGCGATGGTCGCCCCCGGCCCCATGCACAGCGGCGGGCGCATGCACTCTTCGACCCTTGCCAGCATGAAGCCGGCCATGGTCACGCCCCCCTCTGCGCGCTGTTCGGTCAGCAGGCGCGTCTTGTGTGCCAATGTCTGGCGGAAGAACTCGGCGAAAGCGGGGTAATCGTCGGCAAGCTGCAGGAACAGCGCCTTGGGCAGCAGATAACAGAGGCTCTCCTGCTCGGCGCGAAAACGGTAGCGGCTCTTGCCATTGAGGATGCTGATGGCCCCGAAGAGATCGCCGGCCGTATAATGGCCGATTCGCTCACGCGCACCCGGCTGCGTGGTATCAAGCTCGGCAACCTCTCCCTTGTGGATGAGAAAGACGTACTCCCCGGGCTGGCCGGTTTCGAGGATGACCTCGTCGCGATCGAAATAGGCCAGGTCGATGCCATTGCGGACGCGCTCACGCCCCTCTTCATCCAGAAAGGAGAACGGGGGTTGGGAAAGATCGACATCGACCATGTTGTAGCCCTCGTTGTGCGGCCGCCATCGCCATCGGCATCCGAACGAGTCCGAAAGGAGGCCTGGCGAGCAGGTCGCAATACCAAGGGAAACCCAGCCTGGGCCATCTACGTCCCTGTCGCCCGAAACAATAAAGAAACATTCCCTCGCTATATTCCGATGTCATTCACATCGAATAGGACTTCCTAGGGCAGAATAACAGCCCCGACTTTCAAGACATAACCTAGACCAACGTCCAAGGGAGTTGCCTCCGGGAGTTTTCAATCTGCACTAGACAATGGTCTTACAAGGAAGAGACGTAGACAAAAGTCCAATGATAGACAATCGTCCTAACGCCCAGACGGAAACATTGCAAATCCCAGCGGAAGCTAATCACAACCACATGATACAAAAGGGAAAAAGTAAGAATAAGATCATTATAGTTTGCTCATGATACCAAAGTCTGGGATTTTATTTTTCTGATTTATTGACCACTATTGCCCATGAGTCATTCGGGGCAGACGTACCTTGATAACGCGGCTCGACGATCGGTAACCAGACGTGGTGGGAAGTGCGGCTCGTCCGCAGGGAGCATGGGAACATCAGGCGCTTGCCAGCGCCAGCGTCCATACCACCCGACTCGAATCGCTTAGTGCGAACCCCTGATGAAGCTTGGCAACCCTCTTGGCGACTTCCCAACCTCAACAACAAGTGGAGAGCATCACTATGGCAGATGATAAAACCAATGCTGCTGCATACTGGAAGGCGAACGTACGCCTGATAACCGGGTGCCTGATCGTTTGGGCATTCGTCTCCTATGGCTGCGCCATCCTGTTTCGCCCCCTTCTTTCCGGCATCCCGGTCGGCGGTACCGATCTCGGGTTCTGGTTCGCCCAGCAGGGATCCATCCTGACCTTCATCGGCCTGATCTTCTTCTACGCCTGGAAGATGAACAAGCTCGACCAGAAGTTCGGCCTCGGGGAGTAAGCCAGCATGAGTCAGTTTGCCATCAACCTTCTCTTCGTGGGCGGCTCTTTCGCTCTCTATATCGGCATCGCCATCTGGGCACGTGCCGGTTCGACCAAGGATTTCTACGTCGCCGGCGGCGGCGTCCATCCGATCACCAACGGCATGGCCACTGCGGCCGACTGGATGTCCGCGGCCTCCTTCATTTCCATGGCCGGCCTGCTGGCTTCCGGCGGCTATGCCAACTCCACCTTCCTGATGGGCTGGACCGGCGGCTACGTGATTCTGGCCATGCTGCTTGCGCCCTACCTGCGCAAGTTCGGCAAGTTCACCGTGCCCGACTTCATCGGCGATCGTTTCTACAGCAAGACGGCCCGCATCGTTGCCGTCGTCTGTCTGATCGTCGCCTCGGTGACCTACGTCATCGGCCAGATGACCGGCGCCGGCGTGGCCTTCTCGCGCTTCCTCGAGGTGCCCAGCAGCGTGGGTATCTGGATCGCCGCGGCCATCGTTTTCCTGTATGCAGTATTCGGCGGCATGAAAGGCATCACCTACACCCAGGTGGCCCAGTACATCGTGCTGATCATCGCCTACACGATCCCCGCCGTGTTCATCGCCATGCAGCTGACCGGCAACCCGATCCCGATGTTCGGCATGTTCAGCACCCATACCGAATCCGGCATGCCGCTGCTGGCCAAGCTCGACGAAGTGGTCAATGCGCTGGGCTTCCGTGACTACACCGCCGACGTGGACAACAAGCTCAACATGGTGCTGTTCACCCTGTCGCTGATGATCGGTACTGCCGGCCTGCCCCACGTCATCATCCGCTTCTTCACCGTACCGAAGGTCGCCGACGCGCGCTGGTCCGCAGGTTGGGCACTGGTGTTCATCGCCCTGCTCTACCTGACCGCACCGGCCGTAGGCTCCATGGCACGCCTCAACCTGGCCACCACCATCTTCCCGGAAATGGCCGGTCAGGTGCAGGACTACGAGGAAGCCGCGGACCAGGCACTTCTCTACGAAGAGCGTCCGGAGTGGGTGCGCACCTGGGAAGATACCGGGCTGATCACCTTCACCGATCGCAACAACGACGGGCGCATCCAGATGTACAACGATGCCAACCCGGCCTTCCAACCGATCGCCGAGCAGCGCGGCTGGGAAGGCAACGAACTGACGGTGAACAATGACATCCTGGTACTGGCGAATCCTGAAATCGCCAACCTGCCGGGCTGGGTCGTGGGTCTGATCGCAGCCGGGGGTATCGCGGCGGCGCTCTCCACCGCGGCGGGCCTGCTGCTGGCGATCTCCTCCGCCATCAGTCATGACCTGATCAAGAACACCATCAACCCCAACATCACCGAGAAGGGTGAAATGCTGGCGGCGCGGATCTCCATGGCAGGCGCCATCCTGTTGGCGACCTATCTGGGCCTCAATCCTCCCGGATTCGCCGCCCAGACCGTGGCCCTCGCCTTCGGTATCGCTGCCGCCTCGCTGTTCCCGGTGCTGATGATGGGTATCTTCTCCACTCGGATGAACAGCAAGGGCGCCATCTGCGGCATGCTGGCCGGCCTGATCGCCACCCTGCTGTACATCTTCACCTACCTGGGCTGGTTCTTCATTCCCGGCACCAACATGCTGCCGAATACCCAGGACAACTGGATCATGGGTATCTCGCCGCTCTCCTTCGGTGCCGTGGGCGCGATGATCAACTTCGCCGTGGCCTATGCGGTCTCCACCGCCACCGAGGAACCGCCGCAGGAGATCCAGGATCTGGTGCAGAGCGTGCGTTATCCGAAAGGCGCTGGCGCCGCACTCGACCACTAAGCCATAATGGCCTCCCGGCCCGCTGCGGGTCGGGGACCGAACCAGATCGGGCTTCCCATCGGGAAGCCCGATTGCTTTGAGAAAGGTGGCGTTATGATATGGCACTTGATTGCGGCGATCTTCGCCGGCCTGGGTGCTGCCGGCATTGGCCTGATGCTGCGCCTGGCCAGCGGCAAGCGATTGCCGACATGGATCATCCCGGTCTGCGCCGGCCTGGGCATGCTCGGCTACCAGATCCACTACGAATACTCCTGGTTCGACCACAAGCAAAGCCAGCTGCCCACCACGGCTCGGGTGGTGGATACCGAGCAGGACAGCATGCCCTGGCGGCCCTGGACCTACCTATACCCCATGACCAAGGCTTTCAGCGTGGTCGACCAGAGCAGCATGGTGCTTCGGCAGGCCGAAGAGCAGCAGCTGGTCGAGTTCATCCTCTACCGCTTCGAGAAGGAGTACGTGGATCAGCTTCATCACCAGCCCTACCTGATGAACTGCTCCACGGCCGAGATGGTGCCGCTGACCAATGGCAGCCGTCAGCCACGCCTCGATGCCCTGCGCCAGATCGAACAGGAATCGCGTCTTTTCCAGGCGGTATGCTCCCCCTGGTGAGGCGTCAGCACAGTCAACCTGGCCAGGGGCCAGGCATCACCGGCCCGAGTGTCCTCGGGTCGATATCGCTTTAGAATGGTCCGCAGTTACCGGGGGGAGAATCCATGTTTGCCGGTTGGCTGCTGATCGCGGTTTCACTGCTCTACATCGCCATACTGTTCGGCATCGCCTGGCTGGGCGACCGCAATGCGCGTCGGCGCGGCGCCAGTCGCCAGCGTCCGGTCATCTACATCCTGGCCCTGGCCATCTACTGCACCTCGTGGAGCTTCTACGGGGCGGTCGGCCAGGCAGCGACTTCCGGCTGGTCCTTTGCCAGTATCTATGTCGGGCCGATCCTGACCTTCCTGCTGTTCTGGCCGATACTCGCCAAGATGATCCGGGTGGCCAAGCGACAGAACATCACCTCGATCGCCGACTTCATCGCCTCGCGCTACGGCAAGGCGCAATCCCTGGCGGCCTTCGCCAGCCTGGTCGCGCTGATCGGCACACTGCCCTACATCGCCCTGCAGTTGAAGGCCGTGTCGACCTCGTTCGCCGTACTGACGGATGCGGCCGACATCACCCACACCCCGCTCTTCGCCGATACGGCCTTCTTCGTTGCCATCGTGATGGCAGCGTTCGCCATTCTGTTCGGTACGCGCCACACCGATGCCACCGAGCATCATGAGGGGCTGATCCATGCCGTCGCCTTCGAGTCGATGGTCAAGCTGCTGGCCTTCCTGATCCTTGGCGCCTATGTCACCTGGGGCATGTTCGATGGCCTCGGTGAGCTGATGGCACTGGCCGACACCCAAATGGAGCTTCAGCGCCAGCTCGCCGACCAGGACTTCGGCCGCGGCTTCTGGGCCCAGACGCTGCTGGCAATGCTGGCGATCTTCTGCCTGCCACGCCAGTTCCATGTCGCCGTGGTGGAGAACACCCACCCCAACGATGCCGCCAAGGCACGCTGGCTGTTTCCGCTCTACCTGGTGGCCTTCGCCTTCTTCATTCTGCCCATTGCCGCCGCAGGCCTGGCCCTGTTCCCCGACGGCTCGGTGGAGCCCGACACCTTCGTGCTGGCGCTGCCGATGGCTGCCGGCCAGCAGTGGCTGACCCTGCTCACCTATATCGGCGGTTTCTCCGCGGCGACCGGCATGGTCATCGTTGCCACGGTCGCTGTGTCGATCATGATCTCCAACGAAATCGTGATTCCGCTGCTGTTCCGCCTGCGCTGGCTGGATGCCCGCCCGCGCGACTACGGGCGCCTGGTGCTCCAGGCCCGACGCATCACCATCGGCGTGATCCTGGCGCTGGCCTATGGCTTTTACCAGTTGATCGGAGAGTTCACCTCGCTGGCATCGATCGGCATGCTCTCCTTCGCCGCAGCGGCCCAGTTCGCTCCCGCCCTGATCGGCGGGCTCTATTGGAAGCGTGGCAACCGGCTCGGAGTGGTGGTGGGCATGAACGCCGGATTCGCCATCTGGGCCTACAGCCTGCTCATGCCGGGGATGATCCAGGCTGGCGTGCTGCCGGCCGACTGGCTCGCCGGGGGCCCTTTCGGCCATCCCTGGCTGACGCCCACCGCGCTGTTCGGGCTCAATTTCGGCGACTCCTTCACCCATGGCGTGATGCTCTCGCTCGGGGTCAACCTGTTCTGCTACATCTTCGTTTCCCAGGTCACCTCGCAGCGGGTGGTCGAACGTATCCAGGCCTCGCTGTTCGTCGACAGCGTCGAAACCCGCCAGACCTCGGTCAACCGCCCCTGGACCGGCGCCACTACCGTCGGCGACCTCAAGGTGCTGTGCGAGCGCTTCCTCGGCGCCGGCCAGGTGGCTCGCGCCTTCGACGACTACGCGCGGCGTGCCGGCAAACCGCTGGAGGATGGCAACCGCGCCTCGATCGACGTGATCCAGTTCACCGAACGCTTCCTGGCCTCGGTGCTGGGGGCCTCCTCGGCGCGCATCGTGGTCAACTCGGCACTGCAGGGGCGCGGCATCGGCATCTCCGACGTGATCTCCATCGTCGACGAAGCCTCCCAGGTACTGGAGTTCAACCGCGCCCTGCTGCAGGCGACCATCGAGAACATCAACCAGGGCATCAGCGTGGTCGACCAGAACATGCGCCTGGTGGTGTGGAACCAGCGCTACCTGGAGCTGTTCCGCTTCCCCGACCACCTGATCCGGGTCGGCGCGCCGATGGACAAGATCTTCCGCTACAACGCCCACAACGGCGAATACGGGCCCGGCGACCCGGAAGAGCACGTGCAGCTGCTGATCGACAACATTCGCGAGGGCCAGCCCCACCGCTACGTGCGTTACCGCCAGGACGGCAGCGTGCTGGAGGTACAGGGCAACCCCATGCCGGGCGGCGGCTTCGTCTATACCTACCAGGACATCACCCAGCAGAAGCGCATCGAGGAGGCGCTGATACGCTCCGAGAACAACATCCGCATCTACACCGACAACGTGCCGGCGCTGATCGCCTACTTCGACAAGGAGTGCCGCTACCTCTTCACCAACCGCGCCTACGAGCAGGCCTTCGGCATCGATCGCAACGAGGTCATCGGCAAGCACGTCAATAGTGTCATCAGCGATGAGATGGCGCTCGAGCGCGAGCCCTGGATCCACCGGGCGCTGGCTGGCGAACGGGTCAACTTCGAGGTATCGCTGCGCCTCGCCGACGATCTGCGCTACATGCTGGTGACCTATACGCCACACTTCGGCGACAGCGGTGCCATCCTCGGTTTCTTCGCTCTCTACCAGGACATTACCGAGCGGCGCCTGGCCGAGATCGCCCTGAAGGAGACCAACGAGACGCTGGAGGAACGGGTGCGCGAACGTACCCAGGCACTGTCGGAAGCCAATACCGCGCTGCGCCAGGAGAACCGCGTACGGGCCGAGGCCGAGCAGGCCCTGCGCCAGGCCAAGCAGGTGGCCGAGGACGCCAACGCTTCCAAGACCCGTTTCCTCGCTGCCGCCAGCCACGACCTGCTACAACCGTTGAACGCCGCACGCCTGTTCACCTCGGCCCTCTCGCATGAGATGGACGCCGAGGACATGAAGCGCACCATCGGCCATATCGACAACTCGCTGCAGGCCGCCGAGGAGCTGCTCGGCACCCTGCTCGACATCTCCAAGCTCGACGCAGGTGCTCTCACCCCGCGGCGCAACCACTTTGCGCTGGCCGATATCTTCCGTCCGCTGCGTGCCGAATTCGAGGTCATGGCGGAGGAGCGCGGCCTCGATCTGGTGGTGGTCCCGACCCGTGCCTGGGTCGACAGCGACCCCCAGATGCTGCGG
Source organism: Billgrantia sp. Q4P2 (assembly GCF_052806135.1). Taxonomy (NCBI): domain Bacteria; kingdom Pseudomonadati; phylum Pseudomonadota; class Gammaproteobacteria; order Oceanospirillales; family Halomonadaceae; genus Billgrantia; species Billgrantia sp. Q4P2. Next base: position 189,436 of record NZ_JBRBAI010000008.1, read on the forward strand.
CGAATCGTGCAGAATTTCCTGTCGAACGCGCTGCGCTACACCCAGGAGGGGCGGGTGCTGTTGGGCTGCCGGCGGCGCGGCGCGCGTCTGACCATCGAGGTATGGGACTCGGGCCCGGGCATCCCCGAATCCAAGCAGGCGGAGATCTTCCAGGAGTTCCGCCGCCTCGACCAGACCACACGACACAAGGAGAGCGAGAAGGGCCTGGGATTGGGGCTGTCGATCGCCGACCGCATGAGCCGCGTGCTCGATCATCCGATCAAGGTCACCTCCCGCGAGGGCGTCGGCACCATGTTCTCGGTCAGCGTGCCGGTGGTGACCCCGCGCAGCGAGGCGGAGCGCGCCGAGGAAGCCGCCTCGCCACGGCGCGTGGGCAACAAGCTGGTGGGTACACGCATCCTGTGCGTCGACAACGAGACGCTGATCCTGGAAGGCATGAAAGCGATGCTCTCGGGCTGGGGCTGCGAGGTCTATACCGCCACCACCATTGGCGGCGCCAAGTCGGTGTTGCGTAACCTCGACGGCGAGCCGGACGCGATTCTCGCCGACTACCACCTCGACAACGAGGTGACCGGCTTGATGGCGCTGGAAGCCCTCAGCGAACGACTGCAGAGCGCGGTACCAGGTATCGTCATCACCGCCGACCGTACCGAGGAGGTGGCCGAAGAGATCCGCCGCAGCGGCTACCATCTACTGCAGAAGCCGGTGCGCCCTGCTGCCCTGCGCGCCCTGCTGACCCGCACGCTGCAGGCCAGTCGGGCGCCAAGCGCCTAGCGCAACGAGCAACGAGCAACGAGCAACGAGCAACGAGCATCATGCAAAACACGAGGGGCCCACGACCATGTCGTGGGCCCCTCGCTCGAAGCTCGAAGCTCGAAGCTCGAAGCTCGAAGCTCGAAGCTCGAAGCTCGAAGCTCGAAGCTCGAAGCTCGAAGCTCGAAGCTCGAAGCTCGAAGCTCGAAGCTAGGATTCCACCTTGGGCGGCTCCACCTCGAGCTTCTGGGCCGCGATCACCGCCTGGGTGCGCGAATGCACGCCCAGCTTGCGTAGGATAGCCGTCACATGGGCCTTGATGGTGGCTTCGGAGACGTTCAACTCGTAAGCGATCTGCTTGTTGAGCAGGCCTTCGGTGAGCATGTTGAGAACCCGGAACTGCTGCGGCGTCAGCGAGGCGATGGCCTCGGCGAAGCGGGTCTCCTCCTCGTTGGCATCGCCCAGGGAGTCGGCCAACTCCTGGGGCAACCACACTTCACCGTCAAGGATTTCGCCGACCGCCTCGGCAATCAGCTGCAGGGAGGAAGATTTGGGAATGAAGCCTGATGCCCCGTAGTCGATGGCGCGACGCACCACGTGGGGCTCGTCACTGCCGGAAACCACCGCCACCGGAATGTCCGGGGTCTGTCCACGCAGCTGGATCAGGCCGGAAAAGCCATGGGCGCCCGGCATATGCAGGTCCAGCAGGATCAGATCGGCGTCAGGATGGCGGTTGACGACCTCACAGGTTGCCTCCATGGTGTCGGACTCGACGATTTCGGCCTGGGGCGCCAGCTGGCGCAGCGCCTGCGTCAGCGCTGCACGGAACAGCGGATGGTCATCGGCAACGATGAATTTCTGGGCAAAGGCCATGGATTCTCCTCCGGTTCCTCGAGCTCGGGGCCCTGGGGCCGCCACTTCGGGCTCATCGATTGTTCACCGCATGTTACCCCATGCTCGGGCGCTTCCCAAGCGAATGGAGCACGTTGTCGACAACGATGTGCCAAAGTCGTGATGCAAATGAGTTGCGAAAGTGAACCGGTACAACTTTCTTTTCACTTGGAAACAGCAATTTCCTTGATGGGCTTTTAAAGCGGCTTCTATCTTCAAAGACGATGGCAGACGCCAGCAGTGCCGGATTCCCGGTAAATGGAAGTACATGCATGAACGACCATGCAGAAAGGATCCAAGGAGATTACCATGGCACAGCGCGACCAGAACCCCGGTAACTTTGCAAACGACCCGAAGAAGGCCTCTCGGGCCGGCCAGAAGGGTGGTCAGAACAGCAGCGGCAACTTCGCCAACGACCCGCAGAAGGCCTCTGAAGCCGGCCAGAAAGGCGGTCAGCGCAGCAGCGGCAACTTTGCCAACGATCGGCAGAAGGCCTCTCAGGCCGGTCAGAAAGGCGGACAGCAGAGTGGCGGCAACTTCGCCAATGACCGTCAGAAGGCCTCCGAAGCTGGTCGAAAGGGAGGCAAGAACAGCTGAATCCATGCCTTCATGATCGATCACCGGTCTTGAGCAGCCGAAGCTGCCGGGGAATGTTCTCCGGCAGTTTTCTCGCTCGTGTCGCCATGTCCTCGGCCATGGAGCCACTGGGAAAGGATACGTGCAGTGAGAGACCAAGCCCCTCGCTTCCCCCGGTTCTGAACTGTCCCCCAATAGTTGGCGTTTCATTCGGCCGGGGGGCTTTTTTGCGTTCAGCTCCTGCCGTGACATGAAAAACGCCGCCCGAGGATGGGGCGGCGTGGTGTGGACGGCGTGTACCTACATGTGATCGCGCGGAATCACCCTTTCCCAGTTCTTGGAGAAGACCCGGTACTCGTCCTCGTAGGCATCGAGCTGGGCATGGACGAAGAAATTACTCTCGTCGCAGCTCAATACGGTGCGCGTATAGACCTCCACGTTCCAGTCATCGCGCTTGAAGGTACGCTCGGTATAGGTCTCGCCGCGCGCCGAGGTGAAGTCGTCGTTGACGGTGGTATACCACTCGCGGGTGCTGCGCCTGATCTCGGTACCGATGTCCTCGATACGAAAGTGCCCCTGGTCGTTGATCACCTCGAGGGTCGATTCCTTGGTCGCCAGGTCGCGGTGCAACAGCCAGTTGTGCTCGCTGGCAGCGAAGGTATGGATGTCCAGAGGAGGCGCTTCCTGGGGCTCGTCGAACTCGGGCAGGCGTCCATCCTCTTCGCCCGGCGTTCGCTCAGGCAGTACCAGCACACTGCTGTCAGGGTAGATATCGACCTGGGCCGACTCCGGTGGCAGCCAGGCCAGCGGCCAATAGGAGGACGAGATCGACACGCGTAGCTGATGTCCCGCCGGGAAGTGCTGGGCGATACCGTTCATCGGGATTCGTACACGATAGCGCTGGTGCGGTACCAGCGGCTCGGGATCGGCGTCGCTGTCGCGGTGCGACAGGTTGAGCAGGCCATAGGTGACGCGAGTCGACTTGCCGTCCGGTGCCACGTCGGAGAGGCGCACCGCCAACATCGCCTGCGGCTTGTCGCAGGAGAGTTCGAGCTCCACCACCGGCATGCCGAAGATGTCGAGCGGCTCGGCGAGTTGATGACTGCTGAAGATCAGCGAACCGCCATCCTCCTCACGCTGGTCGCCCGGCAGGTCCGGCGTGGCGGCATAGGAGCACCACTTGCCTGCCGCCAGGCCGACGCTGAGCGGCGACTGCAGCGCCAGCACACTCTCCTGTCCTTCACGCTGATGCAGAGCGCCATGCCCCTCGCCCATGGCAATGGTATAGGGGGCCAAACCATAGCGCCTCGTGCTGATATTGTCGGATGGCCAGCTGGATTCACCGATCCAGCGCCCTGGACGCTCCTCATAGGAAGTATCGGGCGGCACACTGTCCTGCTCCCAGGCGCGCAGCATGGGTTCGTCCATGATGCCGGTGTCCTGGCCCTTGAGCCAGTGATCCCACCAGCGCAGGGCCTCTTGAAGAAAACCGATGGCCGGTCCTGGAAGTCCCTGATGGGGATACTTGTGCCCCCAAGGCCCGATCAAGCCTTTGCGCGGCACCTCCAGATGCTGCATCAGGCGCAGAACGGTATTGGTAAAGCCGTCGGCCCAGCCACCGATGGCATACACCGGACACTGGATCGCCGAGTAATACTCATTCACCGAACTGGTCGACCAATAAGGGCCGCGTCGCTGATGTTCCAGCCACGGCTCGAGCCACAGGCCGCTGTTCTCCATACGGTCGAACCACATGTCGCGCCAGCGGTTGCCGACGATCAGGGGATCCGGCGGCAGGGTGTTGAAGGCGAACATCACCGTGGCTTCCGACAGGTTGTCGCCGAGCAGGCAGCCGCCCATGTAGTGCATGTTGTCGGCATAGAGGTCATCGCTCGAGCAGATGCTGATGATCGCCTTCAGCGCCGGCGGCTGCTTGGCGGCCACCTGCAGGCTGTTGAAGCCGCCCCAGGAGATGCCCATCATGCCGACGTTGCCGTCGCACCAGGGATGCTCGGCGAGCCAGGCAATGGCGTCGACGCCATCCTCCTGCTCCTGCCGGGTGTACTCGTCGGTCACTACACCGTCGGAGTCACCGCTACCACGCATGTCGACACGGACGCAAACATAGCCATGGCCCGCCATGTAGGCGTGGTTGGTGGCGTCACGAGCCCGGGTGATGTCGCGCTTGCGGTAAGGGATGTACTCCATGATCGCCGGCATTGGGGCACTTTCGGCCCCCTCCGGCAGCCAGATCCTGGCTGCCAGCTGAGCCCCATCACGCATGGGAATGAAGACGTTCTCGATCACGCGAACCTTGTAGGGAAACGAATCTACGACACTCACGATTCCTCCTTGCGGGTTCATTCGGTGGGTTCGATCTCGAACTGGAGCGCCTCCAGGCATGCCCGGTAGCGCTCTTCGATCTGTTCATGGTCCTCACCCGCAACATAGAGGGTACCCAGGCGATAGCAAAAGTTGTCCTGGTGCAGCAGCTCTCCCAGCCGCGTACCAGGCGCCACATCGATTCGCACTTTGGTGCCGGGATAACGCTCGCACAGCGCCTCGATTTCCGCTTCGCTGGGTATCCGCCTGACAATGCCGTCCTTGTGCTCGTAGGGGATATAGCACTTGGCCGCCACGGCGGCCACGCCTTGCCGATTGACTAGTGAGGGCCGTTCACCAAGGGCGATATCGATGGCGACCTCATGGTTCGACATCCCGTCGACCATGATGAAGATCTCGCTATGGGACTGTGAGATCCGCGTATTGACCTCGATCAGCCACAGCTTGTCCTTCTTCTCGTCCCACATGAACTCGGCGTTGAAGCAGCCGTTGTCATAGCCGATATGCTCGAGGAATCGGCGCGATACATCGATCATTTCGTGATGAATGTGCTCGGGCAGGTTGCTGGGATACTCCAGACGATCATAGGGAATGTCCTTGTTGACCGAATTGGGCTGGGCGATGATGCCATGGACGTTGAATTCGCCACGATAGACCGTGCCTTCGGGTGCACCCTGCACACCCGCAACGATCTGTTCGGCAATGCATGAATTACCATCCATCTGCTGGATTTCAGGAGGCAGCTCGGCATGGCGCAGTGCCTCGTTGAAAGGGTCGCCCAGTTGACGAATGCCCTCGCGAATTTCCTTGATCGCTGCGTGGAATTGCTCCTCGTTCTCGATCTTGAACCCGAGATGGGAGGAGAACGCCTTGACTGGCTTGATCCAGAACGGATAGCCGAGGGTGACCTGGGACAGCGGATCGTCCGCAAAGGGGTCCACGCCACAAAACTCGGGCACGACTTCGGGAATGACTTTCTGTTGCTCCAGCCGGCTCCAGTACTTGTGCTCGCACTTGAGCACGCTCTCGACCGAGGCCGACGGGATGCCGTATTCCCGGCACAGGATCGGCACCATCACGCTGGTGGGAAAGTCCCACTGCGCCACGATGGCATCGATGGAGCCATCGAAGGCCTCGAGCTTGCGGCGCGCTTCATCCAATAACGCATTGAAAGAAAAACGCTCCGACTCCACGGCCGTCTTGACCGACAGCAGGCTGTGCACGTTGAACCCATCGGAGTGGCGCAAGGTTTCCAATTCCTGGCGCTGCTGTTCTTCCAGCGCTACGACAAAAATGTTCCGCTTCATCCGTCTATCTCCATGACAGTCCTTTTGGAGAGCCGCACTGAGAGGCTCTCTTCGCTTCCCTACATTCATCAAGATAAGTAGGCGCTGCCCAAGGTTCCATGAGGAAGACGATTCTTTACCCTTCCAAACCCCAGTGAAACAAATCGGCACGCAAAGCCTCATGACTCGGCGATGCATGGGCTTGGGAAATGATAAGACCGTTGCGCTGCGTTATGGGTTTGGTGCCTACGCCAAGCGGGACTAGTCTGAAAGACGAGGCCTTTGTGGCCTGGGATTCAGCGGCCAAGGATGGAGCCGATGGAGAAACTCGAGGAGTACCGCCGCAAGCGCGACTTCACGCGAACCAGGGAACCCGCCGGCAAGGCGCAAGGCAAGGCCGCGTCGGGAAATCTCTACGTGATGCACAAGCATGCGGCGAGCCACGATCATTTCGACCTGCGCCTGGAGCAGGATGGCGTACTCCGCAGTTGGGCCCTGCCCAAGGGGCCGAGCCTCGAGCCCGGCGAGAAGCGCCTGGCGGTCGAGGTGGAGGATCACCCGTTGGAGTATGGCGAGTTCGAGGGCGTGATCCCCGAAAAGTCCTATGGCGGGGGTACCGTCATGCTGTGGGACCGGGGCACCTGGCAGGTCAAGGGGCGGCCCAAGCAGGATCGCATCGACATCGAACTCGACGGCGAACGGCTCAAGGGCAACTGGACCCTGACCCGCATGAGCGGCAAGCGCCAGGACAAACACGGCCGCAACTGGCTGCTGATCAAGCGCCACGACGAGAAGCCACGCATGGATGATTCGCTCACGGTCGATCTCGACGCGAGCGTCGCCAGCGGTCGCAGAATGGATGAGATCGCCGAGGACCGAGACGCCACCTGGTCCTCGAAAAGCCGTGCCCTGCCCGATCCGTCAGACCTCGACGGTGCCCGGCGCGCGAAGCTGCCCCGCGAGGTAAAACCGCAGCTCGCCACCCTGGCCCGCGACGTGCCCAGCAAGGGCGACTGGATCCACGAGATCAAGCTCGATGGTTACCGCCTGCTCGCTCGCATCGAAAACGGTGACGTGCACCTCATTACCCGCAACGGCAAGGACTGGACCCAGCGCTTTGCCGAAATCGCCCGGGCGCTGGCACCGCTGCCGGTGGACTCGGCACTGCTCGACGGCGAGGTGGTGGCCATGGGCAACGACGGTGTCAGCCGCTTCGGCCAACTGCAGGAAGCGCTCTCCGACGGTCGTACGTCCGCCCTGGTCTACCAGGTCTTCGACCTGCCCTATCTCGAAGGACATGACCTCTCGGACGTGACGCTGCTCGAGCGCAAGCGCACCCTCGAAGTGCTGCTCGATGCCGCGGGAATGAAGGAAGGCACCATCCGCTACTCCGATCACATCGAGACCCAGGGCGAAGCCTTCCATGAACGCGCCTGCCAGATGGGGCTCGAGGGCATCATTTGCAAGCGCGCCGACAGCCGTTACCAGCAGAAGCGCAGCCGCGACTGGCTCAAGGTCAAGTGCGTCAGCCAAGAGGAGTTCGTGGTCGGCGGTTACACCGAGCCCAGTGGCTCGCGCAGCGGCTTCGGCTCGCTGCTGATGGGGGCCTACGGCAAGAACGGGCTGGTCTACGCCGGCCGCGTCGGCACCGGTTTCAGCAATCGTTTGCTGGAGCAATTGAGTGCCACACTCCAGGAACTCGAAGTGAAACGTTCGCCCTTCCACGGCAGCGTGCCGGACAGCCGTTCGGCCCACTGGGTGCGCCCCGAGCTGGTGATCGAAGTGGAGTTCACCGAGCGCACCCGCGACGGCCGCCTGCGCCACCCGGCCTTCCGCGGCCTGCGCGAGGATCGTAATCCGGAGGAGATCCGCATGACCCCGACCAAGGAGATGGCCGCCGAAGGCACCTCGGAAAAGGAGGCCAAGCCCGACAAGCCGACCACGCGCAAGCGCAAGGACGAGACCTCGCTGCTCGGCGTCCGTCTCACCCACCCCGACCGTGTGCTGTTTCCCGAGCAGGGCCTGACCAAGCTCGACCTGGCGCGCTTCTACGAGCAGATTCAGGAGTGGGTTCTGCCCCACCTGGCGCGGCGGCCGTTGTCGCTGGTGCGCTGCCCCCAGGGCCGCGACGACGAGTGCTTCTTCCAGAAACACCCACGCCGCGCCATCCCGGCCAGCGTGCCGCGCATCGACGTGCCCGAGAAGAAAGGCAGCGCCGAATACGTCTATGTCGAGACCGCCGCCGACCTGGTGGGCCTGGTCCAGGCCGGCGCGCTGGAGATCCATCCTTGGGGCAGCCGCATCGACCATCTCGAGCAGCCAGATAACTTGGTATTCGATCTCGACCCCGATGAGGGCATGGCCTGGAAGGAGATCCTGCGCGTTGCCGGCACCCTGCGCGAGCGAATCGAATCGCTGGGGCTCACGCCGTTCCTGCGCACCACCGGCGGCAAGGGGCTGCATCTGGTGGTGCCGCTCGAACCCAGCGCCGAGTGGGACCAGGCCAAGGCCTTCGCCAAGAGCCTCGCCGAAGCACATGCCCAGGACGACCCCCAGCGGCTGACCACCAACATGTCCAAGGCCAAGCGCGAGGGGCGCATCTTCATCGATTACCTGCGCAACGGTCGCGGTGCCACGGCGGTGGCCTCCTATACGGTGCGCGCTCGAGAGAACGCTCCGGTGGCGGTGCCGATCCGCTGGGATGAGCTCAACGCCGCGCTGCGCGCCGACCGCTACAACGTCGAGAACCTGCGCCGCCGGCTCACGGCCCTGCGCCAGGACCCCTGGGCGGACTTCACCGAGGCGGCACGCCCGCTGGATGCCGACCTGCTCAAGCGCGTCGGCGTGAAATAGGCAGCAAGGAGCGAGGGAGAGGACATGAGCGAAGCGCCCTGGTGGCTTGAATCCGGCCCCGAAACCTGCCAGTTCTGCCACCGAACCTTCTATTACGAGGCGGGCTATCACTGCATTTATTGCGACAGGCCGATCTGCCCGTCGTGCGTGGCGACACGCTTCGAGAGCCGCGAGACGGTCTGCCCCGAATGCCACGAGGAAGGGGAACCTCGAGAGGAGGAAGACTGATGGCAGCAAGAGCGATGTGGAAGGGCGTGATCCTCTTCGGCGAGGTCCAGGTTCCGGTCAAGCTCTACTCGGCGGTGCAGGACCGCAGCGTTCACTTCCGCCTGCTGCACGAGAAGGATCGCTCGCCTGTAAAACAGGCCATGGTCAACCCCGAGACCGATGAGGTCGTGCCCTACGCCGAAACCCGGCGCGCCTATCGCACCGACGAGAACAGCTTGGTGGTGTTCGACAAGGAGGAGCTCGAGGCGCTGGAGCCGGACTCGGGGCGCGACATCGAAGTGATTCGCTTCATGCCCCCACAGGTGATCGACCACCGCTGGTACGACCGCCCCTACTACCTCGGCCCCGACGGCAGCGAGTCGCTCTACTTCGCCCTGGCCGAGGCGCTGGGCAACAGCGGCAAGGAGGGACTGGCCCGCTGGGTCATGCGCAAGAAGAGCTACGTCGGTGCCCTGCGCCTGCACCGCGGCGCCCCCATGCTGATGTCGCTGCGCCACGAAGAGCAGGTGGTCCCGGTGGACGCCCTGGAGCCGCCGAAGGGCAAGGCGCTCGACGCCAAGGAGCTCGACATGGCACGCCAACTGATCGGCATGCTGGAAGCGGAGTTCGACCCCGAGGAGTATCACGACGAGTACCGCGAGCGGGTGCTCGAGCTGATCGAGGCCAAGCAGCGCGGCAAGAGCGTCAAGGTCACCCCCATTCGTCGCCGCAAGGCTTCCGACGACCTGTCCAAGGCGCTCGAGGCCAGCCTGAAGAAGGAGCGCAAGCGTGCCTAGCCAGAGCAAGCGCCAGAGCAAGCGCAAAGAGAAGGAGAAGGACAAGCGCAAGGGCCCATCGGCGAAGCGCGACGAGAAGAAGCGCTTTCACGCCAGCGGTCCGCGCCCGCTGTGGTCGGGCACCATCACCTTCGGGCTGGTCAGCCTGCCGGTCAACCTCTACCCGGCCAACCGGCCCAAGCCGGTGTCGCTGCGCATGGTAGACCGCCACGGCACGCCGCTGGCGCGGCGCTACTTCTGCGAGAAGGAGGAGCGCGTGCTCGACTACGACGAGCTGATTCGCGGCTACGAAGTCGCGAAGAACGAGTTCGTGGTGGTGGAGGATCGCGAACTCGAATCGCTCGCCCCGGAGAAATCCCAGGAGATCGACCTCAAGCGCTTCGTCGGGCTCGACGAGATCGACCCGATGTACTTTCAGCGCGCCTACTTCATGACCCCCGACAAGGGCGTAACCAAGGCCTACCGACTGCTGGCCGAAAGCATGGAAGCCTCCGAGCGCGCCGGCATCGCCACCTTCGTCATGCGCGGCAAGGAGTACCTGGTGGCGATCATCGCGGAGAAAGGCATCCTGCGCGCCGAGACGCTACGTTTCGCCGAGGAGATAAGGGCGCCCGAGGAGATCGACCTGCCCGAAGCTGCCAAACCCGACAAGGAGAAGGTCAAGGCCATGCAGCAGGCCATCGAGGCGTTGGTGGAGGACGACCTCGCGCGGGAGGCGCTTCAGGACCTGCAGAGCCAGCGCATCATGGCGCGCGCCGAGGAAAAACGCTCCCGCGGCGAGGACGTAATCGCGCTGGGAAAGGAGGACGAACCCGACGTCGAGCCGGAACAGGGCGGCGAGGTGATCGACCTGATGCAGGTACTCAAGCAGAGCCTGGCCGAAGGACGACCACCCGGGCAGAGCGAGCGCGAAGGAAGCAGCTCCAACGCCAGGAAAGGCAAGTCAGGCAAGCACGGCAAGACATCGGCCAAGCGCAGCCCGGGGAAGAAGCGCCCTGCCGCCAAGCACCGCCCTGCCGAACTGGACAGCCTCTCCCGCGACGAACTCTACGAACGCGCCCAGCAGCTCGACGTTCCCGGCCGCAGCCGCATGAGCAAGGCCGAGCTGGTCGAGGCGATTGCCAGCGCCGGCTGAGACGAAAACGCCGGCCCGAGGGCCGGCGAAGAGAGCCATGAACCGGGATGGTTAGCGTACGGCGCGGTTCTCGATCAGGTCATCCACCACGCTCGGATCGGCCAGGGTGCTGGTATCGCCCAGGCCATCGGTTTCGTTGGCGGCGATCTTGCGCAGGATGCGGCGCATGATCTTGCCCGAGCGGGTCTTGGGCAGGCCCGGCGCCCATTGGATGACATCCGGCGAGGCAATCGGCCCGATGTCCTTGCGCACCCACTGGGTCAGCTCCTTCTTGAGCTCGTCGCTCGGCTCGACGCCGTCGGTCAGGGTCACGTAGATGTAGATACCCTGCCCCTTGATGTCGTGGGGGAAGCCGACCACGGCGGCCTCGGCCACGGCCTCGTGGGCCACCAGCGAGGATTCGATCTCGGCGGTGCCCATGCGGTGGCCGGAGACGTTGAGCACGTCGTCGACGCGACCGGTGATCCAGTAGTAGCCGTCCTCGTCGCGACGGCAGCCATCCCCGGTGAAGTACACGCCCTTGTAGGTGGAGAAGTAGGTCTGCACGAAGCGATCGTGATCGCCCCAGATGGAGCGCGCCTGGCCGGGCCAGGAGTCGAGGATTACCAGGTTGCCGTCGACGGCACCCTTCAGCTCGTTGCCTTCGCTGTCGAGCAGTGCCGGTTGCACGCCGAAGAACGGCAGCGTGGCCGAGCCCGGCTTGAGGTCCATGGCGCCGGGCAGCGGCGCGATCATGATGCCGCCGGTTTCGGTCTGCCACCAGGTATCGACGATGGGACACTTCGAATTACCGATCACGCGGTGGTACCACTCCCACGCCTCGGGGTTGATCGGCTCGCCCACCGAGCCGAGCAGGCGCAGACTGTCGCGCTTGCTGGAGTCCATCACGCCGTCGCCATGGGCCATCAGGGCGCGGATCGCGGTCGGCGCTGTGTAGAGGATGCTGACGTTGTGCTTGTCGACGATTTCGCCCATGCGGCCATGGCTGGGGTAGCTCGGCACGCCCTCGAACATCAGCGTGGTGGCACCGTTGGCCAGCGGGCCGTAGACGATGTAGCTGTGGCCGGTGACCCAGCCCACGTCGGCGGTGCACCAGTACACCTCGCCATCCTGGTAGTCGAAGATGTACTGGTGGGTGAGGCTGGCATAGACCAGGTAGCCGCCGGTGGTATGCTTGAGCCCCTTGGGCGCCCCGGTGGAGCCTGAGGTGTAGAGGATGAACAGCGGATCCTCGGCGTTCATCTCCTCGGCCGGGCAATCGGTCGCCTGCTTGTCGACCAGGTCGTGATACCAGACGTCACGCCCTTCCTTCCACTCGATCTCGCCGCCGGTACGCTTGACCACCAGCACCGTCTCGCATACCTCGGTGCCCTTGCGGGTCAGGGCGGCGTCGACGTTGTCCTTGAGCGGTACGTGCTTGCCACCACGCACCGACTCGTCGGCAGTGATCACGAGTTTCGAATCGGCGCCGACGATGCGCTGGGCCAGGGCGTCGGGGGAGAAGCCGCCGAACACCACCGAGTGCACCGCGCCGATGCGGACACAGGCCAGCATGGCCACGGCCGCCTCGGGAATCATCGGCATGTAGAGGGTGACGACATCGCCCTTGCCGATGCCGAGCTCCTTGAGCGCGTTGGCCAGTTGGCAGGTCTTGGCGTGCAGCTCACGGTAAGTGACGTGCCTGGAATCCTTGGGGTCGTCGCCCTCCCAGACGATGGCGGTCTGGTCGCCACGCTTCTCCAAGTGGCGGTCGAGGCAGCTGACGCTGGCATTGAGGGTGCCGTCCTCGAACCAGCGAATGTCGACGTTATGCGGGTCAAAGGAAGTATTCTTGATCTTCGTCGGCGCCTTGAACCAGTCGATACGCTTGGCCTGCTCCGCCCAGAATCCCTCGGGGTCGTCGACGGACTGCTGGTACATGGCCTGATACTTCTCGCGATCGATCCAGGCGTTGGCGGCAAAGTCGTCGCGTACCGGATGGATTTTGTGCTGTTCGGTCATTGGCTAGCCTCTTCCAGGAGATGCACCCTCACGGTGGATGTTACCGGCAGCCTTGTTGTGAGTCGCGCCGGCTTCAGATTCGCCCATCAGCATATACCCTCGGCGCAGGCCTTCCTCTTAGACATTGGTATCAGGATTTTCTCTTTAGTAATCAGTTATTTGTAGCATGTTTTTCATGCTCTACAAACGACTGATAGACCAAGGTCTCAGCGCAGGAGAGGCAGCGGTAACGACGCCCCTTGCGAGCCAGCGAGTGGCGCCGCGCGGTGAAGAAGTGCGCCTGGCAACCACAATGGTAGCGGTAAGGCGTCGGGCTCGCCCGGCGGGTATCGAAGGAGTGCGTCACGCTGGCCTCGAGACCGAACAGGCGCTCCATCACGGTGCGCCACTCGCGCCCATGCGGCCTCGCCTGGCGTCCGTCGCTCAGGTGACGCACCAGCCAATGGGCCATCTCATGGGGCACGACCTCGACCAGGAAGGCGTGACGATTCTCGCGGTAGAGCACCGGGTTGAAACGCAGCCCGCCCCGGCCGTAGTGGGCCTGGCCGGCACACTTGCCGCGCAGGTCGCACCAGACCTTGGGCCGCGGCAGCTCGGGGTGGTAGTGGCGGCACAGCTGCCAGGCGGCCTCCACCCGTTCCAGCAGGGCCCGGTGAAGTGCCGCGTCGTCAAGGCTTGCCAGCCACTCGGGGCAAGGATCGGGAAGCGCGGGTTGTCTCATGGGTGCTAAAATGACGTCCCGCCACGGCGGTGTCCAGCCTTACGAGGCCACACCGCCTTCACCATGCCATGCGAGAGACCCATGTCCGACACGCCCCTGCCCCAGCCCCTGCTCGAGGACGAGGAGCTCGAGCGACTCGATGAGTTCCTCGACTCCGAAAGCGTCGACCCCGACGCCCTGGACCTGATCTCGGCCCACGGCTTCCTCGTTGCCCTGGCCGTGGCACCGCGCGAAGTCGATGCCGTTACCTGGGTGGCCGAGCTGTTCCACGGCGAGCCGACCTTTGCCGACGCCAGCGAGCGCAGCGAGATCCTGGGATTACTGGAGAAACTGCGCGGCAACGCCATCCAGACCCTGGAGCAGGGTGGCTTGCCGGAATTGCCCTTCGAGCTGACCCTGGACGGCACGGCCCCGGAGGAGACGCCTATTGGCGACTGGTGCGCCGGTTTCATGGAAGGAGTATTCCTCGACGAGGCCGCCTGGTTCGAGCAGGACGAGGAGACCGTCGCCACCCTGCTGCTGCCGTTCATGGCGCTTTCCGGGCTGTTCGACGACGAGCCGGACATGGCCGAGATGGCGACGGACACCGCGCGCCTGGAGTCGCTGGTCGGCCAGTTACCGGACCTGGTGCTGGACCTCTACCTGCACTACCGTGTTCCGCCCGAGACGCCCAAGCCCATGCCGCGCAAGAAGAAGCCCGCACAACACAAGAAGAACAAGCGCTGAAGGCCAAGGCTACTACAGCAGACGCTGCGCCTTGGCCATGGTGTCGGAGGGGTAGGTGCCGTAAGCGGCGCGATACTGGGCAGCAAAGCGACTCATGTGCAGAAAACCCCACTTCAAGGCCACCTCCCCCACGGACAGGCGATTTACCGGTGACGAGAGTTCTTCATGCACCGCCTCGAGGCGAAGTTTGCGCAAATGAGCCATTGGCGTCGTGCCATAGAAGTGGCGAAAGGCGGCCTGCAGCGAACGAACGCCAACTCCGGTGGCCTCCGCAATCTCGGCCATGGTCAACGGTTGGTGCAAGTTGGCACGCATGAAGTCGACGGCTTCCTGCACATGGCGTGGTGCCACCAGAGGGACTTGGCACGGTATTCTTTCGCTACCACGATGGGGCACGTTCTCGAAAATGAAAGTCAGTGCGGCTTCTATCAACAGTGCCGCCGCCTTGGGCGAACTCTGCAGCGACTGCTCGAGGAACGCGCCTCGTTCAAGGAACTGGGCAACACCACTCAGCGCCGTCCCCAGCTGGCTCGAAAGTTCGAGCACCGGCTGGATATCGAGACAGTCCACAGCCATGTCCTCGGCCAGGCTGGAGAGCACCTTGGTAACCGCTGAGTCGTCGAAGAACAGGGCAATGCCGGGACGCATCTCGTTGCTCTCTATCTTGATGCGCCGAAACTGCTGGGTGCGAGCAAGCAGTAGCTTTCCTGGCCGGACCGAAACCTGCCGTTTGTCGAGTGTCGCCTCATAACCACCATTGCGTGGAATGAGTAGATTGAGGCCTCGCTTCTCATCCGTCTGAGCCATCGACCAACCAGCGTTGAACTTGATCCGCCCTAGAGTAAGTCCTTCGACGGTCTTGACGTTCGAGCACCAGCGGAAGTCATTATTAGCAACTACCGATGAAATACGGAATGTATCGAAATAGGCGCCGCACCGCGCCTGAAACTCATCGAAGCCCCTCCCCGCCTGCGTGTGCGGTGCACTCAAGAGCGAACTTTCGCTCATCTATTCTCTCTCTTTGGCAATTGAATTAGATTTTATTTTGACTTTACTAATTTATATTTTAATTATTTTCATTCCTAATTTTTCTTAATTCCGCTTAGAAACCAAGGGGTTCGACAATCACTCTCCTTCCATGCTTGTTAATTCCATAAAACTATAACGTTCCAGCTGCTATTTGTCAGAAGAAAATATCCTCAAGATCGGCATCTGCATCGGCAGCCGCTTCTTCTTCCGCTTCGGGCTCTCCGAATAACTTGTCGTGCAGGCGTCGCTCGCTATCCATCGTATAGTGGGTTCGCAGTCGAGCGATCAGGTCGGCATCGATATCGGCCAGTTCGAAAGGCTCATCGTCTTGATGAGCGAAGGGTTCGAGTTCCAACAGCGCGTCTCGCCAAGCGCTGCTGAACCCTTGATGACTGGCTGCATTCGCCGCCGCCTCCTCGAGTAGGCTCACCGCCCTCGGCCCGGCACTGGCCACCGTCTCGGCACGCTCGCGAAGGCGCGCCACCACCCCATCGAGTTCGAGCTGCACGGCGTCAATTTCCTTTTCGAGCACGGCAACCTTGCCATCCGCATCGGCCGAATATTCCCGCACGAGGCTTCGGGCCAAGACGTCAGCTTCCTCCAAACCGCTCAGAATGGCCCCCGAAGCAGCCACCGTCTGGCCGGCGAGTTCTCCCAGGAAACCAGCCACCACCTTGAGCGCGCCCCCACGCTCGCCCAACTGACTGCAGCGGATAGCGGTATTGAGGCTGAGCAGGCGTATGCGTTGCTGGACATCGCGAATCGCATCCAGCCGCTCCACCATATCGCCCATGGCATGCGCGGCTTGGCCGGCAACCGCTTCCAGGCCAGCACGGGTGTGTTCGAAATCCTCGAAGAGGGGACCAATGTTGCGCAGCTCATCTGCCATCGCGACGAGAGCGGAACCACTGGTTGCCAGCAACGCCTCGGATTCCCGGCCATTGTCACGCAGAGCCTCCGTCGCATCATCCGCCAGTTGACGCAATGTCTCCGTCAGTTCCGTGACCTGCCGGTCGAAATCATCGACCGTTTCGGCCAACTGCCCCGCTTGCAAGCGGCACACGACGGCGACGGTTTTCTCACCGAAGGCAGCCTCGCCATCGTTCGCCTCCTGCTCCACCAGCTCGCTCATCGCCTCCTCGACGTGCTCGATTCGCTGACGGGTAATGTCACCGATCTGCAAGGCGGAAACCGCAGTGCCCACACGCACCGAGATCTGGCCGGTCAAGCGCGAGTGCTCGGCTGCCTTGGCCGCTCCTCGCTCACGATGCTGCTTCACGCTTTCCAACTGAGTTCCCATTTGCCCGGCGATGTGTCGCAGGGTATCGCCATGACGAGACGCGAAGGCAACATTGGCCTGCTCCGCGGCGCCCAGGCTTTCCATCAGCCTTGCGTAAGCAAGGGAAAACTCACCTACCACACGCTCCACGAGCCGCCCCAGTTCCCCCATATCGGTAGTGAAAACCGCGAACTCGCCCTGCTGGCCACCGAGATCGGCTGCCACGATGCGTGCGTTGGTGGTGATGATCTCGATGGTCGCAGCCGCCCGGCTGAGATCCTGCAGCGGAAAGGCCACTGCCGCCGCCATCGAAGACAACCGGGTAATGGGCGTTCCTCCGGTGGAATGCGAAGCTCCCATCTCCATCACCTGATCTCGAATCGCTTCCAGGCGCTGCGAAGCCTGGTGGAAGGCCTCGCCCCCCAACTCCGCCGGCATTCCTTCATGGGCCGTGGCAATGTCGTTCAGCAACTGGGCACAGCCAACGAGGTTATCGCCCATTTCCAGGAAGACGCGCTCGATATCGGCACGCGGAACGGCAAGGCGTTCGCGGATCGGGTCCAACTTGGTACTGCAGGTCTCGCTGGCCCGGGCAGGCGTGGCGCCGGCATTGGATGTGGTCATGAGGCACGTGTCTCCCTGTTGCCTAGAATTTCACCGGCGATACGCTCCAAAGCGACCACCTCGTCGGCACCGCCTAGCCGGATCGCCTCGCGGGGCATGCCGAACACCACACAGCTCGCCTCGTCCTGGGCCAGGGTGCGCGCGCCGGCGGACTTCATCTCGCACAACCCACTGGCACCGTCATCGCCCATGCCGGTCAACAGAACGCCCGTTGCGTTGGCACCGGCATTGTAAGCGGCGGAGCGGAACAGCACGTTGACTGAGGGTCGATGGCGTGAAACCGGAGGCCCCTGCTTGAGCACGACCCGATAATGACGCCCCATCCGCTCCAGCAGCATGTGCCGGTCACCCGGCGCGATCAGTGCCTGCCCCGGTCGTAGCAGGTCGCCTTCCGCGGCCTCCTTGACGGTGATGTCACACAGGCCATCGAGGCGCCGGGCGAAGGCAGCGGTAAAGGTTTCCGGCATGTGCTGAACGATGGCAATGGCAGGGCAGTCAGCAGGCATCGCGGTAAGAATGACGCGCAGCGCCTCGGTTCCTCCGGTGGAAGATCCGATGCACACGATCCTGTCGGATAGCGGGCTCCCTCCTCGCCGTAGAGGACGTGGAGGAATGATGACATCCGCCGAAAGCTTGGATTCCACCTTGTTGGGAAACGCCCTGCGGGTTCGCGAAAAGCGAGCATGTGCCGCCGCCCGTGCCACGTCGCAGATGCGTATGCGCGCATCGTTGAGCGCGCGCGCGGTATCGACTCGAGGCTTGGTGACGACATCCACCGCCCCGGCTTCCAGCGCCTGCAGGAAGGTTGACGACCCCTCCTCCGTGAGGGTCGAGCAGATCACCACCGGGATCGGGCGTTGGGCCATGATCTTGCGCAGAAAGGTCAAGCCATCCATGCGCGGCATCTCGATATCCAGGAAGATGACGTCCGGTATCTCATTGCGGATGCGCTCTGCCGCCACATAGGGATCGGATGCGGTCGCCATCACCTCGAGATCGGGAGCGCTCGCAATGATCTCGGTGAGTGTTTTTCTTACCGAAGCCGAATCATCGACGATCAGGACCCGGATCTTCTCCGCTGGAGTCGTGCGGTCAAGGGAATTGCCAGCCACGCCGTTCTCCATTTCTCAGGATTTCTGGAACACTGCCGGCGCCACCTGACGCAGGTTCAAGTTGCTACCAATCATCGATTCCGAATGCCCCAGGAACAGAAAGCCACCGGGGCGCAGGTGATCGACCAACCGAGACACCACCGCCTCTTGAGTCGCTCTCTCGAAATAAATCAGTACGTTGCGCAAGAAAATGACATCCACATCACGGTCGATGGCGTAACGAGGTTCCATCAGATTGAGTCTTCCGAAGCGCACCATACGACGCAACTCGGGTACGATGCGTACCTCATTGCGACGCGACGGCGAACTGCCCTGCATCAGGTAACGCTGGCGCAGTGCCGACGGTACCGGCTCGACCATGGCCTGTGGGTAGATGGCCCGAGCCGCGTGTTCGAGCACTTCGGTACTGATATCGGTGCCCAGCACCGAGAAGCGCAGAGTCCGCCTGGCAGCGATCTCTGCCATCACCATGGCGATGGTGTAGACCTCAGCGCCATTGGAACAGGCTGCACTCCACAATTTGAGCCGTGGTTCGGGGCCATGGTGCCGGGCGAGCAAAGCCGGCACGACCTGCTCCTCGAGGGCCTCGAAGTGCGTAGGCTCGCGGAAGAAGTCCGTCTTGTTGGTGGTGACCGCATCGATCACATGAACCCATTCACTGGCCAGGCCCTGGCCATCGAACAGAAAATGGCAATAATCCGCCAGGCTCTGGTGGCCGAGGCCACGTACACGTTTGCGTAACCGCCCTTCGACCATCAAGCGCTTGGTCGGTGGCAGCTTGATGCCGACATGCTCGCCGATCAGCTCCGCGATACGCCCGAAATCCCGCTCGCTCAGGCGGTCGTGCTCAGGCATCGGCACTGAGTGCCCGCCAGACGGCAACGGCATCGAGCTAGCCCTCTCCATATCGGGCAGCATCAATGCTGGCCTGCTCCACTACCGGTGCGATCAACGCCACCTCCGTGCTGGCGAACAAATGATCGAGATCGAGCACGGTGACGAAGCTTCCATTACAACGGCCGATACCGACGATGAACTCGGCCCGCCAGCCAGAACCAACCCGTGGTGGTGGAGTAAGCTCGGCTTGATCGAGAGGCGTGACTTCATAAACGCGGTCGGTCTTGAGCCCTACGGTCAACTCACCCTGCTCCCCACTCAGCTCGAGCACGATGATGCGGGTATTTTCGTTATCCTCACCCGCTTCGAAGCCGAGCTTTACCCGCAGGTCGACCACCGGAACCCCTTGTCCGCGCACATCGATCATGCCCAGGAACCAGGGCGGCGCATGGGGCAATCGCGAGAGCGGCTGGCTTTCCAGAATTTCCCTGACTCTCTCGACCGGTACCGCAAGCAGTTCGCTCGCGATGCCGAGAGTCACGTACTGCACGGCTTCCGCCATGGCGGATCTCCTTTACATTCACATGATGCGTTCGTCTTCGAAACCAGCGTCATACGTATCGCTAGCCACCCACACTTCCGCTCACCAACAGCGCCCTGCCCTCCACGACTCCGGTTGCTTCGGAACTCGACCTTACTTGCGCCGTGGCGGTATCGCGCTCCAGGCGGAAATAGCAAATCGCCTCCTGAAGCTTCCCAGACTGCTCCATCAGTTCCTCAGCGGTCGAGGAAAGCTGTTCGGAGGCATTGGCGACCTGTTGCGTCACGTCATCGAGCTGCAGGACGGTCGTATTGATCTGCTGGACACTGGCATTCTGTTCATTGGTGGCCGCGGCCGACTCGACGACCAGCTGGGCGGTCCGCTCGATGTCCGGCACCAGTTCGTCGAGCATCCCGCCCGCCTGCAGTGCCGCCTCCATCGTGTCGGAGGAAAGCCCCGAGATTTCCTGCGCCGCCCCCTGGCTGCGCTCGGCCAGCTTGCGCACCTCGGCGGCAACCACCGCGAAGCCGCGGCCGTGCTCGCCGGCGCGTGCCGCTTCCACTGCCGCATTGAGCGCCAGCAGGTCGGTCTGGCGGGCGATCTCCTGGACGACTAGGATCTTCTCGGCGATGGTCTGCATGGCATCGACCGCCTTGGCCACCGCCTCGCCGCTCTTGCGGGCATTGCCGGCCGACTGGCGAGCGATTTGCTCGGTGCGCGCCATGTTCTCCGCCATCTGGGCGGTGCTGCCCGTCATCTGCTCGACCGCGGAACTCGCCGCCTGCGAGGAAGCCGCCTGCTCGGCTGCCCCCTCGCTCAACTGCCCGGAACTCGAGGAAACATTCCCGGCGCCCGTGGAAACGGCCGCGGAAGCCGCATTGACGTCCTTCATCATGTGCCGCAGGCGAATCACCATGTCCTTGAGCCCGGCCAGCAGGCTCGACTCGTCACCCTTTTTCACCTCGATGGTGATACCCAGGTCGCCATCGGCCACTGCGCGCATGATCCTGAGCGCATAGGCCGGCTCGCCACCGAGCTGCTTGAGAATGCCGCGGGTAATCAAGAACACCGCAGCGAGCATGACGAGCAGCCCGACGAGCAGCACCGAGACATCGACGAGCAAGCTATTCCGCGCATCCGCATGCATCGTCTCGGCGCGCGCCACCAGTTCCCCGGCGATGAAGTCCTCGACCTGCTTCATCAGGTCGATGCGCGCGGTCGCCATCTCGTACCAGTAAGGCCCGGTCAGGTCTTCGAGCAGGCCCATGAGCCCTCCCTTGATGGAGACCCCACGCATGCGCTCGACCTCCTCGACCGACCGGCCCGTTACCGTCTGCGCGTAGAATGCCTGTATCTCAGGCGTGGCGACATCCTCGAACAGGCCGAAAAAGGTTTCCTGCTCGCCGACGACACTCAGGTAACGCATATAGACCCCATGTGGGAAACGCCCCGCCGAGATACCCGCCGCTCCGGTCGCCCGCTCCTGGCCCGCCAGTTCCTTACCGCGCAGATAATTGACATAGGCCATGGCATTTCTGGCCAGTTCGCTATCGCTCGACAGCACGGCAATGAGTGCCACCGCGTTCAGCAGGTCGGCATTGGTGGCGGTGAACCAGCCATTGCTATCGGCCGCCGATATTCCCTGGGCCTGGACCGTCTCGCGATGGGCATCGAACTGGCCGAGCCCGGTCAAAGCCACATCGAGTCGGGCACGAAATTCGCCGCCGAAGGAATCGACGTCGAACCCCGCCATGAAGTCATCGAACGCCGTGCGTGCCTCGTCGGTGAGCCGGCGCTGGCTGGCGAGCGTGTCGCCGCCCTCCTGCCCCCGGCTGGCCAGATAAACTGCGGAAGCGCCGCGCTCGCGCTGGAGGTGATGAACGAGATTGCCCGCCCTGCCGGAAAACTCGCTGAGCAAGCTGACAGTTTCCGCCTCGTTCAGCAGCTCTCGCTTTTCGATCATGTCCGTTACTGCGAAGAACAACAGTCCCAGGAACGGGATTGCAGCCATCAGAAGCAGACGCATACGTAGGGTCATAAGCGATTTCATCATTATCAGCGTAAGCCAGCCTCGTTAGCGGGTTGAACGATGGCCATGGCGACCATGGACAGGCGTTTCATGCGTGTTGCTCCATATTCAGCGTCTTGACACTCCTCCTATCGGCCACGATTGCAAAGACCCAAGCCCACCTCGCCACTCATGCGCGCAATTTGGATACCTTCGGCGCAAAACGGACAATATATTCCTGCTCATCTGCCGATAAAGAGTGAACACACATGTAGAAACGAACTTTTCCAGTGCGAGATGAAAATGGACTCCAGTCAATCACTGTCGGTCAAGGCAATATTCCGTATTCTGTTCTCCGTCGTTTTCGGACTCACGCTTCTGATATTGGCAGCCTCCTACGCCTCACAGCAGGCTGAAAAGACACTCGAGACGGCCACGGAATCGCGCTACCAGTCGTTCCTCCTGGCCACCGAATTGCGACAGAGTTCCGATGCCCTCACGCGCCTGGCGAGGACCTTCGTCATCACCGGGGACCCCAAATGGACCCAGCAATATCAGGAGGTGATCGATATCCGGGCGGGCAGCCAGCCAAGGCCACAGCATTACGAGCGGATACATTGGGACTTCCTGGCGGCGGACCAGCCGTCCCCCCACCCTATGGGTGAACCCGCGGGCTTGCTCGACCTGATGCGTCAGGCCGGCTTCAGCGAGCAGGAGCTGGAGCAGTTGGCCGAAGCGCAGCGCCGCTCTAACGACCTGGTCGAACTCGAGACCGAGGCCATGGCGCTGGCCGAGCGGGCTCATCGCGCCACTGGTGGGGCTTCCGCACGGGCGGTCGAAGCGAACCTGCAGCGGGCGCGACGGATGATGTATGGCGAGGATTATCATCGCTACAAGGCCAACATCATGGAGCCGATCGATGAGTTCTACGCACTGCTGGATGCCCGCACCGCCGGAGCGGTAGCCGATGCCAGCCGCATGCGGGATCTGTGGAGCAACATTGCCCTGGCGCTGGCCGCTGCTTTGGTCATTGCCGTGGCCACCCTGCTTTGGTGGGGCTACCGCGGCATACTCGGCCAACTCGGCGCCGAGCCGGCCAAGGTCCGGAAGCTGGTAGAGCGTATCTCGCAAGGCGACCTCTCGACCACGATCGAGCTGAAAGGCATCAAGCCCCAGAGCCTGCTGTCGTCCTTGGCACGGATGCAGGACGCCCTGCGTAAGGTGGTGAAAACGGTACGTGAAGGCAGCGAGGGGGTGGCGGCCGGTACCGCCCAGATTGCCGCAGGCAATACCGACCTTTCCCAGCGTACCGAGGAGCAAGCCTCCAACCTGCAGCAGACCGCCGCCTCCATGGAGCAGATCACCAGCACCGTCCAAAACAGCGCCGAGACGGCCACCCATGCCGAGAAACTGGCCAACGGTGCCAGCGAGGCTGCCAATCAGGGTGGCGAGGTGGTGTCCCAGGTGGTAGCGACGATGGCGGACATCCAGTCCTCCTCAAAGCGCATTGCCAACATCATCGCGGTCATGGACGAGATCGCCTTCCAGACCAACATCCTGGCCTTGAACGCCTCGGTGGAAGCGGCGCGTGCCGGCGAGCAGGGTCGAGGCTTCGCCGTAGTGGCTCAGGAAGTGCGTAGCCTGGCCCAGCGGAGCTCCGCGTCGGCCCAGGAGATACGCCAATTGATCCAGGACAGCGTGGCCAAGATAGATGCCGGCAGCGAGCTGGCCAGCCAGGCGGGCGGCACGATGCGCGAGATCGTCGAGCAGGTGCGCAATGTTACCCGGATGATCGGTGAGATCAGTGCCGCAACCGCCGAGCAAACGATAGGGATCGCCCAGGTAAGCGATGCCACCACCCAGCTCGATGCGGTGACCCAGCAGAACGCATCGCTGGTAGAAGAGGCCGCAGCGGCCGCCGACAGCTTGGACCGGCAGGCCAGACACCTGGTAGAAGCAGTGAGGGTATTCAAGCTCGAAGGCACCGATCAGGCAATCGCTCTTCCGGCGCCGCAACCGCAGCCTGATGCGCTGCTGCGTCTAACCGATGGCACCCACCTGACCGCGGCATGATCCGAGCGATTTCGACCGGGCTTTCGAATCGCAGCATAGCGGCCCTGGCAATTCCGCCTCACATCGCCAGGGCAGCCTTGCCCAAGCCCATCCCCGCAGCTGCCCGACCTGGAGCACAGAGGTTCAATGACTCGATACGATAACTGCGACAAGCCCCTGCCACCTGCCGTCTGCACGACGAATGGTACAGGGCTCGAGCGAGAGGAGTGGAGTTCCAGGGAAGCACTCGAGCTGGCCCAGGGGATCATCAATGCCATCCCCGACGTGCTGTTCGAGGTAGATCGGGACGGCAGGTATCTGAATGTCTGGACGAAGAACTTCGACCTGCTGGCTGCACCAAAGGAAGCCCTACTGGGCAGAACGGTCCACGAGATACTTCCGCCCGAACAGGCCACCTCGGCGATGGAGGCTCTTGCAACGGCTGACGAAAAAGGGGTGTCTTACGGCCATATCATCAGTATCCCCCAGCAGGACGGTACGTTGCTCTGGTTCGAGCACTCCCTGGCGAAGAAGCACGGCGAACGACCTTCCGAAGATTCCTTTCTGGTGTTGTCGCGTGACATTACCGAGCGCAAGAAGGTGGAACATGCCCTCGAAGAGGCACGCACACGCCTGCTCAGCGTGGTGCAAGCCATTCCCGATGCGGTATGGCTCAAGGACATGGATGGCATTTTCCTGTTTTGCAACCAGGCATTCGAGCAGGCCGTGGGCAAGCCGGAAGCCGAGGTCATCGGAGGAACCGACTACGATCTGTTCGATCCCGAGACTGCCACTCGCTGCCGTGAAACGGACCGGGCCGCCATAGAGGCCGGGCGCCTCTGCATCGACGAGGAGTGGATCACACACCGCGGGATTGGCCAGCGTATCTTGTTGGAAACGCGCAAGATTCCGGTATTCGACGCCAAGGGCAGGATGACCGGAGTATTTGGCGTCGGATGCGATATCACCCAGCGCAAGCACATGGAGGAGGCACTCGCCGCGCGCGAGCGGGAATTCCGCACCCTGGTCGAAAACACACCCGACACGGTGGCGCGCTACGATCGTGATTTCCGGCGCCTGTACGTCAATCCGGCCTTCGCTGCACTGATCGAGGGCGGGGCCACGGTATTGATTGGCAAGACACCTTCGGAATGCCCCGGTGGACCAACCAGCGTCATCTACGAGCAGCAAATGCGTAAGGTATTCACGACCGCGAAAGATCGTGAATTCGAGTTCACGTGGAAAAACAAGGGTGGTCGGGAGTTCTGCACCCTGATCCGCCTGACACCGGAATTTGGTGAAGATGGCACGGTAGAAAGCGTCCTGGCAGTCGGGCGCGACATCACCGAGCTAAATGCCTCCCGCCAGAAGATCCATCAAATGGCCTTTTACGATCCCCTTACCTCGCTGCCAAACCGAGCGCTGTTCAACGACCGCCTGCGACAGATGATCGCCGACGCTTCATGCCACGGCCAGATAGCGGGCGTGATGCTGATCGACCTGGATCGTTTCAAAGAGGTAAACGACACCATGGGGCACGCCGTCGGCGACGAGCTGCTGTGCGAGGTGGCTGCACGACTGAGAGCGTGTGTACGCAACCATGACACCGTGGCACGCTTCGGTGGCGACGAATTCGCCATTCTGCTGCCCGAGATCAGTCACGGCGATGGCTTGGGCCGTATCGCCGACAGGATACTCGGCAAGTTCGATGAGCCTTTCCTGCTGGATGGCAAGGAGGTCTTCGTCTCGTGCAGTCTCGGGGTCGCGGTATACCCTGATGACAGCAGCAACGCCGATGATCTCGTAAAGTACGCGGACTCGGCGATGTACTGCGCCAAACGCTCAGGGCGCAACAATTTCCGTTACTACTCGGAGGATTTGACGGCCAACGCCCAGCAGCGCCTCGTGCTGGAATCGGAACTGCGACGGGCCGTCGAGCGCAACGAGCTCGAGCTGCATTACCAGCCCAAGGTGTTGCTGCACGAAGGCATGATGGTCGGCTCGGAAGCCTTGCTGAGATGGCGCCATCCACGGCTTGGCATGGTGCCACCCATGCAGTTCATCCAGATCGCCGAAGACACCGGACTGATCGTCGATCTCGGTGCATGGGTGCTGCGAGAGGCCTGCCGCACGGCTGCCAAGTGGAACGGCGAAGCCAAACCTGCCCACAAGGTGGCGATCAACCTGTCGGCCAGACAATTCCAGTTACAGGACCTGGCCGGGGCAGTCGCCGACATCCTGGACGACACTGCCTGCCGCCCGGAATGGATAGAACTCGAAATCACCGAAAGTCTGCTCCTCGACAATAATGACGGGACGCTGGATACGCTGTCGGCACTGCGGGCCATGGGTATTACCATCGCCATCGACGACTTCGGCACGGGTTATTCGGCATTGAGCTATCTCGCGCGGTTCCCCATCGACACCTTGAAGATCGACCGGTCGTTCATTCAAAGCGCCATTACCGACCACTACGGCGCCGAACTCGTGAAAGCGATACTGTCCATCGCACGCAGCCTCGGGCAACAGGTGGTGGCGGAGGGTGTCGAAACGGTTCAACAGGCAGCCTTCCTCACGGCCCACGGCTGCCAGCTAGCGCAAGGGTTCCTCTACAGCAAGCCGTTGCCGGAGGCCGAGATCGCCTCGTTGCCGCAGGCTTTCATCGGCAACCATCCCGCTACGGAGACAGCCAGACCTTGATATTGAGAATGTCGCTGACATTGGCATTCCGGCAGGAATGCGTGCTCATGGGCTTCAGAAAGCGCTGAATGAATCGTTGAGGCGGAACGAAAACAAGGCACACGGCTTGGCCAACTGTCGCTCCGCCTGCGTTCTGCCGTTATTCCTTGTAGGCACCGACACAGACGATATCGTCGGGCAATGCGCGGATACAGTAGCTCGACTTCGGTTCGATTTCACCCGTCTGTGGGTGGCGGAACAGGTAATCCACCCAGTCCGCGTCCTGGATCGCCACCATCTCGCGACGGTAGGGCTGACCGGCGGCGTCGGTCATGTCGAGCGTGTCGTTACCGACCATGCTTTCAATCTGGCCGTGCGAGGTCATGACCGCCTGACCGGTCATGGAAAAGACATATAGATCGCGGTCGTGCCATTCACCGCCCTTGGTGGAAAAGGCTTCCCGTGCCGCATCGCGGCCATGCTCCTTCAGAAAGGCTGCCGCCCGCTCGGCCATGGCCTGAGCCTCCGCCATTGTGCCACGCTCCGCGGCCTGGGCGGGCGCGGAAATTACCGCAGTCGAAATTGCCAAAGCTGCCAAAAGATGTCTCATTGTAGTTCTCCTCGATCGGGGATTCACCCGGCTACTTTCCAAACACAGGGGCCGCGGGCGACCCCGTTCATCACGTGGTTTCGCAACGCTCGAATTCGGCGTCCCATACATCACGGCTATCACGCATGTCGCAAGCGAAGCCGCCACTGGCCTTCTCATGCCGAAGGTTCGGACATGCCCAGACCAGTAGAGTCAGTTGCCTTATGCGTTTTCGCGGCGTTCAAACTCGACATCCAAGGTGTCATCGGCATCGCTCATCTCGAGAGCGAAGCCGCCAGCGGACTTGGCCGGCTGAGCACGTGGCGCCTTGGCCGTGGTCGCTAGCGTCTTCGAGACCGCAGCTGGCCGGGCAGGGCCCGACAGCAAAGCCGCCGGTCGTGACTGCACATCGACGCGGAAGTAGGCAATGGCAGCCTGCAACTGCTCGGCCTGGCTGGAGAGCTCCTCGGCGGTAGCCGACACCTCCTCGGCCGCGGAGGTGTTCTGCTGGGTGACTTTATCGAGCTGCTGGATGGCAACGTTGATCTGCGCGGCCCCGGCATCCTGCTCGCGGCTGGCCGCCGATATCTCGGCGATCAGCTCGGCGCTCTTCTGAATGTCCGGCACCAGCTTGACGAGCATCTCCCCGGCACTGCGCGCGGCCTTGACGGTGTCGCCGGAGAGTCCCGAGATTTCCTGGGCCGCCACCTGGCTGCGCTCGGCCAGCTTGCGCACCTCGGCGGCAACCACCGCGAAGCCGCGCCCGTGCTCGCCGGCCCGCGCCGCCTCCACCGCCGCGTTGAGTGCCAGCAGGTCGGTCTGGCGGGCGATCTCCTGCACGATCAGGATCTTCTCGGCGATGGTTTCCATGGCGGCTACCGCCTCGGACACGGCGCGGCCCGAGGCCTCTGCGTCGTTGGCCGCGTGGCGGGCGATGCTTTCGGTCTGGGCGGCATTGTCGGCGCTCTGCTTGATGTTTGCGGTCATCTGTTCCATCGAGGAAGAAGCTTCCTCGGCGGAGGCGGCCTGCTCGGTGGCCCCCTGGCTGAGCTGCTCGGAAGCAGCGGCCATCTCCTGGCTGCCCGAAGCCACGTTGCGCACCGCGCCGGTCACCTCGCCGACCACCTCGCGCAGCTTGGCGGCCATGTCCCGGGCAGCCGCCAGCAGGCTCAAGCTGTCTCCCTTCCTCGTGGCTACCGCCACATCGAGATTGCCGGCGGCGATTTCCCGCATGACTTCCTGGGCATAGGCCGGCTCTCCACCAAGCTGCCTGGTGACGTCGCGAATGATCCAGAATGCCACGCCCATTGCCACCAGTACGGCCAGAGCCAAAATGGCCAGCATCATCGTGCGGCTATCCGAATAGGCCGCTGCTGCCTCTTCTCCAGCCTGGTTCACGAGGTCGCCCTGGAACGCCACGAATGCATTGATGGCACCTACGAACTCTTCAAGGGCGGGAACCATGATGCTATTGGCAACGTGAATGGCACCCTGGCGGTCACCCCCATCGAGAAGTCCCGTGATCTCGCCAAAACTGGCCACATAAGGCACTCTGGTTTCCTTGACGCGGGCGAGTAACTCCCGGCCCTCGGCGGCGTAGAGCATCGCCTCGACCTGGTTGATCTGATCGGTGATGGTAGCGGCATTGTTCGATATTTGTGTACTTAACCTAGAACGCTCATCGGCCGCTTCGGCAAGAATCATCTCGAAATTGGCGCGTGAATTTTCATTGACCAGCGCCAGAAACTCCTTGGATCGCTCGACCTTTGGCCAGTCTTCCTGACTGATCCGCTCCACATTGGCGTTCAGGTTGCCAAGGTTGACGATACCGATGCCCATGCCTGCTGCAGCGATTACTATTACCGCGCCGAAAGCAGCAGTGAGTTTGGCCTTGAGTGTCAGCCTCATTCTTTCATCCCCATGTTGAGAACTGGAACTTGTCGTTATTCAGCGCTCGACGCCTTCTATTGCTTCAGCTGGAGGCAGCGCAAAGGCAGCGTGCAATTCTCATTCAGTAGGGATCGACTCACCGCCCGGATTTTTCGGGGGGGGGGGGGGGGGTAAAAACAACTTTTTCAAACCTTTTTTTCCCTTTTTCGTCGTCGTNCCCCCCGCCCCCCCCCCCCCCCCCCCCCCCCCCCCCCCCCCCCCCCCCCCCCCCCCCCCCCCCCCCCCCCCCCCCCCCCCAAAAACAATTTTGTCAAGCATTTTTTTCACTTTTTCGTCGTCATGAATGTCTTCCAGGATTTCGGCAGGCCGTCATACGTGAAATCACTGCCATTTTTCCTTCTTCAGGCTTTGTATCGGAAATGGCAAACAGTAACTAAAGCTCGTCCAGCCCCCGAAAGCGCTTTTCGGATAAATTGTGCGTTAAACGTATACGAAATGACCAAAAAACAAAGGGCACGCATTGGTGCAGGAGGCACTACAGGTCTGAACGGCACGACCAAACGGGCCGATATGACGTCATGCGTTGTCTGAAAAAGACATCGAGCACAGGCAGTTTTCAGACAATGCGCAGGCCACTCCAGAGGAAGAGCTCACTCCAGAGGAAGAAAAGGCAGCTCAGCCTTCTGGGGGCGAATCAAGATGGTAATACGCCCGGCGGCATCGATCTCCAAATGTATCGCCTCATAGGCTTGAGGGGTGCCGAGTACCTCCCGATGGAAGCGCTCCATGGTTTGTACCAGCTCTTCCACCATTGCCTGCTTTTGATGGCTTTTCAGCTTCATCATGTTCTTACTCCCGGCGTCCATTCCCACTCAAGGAAGAAAAAGCCGCCCGGCACAGGGGTGCCATGCCGGACGGAAGGGGGCTAGTTCACGAGCAAGCCCTGGCCGGTGCCATCAAGCGCGCTCATTGCGACTGAACTCGGCGTCCCATGCATCGTCCTCTTCACCCATGCCGAAGGCGAAGCCACCATCGGCCGCTTCCCGCCTGGAGCACGGAGCCTTCGCCACCACCTGAGAAGCGGCCGGTAATGCCGCACGCTGCGTTGGCGCGGCTTGCTCGGCTTTCTCATCGAGGCGGAAATAGGCGATCGCAGCCTGCAGCCGTTCGGCCTGGCCGGAGAGTTCCTCGGCGGTAACCGACATCTCGCGAGCAGCAGCAGTGTTCTGCTGGGTCACCCTGTCGAGCTGCTGGATGGCGACGTTGACCTGGCTGGCCCCGGCATCCTGCTCGCGGCTGGCCAGCGATATCTCGGCGATCAGCTCGGCGCTCTTCTGGATGTCCGGCACCAGCTTGGCGAGCATCTCGCCGGCCGACTGAGCCGCCTTGACGGTGCCGCCGGAGAGCCCCGAGATCTCCTGGGCCGCTGCCTGGCTACGCTCGGCCAGCTTGCGCACCTCGGCGGCAACCACCGCGAAGCCACGCCCGTGCTCGCCGGCCCGCGCCGCCTCCACCGCGGCGTTGAGCGCCAGCAGATCGGTCTGGCGGGCGATCTCCTGCACGATCAGGATCTTCTCGGCAATGGTCTCCATCGCACCCACCGCCTCGGTCACGGCGCGGCCCGAGGCCTCGGCGTCGTTGGCCGCATCGCGGGCGATGCTCTCGGTCTGGGCGGCATTGTCGGCGCTCTGCTTGATGTTGGCCGTCATCTGCTCCATCGAGGACGAGGCCTGCTCGGCCGAGGCGGCCTGCTCGGTGGCACCCTGGCTAAGCTGCGCCGAGGCCGTTACCATCTCCTGGCTACCGGAGGCGACGTTGCGGGCGGTCTTCGTGACATTCCCGACGACGTTCGAGAGTTTGGCAGCCATCTCCAGCAAGGAATGCTGCAGTCGCCCGATTTCGTCATTCGATGTCACCTCGACCCGCTGTGACAGGTCTCCCTGGGCCATGCGGTCCGCCGCAGCGGCCGCACGATCGAGCGGCCTGACGACCAGCCGGTTCAGGAGCCACAGCAATAGCCCAAGCAGCACGACCACCGCGATACCCCCGATCAGGGCGGCAAAGTTACGTATATCGACAATCGAATCCAGAATGACGTCCGTCGATACGGCAATCTCCAGCATCCAGGGCGTATCGGTACCGCTGACGGTGACGGGCATATAGGTACGATAGAGTTCATCCCCCGTTTCGGGGTCGCCCACGGTTTCGTAGAATGCTTCTCCAGCCACGATACGTGACTTGGCCTGAGCGAAGGCATCGGTGTCGCTCACACTCTGGCCCAGCAGGGCAACATCGGGGGTACTGACATAGAAGCCGCCGGAAGAAATCAGGCTTGCACGAGCACCGTCGAAGGGCTCGATCCTGGAGATGGTTTCATGAAGCCCAGACAAGGGCATGTCAACGCCAGCGATGCCCTGAAACCGACCATCGATCACGATGGGAATCACGAAGCTGGTCAGTAATACATCTTCCCCTGCGATGGGGTAGAAATAGGGATCGGTCAGGACGGGTTTACCGGTCCGTTTGGGCAGCAAGTAGTAGTCGCCATCGCCTGGCACTTCATAACTGACGAGCGGCTCGACCTCCACGGCACCGCTGCCATTCGTCCAGTAAGGAATGTAGCGGCCCGTTTCATCATGCCCCTTGGCATTGACATGGTCGGCATCGTAATCATCGAACGCGCCAGGCTCCCATAGCGTATATACGCCCACCAGCGAAGGGTCATCGATCAGCACCTGGCGCAACATGGCATCCGCCGCCTGGCGGTTCGCTGCCCCTTCCAACTTCAGGCCGGTCAAGACACCAGATAGGGTGTGAGCCGTTCGCATGGATTTTTCCAAAGCGGTGCCGACCTGCTCCGCCTCGGCACGTGCCATTTCATTTACCAACTCCAAAATGGCCTGTTCGTGCAACCTGGCGGTACGCTCGGCAAGCAGGCCAATCGCACCGCCAAAACCCAAGACGAGAAGCACGGCCATCGAGATGCCGACTTTCGCCTGAAGGGAGCGAAGCGACATGGCGTTCCATACTCTGTTTTGCTGCCGAGTAAGCATCATCCTTCCTCTTTCATTGTTTCACAATGGCGCATGGTTGAAATACAACGACGACAGGCCTTCCCACTGCGCTATACCTTTAATATCGACAGCACCAATTCGGGCTAAACCCCTCCCTGCGACCTACCTACGCTGTGTGGATAATTGCCGCGCAAAGCGGACATGAGTCGCAAAAAAAAACGCCCATCACGGGTGATCCGATCCGGGCGGAAAGGGGACTAACAAGTGTTACTCAAAAACAGCTTCGCTCGACAGTATTTCTGGCAAGCTCAGGCCAATGCCATCAAGGGCGCTCGTTACACCTAAACTCGGCGCCCCATGCATCATTCTCTTCATGCATGCCGAAGGCGAAGCCACCACCGGCCGCTTGACGCCCGGCGCTCTCCTCCTGCCCGAACCTTGAAGTCTTCGTTGCCTTTGAAGCGGCGGGCAACGCCGCCCGCTGCGCTCGCTCGACTTGCTCATCTACGCGGAAGTAGGCGATCGCGACCTGCAGCCGTTCGGCCTGGCCGGAGAGTTCCCCGGCGGTAATCGACATCTCGCGAGCAGCAGCAGTGTTCTGCTGGGTCACCCTGTCGAGCTGCTGGATGGCGACGTTGATCTGCGCGGCCCCTTCATTCTGTTCGTTGCTGGCCAGCGAGATCTCGGCGATCAGCTCGGCGCTCTTCTGGATGTCCGGCACCAGCCGGGTGAGCATCTCGCCGGCCGACTGAGCCGCCTTGACGGTGCCGCCGGAAAGCCCCGAGATCTCCTGGGCCGCCGCCTGGCTGCGCTCGGCCAGCTTGCGCACCTCGGCGGCGACCACCGCGAAGCCGCGCCCGTGCTCGCCGGCACGTGCCGCCTCGACCGCCGCGTTGAGCGCCAGCAGGTCGGTCTGGCGGGCGATCTCCTGCACGATCAGGATCTTCTCGGCAATGGCCTCCATCGCGCCCACCGCCTCGGTCACGGCGCGGCCCGAAGCCTCGGCATCGCTGGCCGCGTCACGGGCTATGCTTTCGGTCTGGACGGCGTTGTCGGCGTTCTGCTTGATGTTGGCGGTCATCTGCTCCATCGAGGACGAGGCCTCCTCTGCCGAGGCGGCCTGCTCGGTGGCGCCCTGGCTGAGCTGTTCGGAGGCCGCCGCCATCTTCTGGCTACCGGAAGCCACATGCCCCGTGACCAGCGCCACCTCGCCCACCACTTCTTTCAGCTTGGTAGCCATGGCGTTGAGAGCGTCGATCACTTCCTTGATCTCATCATTGGATTTCACCGTTGCCGTGGCGTCGAGGTTGCCGGTGGCAACCGCATTGGCCAATCCCAATGCACTAGCCAAACCATCCTTGATATGGCGTGAAATGCTGAAGATGAAAATAAAGAGAATGAGCCCGCAAATGGCGAACATGATGCTCAACTGCTGAGCATTGCTCCAAAAAATGTCGTCAAGATCATCAATGTAAAGTCCCGTGCCCACGACCCAGCCCCATGGTTCGAAGCCGGCGACATTGGAAGACTTCGGCACGGGTTCATCGAAGCCAGGCTTAGGCCAAAAATACTCGACATTCCCTTGACCTTGCGCTTTTACGGTATCGACCATTTCAATGAAAAGCCGCTTGCCATTGGGATCCTCGAAACCCGATAAGTCCTGGCCATCCAGATCAGGTACCGTTGGATGCATGACCATGGCCGGCGTCATGTCATTGACCCAGAAATAGTTTCCCCCGCCGTAGCGCATGGCCTTGATGGTATCGAGTGCTTGCCTTTGCGCTTCCTCGCGGCTGAGCGCGCCGCTGCGTTCCAACTCATGATAATTCACCAGAACGCCCAAGGCGCTCTCAACCAGAGAGGCCAGCGCTTCCTGGCGTTCGTCGACCAGATGACCCTGCTCCTGGAATAGGCTAAATACCCCCAGGCTGGCCATTCCCAGAACCATCACTACGGCCAGTAGATTGAGTCGCATGGAGATACGCAGGAATCTCATGGTCTTTCGCTTTCCTTCGATTGGCTTTTCAGTGGGTTCAGAACTCTCATCGAACCATTTTCTTGACCCCATCTATCGACCACGGCAAACGAGACTGAAGCCTGCCCAGCCCCAGGCATCGCAATTCGGACACCAGGCACATAAACTGGATAATAAATAGACAAAATGACACTCATCCTGTCAGCTCTACCAGGGATAGCGACTTCCCGGTTCGGGGGCCTCGTCAGCACCAAAAGAAAAAACACCCGACCCGGAGCATTCGGACTGACCATCAAGTGTTTGCGTGATTCTAGAATTCAGCGTCCCACACGTCGCGGTCAGCACTCATATCGAATGCGAAAGCGCTATCGGCCTTGGCCCTTACCTGTTGGGCACACGGCGTGCCCCCCACCTCCCGAAGGCGGTGAGGGGTTTCGTATCCAGAGGTTGTGTATCAGATAGGCCCTGTAAGGCGGTTTCGCTACGCCTGAACTCGGCGTCCCATGCATCGTTTTCTTCACGCATGTCGAAGGCGAAGCCTCCATCGGCCGCCTCGCTCTTGGGCCGGGGAGCTTTTTTTACTACTGCCTGTGAAGCGGCGGGCAACGACAGCGGCCGGGCACCGCGCGCGGGCAATGCCACCTGCTGCGCTTGCTCGGCTTTCTCATCGAGGCGGAAGTAGGCGATCGCGGCCTGCAGCTGTTCGGCCTGGCTGGAGAGTTCCTCGGCGGTAGCCGACATCTCCTCGGCGGCGGAGGTGTTCTGCTGGGTAACCCTGTCCAGCTGCTGAATGGCGACGTTGATCTGCGCGGCCCCTTCATTCTGTTCGTTGCTGGCCAGCGAGATCTCGGCGATCAGCTCGGCGCTCTTCTGGATGTCCGGCACCAGCTTGGTGAGCATCTCCCCGGCGCTGCGCGCGGCCTTGACGGTGCCGCCGGAAAGCCCCGAGATCTCCTGGGCCGCCGCCTGGCTACGCTCGGCCAGCTTGCGCACCTCGGCGGCAACCACCGCGAAGCCGCGCCCGTGCTCGCCGGCCCGCGCCGCCTCCACCGCCGCGTTGAGTGCCAGCAGGTCGGTCTGGCGGGCGATCTCCTGCACGATCAGGATCTTCTCGGCGATGGTTTCCATGGCGGCTACCGCCTCGGACACGGCGCGGCCCGAGGCCTCGGCGTCCTTGGCCGCATCACGGGCGATGCTTTCGGTCTGGGCGGCGTTGTCGGCATTCTGCTTGATGTTGGCGGTCATCTGCTCCATCGAGGAAGAAGCTTCCTCGGCGGAGGCAGCCTGCTCGGTGGCGCCCTGGCTGAGCTGCTCGGAGGTCGCCGCCATCTCCTGGCTGCCCGAGGCCACGTTGCGCACCGCGCCGGTCACTTCGCCGACCACCTCCTTGAGCCTGGCCACCATCTGGTTCAGCGCGTCGATCATTTGCCCGGTTTCGTCTTTGGATTTTGTCGTCGTCACTGCATTGAGGTCACCCTCCGCCACCGCCGTGGCAAGGGCAACTGCATCGCGTAGACTGCGTCGGATGCGAATAGCCAAGAAGCTCACCATGGCCAGCCCAAGGATGATTACCGCGCCTGTCGTCCACATGGCAAGCCGGGTAAGGGATCGAAACAGTGCTTCCCCTATCTGACGGACCTCCGCACTGGCTTCCAGTTGGTATACGACGAGGTCGTCGATTGCCCCGGTCAGTGGGTCGATCGTCGGGTAAAGCGCCTGTTCCGCAAATTCGCTCAGCCGGGAACGATCCTGGCTCCGATATATGTCCTTCAAGTTCTCGATCTGACGATCAGCAAGCGCCTTGCGCTCTCTCACGGTCGAGACGATGGCCTTTTCCTTCTCGGTCAGGTGGGTCGCAAGATAGGCCTGCCACTGCACCTCGATCCGCTCGAGGGCCGCCTCGATGTCTGCAAGACCTTGCTCCCAGGAGTTAGTCCTAGCGCGGGTCTTGTGGACGTTATCGACGATATCGACCGCATAAGCGTCCGATATCCGCTTGAGCTGCCGGAGCGGCACCACCCGATCGTCGTAGATGGTACGCGTTACCCCCTCCATACGGCTCATGCCGTTATGGCCCAGTAGCGCCACCGCGAGGAGCGCGGCCAAGGTCAAACCTTGCACCGCCAACAGTTTGGCCGCAATTGTTCTAATCATACTTATCTTTTCTGTCCTTCAGTTCATTTTCCCCTCCCCGCCAGCGGGGGACACAGAACAGTCTCTCGCACGGGCACCGCGCCCTCCCGTTCCCTTGCTTATCGACTGCGATGAACACTTATCGACCGCGATGATTGAGACCAAAGCTTTCCCCGCCATCCGCCGACGCAACTCGGATAGCAAGCGCGTAAAGTGGATGCCAGGCGGCTGAGAGAGAAAAGAGAGACAAGCAAAAAACCGCCCGACATAGGAATGCCCATGCCGGACGGAAGGGGACAAACGGTTAAGCGTTACCAATCAAGCGCTTTCACGGTGCTTTAGTTCAATGTCCCACGCGTCGCGCTCATTACGCTTGGAGAAACCACCATCGACCTCTTCACGCCCGATGATCTCCTCCTGCCTGGGCCGCGAGGCCGTTACCTTTACAGCGGCGGACAATGCCGCCCGCTGCACTTGCTCGGCTTGCTCGTTGAGGCGGAAGTAGGCAATCGCGGCCTGCAGCTGTTCGGCCTGGCTGGAGAGTTCCTCGGCGGTAGCCGACATCTCCTCGGCGGCGGAGGTGTTCTGCTGGGTCACCCTGTCGAGCTGCTGGATGGCG
>NZ_JBRBAI010000009.1:0-186116 GCF_052806135.1 Billgrantia sp. Q4P2
GTGAAACCGCTCAGCGCCGATGGTAGTGTGGGGCCTCCCCATGCGAGAGTAGGTCATCGTCAGGCACTTCTTCAGAAACCCAGCTTCGAAAGAGGCTGGGTTTCGTCGTTTAAGCAACCTCGAGTGCGATAGCGCTCGGGGTTTTTCTTTGCCGGTCAGTTCACTTCGTAAAGCTCGATGGGGGTGCCGTCGGGATCGCTGAGGAAGGTGAAGCGGGCGCCGGTGATGGCGTCGATTCGGATGCGCTCGGGTTGGACGCCGCGCGCTTCGAGCATCCTCACACAGCCATCCAGGTCTGGTGTTGCCAGGGCGAGGTGACGAAGCCCGCAGGCTTCAGGATAACTCGGACGTGCCGGGGGCGAAGGAAAGGAGAAGAGTTCGAGCTGGATACCGCCGGGCAGCCTCAGGTCCAGCTTGTGGCTGTCACGCTCGGCACGGTAGGTCTCTTTGAGGACCTCGGCGCCCAGCACATCGAGATAGAAGCGTTTGGCCCGGCGATAGTCGGCAGTGATCAGGGCGACGTGGTGGAGGCCTGAAAGGGGAAGGGATGACGTGCTCATGGCGTGAGTCTCCGGAGAGATAGGGGCGCCGCATGGCGCCCTCGGGGTGACTCAACGGCAAAGTAGCTCGAAGGCTTCGACCAGGCTGTCCATCTCATCGTCTGTGCCGATCGAGATGCGCAGAAAGTCACGCAGTGCCTCGGTATTGAAGTGGCGCACCAGGATGCCTCGTTCGCGCAGGCCGACGAAGAGCTGGGCCGCGTCGTGCTGGTGGTGACGGGCCAGGACGAAGTTGGCCTGGGAGGGCAGTACCTCGAAGCCGAGCTCCGTGAGACGCCGCACGGTCCGTTCGCGGGTGGTAATGACGCGCTCCCGGCAGGCATCGAAATGTTCCCGATCCGCCAGTGAGGCGATGGCGAGCGCACTGGCCAGGCTGTCGATGGGGTAGGAGTTGAAGGAATCCTTGACCCGCTCGAGCCCTTCGATCAACTCGCGTGAGCCGATGGCGTAGCCCAGGCGCAGGCCAGCCAGGCTGCGCGATTTCGAGAAGGTGCCGGTCACCAGCAGATTGGGGAAGCGCTCGATCAGCGGTACGACGCTTTCGCCGCCGAAGTCGACGTAGGCTTCGTCGACCAGCACGACCTGGTTCGTCAGTCGAGCTAGCAGGCCAGCTATGGCTTCGCACGAATGCCCATGTGCCGTGGGCGCATTGGGGTTGGCGAAGATCGCACCGGCGCTGTCGGTGGTAAAGGCATCGAGATCGACCCGCCAGTGCTGGTCCAGCGGCAGAGCGCGCCGCTCGATGCCGTATAGCTTGCAGTAGACCGGATAGAAGCTGTAGGTGATATCCGGCATTTCGAGCGCTCGGTCGTGGCAGAAGAAGGCTTGGAAGGCCAGTGCCAGCACCTCATCGGAGCCGTTGCCGACGAAGACCTGCTCCACCTCGACGCCGAACTCCCGGGCAAGTGCCTGGCGCAAAGCCAGGGACTGCGGATCGGGATAGAGGCGCAAGTGGTCGACCGGGTACTCGCGCAACGCCGTCTCGACGCCGGGTGCCGGGGGATAGGGGTTCTCGTTGGTATTCAGCTTGATAAGCTTTTCACGCGGCTGCTCTCCCGGAACATAGGGCGTCAGCTCGCGTATCGTGGGGCTCCAGAACTGGCTCATGGGGGCTCGTTTCTCATTGGGACAGAACTTTAGGCCATGTTGACCGGTGCGGCCTGACCGCGCAAGCCGGTAGCGTGCTAGCCTAGGCGCTTTCGCGTGGATGCTGGAACCCGTACATGACCGCCCAGATCATTGCCACGCTGCTGCCGGTATTCCTGATTGCTGGTTGCGGCACCCTCTACGGCCGTTTTCGTACCCCGGACATACGCAGCCTGAACACTCTCAACATGGAGATTTTCGTACCCATGTTGGTGTTCGCGGTGCTGGCGGACCGACAAGCCCCGCTGGCGGAGTATGCGGGCCTGGCGCTGGGGGCCGCCGTCGTGGTGCTGGGCTCGGGCCTGGTGCTGTGGCCGCTGGTCAGGCTGCTCAAGCTTGAGCCCAAGACTTTCCTGCCGCCGATGATGTTCAACAACTCCGGCAACATGGGCATCCCTCTACTGGTGCTCGCCTTCGGTGAGGCAGCGTTACCAGCTGCGGTGGTGGTGTTCATCGTCGAGATGCTGCTGCACTTCTCGGTAGGTCTTTATATGCTTAGCCCGCACACACCGCTGTGGCGCTTGCTGAGGATGCCGATCGTGCTGGCCAGCCTGGCGGGGCTGGGCGTCAACTTGGGCGGTGTGCCGCTGCCCGGGTGGCTGCTCGAGGCACTGCACATGCTGGGTGGGGTGTGCATCCCGCTGATGCTGTTCGCTCTCGGGGTGCGCATGCTCGACATCGATTTCGGCGGCTGGAGAACCGGACTGCTCGGCGCCCTGCTGTGTCCGTTGTCGGGGCTCGTCCTGGCCGCGCCGATGATCCTGTGGCTGGAGCTGACGGGGCTGCAGGCGGCGGCGCTGTGGGTATTTGCCGCGCTCCCACCGGCCGTG
Organism: Billgrantia sp. Q4P2; assembly: GCF_052806135.1. NCBI lineage: Bacteria > Pseudomonadati > Pseudomonadota > Gammaproteobacteria > Oceanospirillales > Halomonadaceae > Billgrantia > Billgrantia sp. Q4P2. The sequence goes on from NZ_JBRBAI010000009.1 coordinate 2,537, forward strand.
CTCAACTATCTGGTGGCCGAGCAGTATCGTCAGGAGCCCCACAAGGTTGCCTCCCTGGTGCTGATCGGCAATCTGGGCAGCCTGGTCGTGATGCCCATCGTGCTGGCCCTGGTTTTCATCCACGTATATCCGGGGGCCGCCTGAAGAGGCGGGTCGGGCAGAGACAGGCTGTCTGCCGAGGCGCTAAGGGGTTATGCTGTGATATATGCTGATGGATAGTACATGGCGACAAACCCATAGTTAGGAGTGAGCAAATGCAAGTAAGGACCCTGCTGGCTGGTTCGGCCATGCTGGCTTTCCTGGCCGGCTGTGCGGCCGGCCCGGCTGATGATCGTGCCGACATGGCCATGGACGATGCCGAAGTCGTTTACCAAGGTACTCTGCCCTGCCGCAACTGTGCGGGTATCGATCTGAGCGTGAACCTGCGCGGTGACGAGCAGGCAGCGCTCGAGGAGCGGACCTTCGACCTGCGAGCCAGCTATCGGGATCACCCTCAGGATCCACCCGATGAGGAGTATGCCGGTAACTGGGAAGTACTCAGTGGCACGGCAGTCGATCCCGATGCCACCGTGTACGAGCTGACGCCGGATGGCGAAGGGCAGATCTACTACTTCCTGCGTGTCGACGACCGGACCCTGGAGCTGATCGACCCTCAGCGTCGGCGCTTCCAGAACAACGAAGCCCTGCAGCTGCAGCGCCAGTAACGTCTGGTTCCAACAGTAGCGAAGGCGGCCTGCGGGCCGCCTTCGCGCGTTTGGCTGGCCTGTTAGAATGGGCCGAACTGAAGCCGGAGAGAGGCCAGCATGGCCAAAGCGAAGAGTGCCTTCGTCTGCACCGAATGCGGGGCGGAGTATCGCAAATGGCAGGGGCAGTGTTCGAGCTGCCTGGAATGGAACACCCTCAGCGAAGTACGGCTGAGCGCGCCTCGCCCAGGGGCTGCTGCCTCGAGCGGTGCCGGGCGCTCCGGCTATGCGGGTAACCTGTCGAAGGAGGTCGTGGACCTGGGCAGCGTCGATCTCACCGAGGTGCCGCGGCTCTCCTCCACCTTCGGTGAGTTCGACCGCGTACTGGGCGGCGGCCTGGTGCCGGGCTCGGCGGTGCTGCTCGGGGGGCATCCCGGTGCCGGCAAGTCGACCCTGCTGCTGCAGACCGCCTGCAAGCTGGCTCAGGCGCGCAAGGTGCTGTACGTCACCGGCGAGGAGTCGCTCTCTCAAGTGGCGATGCGGGCGCATCGTCTGCAGCTGCCCACCCAAGGGCTCAAAATGCTGGCCGAGACCAGCGTCGAGACGATATTGGCGGTAGCCGAGCGCGAACGCCCCGAGATACTGGTCATCGATTCGATCCAGACCATGCATCTGGAGGACATCGCCTCGGCCCCCGGCGGTGTGGCTCAGGTGCGTGAGTCCGCCGCGGTGCTGACGCGCTTTGCCAAACAGTCCAACACCGTGCTGCTGCTGGTGGGCCATGTGACCAAGGACGGCACTTTGGCCGGCCCCAAGGTCCTGGAGCACATGATCGATGCCTCGCTGCTGCTCGAGGGCGGTGCCGACTCGCGCTTTCGTACCCTGCGCGGCCAGAAGAACCGTTTTGGCGCGGTCAATGAACTCGGCGTGTTCGCCATGCTCGAGCACGGCTTGAAGGAGGTGAAGAATCCCAGCGCCATTTTCCTTTCTCGCAGCGAGGAGCAGGCGTCGGGCAGCCTGGTGATGGTGGTATGGGAGGGGACGCGCCCGCTGCTGGTGGAGGTTCAGGCGCTGCTCGACGAGTCGGCGCTGGGCAACCCGCGGCGGGTGGCGGTGGGCCTCGACCAGAACCGCCTGGCCATGCTGTTGGCGGTGCTGCACCGCCATGGCGGGCTGTTCACCGGCGACCAGGATGTGTTCCTCAACGTGGTCGGTGGGGTCAAGGTGCTCGAGACCAGTGCCGACCTGGCCGTGCTGCTCGCCGTGGTGTCGAGCCTGCAGAACCGCTCTATGCCGCGCGAGCTGGTGGCTTTCGGCGAGGTGGGGCTTTCCGGCGAGATCCGTCCCGTGCCCAGCGGCCAGGAGCGTATCGTCGAGGCGGCCAAGCACGGTTTCACCCGGGCCATCGTGCCGCGGGCCAATGCGCCGAAGCGTGCCCCGGACGGCATGGAGGTCGTCGCCGTGGACAAGCTGGCCGATGCCCTCGAGGCGCTGTGAGGCAAGGGCGCCCTGCTGCGGTAGAATGACGAGTGAACTGCCAAGGAGAACGAGATGAGCGCGATTCGCCTGACCCAATATAGCCACGGCGCCGGCTGCGGCTGCAAGATTGCCCCTGACGTACTCGACGGCATCCTGGCCAAGGCCGGGCCGGGGGCAACCCATTCGCGCCTGATCGTGGGCAATCAGGGCCGTGAGGATGCGGCCGTGTATGACCTGGGTGACGGTCGCGGCATGATCGCCACTACCGACTTCTTCATGCCCATCGTCGATGATCCCTTCGATTTTGGCCGCATCGCCGCCACCAATGCCATCAGCGACGTCTACGCCATGGGCGGCAGGCCGGTGCTGGCACTGGGTATTCTCGGTTGGCCGCTGGACAAGCTGGGGCCTGAAATTGCAGGCGACGTGGTCGCGGGCGCCCAGGGCGTGTGCCGTGAGCTGGGCCTGGCGCTGGCCGGCGGGCACTCCATCGACTCACCGGAGCCGATCTTCGGCCTGGCGGTCAATGGCCTGATCGACCTCGAGCACTTGAAGCTCAACAAGGGCGCCCAAGTGGGTGACCTGCTGTTCCTGACCAAGCCACTGGGCGTCGGTTTCCTGACGACTGCCGAGAAGCAGGGCCTGCTCGAATCGGGCCACCAGAACCTGGCCCGCGAGACCATGCTGAAGCCAAACCAGATTGGCATGGCGCTGGCCAGGGTAAAGGGCGTTCACGCCATGACCGACGTGACCGGCTTCGGTCTGGCGGGCCACCTCACCGAGGTGTGCCAGGCCAGCGGAGTGGCCGCACGCATCGACTTCCGCCGCCTGCCGCGGTTGGCCGAGGCCGAAGCCTATCGCCGTCGCGGTGCGGTGCCCGGTGGCACTCATCGCAACCGCAATGCCCTGGGGGCGACGCTCAAGGACATGGACGAGCCGCATTGGCAGTGGCTGTGCGACCCGCAGACTTCCGGTGGCTTGCTGCTCTCGGTGCACCCCTCCTGGCAAGACGATGTCGAGCGCATCGGTCGTGAGCACGGCATCGAGCTGGCGCCGTTCGGCGAGGTGGTCAAGGCCGGGGGGCAGGCCCTGATCGAGGTGCGCGGGTGAACCTACCCTTGGTCGAGCCCGATCTTTCCCTGCTGCGCCAGGGGCGGCCGCTGATCGACGTGCGTGCGCCGGTCGAATTCGCCCAGGGCAGCCTGCCCGGGGCAGTCAACCTGCCGCTGATGGACGATGAGGAGCGCCGTCTGGTAGGTATCGAATACAAACAGCACGGGCAGCAGGCTGCGATCGAGCTGGGCCAGCGACTGGTCAGTGGCGGCATCAGGACATCGCGCATCGATGCCTGGCGTCGCATGGTCGAGGCACGCCCCGATGCCGTGATCTACTGCTATCGCGGTGGGCTACGATCGCAGATCGCCCAGCAATGGCTGGCCGAGAGCGGTGTCGCGCGGCCGCGCATCCGCGGTGGCTGGAAGGCAATGCGCCAGGCGCTGTGTCAGCGCATCGACGCAGCGGCCGAACAGCCACTGCTGGTGGTTGGCGGGCTTACCGGCTGCGCCAAGACGGCACTGATCCAGGCGCTGCCCAATGGCCTGGATCTAGAGGGTTGCGCCCGGCACAAGGGCTCGGCCTTCGGCAGGCATCCGCTGCCCGCGCCGAGCCAGATCGACTTCGAGCATGCCATGGGGCTTGGCCTGCTGGAGCTTTCCGGCCCGCTGGTGGTGGAAGATGAGTCGCGTCATATCGGTGCGGCCAACGTGCCCCTCGTCTTTTGGCGGGCGATGGAGCGAGCTCCTCGGGTACGGGTGGAGATGCCCCTCGATTGGCGTCTGGCCCAGATCCACAAGGATTACATCGACGACCTGTGGGCGATCTATCGCCAGCAGTTCGGCGAATGGCTGGGCTGGACACTGATGCGCAAGCAGCTCTCGAGCGCGCTGGTGAGGCTGAAGAAGCGCCTGGGCCATGCGCGCCTGGCGCGGCTCCAACGGCTGCAGCAGCTCGCCTTCCGCGAGCACGAACGCGGCAATCTCCAGGCCCACGAGGCGTGGTTGGCACCGCTGCTTACCGAATACTACGACCCCATGTACCGCTACCAGCTGGAAAAGCGCGACCCGGGACGCTTCCTGCACGTTGGTGACTGGGACAGCTGCCTGGCGGCGGCCCGGGAGTGGTCGACGGAGGCTGCGCGGCAGCCCGCCGGGCAGCCTCAGCTGGCTTGAGGCTCTCATGCCGGAGCGCTGCGTATCCACTGGCTGAGCAGGCGGTCGAGCAGCGGCGCCAGGCGGTCGAAGTGCCTGGCGTCGGCCAGGATACTCTCGGCGGGTTGGGCATGGGGGCTGGCCTCGCTCCCTTCGGGCCTTTCGCTACTGGCCAGCAACTCGTTTACGCCGGCTCGTGTGACCTCGAGATGGCACAGCAACCCCAGCGCTCGTCCGGCATCCCAGGCGAAGCCCTGTACGGGGCTGACGGGGCTTCCGCCCAACGGCAGGGCATCGTCGGGCAGGGCGAAGACATCGCGATGCCACATGAAGGCGGTGAAGCGCTCCGGCAGATCGAAGGGGCTCTCCGGGGCCAGAGTCACCTCGTGCCAGCCGACCTCGGCGAAGGTGCCACGGCCCACCGTGGCGCCCAGCTCGGCGGCGATCATCCGGGCGCCCATGCCGATGCCGAGCAGAGGCTTGCTGCCGTCCAGCGCCTTGGCAATCAGCTTGCGCTCGCGCTTGAGCCAGGGGTAGCGTTCGTCGTCGAGGATATCCATGGGGCCATCGAGCAGGATCAGTGCATCGCCATCGGCCAGGCTGGGAGGCATTTCACCCGCGTGGAGATGGAAGACGGTATGGCTGTGTCCCATGCTGGTCAGCCAGTCGGCGATGCGCCCCGGGCCGTGAAGCGGGCTGTGTTGAAGAAGGTGCAGGTGCATGGAAACCTCGCCATTCAGGGGTAACACGAAGCAGGGGAGCGGCAGCGTACATGAAACCGGCACTGCGAGAACAGATCCTGACCATCCTGGCCGCGATACCGCCGGGGCGGGTGACCACCTACGGCCGCATCGCCACCATGACCGAGGGAGGTACGCCTCGCCTGGTTGCCCGGGCGCTGCGCGAGCTGCCCGACGACCATGGCCTGCCGTGGTTTCGTGTGATCACAGCCTCGCGACGAGTGGCCGATCATCCCGGCGCCATCGAGCAGCGTCAACGGCTGGTTGCCGAGGGCGTGCTCTTCGATGCGCGGGGCCGGGTGGCGCCTGAGGCGCTGTGGCCATGAGCCGGCGGCTTCCCATTCCTTTCATCTGACCGTCAATTCATTAGGAGTATCCATGAGCCAGCCAGCAGGGGGCTTCCACCAGCGGCTTCAGACCCTTTCGCCGCGGCATCAGCAGGCCTTCATGGCGGCGCTGTGCGAACGGCTGTTACCCAACTATGTGCTTTATGCGCAGATGACGGGAGCTGGAAACCCGGCGGGGGTGAAGGCGATCCTCGATCTGGTGTGGGAGCAGCTTGCCGTGCGCGAGGCGCGCATCGACTTCGAGCGCCAGGCCGAGAAGCTCGCCGAGCTCGAGCCGCCGGCCGACGACGACAGCTTCGGTGCCCGCCGTGCCGTGGAAGTTGTGGTCGCCTTGACGTCGCTGCTCGATACGTTGCGCGGCGAATCCCCCGATGCGGTGCTCGAGGTCAGCCGTATCTCCAAGGGGGGCGTGCGCGCCTTCATTGAGCTGGCCGAGGGCGAGGAGGACGCAGGCAAGCTGGCAAAGCTGCTACGCGAGCATCCTCTCATGGCGGATGAGAACGACTTTCAGGACACGGTACTCGAAGCCGTGGAAAGCTCACTCGACCGCGATGCACTCAAGGCATTGCGATTGTTGGGGCGCAACGATGGAGTGAGCAACCTCGGGCTCGAGGCCGATTAGGCCATATACGGCCGGCGTCTAGAAGCGGATGCCGCCGATGATCATGGCCCCGGCGGCGCCGAAGACGATCAGGTCGGTCTCGAAGCGCCCCCATTGCAGGCCCACGCTGGGGAGGGCGGCCGGCGCCGTACCATAGCGGTTGAAGGGAATATTGTCCTGATACTCGCCACGATAGCCGTGCAGCAGGCCTGCCGTCAGCTTGGCGCGCACGGTGACGTTCTCTCTCGGCTCCCAGAAAGGGAATTCGCGCCCGGCATAGAGATAGAGGGCCTCCTGGTCGAAGGAGTTCAGGAAGCGGGCGCCGCCGACCAGCCAGCGCTGCGGGTTGTGCAGCTCGAGGCTGATCAGGTCCTGTCGATCGTTGTGCTCGGGTTCGGGGTCGAAATGGCGCGTGTAGAGACTGGTCTGCAGCAGCACGTGATCAATTTCGAATGCCGGCGGCCAGGCCGAGTGCTGGTCGGCCTGGGACGCTGGCGATGCCAGCAGGACCAGGACGAAGCCAGCGATGCTCCGGCGGTGCTTGTTCTTCCTTGAGACCTGCAAGTTCACTCTCCTTGGCGCCTTATCAAAGGCGCATCTCGATGCCACGCGCGGCCATGTAGCGCTTGGCCTCGGGGATGGTGTATTCGCCGAAGTGGAAGATACTGGCGGCGAGCACCGCATCGGCGCCGCCCTCGAGTACGCCATCGACCAGGTGATCGAGATTGCCGACGCCGCCGGAGGCGATAACCGGCACTGTCACGGCGTCGCTGATCGCGCGGGTCACGCCCAGGTCGAAGCCGGCCTTGGTGCCGTCGCGATCCATGCTGGTCAGCAGCAGCTCACCGGCACCGTATTCCACCATTTTCTTCGCCCATTCGACCGCGTCCAGCCCGGTAGGGCGCCGTCCGCCATGGGTAAAGATCTCCCAGCGCGGTGCTTCGCCTTCCGCTGAGACGCGTTTGGCGTCGATGGCCACCACGATGCACTGGCTGCCGAAGCGCTCGGCGGCTTCACGTACGAAGTCGGGGTTGGTGACCGCAGCGGTATTGATCGAGACCTTGTCGGCGCCGGCATTGAGCATGGTGCGGATATCGTCGCAGGTGCGGATGCCGCCGCCCACGGTCAGCGGTATGAACACCTCGCCGGCGATGCGCTCGACCATCTCCACCGTGGTGTCACGATCCTCATGGCTGGCGGTGATGTCGAGGAAGGTGATCTCGTCGGCGCCCTGCAGGTTGTAGCGCTGGGCGATCTCGACCGGGTCGCCGGCATCGCGGATACCGATGAAATTGACGCCCTTGACCACCCGGCCGGCGTCGACATCGAGACAGGGGATAATGCGCTTGGTCAGTCCCATGATTCAGCTCCCGGCTCGGTCGAGCCCTGCAGTCAGGTCGTCGCACAGCTTCTGGCCTTCGGCCACGTCGAGGCTGCCCTCGTAGATAGCCCGGCCGGTGATGGCACCGAGTATGCCCGGTTCGCTCGCTGCCACGAGGGCGCGCAGGTCGTCGAGATTGGTCACCCCGCCCGAGGCAATCACCGGCAGGCCGCCCTCGCGGGCAAGCTGAGCCGTGGCCTCGACGTTGACGCCATTCATCATGCCGTCACGGGCGATGTCGGTATAGACGATGCTGGAAACCCCGTCGTCGGCGAAGCGTTTGGCAAGCTCGGTGGCCTTCACCGTGGAGACCTCGGCCCAGCCGTCGGTGGCGACGAAGCCGTCGCGGGCATCGAGGCCGACGATCACATGGCCGGGAAAGGCGCGGCACATCTCGCCGACGAAGTCGGGCTCCTTGACCGCCTTGGTACCGATGATCACGTAGGAGACGCCGGCCGCGAGATAGTGCTCGATGGTCTCGGCGCTGCGAATGCCGCCACCGATCTGGATGGGCAGCTCAGGCCAACGCCGGGCGATGGCAGTCACCGCCTCGCCGTTGATCGGCTTGCCCTCGAAGGCGCCATTGAGGTCGACCAGGTGCAGGCGCCGGGCGCCGGCCTCGACCCAGCGCGCGGCCATGGCCACCGGATCGTCGCCGTAGGTGGTGGCATCGTCCATCCGCCCCTGCTTGAGGCGGACGCACTTGCCGTCCTTGAGATCAATGGCAGGAATTACCAGCATGTCGTGTCCTCTCGGGTGCGCGCATGGCACCGGGTTGATCGTGGCTCGGGCGGCAGGGCGCGGCTGGGTGCGCCTCGCTGATGGCGTCTCAGGGCGCCCAGTTGACGAAGTTTTCCAGCAGCTTGAGTCCGGCCCGGGAACTCTTCTCCGGGTGGAACTGCACGGCGAAGGTGGCATCGCGCCCGATGGCTACGTGGGCGTTGACCCGGCCATACTCGGTGGTGCCGAACACCGTGGCGTCGTCACTGGCCTCGGCGTAATAGCTGTGTACGAAATAGAAGTGCTCGTCCTGATCGATGCCGCTCCACAGCGGGTGGTCGTGATGCTGATGCAGCAGATTCCAGCCCATGTGCGGCACCTTGAGGCGCTGCCCGTTGGCATCGCGCATGTCGGTCGGGAAGTGCTTTACCTCGCCGGGGAGGAAGCCCAGGCAGGCAATGCCGCCGTTCTCCTCGCTGTGATCGAGCAGCATCTGCTGGCCGACACAGATGCCCAGCAGCGGCTTGCTCTGCCTGGCCAGCAGCTCTTGCACCAGCCCTCGCAGCTCGGTCTTCTCGAGTTCGCCCATACAGTCGCGGATCGCCCCCTGGCCGGGCAGCACCAGGCGGGTGGCACCCTGGATGCGGCGTGGATCACGAGTGATGACCACGTGCTCGTGGGTCACGTGCTCCAGCGCCTTGGCAACCGAGTGCAGATTGCCCATTCCGTAGTCGATGACGGCAATGGTCATGACGGCTCCTCTCAGGTTCGGTCGTCTGCGCTACAGGCAGCCCTTGGTGGACGGCATCTGGCCGGCCATGCGTGGGTCGGACTCCACGGCCATGCGCAGGGCACGGCCGAAAGCCTTGAAGATGGTTTCCGCCTGATGGTGGGCATTGAAGCCCTTCAGGTTGTCGATGTGCAGCGTGACCCGTGCGTGGTTGACGAAGCCCTGGAAGAACTCCCAGAACAGCTGGGTATCGAGACGGCCGATGGTGGCGCGGGTGAACTCGACGTTCATGAACAGCCCGGGGCGACCGGAGAAGTCGATCACGACTCGCGACAGGGCTTCGTCCAGCGGCACATAGGCGTGGCCATAGCGATGGATGCCTCGCTTGTCGCCGATAGCCTGATCGAAGGCCTGGCCAAGGGTGATGCCGAGGTCCTCGACGGTGTGATGGTCGTCGATATGCAGGTCGCCCACCGCCTTGATGTCCAGGTCGATCAGGCCATGGCGTGCCACCTGATCCAGCATGTGGTCGAGGAAGGGGACGCCGGTTTCACAGTTCAGCCGGCCTTCGCCATCGAGGTTCACGGTGGCCGTGATCTGGGTCTCCTTGGTGTTACGGGTTACCGTGGCGATTCGCTCGGACATGTCGGACTCTCTCTGGCGCTGGTGCGCGTCGCATGGTGTGGGCCCGGCATGACCGCAGGTGGCTTCCGGGCGGGCAAGCCGCTGCGCTTGCCGTCATGTGGACCGTCCATTATAGAGAATCGCCCCCCCCATCCGCTACAATGCGGCCATCATAGCGGCGGCGACCCAGCCGCGGCCCAGGGAGACCGTCATGCCGGTAACGCTTCACCTCGTAGACCAGGCTGTATGGGCGTCGGACCCGCAGGTGCAGCACGACCTGCAGCGGATCTATGCCGACGCGCCGGCCGAGCGCATGGGAGTGCCCGTGGCTGCCTTCCTTCAAGAGCACCTCGAGGCCGGTCACTTCTTCGGCTGCGCGCGCTTCAACGAGCGCCTGCTCGGGGCGGTGGCAGTGAAGGCCGATGAACAGGCCTGGTGGCTGTCGGAGCTGTGCGTGCGCAAGGCCACCCGGCGGCGTGGTGTCGGTTCGCGGTTGCTGGGGTTGGTGAGCGATGCGGCCCGCACCGGGGGCCGTGAGCTGCGCACCCTCTCCTCGCAGCTACCGGTCGCCGACCAAATGCTGCTGGCGCGCCTGGGATATCGCCTGGATATCACTGGCGACTATTTCGTATTAGCTCCACCGCTGCAAGGAGGCGGTAAACCATGAAGCGATTGTTGCAAATGCTGCTGGCCGCCATCGGGGTGCTCGGTGTCGTGGTGGTGGCAGCCGTGGTCTATGTCACGACCTTTCTCGACCCGGAGGACTTCAAGCCACGCCTGGTCGAGGTGGTGCGTGAGCAGAGTGGGTTGGAGCTGACCCTGGATGGACCGCTTTCCTGGTCGTTCTACCCACGCCTGGGCGTGAGCGTGGAGCAAGCCGAAGGCCGCCTGCCGGAGCAGAGTGTCGACGACCAGCCCTTCCTCGCCTTTTCCCAGGCGGAGGTCAGCCTCGCTTTCGCCCCGCTTCTGCGCGGCGAGATTGCCATCGAGGGGCTGACGCTGGAGGGCATGCAACTGCGCCTGGTGCGTGACGAGCAGGGGCGTGGCAACTGGGAGACCCTGATGCAGCGCCTCGATGAGCGTCGTGAAGGGGCCGAATCGGCGCTGGCACCGGCTAGCGCTGGGCCCAGCCTGGAAGGTAGCAACCTTGCCGTGGCGCTCAATATTGCCAGCGTCCAGGTGCGCAATGGGGCAGCGAGATACCGCGACCTGGCGGCGGGAACGGAGTGGCTGGTCGAGGAAATCAATCTTTCCGGCACCAACGTCAATCCCCAACGCGCCTTTCCGTTCAGGTCCTCCTTCCAATTGAGGTCCTACCCCTCCCTCGACTGGCGGGAGCTGGAGCGTAGCCCGGCACTGGCGAGCGATATTTCTCTCGAGGGCCGGATGCGGCTGGCCCTTGCCGAGCGTCGCTATGTGCTGGAGGCGCTGAAACTCAGTACCGCGAGCTCGCTGGCGGGTATCGAGGGCAGCCAGCAGATAGACCTGAGTGGGCAGCAGCTCATCCTGGACCTGTCGCAGCAGCGCCTGCAGCTGCAGGAAGGCCGGCTCGAGGCCGGGCTGCAGCACCCCGATCTGGGAGAGAGCCCCGTGCCCCTGGTGCTGGCCATGGCGTTGGATGCCGACCTGGCCGAGAGCACGGCGCAGCTGCGTGACCTGCAGCTGACAGGGCCCGATGAGCTGCGCCTGAGCGGGCATCTCAACCTCGCCAGCCTGGATCAAGCGCCAACCTATAGCGGCCAGATCAGCTTGGCGCCCTTCTCGCTGCGGCCATGGCTCTCACGCCTGGGCAAGATGCCCCAGATGGCGGGCCCCCAGGCGCTCTCCGACGTGGCCCTGACCAGCCCGGTGCGAGGCAATCTGGAGCGCCTCGAGCTGGCGGGCCTGACCATGGTGCTGGATGGCAGCACCTTCACCGGCAAGCTGATCGCCGGCTTCGACGGCCAGTTGCTTGACTTCGAGCTGCAGGGCGATCGTCTCAATCTGGACAGCTACCTGCCTCCGGCCGAGCCCGTCGACCAGAGTGCCGCCCGGCGTAGTCTCCTGGGCATTGGCAAGGCCCATGCCGACGACACGGCTGAGCTGGTGCCCGCTGAGTGGCTGGCCCAACTGGACTTGAACGGAACGCTCGACCTGGCACAGCTGCGCCTGTCTGGGCTCGACTTCACCGAGGTGGGGCTGGCCATGTCCGGCGGGGACGGTCAGCAGCGTCTCGAGCGCTTCAGCTCGGTCTTCTACGACGGCGAGCTGAGCGCCAGTGGAGCGCTTGACCTGGCTCGCGAGCCGATTCGCTGGCAGCTGCGCCCCAATCTTTCACGGGTGCGCCTGGAGCCGCTGCTCAAGGCGCTGGGTGAAGACAATGGCCCGGCACCGCTGCGTGGCCGGCTCACGCTTGATGGCGAACTCGAAACGCGTGCCAACAGCTGGCCTGCGCTCAAGCGCAATCTCAACGGGCGCCTGCAGGGGCGCATCGATGAGGGGGCCATACTCGAGGTCAACGTATCGCAGGAGCTGTGTTCGTTGGCGGCCATGATCGAGGGACGCGAGACGACCCGAGACTGGAGCGCCGATACGCGTTTCGAGCGTGCCGAAGCGAGTCTGCGCATCACCGATGGCGTAGTCCGCAGCGAAGACATTCTGGTCCTCATCCCCGGCATCGAGCTGGGCGGCACCGGTGAGCTGGACCTGGGCAGCGAACGCTTCGACCTGCGTGCCGCTGCCCGCTTCGTCGACGGCGCCGATGCCGCCTGTCCGGTCAACCCGCGCCTGGAGCGCGTGCCGCTGCCGGTGCGCTGCAATGGGGAACTCTCCGGCGACAGCGGCGAATGGTGCCGCTTCGACCGCGACGCCTTCCAGACGACCCTGGCCGAGCTGCTGCGCGACGAAGTCTCCCGCCGTGCCGGCGACGAGCTGGAGCGGCGTCTGGAGCGTCCGCTCGAGCAGCTCGAAGAGCGCCTGGGCGAAGGGGCCGGTCGGGAACTTCGCGATACCCTGCGTGGTCTGTTGAATTGAATACCCAGAAAGCCAGTCTCTGCGCCGACTTCCAGTCGGCGCTTTTTTTTCGTCACGTCTGCGTGAAGGTGGTTCATGAGCGAAATGCCTGCGCCGGTGCTTGACGCCGTCGTGTTCCAGCGCCGCCTGCTGGATTGGTTCGATCGTGAGGGGCGCCACGACCTGCCCTGGCAGAACGAGCGCACACCCTATCGGGTATGGGTTTCGGAGATCATGCTGCAGCAGACCCAGGTGGCGACCGTGATCCCCTATTTTGAGCGCTTCATGGCGCGCTTCCCGACCCTCGCCGAGCTGGCGGCGGCCTCTCAGGACGAGGTGCTGCACCTGTGGACCGGGCTCGGCTATTACGCCCGTGGGCGCAACCTGCACAAGGCGGCACAGCGGGTGATGGCCGAGCATGGCGGCGAGCTGCCGGTAGCAAGCCTCGAGTCGCTGGCGGAGCTGCCCGGCATCGGCCGCTCCACCGCCGGGGCGATCATCGCCCAGAGTACTGGGCGGCGTGCGGTGATTCTCGATGGCAACGTCAAGCGCAGCCTGTCGCGGCTGCACGCTGTGGAGGGCTGGCCGGGGCGGCCGGCGGTTGAACGCAGGCTGTGGGCGCTGGCGGAGCACTACACGCCCGAGGCAAGGGTGGCCGACCATACCCAGGCGATGATGGACCTCGGCGCCACCCTGTGTCGGCGCGGCACGCCCGAGTGCAGCCGCTGTCCATTCGCCGATGTCTGCGTGGCCCACGCCCGTGGTGAGGAGCGCCGCTTTCCCGAATCCAAGCCCAAGAAGGCGCTGCCGACGCGCACCACGCTGATGCTGGTACTGCAGGACGGCCAAGGACGCGTGCTGCTCGAACAGCGCCCGGCCAGCGGGCTGTGGGGCGGGCTATGGGGCCTGCCTCAGTTCGACGACCTGGCAGCACTGCGCGCCTGGCTCGATGTGCATGCCCCTGCAGCGGCACTCCAGCCAAGCTGGCCGGCCTTCAGCCATACCTTCAGCCATTTCAGGCTCGAGATCACACCGCAGCCGGCACGGATCGACGGGCTGGATTCGGTAGGCGAGGCACGATGCTGGTACGATCCAGGCCATCCCAGGCGCATCGGCCTGGCGGCGCCGGTCAAATCGTTGCTGGCCTCGCTCACGCCGTTCACCCTGGCCGCACCGGAAGGGCCTTGAGCGCCCGGCCATCTACCCCAGAGGAGTACGCCATGAGCCAGACCGTTTTCTGTCGCAAGTACCAGCAGGAACTCGAGGCGCTGCCGTTCCCGCCGTTGCCGGGAAAAAAGGGCCAGGACATCCAGGCCAGCGTGTCGAAGCGCGCCTGGGAGGAATGGCAGGCGCTGCAGACCCGGCTGATCAACGAGAAACACCTCAACATGCTCGATCCCGAGGCGCGGGCCTACCTCAACGAGCAGATGGAGCGCTTCCTCGACAATCGCGAAACCGACCAGGCCGAGGGCTACGTGCCGCCTGAGCGCTAGCCCGAACGACACCGGCTGGGCCGCGGCATCTGCATGAAACGAAAGGCTTGACGCTGCGGATACGATCTTGTTTAATACGCACCGTTGGCAGCGGCCAGATAGCTCAGTCGGTAGAGCAGGGGATTGAAAATCCCCGTGTCGGCGGTTCGATTCCGTCTCTGGCCACCACACTGCTGGGGTATCGCCAAGTGGTAAGGCACCGGTTTTTGGTATCGGCATTCCCAGGTTCGAATCCTGGTACCCCAGCCACGCCAACATCTCTTTCCGATTCTGCAGCTCGTTTGGATCGGTCCCGAGCCGGCATAGCTCAGTTGGTAGAGCAACTGACTTGTAATCAGTAGGTCCCGGGTTCGACTCCTGGTGCCGGCACCATTCGGGATATCAACAGCTTGCAGTGTTAGAAACCGCCCTTGAAGGCGGTTTTTTTGTTTCTCTTGAAAGCGCAACGCCTCGCCACCACATCAACGTTGCAAGGTCTCTCTGGAGGCCTCCCACCACGGCTGCACGCCGTTGCACGAGTTGGGACTGAAACTGATCACGGATACACAGGAGGTGATTGGATGACAGTGCACACTTCGTCCAACCGTAAGCTGAAACAGGCAACCGACTACGCCGGTAGCGAAACCCTGACTTCACAGGTCGACAGCGCGCTTGACCGTGTTCGCGATGCCTATCCCACCCGCTTGGCCAAGCCGCTCGATACCCTCTGGCTCGAGCGCCAGGAAGGCGTCATACGTGGCAGCGCCGAGGAAGGGCCGCTGACTCAGACGCAGCTCGACGAGTTCGAGCGTAAGGGCTTCCTGTTCGAGCCTGGCTTCATCAGCGGTGAAGAGCTCGACGAACTGCGTCGGGAGCTGAACGCTCTGCTCAGCCGCGATGACTTCCGCGGTCGCGATTTCAGCATCACCGAGCCCGACAGCCAGGAGATCCGCTCACTGTTCGCGGTGCACTTCCTCTCCCAGCGCTTTGCCAGCCTGGCACGCGACGAGCGCCTGGTGGGCCGGGTGCGCCAGATCCTCGGCGGCGACGCCTATGTGCATCAGTCGCGCATCAACTACAAGCCGGGCTTCGAGGGCAAGGGCTTCAGCTGGCACTCCGACTTCGAGACCTGGCACGCCGAGGACGGCATGCCGGCGATGCACGCCGTCAGCGCCTCGATCGTGCTGACCGACAACCACGAATTCAATGGCCCGCTGATGCTGATCCCCGGCTCGCACAAGGTGTTCGTGCCGTGCCTGGGCGAGACGCCGGACGATCACCATCGCCAGTCGCTGAAGCGTCAGGAGTTTGGCGTGCCGGGGCGCGAGGCGCTGCGTGAACTGGTCGGGCGCCATGGCATCGAGGCGCCCAAAGGGGCGGCAGGCGGACTGCTGCTGTTCGATTGCAATACCCTGCACGGCTCCAACGCCAACATGTCGCCGGATCCGCGCAGTAACGTTTTCTTCGTCTACAACCGGCGCGACAACGCCTGTGTCGAGCCCTTTGCCGCACGGCGCCGTCGGCCGAGCTTCCTGGCCCATGGGCCGGACGAGCAGTGGTCGCCGCAAGACTGACTCCTATCGTCTCTATAGCGTCATCAGGGTGGAACAGGGCGCATGGTGCGGTAGACTGTGAGGCTTGTCGTTGAGAAGCGGCACGCATAACGAGAAGGAGAAGACCCGCCATGCGCTTTGTCACCCGTTTCACCGATGGCCAGGAGTTTCCCCATTCGCTGGGCAAGATCGTTTGCATAGGCCGCAATTATGCAGACCATGCCAAGGAGCTGGACAACCCGATACCCACCGAGCCGCTGCTGTTCATCAAGCCGGCCACCAGTGCAGTTCGCCTCGACGAGCCCCTCGACCCGCCCTTCTCGCGCGGCGAAGTGCACTATGAGACGGAGCTGGCCCTGCTGATCGGCGAGCAGCTGACCCATGCCACCTCCGACGAGGCCGAGCGAGCCATTGTCGGCATTGGCCTGGCGCTCGACCTGACCCTGCGCGACGTGCAGACCCGCCTGAAAGAGAAAGGTCACCCCTGGGAAATTGCCAAGTCGTTCGACGGCGCCTGCCCGCTGAGCGATTTTCTGCCGTTGAGCCGGGTGCCAAACTGGAACGCGCTGACCTTCGAACTCGAGATCGATGGCGAGCTGCGCCAGCACGGCGAGGGTTCCGACATGCTGTTTCCCGTGCCCACCCTGGTGGCGGAAATGAGCCGCCATTTCACCCTCGAACCTGGCGACGTGGTCATCACCGGCACGCCCGAGGGCGTCGGCGAGCTGCCGCGTGGCGCCAAGCTGCGCCTGACCCTTACCGGCGGCCTCGAGGTCACGGCCCAGGTCGTCGAGTAACCCCTTGCCCTGATCTCATACGGGTCCGAACACACGACGCCTCCGCGGCTTGGCCGCGGAGGCGTCGTGTCGTATGCCTCGTGGCCTGCGCCTCACTCGAGGTAGGTATAACCTTGCAGGCCGGCCGAGAGGTCGTCGAGGAAGTGGGCCTGTTCTTCGGCGGACAGGCCGCTGTCGGCCAACTGGCCGGCGAGCCGGTCACGCAGCACCGTGGCATCGAAGTTGACGTAGGCCAGTACGTCGGAGACCCGGTCGCCCTGCTGGGCGTGACTGAGCACCCACTCGCCGTTCTCGTCCAGAGCGGCATCGACGGAATCGGTGTCGCCGAACAGATTATGCAGGTCGCCGAGAATCTCCTGGTAGGCACCGACCAGGAAGAAGCCCAGCAGGCGCTCCTCGTCTTCATGCCATTCCGGGAGCGGCAGGGTGGTTTCCACGCCCTGACCGTCGACATAGCCGTCGATGCGACCATCGCTGTCGCAGGTGATGTCCTGAATCACGCCGCGGCGGGTGGGCTCGCGGTTGAGCCCGGTCAGCGGCAGCACCGGGAAGATCTGGTCGATGCCCCACACGTCGGGCACCGACTGGAACAGCGAGAAGTTGACGAACAGCTTGTCGGCGAGCTTCTCGGCGAGTTCGTCGATGATCTCGCGGTGGGCGCGGTTGCGGCTGTTGAGCCGCTCGCGCAGCCGCGCACAGGCGGCAAAGTAAACGCCTTCGGCCTCGGCGCGCACGGTGATGTCGGCCAGTCCCATGATGAAGCGGTCGTGCAGCTCGCTCATCGCCTGCAACAGGTCATGCCAGGCTTCCACCAGCTCGCGCGGCTCCACCGAGTTACCCAGCAGATCGTGAACCCGCCACAGTTCGTCCAACTGCGGATCGTCCTCGGCCAGGCGTTCGGGCGCCTCGTCGTTGACCCGCTCCTCGCCGATCACGTTGGCGATCAGCACCGCGTGGTGGGCGGTGAGGGCGCGGCCTGACTCGCTGATCAGGTGGGGGTGTGGGATCTCCGCCTCGGTACAGGCCTGGGCGAAGGCGCTGACCACGTTGCGGGCGTACTCGCGCATGGAGTAGTTGATCGAGCAGAAGCTGCGCGAACGCGTGCCTTCGTAGTCGATCCCCAGGCCGCCGCCAACGTCGACGGTGTCGATCGGCGCGCCCAGCGCCAGCAGGCTCTGGTAGAAACGCGCGCACTCACGCAGGCCAAACTGAATGTCGCGGATATTGGCGATCTGCGAGCCCAGGTGGAAGTGCACCAACTGCAGGCTGGCCAGCGAATCGGCCTCGCGCAGGCGCTCCACCACGGCCAGCATCTGCGCCGCGGTAAGGCCGAATTTGGACTTTTCGCCGCCGGTGTCCTGCCACTTGCCCATGCCCACCGAGGCCAGGCGCGCACGCAGGCCGATGCGCGGGGTGACGCCAAGGCGTTCGGCCTCTTCCAGGATCAGCGGCAGCTCGGAGAATTTCTCCACTACCAGGTAGACCCGATGGCCGAGCTTTTCGCCCATCAATGCCAGGCGAATGTACTCGCGGTCCTTGTAGCCATTGCACACGATCAGCGACGGGCCGTCGGCGGAGAGTGCCAGCACGGCCAGCAGCTCCGGCTTGCTGCCGGCCTCGAGGCCGACCCGGCCATGGCCGCGCTCACGGGTAGCCAGGATTTCCTCTACCACGCGGCGCTGTTGGTTGACCTTGATCGGGTAGACGGCGGTATAGCCGCCGGCGTACTCCTCCTCGTTCATGGCCAGGTCGAAGGCCTCGCACAGCTGCTCGACGCGGTCGTGCAGGATATCGCTGAAGCGTACCAGTACCGGCAGGCGCAGGCCGGCCTCGCGCAACTGGTCCACTAGCGGGGCCAGCGGCAAGGCAGGACCTTCGGCTTCGCTGCCAAGCGGGCGCACCAGGGCGTGGCCGCTGTCGTCGACGTCGAAATAACCGCTGCCCCACTGGTCGATGTTCCAGGTACGGCGCGCCCGTTGGGCGGGGCCGGAGGCAGCTCCCATGGATAGGCTCATGTGTTGCTCGCTTCGGGCAGGGGCAGGGCGCCATGTTTCAGGCGTGCCGTGAGAATGGTATGGAACTGCGCCGGGTCGTGGGGCGTCAGGTCGTGGGCCGGTGGGTCCACATAGACCACCAGCAGACGCGACAGCCAGTAGCGGAGTGCCGTCATGCGCAGCATCGTCGGCCATACCTCGCGCTCGGTGGCGGTAAGGGGGCGGCGAGCCTGGTAGGCCTTCAGGATAGTATCGTGGCGTTCACGGTCCAGTCGCCCCTCGGGGCCCGAGGCCCAGTCGTTGATGACGATGGCCAGGTCGAACAGCAGATCACCGGTGCAGCCGTTGTAGAAATCGATGAGGCCGCCGAGGCGGTCGCCCTCGAACAGGGTATTGTCGCGGAACAGATCCCCGTGCAGCGCGCCATGGGGCAGTTCGGGAGCGGCACCGAGCACGCCCTGATAGACCTCCACCTCGTCCTTCATCAGGGCCTGATCCTCGGGCGAGAGGTAACCCAGCACCTTGTGGTGCATGGCCACGAGCCAGTTCAGGTCGCGCGGATTGGGACGATGGCCGGGAAAGTGCTGGGACACCGCATGCATCCGGCCCAGCGCATCGCCCAGGGCCTGGCACTGTGTCAGGTTGGGCGCCACGGGGTGGCGGCCGGGCAGGCGCGGGAACAGCAGCGACGGCTTGCCGGCCAGACTGTGCAGGGCGACACCCTCGCGGTCGTGCACTGGCCCTGCCACTGGCAGTCGATGCTCGTCCAGGTAGTCGAGCAGGTCGACGAAGAACGGCAGCTCCTCGTGCTCGCCCTGCTCGAACAGGGTCAGCACCAGTTCGCGGCGGTCGGTGGTGACGAAGAACGTGGTGTTCTCGGTGCCTCCGGCGACCCCCTGCAGGGATACCAGCTCGCCGACGTCGAAACGCCCGAGAAACTCCGCGACCTGTGCGTCGCTCAATGGGGTGAATACGGCCATGTGTCTCTCGCCCAGGTTGCCAAGCCGCCTATTGTAGCGTCTTGGCATCTCGATGCACGTCTGCTGGACACGTTACGGCATTCACCTGGGATGGAGCCCGGCATGGCGGCTAGAAGCGAACCAGCACCCACTGGGGCACGGCGATCCTGTCGCCCTCCTGGCGCTCGAAGTTGCCGTCGCCGTCGTGGTCGACCAGGAAGTAGCTGGGGCCTCGGCTAGGGCGGATCTCGATGGCGTAGAGCTGACCGTTGACACGGTATTCGCGGATGGTGCGATCCTCCTCCTGACGAATGGTGATGTCGGGCTCGACATCGGCAGAGGATTGGGCCAGGGCAGGCATGGCTGCCGCCAGTCCGAGGCCGAGGGAAAGCAGTGCTACAGCCAGGAAACGGCGAGAAACGTTCATGATGGCCTCCCAAGAGCGCATGCGACGATCACTGCCACTGATTGACTCCAGTGTATGACGTTGGACAGCGTGATCCCAACGATGGCGGCAAAAGAGGTGCGCAATGCGTATCATGGCTGATCAGGATCACATTTTCTTGCACAGACCCAACGGATGCCCGATACATGGCCGACACGCCCATCGTTCTCGTCGACGGTTCGTCCTACCTCTACCGTGCCTTTCACGCCCTGCCGCCGCTGACCACTTCCAACGGCCAGCCCACCGGTGCCATCAAGGGCGTGCTCAACATGCTCAAGCGGCTGATCAAGGATTATCCGGACAGCCCCATGGCGGTGGTCTTCGACGCCAAGGGCAAGACCTTCCGTGACGAGCTGTTCGAGGCGTACAAGGCCCAGCGTCCGCCGATGCCCGACGACCTGCGCAGCCAGGTGGAACCGCTCTACGCCTGCGTTCGCGCCTTGGGGCTGCCGCTGCTGTGCGTCGAAGGGGTCGAGGCCGACGACGTCATCGGTACCTTGGCCCGGCTTGCCACGGAGGCCGGCCGCGACGCGGTGATCTCCACCGGCGACAAGGACATGGCGCAACTGGTCAATGGCCATATTACGCTGGTCAACACCATGAAGGACGAGTTCCTCGATGTGGAGGGGGTCAAGGCCAAGTTCGGCCTGCCGCCTGAGTTGATCATCGACTTCCTGGCACTGATGGGCGACAAGGTGGATAACATTCCCGGGGTGCCGGGGGTGGGAGAGAAGACCGCGCTTGGCCTGCTGCAGGGCGTGGGCGGAGGGCTGGATGCCATCTACGCCGATCTGGACAAGGTCAAGACGCTCGACTTCCGCGGCGCCAAGACCCTGCCGGCCAAGCTCGAGGAGCATCGCGAGATGGCCTATCTCTCCTACCAGCTGGCCACCATCAAGACCGACTGCGAGCTGCCGGTGGGCCTCGACGACCTCGACATCGCCCATCCCGACCGCGAAGCGCTCAAACAGCTCTATACCGAACTCGAGTTCAAGGCCTGGCTCTCCGAGCTGCTGGCGGGCAAGGACGAAGGCGTCGACGACGTGGAGCGGGGGGCCGGGGTGGCGGGCACGGCGACGGCAGGCAATCTCGATCCCGATGCGCCGCCCGCCAGCGTGGCGGCGTGCCAGAACCACCTGATCCTGACCCAGGCGGAACTCGACGCGTGGCTGGCCCGGCTCGATGCCTGTGAGGCCTTCTGCTTCGACCTCGAGACCAACAGCCTCAACTACATGGATGCCGAGATCGTCGGCGTGGGGCTGGCGCTGGAGCCCGGCGAGGCGGCCTACGTGCCGCTCGCCCACGATTACCTCGACGTGCCCGACCAGCTCGACCGGGCCGCGGTGCTCGCCGCCCTCAAGCCGCTGCTGGAGGATCCCTGCCGCGGCAAGATCGGCCAGAACCTCAAGTACGACATCTCGGTGCTGGCCAACTACGACATCCAGGTGCGCGGGCCGCTGACCGACACCATGCTCGAATCCTACGTGCTCAACTCCACCGCGACCCGCCACGACATGGATTCGCTGGCCCTCAAGTACCTCGGCCAGAAGACGGTGAGCTTCGAGGAGATCGCCGGCAAGGGCGCCAAGCAGCTCACCTTCAACCAGATCGACTTCGAGCAGGCCGTGCCCTACGCCTGCGAGGACGTCGACGTCACCCTGCGCCTGCACTGCGAGCTGCGCCCGCGCATTGAGGCGGAAGGGCGCCTGGCCGAAGTGCTCGACCATATCGAGCGCCCGCTGATCCCGGTGCTGTCGCGCATCGAACGTACCGGCGTGGCGATCGACGCCGCACGCCTGCATGCCCAGAGCCAGGAGCTCGAAGGGCGCATCCAGGCACTGGAGACACGCGCCTTCGAGCTGGCCGGGCGTGAGTTCAACCTCGGCTCGCCCAAGCAGTTGGGAGAGATCCTGTTCGACGAGCAGAAGATCCCGGTGCTCAAGAAGACACCCAAGGGCGCACCCTCCACCGCCGAAGCGGTGCTCGAGGAACTGGCGCTGGACTACCCGCTACCCAAGGTGATCATGGAGCATCGCGGCCTGGCCAAGCTGAAGTCGACCTATACCGACAAGCTGCCGCGCCTGGTCAACAAGCGCACCGGTCGCCTGCACACCAGCTACCACCAGGCGGTTGCCGCCACCGGGCGGCTGTCGTCGTCCGACCCCAACCTGCAGAACATTCCGATCCGCACCGAGGAGGGGCGCAAGATTCGCCAGGCCTTCATTGCCCGGCCCGGCTACCGAATCGTCGCTGCCGACTACTCGCAGATCGAGTTGCGCATCATGGCGCACCTCTCCGAAGACGAAGGGCTGCTCTCGGCCTTCGCCGAAGGGCGCGACATCCACACCGCCACTGCCGCCGAGGTCTTCGGGGTGGCGCTGGAGAAAGTCTCGGGCGAGCAGCGGCGCAGCGCCAAGGCGATCAACTTCGGGCTGATCTATGGCATGAGCGCCTGGGGCCTGGGCAAACAGCTGCACATCGACCGCAGCCAGGCGCAGACCTACATCGACCGCTACTTCGACCGCTACCCGGGGGTGGCGCGCTACATGGACCGCATCCGCGCCCAGGCCGCCGAGGATGGCTTCGTCGAGACCGTGTTCGGCCGCCGGCTCTACCTGCCCGAGATCCGCGCCCAGAACCACGCCCGGCGCCAGGCCGCCGAGCGCACCGCGATCAACGCGCCGATGCAGGGCACCGCGGCGGACATCATCAAGCGCGCCATGATCGAGGTCGACGGCTGGCTACAGGAGAGCGGCTTCGACGCCTGCATGGTGATGCAGGTCCACGACGAACTGGTGTTCGAGGTCGGCGAGGCGCAGGTGGGTGAGTTCATCGGCGAGGTGAAGGCACGCATGCAGGCCGCCGCCGAACTCAGCGTGCCGTTGATCGTCGAGGCCGAGAGTGGGATGAACTGGGATGAAGCCCACTGACCCTCGCTCGTGACGCAGCTCTCTCCTTCCCCATGCTAGTTCAATCAAAAACGCCACCGCGGCTGCGGTGGCGTTTTTGGTTCGGGCTGCTGGCTAGGTCTTACCGCCAGCCGACGCGATCGAAGATGCGGATAGCTTCCGGGTTGTTCTCGCCCAGGATGCTGACGTTGATCTCGTCCTTCTTCAGCTCGCCCCAGGACTCCAGGGTCTCGTCCATCTTCACGCCCTCGACCACCGGGTACTCGTAATTGCCGGCGGCGAAGATCTCCTGGGCGGTGTCGGAAGCCAGGAATTCGAGGAAGCGAATGGCATTCTCACGATTCGGCGAGGTCGCCACGACACCTGCCCCACCCACGTTGACGTGAATGCCGCGATCGTCCTGGTTGGGGAACAGGATACCGACTTTCTCTGCCACTTCGCGGTCGGCGGCGTCGTCGGAGTTGATCAGACGCACGTAGTAGTAGTGGTTGGCCACGGCCAGGTCGCACTCGCCCGCAGCCACTGCCTTGATCTGATCGGTGTCGCCGCCCTCGGGCTGGCGCGCCAGGTTGTTGACGATGCCCTGGGCCCACTCCTCGGCGCCTTCCTCGCCGTGGTGCTCGATCATCGAGGCCAGCAGCGACTGGTTGTAGATGTTGTTGGAGGAGCGGATGCACACCTCGCCTTCCCAGCGCGGGTCGGTCAGGTCCTCATAGGAGGTGATTTCGCTGGGGTCGACGTTCTCCGGGTTGAAGAAGATAGCCCGCACACGCTGGCTGAAGCCGAACCACTTGCCTTCAGGGTGACGCATGGCATCCGGCAGGCGCTCGGCGAGCACGTCGGATTCGATGCCCTGGAAGATGCCGTCCTCTTCGGCACGCCACAGGCGGCCGGCATCGACGGTGATCATCACGTCGGCGGGGCTGGCCACGCCCTCGCGCTGGATGCGCTCGATCAACTGGTCGGAGTCGCCCTCGAGCAGGTTGACCTTGATCCCGGTCTCATCGGTAAAGGCCTGGTAGAGCTGCTCGTCGACATCGTAATGGCGTGCCGAGTAGAGGTTGACCTCATTGGCCGCTGCTGCGGTGGCAAAGGCCGAACCGGCGAGCACGGCAGCGAGCGGGGCGATGAGACGGTTGCGCTGGGTCATGGTTTTTTATGCCTCGAGAGCCTGATGGGTTGGGGTGCAAAACTAATGATAATACGTTGCATTACGTTAAGCGCTATTGAAGCGTTTTGCGTACAAGCCGTCAAGCCTGCCGCAGGAAGCCCATGCGTGCGGGGTGCGGTGAAGCTGACCGGAAGCAAGGAAATGCGAAAAAATTGGCAAATGCGATTTGATTTCAAACGTATTTGCTGGACATTTCGGGTAGGATGGAGGCTGTCATTTCCCCCTGGATCATGTCGCCTGCTCTATGACTAGCCAATCGAAGCCAATGGAAGTCGGACACGCTCCCTACCGCCAGCCCTCCGCGCTGACCATGGAGGGGGTGCATCATACTTTCGGCAGCCTGGCTGCCGTGCGTGGTGTCGACCTCGACGTAGCGCCCGGAGAAGTCGTCTGCCTGCTGGGGCCATCGGGTTGCGGCAAGACCACTCTGCTGCGTATCGCGGCGGGGCTCGAGGTACTCCAGCAGGGCCGTGTGACCCTCAACGGCGGCGAGATCGCCGTGCCCAAGGGGCGCCACGTGCCGCCGGAGAAGCGCAACGTCGGCCTGGCTTTCCAGGATTCGGCGCTGTTCCCGCATCTCACGGTCATCGAGAACGTCACCTTCGGCCTGAAGGGCGAGCCGCCGCGGCAGCGCCGCGAGCGAGCGCTGACGCTGCTTGAGCAGCTGGGTATGGCCGCTTACGCCGAAAGCTATCCGCACATGCTCTCCGGCGGTCAGCAGCAGCGCGTGGCGCTGGCCCGGGCCCTGGCGCCGGCTCCACAGCTGATGCTGCTCGACGAGCCCTTTTCCAGCCTCGATGCGCGGCTGCGAGACCGCATCCGCGACGATACCCTGCACGTACTCAAGAAGGTCGGCGCCGCCACCCTGCTGGTGACCCATGACCCCGAAGAGGCGATGTTCATGGCCGATCGCATCGCCCTGATGCGCGATGGTCGCATCGTGCAGATGGGAACGCCGAGGGAGCTCTACTGCGCGCCCTGTGATCCTTTCGTCGTGGCATTCTTCGGTGAAGTGAACGAGCTGAGCGGCGTGGTGCAGGGCGGTCGTGTGCAGACGCCGGTAGGACCGGTAGAGGCTGGCTGGCTGCCCGAAGGGAGCCAGGCGCTGGTGATGATCCGGCCCGAGGCGCTGCGCATCACCGAGCACTTCGAGCCGGCGCCGGAGCACCGCTACAGCCATGTGGTCATGGCCAAGCTGCTGGGGCGCAGCAGCCTGCTGCATATCTGCGCTCACGGCGAAGATGGCAGCGAAGCCCACCTGCATGCCAGGGTGCCCGGCGTCTTCCTGCCCGCCGAGGGGCAGCGAGTGGACATTCACCTCGACCTGTCACAGGTCTTCGTCTTTCCCTCAGTGGCTGCCTGAGCCGGGGCGCGAGCGGCGCATGGCCATGCTCAGCAGCACCACCGGAACGATGCCGACGACGACGATGGCCAGTGACGCCGTCGAGGCCTCGGCGAGGCGCTCGTCCGATGCCAGGCTGTAGGCCCTGACCGCCAGGGTGTCGAAATTGAAGGGGCGCAGGATGATGGTTGCCGGCAGCTCCTTCATGACGTCGACGAAGACCAGAATGCCGGCGGCGATCAGGCTGCCGCGCATGATCGGCGTATGCACGCGCTTGAGCGTGCCGGCCGGCGACTGGCCCAGGGTACGCGAGGCGGCGTCCATGCTCGGCGTCACCTTGCCTAGACTCGCCTCCACGGTATTGAACGACACCGCCAGAAAGCGCACCACATAGGCGTACACCAGGATGAACGCCGAGCCGCTGAAGATCAGTCCGACGATCTTGCCGTAGTGGGCGTGCAGCCAGGTGTTGAGGGTATTGTCGAGCCAGGCGAAGGGAATCAGGATACCCACCGCGATCACCGAGCCGGGAATCGCATAGCCCATCGAGGCGACCCGCGTGGCGATGCGCGTCAGTGGACTGTCGTCAAGGCGCACCCCATAGCTGAGGACGACTGCCAGGCCCACCGCGATCGCCGAGGCGATGACGGCCAGCAACAGGCTGTTCCAGGCGAAGTCGAGGAAGCGGGTGCCAAACAGCGCATCGCCACTGGCGATGGCCATCTGGCTCAGCAGGCCGCTGGGAATCAGGAACCCGATCAGTACCGGCAGGGCGCAGGCGGCGAAGGCCGCAGCGGCCCGCCAGCCGCGCAGTCGATACTCGGGCAGCTGCTGGTAGCGGTTAGTGGTATGGAAATACTGGCGCTTGCCCCGCGACCAGCGCTCCAGCAGTACCAGCGCGATGACGAACAGCAGCAGGCAGGCGGCGAGCTGGGCGGCGGCGACCTGCTCGCCCAGGCCGAACCAGGTGCGATAGATACCGGTGGTGAAGGTATCGACGCCGAAGAACTGCACCGCGCCGAATTCGTTGAGGGTTTCCATCAGCACCAGCGAGACGCCACCGACGATGGCCGGGCGTGCCAGCGGCACGGCCACGGTGGCGAACAGGTTCCACGGGCCGCGTCCCAGCGTGCGGCCCACGTCGAGCACGCACACCGACTGCTCGAGGAACGCGGCCCGAGCCAGCAGGTAGACATAGGGGTACAGCACCAGCGTAATCAGCGTGGCGGCACCGCCCAGGGAGCGAATGTTGGGAAAGTAGTAATCGCCGCGACCCCAGTCGAAGATCTCGCGCAGCCAGCTCTGCAGGGGGCCGGCATACTGCAGGAAGTCGGTATAGGCGTAGGCGATCACATAGGTGGGGACTGCCAGCGGCAGCAGCAGGGCCCACTCGAAGATACGCCGCCCCGGAAAGCGGCACATCACCACCAGCCAGGCGGTACCGGTGCCGATCACCATAGTGCCGAGCCCCACCGTGACGGCAAGGTAGAAGGTGTTGCCCAGATAGCGACCCAGTACCGTACTGGCCAGATGCTGCCAGACCCCCTGTGTCGGCATCACGATATGTGCCAGTACCACGATGACCGGCAGCGCGACGACGAGTGCCACGATCAGGATCAGCAGTGTCCAGGGGCTCAAGCGGTGAGACAGGGAGGAAAGGCCGGTAGTCGCGGATCGGAACAAGCAGGAACTCCTTCACTGGCCGGCGCGGCAGCGCAGTAATGCGAGGCGGTAACGGCTGGAAATGATATCAGTTGCCGCGTGTGGCTGCAGCTCGTGTCAGCTGACCGGCATCAAGAAAAGCGCCCGTATCTGCGATACGGGCGCTCAGGCCGAGCGGGGGGAAGCCTAGTAGCCGAGCATGAGCGACGGCAGGCCCGTCACCAGCACTGGGAAGAAGGCCATCAGCAGGCAGGCCAGCACGATCAGCGCACAGAAGGGGATCACCGCCTTGTAGAGGTCGATGATCTCGACCCCTTTCGGCGCCACGCCCTTGAGGTAGAACAGCGCGTAGCCGAACGGCGGGGTGAGGAACGAGGTCTGCAGCACCACGGCCACCATCACCACGAACCACAGCACGTCGACCCCCATCTGGTTGACGATCGGCAGCATGATCGGAAAGCTCAGCAGCACGATGCCGGTCCAGTCGAGGAACATGCCCAGGATGAAGACCAGGAACAGCATCAGGATCAGCGCCCCGGTGGTACCGCCGGGCATGGCCATGACCAGTTCGCTGATCACCGTCATGCCGCCGCCGCGGGAGAACACCCCGGTGAAGGCGGTGGCCCCGACCAGCACCAGCATCACCATGGTGGTGGTCTTGCTGGCATCGATCAGTGTCCTGAAACAGGTGGTGAGCTTGCGGTCACCGAAGATCAGGAACAGCAGGAAGGCGATGCCCACGCCGATGGCCGACGCCTCGGTGGCGGTGGCCACCCCGGTGAACAGCGCGCCCAGCACGCCCAGGATCAGGGCCATCGGTGGCAGCACGTACTTGGCCAGCATGACCAGCAGCTGAGCGGTCGAGGTCTCGGCGCGCTCCGCGGTGGACACCGGTGGGCCGTAGGAAGGTTTGAGATAGCAGATCACCAGTACGTAGAGCGCGTACATGGCGCCCAGCAGCAGGCCCGGGATCAGGGCTCCGGCGAACAGTGCGCCCACCGAGACCGGCGAGTAGCTCGCCATCAGGATCAGCATGATGCTCGGTGGGATCAGGATGCCCAGGCAGCCGCTGGCCATGATCACGCCGGTGCTGAGCTCCTTGTTGTAGCCGTGCTTGAGCATTGGCACCAGCGCGATCATGCCCATCACCGCGATGGATGCACCGACGATGCCGGTGGTGGCGGCCAGCATCACCGAGACGATGACCACAGTGAGCGCCAGGCCGCCGCGCAGGTTGGCCAACAGCAGGCGCATCACCGCGAACATCTTCTCGGTGACCCCCGAGTCATTGAGAAAGCGCGCCATCAGCACGAACAGCGGAATGGCCACCAGGACATAGTTGTCCATGGCGTTGCCGAAGATATTATTGATGATGGTGCCGAGCACGCGCTCACCCGGACCCAGGTAGGCGCCGATGACGGCTACGCCACCCAGTACGAAGGCCAGCGGATGCCCCATGAACAGGCCCACCAGCAGGCCGCCGAACATCACCAGGGTGAGCACTTCGGGGCTGAGGTTCATACGGCTTCCTCCCGCAGCTGCTGGATGGCGCGAATCACGATGGCGATGGCTTGGAGCAGGATCAGCACCGCGGCCAGCACGATCACGCCCTTCACCGGATAGATGGGAATCGAGACGATGCCATAGGTGGTTTCACCACGGCTGTAGGAGCGCATGAAGAAACTCCAGCCCAGGGTCACCAGCATCCAGATGAAAGGCACGAAGAAGATCAGGTAGCCGAGGATCTCGATGACGGCCTGTTTCCTGCGCGAGAGCAGGCGCTTGAGTACGTCGACCTCGACGTGGGCATGATGGCGCAGGCCGTAGGCGGCCATCAGCATGAAGTGGGCGCCGAACAGCATCTTGGTGATATCGAAGGCCCAGTCGCTGGGGCGCCCGGTGAACAGGCGCAGGGCGATGTCGTAGAGCACCACCAGGGTGATGACGGCGATCAGCGGTGCGATGACCCGCCCGAACACTTCGTTGAGCGTGTCGATCGCCTTGGCAATCGCATTCATGGGTCAAGTCTCCGACCTCAGGACTGAAACGCCCCGGCGCAGGGAGGGGCCGGGGCGACGGGAGGAGTGCCTTACAGGCAGGCTTCGATGGCCTCGAGATCGGGCAGGTTGTCGAAGCTGCGGCTCATGTTGTAGGGCACCGAGACATCACGCCAGTTGGCATAGTGCTGCAGGTAGCTGACCATGGAGTGGTAGACCTTGGCGTGCATGGGGTCCTCGCAGGCGCCTTCCACGATCACTTCATTGGTCACTTCCTGGATACGCGCCATGTCCTCTTCGCCATAGGTGGAGATCTCCACGCCGGCTTCTTGGAACTTGACGGTGCCCTCGGTCGACTGGCGCTCGGACCAGGCCAGCGACCAGGCCAGGGTGGCATCGGCGGCGATCTTCAGCTTCTCCTGGGTCTCTTCGGAGAGGGCGTCCCAGGCGTCCTTGTTGATCATTACGCCGAACACGCTGGCGGACTGGTGCCAACCGGGCGTCGCCCAGTACTCGACCACCTCGGCGAAGCCGGCATTGTAATCGACGCCGGGAGTCGAGAACTCGGCACCGTCGACCACGCCACGTTCCACTGCCTGGTAGATCTCGCCGCCCGAGAGCGTGACCTGGGAGCCGCCCAGGCGCTCGAGCACTCGGCCCTGGTCGCGGCCCGAAAGGCGCAGACGCTTGCCGTCCAGGTCGGCCAGGCTCTCGATGGGGGTGCGCCCCATGAAGCCGGACTCGTTGTTGGTGATGCCGTAGGGCAGGTAGATCATATCGTACTGGCCGTAGACCTCCTGATAGAGCTCGAAGCCGCCCCACTGTTGGATCCAGTTCAGGTAGTCGAACCCGTTGAACAGGCTGGGCGTGGCGGCCAGGGGAGAGAAGGCCGAGCTGCGTCCTGCCCAGTAGCCGGGCCAGTCGCCCGCAGCCTCGATGCTGCCGGTTTCGGTGGCGTCGAACACTTCCGTACCGGGCATCAGGGTACCGCCGGCGCGGAACTCGATCTGCAGTTCGTCGCCGGCCAGCTTGTTGACCAGCTCCACCCAGTGGCGATCGATTTGGATCAGATCGATGCTGTCCGGCCAGGTGGAGGTCATGGTCCAGCGTTCCTGAGCCTGGGCGGTGGAGGTGAAGGCCGCCAGGGCGATGCCAGCAGCCAGTCCGGAAAGTGCGAGTTTCATCTTCATGTTGTGCTCCCTTGTGGGTCTTGTTGTATTGCCGCAATAGAAGAGCCATGCCGAGGCGGTGCGCCTGAGGGCGACCGAGGCCTTCCGGGATCGCCGGTTCAGCCGTTCGGCAAACATCGACAAGCTAGCATGCTGGCATCTCCGGAATCGATAGCTCACTTTGGCAAGGGTAGCGGTTCGAGGCCGGTCGTGCCGGCCATCAGCCATATTTAATTAAGGAATGGGACAAATAGATGTGCCTGTATAGAAAGGCAAAGTGCCAATATGTTGGCAAGACGGGGAGGGGACGGGGTGAAGGGGGGTGATAGACCAAAGTCTGATTTGGCGGACAGGGTCGCCGGGAGCGCGCCTGAGTGGCTCAGGCGCGTCACTGTTCCGTTCTTCAGCGCCCGCTGTAGACCTGTGCGGGCAACCAGGTTGCCAGTGGCTCGTAGAAGAACACCAGGAACAGCCCCAGCAATTGCAAGGCCACGAATGGGGCGATGCCCTTGTAGATATCGAGCGTGCTGATCCCCGGCGGGCAGACCCCCTTGATATAGAACAGGGCAAAACCCACCGGTGGGGTCAGGAACGAGGTCTGCAGGCAGATGGCGAAGAGAATGGCGAACCATACCGGATCGACACCCAAACTGAAGACCACCGGGGCGACCAGCGGCAGGATGATCAAGGTGATTTCCACCCAGTCGAGGAAGAAGCCGAGCAAGAAGACCACCAGCATGATCGTCAGTACCACACCGGCAGGGCCGAACGGCAGGCCGGTGATCGCATCGCGGATGACATCGTCGCCGCCCAGCCCGCGTAACACCACGGCGAAAACGGTGGCACCGATGAAGATGCCGAAGATGAAAGCGGTGGTGCGAGTGGTCTGATACAGCGCCTTGGAAACGATATCGAAGCTCAGGCGGCGATTGAACAGCGCGAGCAGCATGGCTCCAAGCGCACCCACTGCGGAGGCTTCGGTGGTGGTGGCAAAACCGGTGAAGATCGAGCCCAGCACCGCCACGATCAGCGCCAAGGGCGGCAGTACGGCGACCAGCACCTCAAACAGTGCACGGATATTCAGCGGTTGTCGGTTTTCCGGCGCCGGCGCGAGATCCTTCTTGATATAAGCGGCAATCAAGATGTAGGCGATATACATCACTCCAAGCATCACGCCGGGGATCAACGCGCCCATGAATAGCCGGCCGACCGAGGCTTCCGAGGTGCCCAGTCGGTCGGCCATCAGTACCAGCATGATGCTCGGTGGCACCAGTATGCCCAGGGTGCCCACCGAGCAGGCGGTACCCACCGCCAGTGACTTGTCGTACTTGGCCCGCAGCATCGGGCCGATAGAGAGCATGCCGAGCAGTACTACCGAGGCACCAACGATGCCGGTCGAGGCTGCCAGAAGTACGCCGACGATGACCACCGTGACCGCATAACCTCCGCGCAGCCCGCCCAGAACGCGAACCAGTGAGTTCATCAGGCGCTCGGCAATGCCCGAGCGATCGAGCATGATGCCCATGAAGATGAACAGCGGCAGCGCCACCATCAGCTCGTTGGCGACGATGCCAAACAGGCGTCTGTCGAGAACGCCGATGGTGCCGCCCCAGGAAAACCAGAGATTTGCCCCCATGTATTCGACCAGTACATGGCCGATGGCGGCGAACAGGAAACCGATGCCGGCCAGTGCCCAGGCTACGGGGAAGCCAATCAGCAGCAAGCCCATGAAACCGGCAAACATGCCGATGACGAGAATTTCTTCGAGACTCATGACGATCCTCGCGAAGGCACGTTAGCGGTGATCCACCGGGCGCCGCAGGAGCAGCTGCCGGGGAAAACCGAAGAGAAAGGTGCAGCAGCGCAGCGCCCGGGACGACAGCGCGAGAGCAATCAGCGCCATGCCGATCGGCAGTGTGGTCTTGATGATGAAGCGATAGGGCAGGCCGCTGGGGGCCTGGGACCGCTCGCTCCGCTCGAAGGAGCGGTAGGCGTACTCGGTAAGGCCGTCGATCATGAAATAGAGGACGGGCAGCACCAGCAGCAGGATACCCAGCAGTTCGACCCAGGCCTGGAAGCGCAGCGAGAACTTCTCACGTAGCACGTCGACCCGAACGTGATCGTCGGTGACCACGGCATAGGCCAGAGTGAGGATCATGGTGGCGCCGAAGAAGTGCCACGAAAGCTCTTCCAGGGCAATCGAGCCCCGCCCCAGGATGAAGCGGCTGAAAACATTGGTCAGCACAACGACGAGCGTAGCCAGCCAGAGCCAGGAAAGCCCTTTGCCGAGTACCGCAATGGCCGTGTCAAGCACATGGCTCACGCGATTCGTGGGCAGCTCCGGCTGGAAGTCCTCAGGGTTGTCCGAAGAGTGGTCGGGACGCGGTGTTGTCATCGGGCAGCCTCATATTGCCGCAAGCCGGGAAGACGGCCGCTGGAGGCTGGCCTCCAGCGGCCTTCACTTACCGGCGCTTATCAGTTGGAGTTGGGTGCGTAGTAGGAGCGCGGCAGGTAGCCCTTGGCGTGCCAGTTGCCGTGGACCTGCATCCATTCACGCTGGCTTTCCAGCACGCGGGCGAAGAGTTCGTCCTCACCGGCCATCTCATCCAGCACGCGCATGGTGACGGACTCCAGCTCGGCGAGGATCTCCGGCGATAGCGTCTGGGCATTCACACCCTCGGCCTCGAAATCGGCCAGCGCCTGGGGGTTCTCCCACTCGCTCTCGGAGAAGCCGAACAGCGTGGCGGAGCGGCAGCCGGTCTCGATCTGGGCGCGGCTCAGGTCGGAGAGGTCGTTCCACATTTCCTGGTTCACCAGCAGGTGCGAGGTGGTATAGGTCTGGTGCCAGCCCGGCATGACGTAGTTTTGTACGATTTCCTGCATGCCCAGGATGCGGTCGACGGCCGGGGCGGAGAATTCGGTGGCATCGATCGTGCCGCGCTCCATGGCCTGATAGAGTTCGCCACCGGGCAGCATGGTGACCGAAGCACCCAGTTCTTCCATCACTCGACCGCCAATGCCGGCGAAGCGGATGCGCAGGCCGTCGATCTGCTCGAGTGACTCCATCGGCTCGGCGAACCAGCCGGCGGCCTCCGGACCGATGACACCGCACAGCAGCGCCTTCACGCCGTAGGGCTCGTACACTTCCTGCAGTAGGGCATCGCCATCGCCGAAGTAGTGCCAGGCCATGAAGGCGGGTGGTTCCATGCCGAAGGGAGGGCCCGAGAGCAGCGGTAGTACCGGGATGCTGCCCTGGTCGTAGCCGATCCAGGTGAAACCTGCCGGATAGCGCCCCTCCGAAACGGCATCGAGAATCTCGAACGGCGGAATCAGCTCGCCCGGCTCATAGTAGCGCAGGGTGATGTTGCCCCCGGATATCGCCCCCAGGGTCTCGGAGAGGTGCACCACCGGTGTGCTCAGGCCGACCAGGTGAGAGGGAAAGGCGATGGGGACCTGCCAGCGCACGCTCTCCTGGGCATTGGCGGTGCCAGCCAGGGCGGCACCGGCGAGGATCACGGCGGCTGTCGTGCCGGCCAGCTTGAGGCGTGCGGACGGCTGAGGGCCAGTTGAGGCTTGCATAGACGCGACTCCACTTGTTGTGACGGGTATTGTTCTAGGAAAGGCCTATTCCAGCGCCGAATTAGCCATGGCTCCCTTTCCAAAGCAACTGTGGAAAATTGGTAAGACCAAATAAGGCAATTCATAAGGCGAGCGTGAAGGGGCGGGAAGTTTGCATTGAAATGGGTGTATTGTCGCGATTTTCTCGAAACGTGACGCTTAAATAAGAGATTTTCTGCTTATATTTAGCAGGCTCATGTATTCGTTCGGCGATCGGAGTGCTACCAATTGTTAAGGCGGCAGATGCAGCAAAGCCGCGAGTGGAGGGCGCGTGGGTGTATCGGCAGAACAGCTAATATTAAATTGGTCTGACCAAATGGGTGTGGGCGGCTGGCGTGGCCTGATATGGCTGGCCGGGGCTGCCGAGACGTCCCGACACCAGGCTATCGCCCTGTGGCAGGTGCATGATTGGTTGACGCCTTGCTGGGTGTCGTCAACGTCGCCTGGGGCGCTATACGACGAGGCTTGGCTGCCACCCGCCAAGGCCAGGACGCGCCTGGGGGGCGAGCACGACCTGATCGTTTTCGATGCCGCCTCGCCGGAGGCCGGCTTCGATGCAGATGCCTTCGGTGCGTTGAGTGGCACCCTGCGTGCCGGCGGCCTGCTGGTGTTGTTGACTCCGTCTCCTGATGCCGCGCCGAGCCGCTACATGGCCCGCCTGCTGCGGCGGCTGTCGCAGGCTACCGATGTGGTGCGCTGGATTCCCGGGAAGCCACCCATCCTACCTGGGTCGCCCGTTTGCGCATCCGGAGCCGACAGCGACAGTGGAGATGCAGACTGCCTGACACGTGATCAGGCCGAGGCGGTAAAACGTCTGGTCGGGCTCCGGCGGCGGCGCCCGCTGGTGCTCACCGCCGACCGCGGCCGTGGCAAGACCGCAGCGCTCGGCATTGCCTGTGCACGGCTGATAGCGGCGGGCCAGGAGGAAATATGGGTGACGGCACCGCGTCCGCAGGCAGTGGCAGCCCTGTTCGAGCGCCTGGAGGCGCTGCGCCCACATGGCCAGCGCCAAGCCAATCGCTTCGTCGATGTGCAGGGCGGGCGGGTCGAGTTCGTTGCCCCCGATGAATTGGACCTCCGAGTCGAGCGTGGCGAGGCTGGCGGCCGGGGTAGCTGGCTGCTGGTGGACGAAGCCGCTGCCATTCCCGCCGCCATGCTGGGGCGGTGGCTCGCGGCGTTCCCGCGGATCGCCTTTGCTACCACCATGCATGGCTACGAGGGCTCCGGTCGCGGTTTCGCCCTGCGCTTTCGCGAGCGCCTCGAGCGAGAGGCGCCCGACTGGCGCGAATTCCATCTTGCGGCACCGGTGCGCTGGGCCGAAGGCGACCCGCTCGAACGCCTGGTCGGCGACCTGTTGCTGCTCGATGCCGAGCCGATGACCCCACTTCCCTCCATAGCTGCGACGTCGCTGCAGACGGTGCGCTGGCAACGCTCGACGCTTGCTGCCGATGAGGCCGCCCTGCGTGAGATTTTTGGCCTGCTGGTGCAGGCGCACTATCGCACCACGCCGGCCGACCTGCAGCGACTGCTCGACGAGCCGGGGCTCAGTATCACGACCCTGACCGATCGTCTCCATACCCAGGCCGTCGCGGTGTGTGCCGACGAGGGGGGCTTCGATCTCGAACTGGCCGAACGCGTGGCCCGCGGTGAACGCCGCCTGCCAGGTCATCTGCTGGCGCAGTCGCTGGCCGCCCATGCCGGTTCCCGGGAAGCGCTGATGGCCCGCCTGCGTCGTGTGCAGCGCATTGCGGTAAATCCGCAGCGCCGCCGTGAGGGGCTGGGGCAGCGGTTGCTGGAGCATGAGCGTGAGACCGCCCGGAAGGCCGGTATCGACCTGTTGGGGGCCAGCTTCGGCGCCGAGCCGGGGCTGCTGGCCTTCTGGCAGGCGCTGGGCTTCCGTGCCGTGCGTCTGGGATTGTCGCGAGAGACCTCCACCGGGGAGTACGCCGTGATGGTCGTCGCCCCGCTAGGCCTCAAGGGCGAAGCGCTGACCGAGACGCTGGTCGAGCGCTTCCAACGGCTGCTGCCCGTCCTGCTGGCCTTCGAGCTTGCCGACCTCGACCCCGAGGTGGCGCTGGCGCTGCTGGCCGAGGGGAAGCCTCCACCCTTGAGCGATGCCGAGCGCCGCGATATCGCCGATGTCGCCCATGGCCATCGTGAGCCAGCCCTGGCACGCCCTGCCCTGCAGGGGCTGGTGCGGCGGGCGGCAGCGGCGGGTCGGCGGGAGGGCGAGCTGGCCTGGCTGGCCGCCTGGGCCTTCCAGGGCCGAGACATGGCCTGGCTCGCGGCCCAGTCCGGTGCCAAGGGGCGCCGCCAGGTCATGGATCGGCTGCGCGACGTCGTGGCCCGTATCCACGACACGTGACTTGACCAGGCTTTTCCCGGGGCCAGCGGCCCGGTAAGGTAGCTCGGTTATCCCCATGCAGACCGATCATGAACGAACATCTCGAGCAACTCGCGCCGCAGCCGCTGTGGCGCCATTTCCGTACCCTGTGCAACACGCCGCGTCCTTCGGGGCACGAGGCTGAACTGGTGGCCATTCTCGAGCGCTGGGCGGAGCGGCACGGGCTTGCCCACGACCGCGACGACTTCGGCAACCTGCGCATTCGCAAGCCGGCCACGCCTGGCAAGGAGGGCGCCCCGGGCGTCATCCTGCAGGGGCATCTCGACATGGTGGCCCAGGCGAATACCGATCATCCCCACGACTTTACCCGCGACCCGATCGAGACCCACGTGGACGATGGCTGGCTGCGGGCCCGACACACCACGCTTGGTGCCGACAACGGCCTTGG
This sequence comes from Billgrantia sp. Q4P2, assembly GCF_052806135.1. Taxonomy (NCBI): domain Bacteria; kingdom Pseudomonadati; phylum Pseudomonadota; class Gammaproteobacteria; order Oceanospirillales; family Halomonadaceae; genus Billgrantia; species Billgrantia sp. Q4P2. The sequence continues at coordinate 38,920 of NZ_JBRBAI010000009.1, forward strand.
CGTGGCGGCGGCGCTGGCGATACTGGAGGACGAGGAGCTGGTTCACGGGCCCTTGGAGGCGCTGTTCACCCTCGAGGAGGAAAGCTCGATGGGCGGCGCATTGCAGCTGGCGGAGAACTGGCTCGAGGGGAGCGTGCTGCTCAACCTGGATTCGGAAGATCGCGGCGAAGTGTTCATCGGCTGTGCCGGCGGTGCCGACATCGTGGTAGAGGCCCAACTGCCCACGGCCGAACCGGGATCTGACGAAGTCGCCGTACAACTGGCCTTGACCGGCCTGAAGGGCGGTCATTCCGGCATCGACATTCACCGCGGTCGCGGCAATGCCAACCGCCTGCTGGTCCGTGTATTGAGGGTGCTGGAGGCCTACGATGTCCGCCTGGTCAGCTATCGTGGCGGCACCCTGCGCAACGCCATCCCGCGCGAGGCCTTTGCCACCCTGGTGCTGCCCGCCGACGAGGTCACCGCTGCCGAGAACCGCGTGGCAGCGCTGGAGCAGGAGCTGCGTGCCGAGCTGTCCGGGGTCGACGAGCACCTGACGCTGGCCTTGACGCCGCTCGAGGCTGCGCCCGTCCAGGCGCTCAATGCCCATGCCAGCAGCATGCTGTTGGCGGCACTCAACGTGGCGCCCTATGGCGTGGAACGCATGAGCAGTACGGTGCCGGGTGTGGTAGAGACTTCCAACAACCTGGGCGTGGTGAGCCTCGACGAAGGCCGTTTCCACCTCTGCGCCCTGGTGCGCTCGCTGCGTGACAGCGCAGTGAACGACATGGCCGATCGCTTCCGCGGCCTGTTCGACCTCATCGGAGCGCGCACCCGGGTCGAAAATGCCTACCCCGGCTGGGCGCCGACGCCCGACAGTGCGCTGCTGGCGCGCTTCCGGCGGCTGCATCGACGGCATGTGGGTAGCGAGCCGGCGGTCAAGGTGATCCACGCGGGGCTGGAGTGCGGGATCCTGGCCGGCAAGTATCCGCAGCTCGAGATGATCTCGTTCGGCCCGTCGATCCGCGGCGCCCACTCGCCCGACGAGCGGGTGGAGCTGAGTTCGGTGGAAGAGTTCTGGGTACTGCTGCGGGCGCTGGTCGAGGACTTGGCTAGCGACGACACGGCGACGCAGAGCGCCTGACCCGCCGAGAACGCCCAAGAGAGAACGCCGCTCGCCAGGGCGAGCGGCGGAAAACGAAGGCTCAACGCATCAGGCGTGCTGCCGGCTGTGCTTGCCTTCGGCGATCTCTTCGACGAGCTTGCTGCAGAAAGCCTCGAGATCGTCGGGCTTGCGGCTGGTGACCAGGCCGCTGTCGACCACGACCTCCTGGTCGACCCACTCGGCTCCGGCATTGCGCAAGTCCTGCTCCACCGAGGGGTAGGAGGTCATGCGGCGGCCCTTGGCGACGCCGGCATTGATCAATATCCAAGGGCCGTGGCAGATCGCGCCGACCGGTTTATGGGCCTCGAAGAAGCGGCGAGTGAACGCCAATGCCTGCTCATTCTGGCGTAGGGCATCGGGGTTGAACAGGCCGCCCGGAAGCTCCAGCGCGTCGTAGTCGTCGGCATTGGCCTGTTCCAGGCGACGGTCGACGTCATAGGAAGCACCCCAGTCCGTGCTGGCCCAGGCGCGGATGCTATCCTTGTCCGGCGCGATCACGTGTACCGTGGCGCCCTCGCGCTCCAGCGCGGCCTTGGGCTCGGTGAGTTCCGACTCCTCGAAGCCATCGGTGGCCAGGATGGCGACGGTCTTACCCTTCAGCTTCTCGCTCATGTGCTACCTCCTTGCAAGCAGTGTTCGCTGGCTCCGCCAGCATGGGTGCGAGTCGCGTCTGTGTACTCCTGAAGGGTTGTAGCGGATGGCGCCGACGACAAGGGTGGGAGTGTTGCGAATCGTCACGCAGGATGTCGGGGTGTGGCGCTATGTGTGTGAGGAGCCGGACGGTGCCCGGCTCCGAAGGATGGTGCTCAGCCCAGGTAGGCGTTGAGCATCCAGACGGTCTTCTCCTGCTCGCGGATGTAGTCGCCGGTCTGGGCGGCGGTGCCCTCGTCATCGGCATCCGAGGCCGCGGCTAGCAGGTCGCGCTGCAGCTCGATCAGGGTTTGGTAGCCCGCGAGCACGCCGCGCACGCAGGCTTCGCCGTCGTGTACGTCCTTGTCCTCGCGGATCTGGGCCATCGAGACGTAGTCGCTGTAGGCGTGTACCGGCTTGTGGCCCAGGGTCAGGATGCGCTCGGCGACTTCGTCGACCTTGGTCAACAGGTCGGTGTAGAGCTCCTCGAACTTGGCATGCAGCTCGAAGAACTGCGGACCCTTTACGTTCCAGTGGTAGCCGCGCACGTTCATGTAGAAGACCTGGTAGTTGGCCAGCAGAAGGTTGAGCTTCTCCGCAAGCTGGCTGGCGCTGCCTTGATGCAGGCCGATGGCGTTGGTGTCGCTCATGTGCGTACTCCTTTGGCATGTGAATGCGTTGCAGCCAAGTCTAAGGTCCCAGCAAGGGCTGCTAAAACAATATCTGGCCATGGTTGCGATAGACTGTGTGCATGAGGGGTCGGCCTCGGTCGCTGTTGTCCAGGCGATGCGCGCTCGCATCGCGCGCAAATACCGGCCGCTCGGGAACCCTTGGGCTTGCCGGGACTCTCAAGGCGTCAGTGACGTCCTTGCACGGTGGGCCGGGCGGCGTAGACTGCGTCCCAATGACGAACAGGAGAACCTCCATGCGCCTGTGGTGGATGATGTCCGGCCTGGCCTTGCTGGCCGGCTGCCAGGCGACGCCGACGGTACTGCCCTCTGCAGAACCGCGGCCTGCAGCCGAGTGCCGCTGGGAGGCCGATGGCATCGAGCCGCGCGAGTGGGTACGCCGCGCCCTCGATGCGCTGGAGGCGGATGACTTCGTGGTGCGCGATACCGAGCTGGCACTCGGGGTGATCAGCGCCGAGCGGACCCGGACCATTCCGGGCTATGGCGATCGCTACGATAGCTGGGAGCGGACCGGTTTCTTCGGTGGCTTCGGCCTGGGCGGTGGCCGTGGCGTATCCACCGGCGTGATGATCGGCTTCGGCGGTGCCGGCGGCAGCATTACCCAGGATGCCACTCAGCTCGAACGCGTCTCGGTGGTCGCGGACCCGGGCTGGGTACGGGTCAGTCGCGATATTCAGGTGATCGACTGGCGAGGCGAGCTGCGCGAAACGCGAAGTGGCAGCGATACTGCCTTCTGCGGTTCGCTGCGCCAGGCCATGCAAGCCGCCCCAGCGAGGGAGGAGCCCTGATGCGTGGTCTTGTCATTGCGCTGCTGCTCGTCGTGCTGTCGGGCTGTGCCACGGCGCAGCAGGCGCCGGAGCCGCGTGAGCTGGCACTCGCGGCGGCACCTGAGGCGACCCTGCGGGAAGTCGTCGGCCTGCTGATGGAGGAGGGCTACGTGATCCGCCACGCCGATGCCGGGCTGGGGCGCGTCGAGGCGGTGCTCGCGCGCTGGCCGGGCTATCGGGTCAGGGCCACGGTCACTTCCGAGGGGCAGGGCGCCCGAGCTTCCCTGACGGCTACCCGGGGCGACAGGCCGTTACCGCCACACCTGCTCGACCCGCTGCTGGCCGAGCTGCAGCGCCGGCTGGGGCTGGCGCCTTGATGGTTTCGTTCGTTCTCATCCATGAGAGTCTATTCGCGACATGAATCGCTTCCTTCATTTTTCCAGCGCCGGGGCGAGACGCGCCTGGCTGACGCCACTACTACTGATCCTGGCCTGGATGCCCGGGCTGGCTCTGGCCCATCCCCACGGCTGGATCGACATCCGTGTGCGCTTGGTCGTCGACGAGGCGGGACACCTCGAAGCCCTGCACCAGGCCTGGCGCATGGACCCCTTCTACAGCCTGGTTCTCATCGAGGAGCTGAGCCGGACCGAAGGAGGGCTGGAAGCGGGCCTCGATCGGCTGGGAGGAGAGATTCGTGGCAACCTCGCGCCATTCGATTTCTTTACCGAAGTGCGCATGGGTGATGACGAGCTGAGCCTTGGCGACGTGACCGAATACACCGTGATGGAGCGCAACGGCCGGGTGGAGTTCGTCTTTCTGCTGCCGCTCGAGGAGCCGCAGGCGCTGGGCGAGCAGACGCTGGAGTATCAGGTCTTCGACCCGACCTACTACCTGGAAGTCGTCCACGAGGCGGAGGGCGACACGCCGCCGGAAGAGGCGCTGACGGTCGGCGGTGAGCTGAGTTGCACCACTCGCATCCTGCCCGCCGATCCCGATCCCGAACTAGTGGCGGAAGCCGCCATGCTCGACATCAATGATGAAGCCGAGCCCGGCCTGGGGCGTCATTTTGCCGAGACCGGGGTGGTGACATGCGAGTGATGGCCAGAGTGGTGGCAAGGACGCCTGCCAGGGCATGGTGGGTCGGGCTCGGTCTGCTGGCGGCTGTCGCGCTGGTGCTGTACTTCTTCAGCCAGGGTGGGCTGCAAGCGTTGAGCTTTCAACTGGTGGCCTGGCAACGCGACTTCCACCGTGCCCTTACCATGGCCATCACCGAATTCTCCGGCACGCCCACGCCGGGTGCCTGGGCGGCGCTGCTGGGCGTCAGCTTCGGCTATGGTGTCTTTCATGCCGCCGGGCCCGGGCATGGCAAGGCGGTGCTGACGACCTACCTGCTCTCGCAGGGGGGGGCGGTGCGCAGGGCGCTGGTACTCTCCTTCGCCGCCTCGCTGCTGCAGGGGCTGGTGGCCATCGGCCTGGTGGTGGTGCTGGTGCACGGCCTGGGCTGGGTAACCCGCCAGGCGATGGGGAGTGTCGCCTGGGTCGAACAGGCCAGCTTCCTGATGGTGACGCTGCTGGGGGGCTGGCTCTGTCTGCGGGCGATTCGCCAACTGCGGCATCCGGCCAGTGGGCCGGCGCACGCACATGACCATGACCCGCATGGCCACCATCATCACGATCACGGCCACTCGCACGACCCTGCCTGTTGCGGCGGTCATCACCACGTCGATCCGAGTCAGGCTGCCGACTGGCGCACTGCGCTGGCCACGGTAGTCGCCATCGGTATTCGCCCCTGCAGCGGCGGTGTGCTGCTGTTGGGCGCGGCCACCCTGCTGGGCCAGTTCGCGGTCGGTGTGGCGGCGGTCATGGTCATGGCGTTGGGTACGGCACTGACCGTCTCCGGGCTGGCGTTGGCCAGCGTGATTGCACGTGGCTGGGCCGAGCGGCGGCTGGCGAAGCAGAGCGGCATGCAGCGGGTGGGCCGCCTGTTGAGTTGGGCTGCCCTGGGCGGCGGACTTGCCATCATGACGCTGGGTATCTCGCTCACCATCACCGGTGCGACCCAGCCCACCTCGACGCCCCTGCTGGGGGAGCCGCCCCCTCGTACTGGCGGCCCTGTAGAGCGTTCGTCACCGCCTAGCGGGCATCCGTTCGGCAACTGAGCGAAACCTCAGAGCCGCTGCTTCAACCCGTCCAGCCGTGCCAACAGATGGTCGCGCATGCTGGCAAGGTCGTTGAGGTCGTAGGGCTGCGGCTTCCCGTGCCCCCACACCGGCCCCGGCCAGGCGTCATCGCCACGCCGGCGGGCAACGACATGGACATGCAGCTGGGCGACCACATTGCCCAGGTTGGCCACGTTGATCTTGTCGGCTTGGGTCAGGGCCTTGAGCATGCGCCCCAGCTCACTGGCCTCTCGCCATAGCTGTTGCCGGTCGGCCTCGTCCAGGTCGAACACCTCGCTGACATCGGCACGCCGAGGGATCAGGATCAGCCAGGGGAAGCGGGTATCGTCCATCAGGCGCAGTTGGCACAGCGGTAGCTCCGTTACCGGGTAGCTGTCCCTGACCAAGCGCTCATCCAGCAGTACTGACGACATCTTCCCTCTCCCTCACGGTGACGGTGTCATCCATCATGACACAGGCCGACGGGAAGCGTGAGAAACAAGCGAAGCGAATCGACAGCAGCTAAAGTGAGAGAGTGAGCCTGGACGCAAACGAGGAGAGCAACATGAAGCGAACGGTAGCGGTATTGTTGGCGGCGCTCATGGCGCTGTCACTGCTCAGCGGCTGCAATACCATGCGCGGCATGGGCGAGGACATCGAGCAGGGGGGCGAGGCAATCCAGCGCCAGTCGTCGTCATATTAGCGGTTATGCAAAGCGGCAAAGGGCTGTTACGCTGGATAAGGCCATTGCTTCACGGCAAGGAATGGATTTCCCCGATAGTGTTTCAAGGAGATATGACCATGAAGAAAGCGATTGCCCTGAGTTTTGCTCTGCTGATGACCGCTGGTGCCTTGGCGGGCTGCAATACCATGCAAGGCGCAGGTGAGGACGTCGAGCGTGGCGGTCAGCACGTGCAGGACGCCGCCAGCTAATCCGTGTGGTCGGGCTTGGCAGCATGCGGGAGACCTGGCAGTCGCCCCGCGTGCTGCCTGCGCGCAGCCTTCTCTTGTCCTTCTCTTGTCCTTCTCACTGCAGCGAGACCTTACGCATGGTAAGCCCTTTGAGGTTGTGCCTGATATCGGTCGGCCTGACATTACTGACAGGTTGTGCCCCCATGGCGAATTCCAGCAACGTTCCACATGACCCTGCTCCCAAACCGCCTCAGGTCAGCGAGGGAGAAGATGCCTGCGGTGCACAGCGCGTGCAGGATCGCATCGGCCGCCGTTACGACGAGGCGCTGGGCGAGTCGATACGCCGGGAAAGCGGCGCCGCCACGCTGCGGGTCATCCGCCCGGGGCATTCCTACACCATGGAGTACCGGGGCGACCGGATCAACGTTCATATCGACGACAGCGACACCGTGACCGACATCGGCTGCGGTTGACGGTCGTATCCTTCGGCAGGCGAGCGGCGCATGCTTTTCGCTTTCCCGTTGCTGCTCTGCAACACACACCTTTACGCCTCGCCGTGACTATTCTGCGCCGTGCTCAGCCTGGGTACGGCGCTCGGCTTCTTCGGCCTGCTTGCGCAGCTTCTTGCGCAGCGCCGCCTTCTCGAAACGCAGCTTCTGCAGCGGTGTCTCCAGCTTTAGCGGGGGTATCCGTGCCGGCTTGCCGTCGGCGTCCACTGCCACCATGGTCAGGTAGCAGCTATTGGTGTGGCGGATGAGCTTTTGCTGGATGTTCTCGGCCACCACCTTGATGCCGATCTCCATCGAGGAACGCCCCACGTGATTGACGCAGGCCAGGAAGGTGACCAGCTCGCCGACGTGGATCGGCTGCTTGAACAGCACCTGGTCGACCGACAGCGTCACCACGTAGTGGCCTGAGTAGCGGCTGGCGCAGGCGTAGGCCACCTCGTCGAGCTTCTTGAGAATGGCGCCACCGTGCACCTTGCCGCTGAAGTTGGCCATGTCGGGGGTCATCAGCACGGTCATGATCAATTCATGCTGGCCGGGTAGGGCATGTTCGTCCATCGAGGCGTTCCCATTGTCGGATTTTCCCACAGCATAACGTCTTCACCACGGGAAGGGTGCAGGCAGTGGCTCGTCTCGTTGCATGCTTGCGTCACAGCGGCCGGACGCGTGGGTGGTATGATCGTGTCATTCCGGACACCCCAACCGATGCCGCCGACCGGAGAGGAGGAGATCCCATGTGGCCGCCATGCCCGGAGCCGCTGCCTTGAACTGGCAGCGGCGCTTGTTGACCCTGTGCCTGGCCGGGGTGGCGCTGGCCAGCCTCTGGTGGCTGTGGCATTGGCAGTATGCCCAGTCGGAGGCGGAGGCGCGTCGCCATGCCGACAACCGGCTGTCGCTCTACGGCAGCAGCCTCCAAGGAGCCCTCGAGCGTTCCAGCTACCTGCCGGGGCTGCTCGCCCACCAGCCCCAGATACAGGCGGCACTGCTCGACCCCACCGGTATCCTCGTACCCCAGGTCAATGATTTCCTGGCGCTGGTGGCCGAGCGCTCCGGTGCCGAGGTGATCTTCCTGCTGGACGCCGAAGGCCGGACCCTGGCCAGCAGCAACCATGCCGAGGCCGATAGCTTCGTCGGTCATGACTATCGCTTCCGCCCCTATTTCTACGAAGCCATGGCCACGGGGAAGGGAGAGTTCTTCGCCGTGGGCAGCACCACGGGGCGTCCTGGCTACTTCGTCTCCGCCGCCGTAGGGCCTGGCGATACAGAAGAGGTCCGGGGCGTCCTGGTGGCCAAGGTCTCGCTAGAGGCGCTGCAGGCGGACTGGCGCCGGGCCGGCGAGAAGGTGCTGCTTACCGATGCCAACGGCGTAGTGATTCTCTCCAGCCGACCCGAATGGCGCTATCGCCGCCTGGGAGAGCTGACGCCCCAGGCCCGCGAGGAGATTCGTCGGCAGCGACAATTCATGAACGAGCCCCTCGAGCCGTTGGGACGGCGCCTACGGGACGGTTCGCTGCTGGCTGGAGAGGCAGGGCACGGCGAGCGCCTGATCGACAATACCCTGGACCTGGAGACCCTGGGCTGGACGATGCACTACCTGGTGCCGGTACGGCCGCTCTATGCCAGTGCCCGCAATGCCTTGATGGCGGGCGTGGCGGTGTGGCTGGCGCTGCTGCTGCTGGCGCTGTGGTTACGCGAGCGGCAGAAGCGCCAGCGGCTGCGGGATAGGGAGGCAGCGATCGTACGCGAGGCCAACGAACGGTTGGAGGCGCGAGTGGTGGAGCGCACCCGCGAGCTGCAGGAGGCCCAGGCGGAACTGGTGCAGGCCGGCAAGCTGGCAGCCTTGGGCACCATGGCTGCCGGCATCGCCCATGAACTCAACCAGCCTCTCTCGGGGATCCGCACCTATGCGGCCAATGGCCAGCGACTGCTGGGCCGGGGGCGCCCGGAGGTGGCCAATGACAATTTCCAGCGTATCCAAGCCCTCTGCGAGCGGCTCGGCAGCCTGATTCGCCAGCTCAAGCTGTTTGCCCGCAAGGGCGGGGCGCGGGAGCCGGTGGACCTGGAGGCGCGGCTCGATTTCGTTCTCGAACTGCTGGCGGAGCGCTGTCGCGAGCAGGGAGTGCAGCCCCAGCGCCGCGTGGATGATACACAGGCGGGGCTGTGGGTACTGGGCGACGAGATACGTGTCGAGCAACTGCTGACCAACCTGCTGCGCAACGCCCTGGACGCCCTGCGCGGGGTGTCCGAGCCGTGGCTGGAGGTCGCCGTCGAAGCCGAGGCCGAGCGCCTGGTGGTGACGGTGGCCGACAACGGCGCAGGCATCCCCGAAGCGCTGCTGGAGCAGCTCTTCGATCCGTTCTTCACCACCAAGGCGGTCGGGGACGGCCTGGGGCTGGGCCTGTTCATCAGCTACGGCATCGTCCAGGACCTCGGCGGGCGCATCCATGCCGGCAATCGCCCATCGGGAGGCGCCTGGTTCCGTGTCGAGCTGCCCCGGGACCTGACGACGGGTCTCGCGCCCTCTTGTTCGATTCGGGAGAGTCAGGATGAACCATGATGTGTGCCCCGATACCCTGCCGATCTGGCTGGTCGACGACGACCCGGACGTGCGGGAGTCCCTGAGCCAGTGGCTGGAGATATCCGAGCTGGCGGTGCGCAGCTTCGCCCGCGGCCAGGCGGCCCTGGAGGCGCTGCAGGCCGGCGATGCCTGCGGCGTGCTGGTCAGCGACGTCAAGATGCCGGGCCTCGATGGCTTGGCCCTGCTGCGAGCCATGCAGGCCCTCGAGGCTCCGCCTCCGGTGGTGTTGATCACCGGGCATGGCGACGTGCCCATGGCGGTGGAGGCGATGCAGGCCGGGGCCTGGGACTTCGTCGAGAAACCCTTCGAGCCCGAGCGCCTGGAGGAGAGCGTGCGCCGCGGCCTGGAGAGCCGCCGCCTGGCGCTGGAGAACCGTCGGCTGCGCCAGGCGCTGCGTGAGGGGGGGCTAGCAGCGCGGCTTCTTGGCCAGGCCCCGTGCATGGTTCGCCTGCGCCAACAGCTCGTCAACCTGGCGACCACCCGCGCCAATGTGCTGGTGCTGGGTGAGACCGGCAGCGGCAAGGAGGTGGTGGCGCGCTGCCTGCACGAGGCCGGCGGGGCGAGCGGCCCCTTCGTCGCCCTCAATTGCGGTGCCATCGCCTCGGAGCTGATCGAGTCGGAGCTGTTCGGCCACGAGAAGGGCGCCTTCACCGGTGCCAGCGAACGGCGCATCGGCAAGCTGGAACACGCCAGTGGCGGCACCCTGTTTCTCGACGAGGTGGAGTCGCTGCCGCTGACGGCCCAGGTCAAGCTGCTGCGCGCCCTGCAGGAGGGCGAGATCACCCGGCTGGGCAGCAATGCCGTGCTCGGGGTCGATCTGCGGGTGGTGGCGGCCACCAAGGTCGACCTGCTGGCCCTGGCCGCGGAGGGAGGCTTCCGCGAGGACCTCTACTACCGACTGGCCATCGCCGAGCTGACCATCCCCCCGCTGCGAGAACGTCGTGAGGACATCCCGCTGCTGTTCCAGCATTTTTGCCATCAGGCCGCCGAGGTGCACCAGCGTCCGCCACAGGAGCCGGAGGGCGAGCTCCTGGCTGCCCTGGGGCGCCACCCGTGGCCGGGCAACCTGCGCGAACTGCGCAATGCGGCGACCCGTTTCATCCTCGGACTGGAGCTGCCGTGGCTCGCCGCGGACGCCGCGCCGGAGGAGGGCTCCCTGGCGGCGCAGCTGGCGGCCTTCGAGGCGGCGCTGCTGCGGGAGGCACTGAGCCGTCATGGCGGCAACATCCAGGCGGTACTGGAAGAGCTGGAGCTGCCGCGCCGCACCCTCAACCAGAAGATGCAGAAGCATGGGCTGCGTCGCGAGGCCTTCACCGGCGGAGTCGAACCGCCGACACCGGCGTGACGGCCCGCATCGGCAAGAACTTGCCGGTGCGGGCCATTGCCATCGGCAAGTTCTTGCCGATGGCAATGGTAAGGCGGATGGCCGGCCTGACTGAACGCCATGCAATTCATTGATGCAACAAGCGATCTATCTCAGCTGGCAGGCTTCTCGCTATCGACATGGGGCATAACCACAACAGGCTCCCATCGATAGGAGAAGCTCCATGCACAAGCGCCAGTTCCTCAAGTCTGCACTGTGTCTCGCCACCGCCGGCCTGCTCGGCATCACAGCCACCGGCCTCGCTGCCCAGGAGAATGGCAGTGAGGGTGGTCAATACATCATGGGCACCGCTACCACTGGCGGCACCTACTACCCGGTGGGCGTGGCCCTCTCCACCCTGGTGCGGGTCAAGCTCGAACCGACCCACGGTCTCTCCGTCTCGGCCATCAGTTCTGCCGGTTCCGCTGAGAACCTGCGCCTGATGGACGACGACGAGGCCCAGTTCGGCATCCTCCAGGCCCTCTACGGCGCCTGGGCCTGGAATGGCGAAGGCCCGGTCCCCAAGGCCTACGACAACGTCCGCTCCGTCTCCATGCTGTGGCAGAACGTCGAGCACTTCGTGATGCGCAGCGACCGGGTCGAGACCGGCACCATCGATGACCTGGCCCACCTCTACGGTCGCGGCTTCTCCATCGGCGCGCGCAACTCCGGCACCGAGGGCTCGGGTCGGCAGATTCTTGCCGGCCTGGAGATAGACCCGGAGCAGATGAACCTGGCCTACCTGGGCTACGGCCCCAGCGCCGACTCCATGCAGAACGGCAACATCGACGGCATGAACGTTCCCGCCGGGGTGCCCGCCTCGGCGGTGACCAGCGCCTTCGCCAACATGGGCAGCGATATTTCCATCCTTAACGTCACGCAAGAACAGCTCGAGCGGATCAACGGCGAGTACCCGGTCTGGTCTGCCTTCGAGATCCCCGCCGGCACCTACCCGGGCCAGGACGAGGCGGTGCACACCATCGCTCAGCCCAACATCCTGGTGGTCAACGCCGACGTACCGGAGGAGCACGTCTACCAGATCACCAAGGCAATGTTCGAAAACCTGCCGTTCCTCAACAACATCCACCCTGCGACCCGCGACATGTCGCTGGAGAAGGCGCTGGATGGCCTGCCCATGCCGCTGCACCCCGGCGCGGCCCGCTACTTCCAGGAGCAGGGGCTGGAAATTCCCGAGCATCTGCTGGAGAGCTAAGCACGCCTTTCCAAACCTTGCCAGAGCCTGCTGCCGAGCCATTCCCGGTGAGGGGCGCCGGGGGCAGGCCGAAGAGGAGGTCTTTTTCCAGGGAAGGAAAAAGTAGCGCCCAAGGAAGGGTCCACAGCGCCTCCTCGATGGTCCGACACTTCGGGGCCTGCGCCCGGCAAAGTCCCGAACCAGGCCACCGGCAACGCCTTCCCATCCACGCCAGCTCCGTGAGAATGCCCATGAACGCAACGCCTATCCCCGAGGTTCGCGACGAGGCCGCCAGCGAGGCGCCCGAGCGCCTCGACCACCCCTGGCTCGGCCGGGTGCTGTTCGCCCTGGCCACCGTCGTCGCCCTGTCGCATCTCTACTTCAACACCCTGGGTACCCTCTCCGAGGTGTGGGTCAGCGCCCTGCACTTCGGCATGTTCGGGCTGCTCTGCGCCCTTTCGGTGCCGATGCTCAAGGCGCGCTCCGCCGACGGGGCGCGGCTGGTGCTGGCGGTCGACATACTGCTCGGCCTTGCCGCGTTGGGCTGCGCCTTCTACCTGATCGGCTTCGAGGACGCCCTCTACGCCCGCGGCGTGCGCTTCTCCACCGCCGACTGGGTCGTCTCCATCGTCGCCCTGGCCCTGGTGCTGGAGTTCGCCCGCCGCACCACCGGCTGGTTCATCCCGCTGCTGTGCCTGGTGGCGCTGACCTATGTGGCCTGGTGGGGCCGCCATGTGAGCGGCGTGTTCGGCTTCCCCGGCCTGACCTGGGAGACGGTGCTCTACCGCAGCTACCTGGGCGGCGACGGCATGCTGGGCTCCATCGCCCGTATCTCCTGGTCCTATGTATTCATGTTCATCCTGTTCGGCGCCTTCCTGGTGCGCTCCGGCGCCGGCGACTTCATCATCGAGCTGGCCCGCTGTGCGGCCGGGCGTTTCATTGGCGGCCCCGGCTTCGTGGCGGTGTTCTCCTCGGGGCTGATGGGCTCGGTATCGGGCTCCAGCGTGGCCAACACCGTCTCCACGGGGGTGATTACCATCCCGCTGATGCGCAAGGCCGGCTTCCCGCCGCGTTTCGCCGCCGGCGTCGAGGCGGCCGCCTCCACCGGTGGCCAGTTGATGCCGCCGGTGATGGGGGCCGGGGCCTTCATCATGGCCTCCTATACCCAGGTCTCCTACCTCACCATCATCGGCGTGGCGGCCTTGCCGGCGCTGCTCTACTTCCTCTCGGTGGCGATGTTCGTGCGTATCGAGGCCAAGCGCAGCAACACTCAGCACGTCGAGACCGAGGAGGCACCGCGGCTTCTCGAGGTGCTCAAGGGCGGCTGGCACTTCCTGCTGCCGCTGGTGGTGCTGGTGGCATCGCTGATCCACGGCTTCACCCCCACCTATGCCGCGGGTATCGCCATCCTCTCGGTGGTGGCAGCCTCCTGGCTGTCGAAGCAGCCCATGACGCCGAAGGTGGTGCTGGAGGCCCTGGTGCTGGGCACCCGCAACATGGTCACCACGGCGATCCTGCTGCTCACCGTGGGCCTGATCGTCAACGTGGTCTCCACCACCGGCATCGGCAACACCTTCTCGCTGATGATCACCGACTGGGCCGGCGGCAGCCTGTTGATCACCCTGGTGCTGATCGCCATCGCCTCGCTGGTGCTGGGCATGGGGCTGCCGGTCACCGCTGCCTATATCGTGCTGGGCACGCTCTCGGCACCGGCCCTCTACGGCCTGATGGCTCATGGTGAACTGGTGGATCTGCTGATGGCCGGCGAGCTGCCCGAGCAGGCCCGGGCGATCTTCATGCTCGCCGCGCCGGAGAGCCTGGAGGCCCTGAACGCCCCCATGGACGCCGCCAGCGCCCGCGAGCTGCTGACCCTGGTGCCGGACGACTTCCGCAGCCAGCTCTACGAGCAGGCCCTGTCGTCGCATAGCCTGGCCATGCTGCTGGTGGCCGCCCATATGGTGATCTTCTGGCTCTCCCAGGACTCCAACGTCACCCCGCCGGTATGCCTCACCGCCTTCGCCGCGGCGGCCATCGCCAGGACGCCGCCGATGCGTACCGGCTTCACCGCCTGGAAGATCGCCAAGGGGCTCTACATCATCCCGCTGCTGTTCGTCTGGTCGCCGCTGATCGGCGGCACGCCCCTGGAGATGGCCACGGTGTTCGCCTTCGCCCTGTTCGGCATCTACGCCATCATCGCCGGCCTCGAGGGCTTCCTGGAGCACGAGCTGCCGTGGTGGCTGCGCCTGGCGATGTTCCCCATCGGTGCGCTGATGCTATGGCCCCACGGGCAACTGGCGCTGGATTTTCTCGGCCTTGCGCTGTTCCTGGGAACCCTGGGGTGGAGTGCGCGCATGGGGCGCGCACCGGTACGGTCGGCGATGGCTTAGCCGAGGTTGGGGCTAGCGGCTCGATGCGTCTTCATTCGTTCTTGTCACGCTGGGAGCCGCCTGCATCCTTGTAGCGACTGTCCTGCCACGGCCAGTGCCCTTCCACCTCGACATGCAGGGTGAAGCCGAGAAAGGCGCGGATCAGCACGATGATGCCCAGGGTGGCGACCTGCTGGCTGGTATTGGCGATGATGACCGTCTTGATCACGTCGCCGGCGATCAGGAAATCCAACCCCAGGATGAGCGAACGGGCGATGCCGTGGCGGTAGTGCATGAAGGCCCGCTGCTCGTGAAACATACGATGGTGCAGGAACCGCCAGGAGGTAATGGCGAAGCCGCCGACGATGATGGCGACCCCGAGTACCTCGATGAGCAGTGCAATCGTGTCGATGGCTTCAATGAAATGATGCATATGGCTCGTGGCGTCGAAGGAGGCGACGGCCCCGACACTTGCCGGGGCCGCTCAACGAGTAGGGCCGTGCTCAGAACCAGGTCAGCCCCACCGAGATGATCACCCCGGTGATGACCAGCTGGATCAGGCAGTAGCCCATGATGTCCTTCGCTTTCAAGCCGGCGATGGCGAGTACCGGCAGGGCCCAGAATGGCTGCAGCAGGTTGGTCCAGGCATCGCCCCAGGCCACGGCCATGGCCACGCGCGAGACGTCCACGCCGAGCGCTTCGGCTGCCGGCAGCATGACCGGTGCCTGCACCGCCCACTGCCCGCCGCCGGAGGGCACGAACAGGTTGACGATACCGGCGCTGATGAACGACCAGAACGGCAGCGAGGTCTCGGTGGCGAAGGAAATCAATCCCTCGGACATGGTTTCCGCCAACCCCGACTGCACCATGATGGCCATGATCCCGGCATAGAAGGGGAACTGGATGACGATGCCGGCGCCGCCCTTGATCGCCTCGTTGAGGCTTTCCAGCAGGCTGCGCGGGGTGCGATGCAGCACGATGGCCAGGAACAGGAACATGAAGTTGACGATATTGAGATTCAGGCCGCCGCCGCGCAGCACGAAGTGGTCGAGCAGGAAGATCACCCCGGGGATGCCGACCAGCCAGGCCAGGGTGATGCTGTTCTCCAGGCGCTCGGCCGGTCGAGTGATACGCACCCGCGTGGCGGAACCATCATCGAGCAGCTTGGAATCGATGTAGACGCTGTCCTTGTCGTCGGGGAGCATGGCCCGGTTGACCAGCGGGATGGCGACGAACAGGCACACCACCAGCGCCAGGTTGAAGAAGGCGAAGATGGTCGAGCCGGTGCCGATGACACCGATTTGGTCGGCGGTGAAGTGGCCCTCGGTGGCGATGGTCAGCGGAATGGAGCCGGCCAGGCCCCCGTGCCAGACCACGAAGCCGGAGTAGGCACTGGCCACCAGCAGGCGATAGTCGACCCGCACCAGCCGGGCCAGCTCCTTGGCGAACAGCGCACCCACTACCAGGCCGAAGCCCCAGTTGATCCAGCTGGCCGCTAGCGAGACCAAGGTTACCAGCAGGATGGCATGCCCGGCGTTCTGGGCCAGGCTGGCGAGCCGTTGCAACAGGCGCTTGACCGGCGGCGAGCTGGCCAGCATGAAGCCGGTCACCAGGATCAGCAGCATCTGCATGGAAAAGGTCAGCAGGTTCCAGAAGCCATCGCCCCAGAAGCGCATCACGGCCAGAGGCGTCTGGCGCTCCACGCCGATAGCGGCAGCTGCGGCGATGATCGTCAGCAGCAGCACGAAGATGAAGGGATCCGGCAGATAGCGTTCGACCAGCTTGACGGCGGGCCTGGACAGCGTTTTTAGCATGGCGGTGTCGCTTCTTCTGATTGTCTGGAGTGCGTCTGAGAAAAATAGCGCAAAGTCATCAGCTTGCCCTAATAAAAACGGGCCATTGCGGGTTCAGCAAGAACGATCGGGAATCCGTGGCGTCGTTTCGTCGCCCATCCGGTGGCACCAATGGGTGCCTCGATGGTGCCAATAGTAGCCGGCCAGCACCAGCGACCGCACCACGGCAAAGGCGAGGAATGCCAGCCACAGGGCATGGTTCTCGTGACCGGGTGAAGCGAACTCCCGTGCCAGCCACCATATAGGCAGGTAGGCGGCCAGGGCGCCGAAGATACTGTTGCGCATCTCGCGGGTCGCGGTAGCGCCGATGAAGACACCATCAAGTAAATAGCTCCAGACTGCAATCAACGGCATGACCACCATCCATGGCAGGTACTCGCCGGCCGTTTCCCGTACCTCCGGCAGGCTGGTCAACAGGGCGATGAGATAGTGGCCGCCCAGGGCGAAGGAGAGCGCCGCGGCACCGGCCGTGACCAGCGAGAACCCGGCGGCGGCGCGCACGGCAGTGCCGAATTCGTCCCAGCGTCGCTTGCCCACTGCGCGACCGGTGGTGGCTTCTGCGGCGTGGGCGAAGCCGTCCAGGGCATAGCTGGTCAGCATGATGAACTGCATCAGCACGGCATTGGCGGCCAGCACGGTATCGCCCTGGGCCGCCCCGCGTGAGGTGAAGAACGCCATGGCGAACAACAGCCCCAGCGTGCGCAGGAAGAGATTGGCATTGACCTGGAACAGCTCGCCGTAGGCGGCGAGCCGGAATAGCCGCTCACGCAGGAAGCGGCCCTGCAGAAGCTTCAACTGCCGGGCGACCAGCCAGGCGCCGAAGGCCAGCGCAGTATAGTCGGCAATCACCGTGGCCCAGGCCACGCCGTCGCTGGTCATGCCGAGGCCGACCACGAACAGCAAGTCCAGCGCGATGTTGACGCTGTTGGTCAGCACCAGAATGGCCAGCGTCACACGTGAATTCTGCTGGCCCAGGAACCAGCCGAGGATGGCGTAGTTGGCCAGCACCGCCGGTGCCGAAAGGATGCGGATCTGGGCATATTCGGCCGCCAGAGCGGTGGCGACCTCGCTGCCGTCGAGCAGCCACAGTCCCGTGGCTATCAGTGGGTTGGAAAACAGGATCAGCAGCGCCCCGATGCCCATGGCCAGCAGCAGCGACTGGCCCAGCAGGTTGCGCACTTCGCTGTCGCTCTCGCGGCCCACCGCCTGGGAGGTCAGGCCGGTGGTGCCCATGCGCAAAAAGCCGAAGCCCCAGTAGAGGAAGCTGAACAGGGTGGCGCCCAGCGTCACCCCGGCCAGATAGCGCGAATCCGGCAGGTGGCCGACCACGGCGGTATCCACCAGTCCCAGCAGCGGCACGGTGATATTGGAAAGAATGATCGGCCAGGCCAGGGTCCAGATGCGCCGGCGGGCGGCGGCAGGTGTCTCGGCTAGCGGGGTGGCCACGTCTTGTCCCTATGATTGACGAATCGAGCAGCATGGCGGGTGAGGCGGTTTGACGCAACCGGGGCATGCCACGACGTGAAGACCGATCGACTATGGGATTCAGGGGCGGCAGGGGAGTATCGTGGGGGCGATACTCAGGCTAAGGGTGCCAGGAGGGGGTGAGATGAAACATCTGGAAAGTGTGACGCTGGGAATGGCGAAAAGAGTGGCGACGAGAGTGGCGATGGCCATGTGCATGGCAATGGTATTGATGCTCGACGCCATGCAGGCTCAAGCCCAGGAGCAACGCATGGAGGCGCGGCCGAGCGGAGGGGCGATGGTTGCCGACGCCCTGATTGCCCGGCCGCTGCTGCTGGTGGCCACGCTCGGCGGTACGGCGCTGTTCGTCGTCTCGCTACCGTTCTCGGCGATGGGCGGCAACGTCGATGCTGCCGCCGAAACCCTGGTCAAGACGCCGGCAGAGGCGACGTTCCGCCGTTGCCTGGGGTGTACCTCGATCAATTCGCGTCCCCGGCCGGAAGAACGCTGACAGGCGCATGAATGCCAAGCCCCGCATGAGCGGGGCTTGGGTTGCCGGGCCATTATTACAACCGCTTCAGGCGGCGGTGATCAGGTGGTACTTGGCCATCAACTCGTCGCGGCTCTCGCGGCGCTCGGGGTCGAGCGGAATGCAGTCGACCGGGCACACCTGTTGGCACTGCGGCTCGTCGTAATGGCCGACGCACTCGGTGCAGCGGCTGGGATCGATGATGTAGATCTCCTCGCCTGCCGAGATGGCGTCGTTGGGGCACTCGGGTTCGCAGACGTCGCAGTTGATGCACTCGTCGGTGATCATCAGGGCCATGGGGCTACCTCGCGATCGGGCAGGCCGCGTCCGGCCGTGCCCTGGATAAAGCGGCTCGGGAATTACCGAGTAATACGGTCAGGTATTGTAATGCTTGCGCAGCGTTTCGGCGACCCTGGGATGCACCAGGCGCGACACATCGCCGCCGAGCTTGGCGATCTCGCGCACGATGGTCGAGGAGATGTAGGAATTCTCTACGGCCGGAGTAAGAAACACGCTTTCGAGTTCGGGTGCCTGGGCGCGGTACATGTTGGCCAGCTGCAGCTCGTATTCGAAATCGGAAACCGCGCGCAGGCCGCGCAGGATGATATGGGCCTGCTGCTCGGCCATCATGTCGGTGAGCAGCCCCGAGAAGCCGATCACCTCGACGTTGTCGAGCCCGGCCGAGACCTCGCGGGCCAGGGCGATGCGCGTGTCGAGATCCAGCGCCGGATTCTTGCCGGGGCTGGCCGAGATGGCGACCACCACCTTGTCGAACAGCAGGGAGGCGCGCTCGATCAGGTCATAGTGGCCGTGGGTGATGGGGTCGAAGGTGCCCGGGTAGACCGCGATTTTCATGGCGCTCCGCTCATTGCACAGCTCAAGAGGGCTCAGGGTAACCGTCCACGGCCGAGGCGACAACGCCAGCCGGGCAGCGTATCAGTCTTCCAACTTGCCGAAGGGGTTGTCCACCGTCAGCGATACCGGGCGTGCATAGCCGGGGATGGAGATGCTGGTGGCATTGACGTCGAGTTCCGGTCCTTCCAGTACGCCTTCGCCGAAGCGGTAGCGTGCCTGGTAGTGGCCTCCGTCGGCCTGGGCCAGATAGGCCTGGCTGGCCTGGCGAGTGGCTTCGCGTCGCTCACGCCAGGCCGCAATGGCCGCTTCGCCATGGCGTTTCACCAGCAGGCGCTCGGTCACGGTGGGTGAGAGCACCACGCCGGTGGCGTTGTTGCCGCCGAAGCCCTTGGCATTGATGAAGGCGGCATCGGCAGCGAAAGGAACCGGCGTGCTCGAGAAGCTCAGCCGCTCGGCGTAGACGTCGTCGGCCACGTCATTGAGGGTGGGAATACCCGGCAGCAGGCCATGGGCGAAGCTGCCCAAGGCGCTGGTCAGCTGGTCGCCAGCGGCGCTGCCCTGGGAGTGGCCGACGAAGGCCTTCACCGCCACGACCGGCCAGTGCTCGATGCCATGAGCCTGGGCGACCAGGTCGAAGACGTGCGATTCCGTCACCCGGTTCTTGGGCGTGCTGGTGCCGTGGGCATGCAGGAAGGTGCGTTCGCGCAGCGACTCCTCACCCAGCATGTCGCGTACCAGGGCCGTTGCCTTGCCCAAGGTGATGTAGTTGCCGATGCCGGGGGCGGAGATGGAGCGCTTCCAGCCGTCGGCGTTGACGAACACGCCCGGCACGCTGCCGAGGATCTCGGCGCCGAGCTCCAGTGCCAGGGCGTCGTCGAGCAGCAGCACGAACTGGCTGGCCTCGGCGATGGTGAAGCCGCAATTGCGCGCGAAGGGGCGGCAGGCGCGCTGGTAGTCGGCATCGGTGAGCAGCTCCAGGGCATCCAGCGCCTTGAGGCTCTCGTCGTCGGCCAGCGCGCCCATGGCGCGGAAGCCCTCGATGATCTCGGGCGTTACCGGGGCGTCGGAGGTGCCCACCATGACCGCACGGCGCTGGCCGCTGCGGATGTCCTCGACGCCCAGGCGCAGGTTATAGAGAAAGCTGGCGCAGGCGCCGAGCACGGCCCCGGTACCGCCGACGCTGCCGAGTACGTAGGCGTTGAGGAAATCGGCGGGCATCTGCCCGTAGCCCAGCGGCATCTGCTTGGAGGTGGCACGATTGCCCGAGACGAAGCTCTTGAGCAGCCCGCCCCAGCCCTCGTCATCGAGCTGGCCGATGGAGTTGCCGGCATAGACGGCGATGTCGTCGGGGTCGAGCCGATCACGCAGGGTCTCCCACTCCAGGCCGCTGCTCGACAGGCAGTCGCTGGCGGCGAAAATCGACATCGACAGGCCGCGGGGATGGTGCACGCTGCGATAGTAGCGGCTGGGATCGAAGCCGCTGGGCAGCTGGCCGGCGGCGCGCACCTGGGCAGGCCGGGTCTCCGGCAGCAGCACGTCGAGTTCGCCCGGGGGCACCGTGACTTCCAGGGTGTGACGGTCCAGTTCACGAACCTGCCAGGTCGGCGGCAGCCGCTCGGGCAGCTGGCGGCGGCGAATGCTGAACGTCAGTTCCGAGCCCAGGCCCAGGCTGGCGCGACGATTGGCCGGTAGCCCGTCGTCGTTGAAGCGGGGGTCCTCGATGCGCCGGATCAGGGTGTGATCGAGCACCTGGTCGCGGCAATTCTCGGCCAGCCGGCTGGCGGCAATGGGATTTCCGGCGGCATCGTACCAGGCGCCTTCCCGGCAACTGCCCAGGCCCATCAGGGCGGCCAGGCCGAGCAGCAGCGCGTGTTGCTCGGCTTCGGGAAGGGCGTCGATCACGGTGCGACGAAATGCTTGATGGCCTGAGGTACGACCGGCGGCGTTGACGCCGCCCATGCCGACGATCACCGGTAAGTGTGACAAGCCGCTTTCCTCGTTGTGCTGTTCGTGCGAGTCGGTAATGTAGATATAAGGGAGACGATCATATCACCCGCCTCGGGACGTCGTCATGGGCGTGCGGCGCAAGTTCTGGTCGGCAAGGATAAAACAAACGTTTGAAATTGCGTGATGGAAGCGCTATGCTGCCGTTGCTGTTTGAGTCATACGAGTGGGTATGTGGGCGCATCCTGTCTTTGGATGCGCCTTTTTTTTGCTCCTCGCCTGGTGCGCCATGGCTGCTAGAATGGCCAGTTCGTCAGCTACCGAACCGATTCCGCAATGCTTGCCACCTCCCGCGTCATCGCCACCAATCAGCTCGGCCCGCACAAGGACGTTGCACGAAGGGTCGAGCGCGCCCTGCGCCACCCCTTGCGCAAGCCCGTGGCCGCCCATACCCGTGAGGCGTTCGAGCGCGCCCGTGCCTGGTACGAGCGCGACGATGGGCGGCGCCCGCTGATTCTCGATGCCGGCTGCGGCGTGGGGCTCTCGACGCGACAGTTGGCGGCATGCTTCGATGACCATCGGGTCATCGGCGTGGATCGAAGTGCCGACCGGCTCTCGCGGGAGCATGGCGAAGTGGGCGACAACGCCCTGCTCGTGCGTGCCGACCTGGTCGATTTCTGGCGCCTGGCGCTGGCCGCCGGCTGGCAGCCGGTACGGCACTACCTGCTCTATCCCAACCCCTACCCCAAGTCGACGCACCTCAAGCAGCGCTGGCACGGCCACCCGGTGCTGCCCGTGATTCTGGCCCTTGGCGGCCGGCTGGAGCTGCGCTCCAACTGGCGGCTCTACGTGGAGGAGTTCGCCCTGGCGCTGGAGCGGGTCACCGGCGTTGCCGCCGCGGTGGAAGCCTTCGTCCCCGGCGAGCGATACCTGACGCCCTTTGAACGGAAGTACCACCTCAGCGGTCAGTCACTCTGGCGCCTGGTCGCAGACCTGCCGCATGCGCCGCAGCTCGTCCCCGGCGGGTCAGAGGAGGCTGGCTGATGGCATTCATCTACCTGGCGCTGGCGATCGTGGCAGAAGTCGTCGCGACCAGTGCGCTCAAGGCCACCGACGGCTTCACCCGCCCCGGCCCGAGCCTGGTGGTGGTGGTCGGCTACGTGATCGCTTTCTTCATGCTGTCGCTGGTGCTGCGCACCATCCCAGTCGGCATCGCCTATGCAATCTGGGCCGGCCTGGGTATCGTGCTGGTGGCCCTGGTCGGGGCGCTGGTGTATGGCCAACGGCCCGACCTGCCGGCGGTGCTGGGCATCGGCCTGATCGTCATCGGAGTGGTGGTGATCCAGTTGTTTTCACGCGTTTCCGCTCATTGAGCCAGCCTCCATGGGCGAAGGATGGGTTTGACCGAGATGCTAACGATGGCCGTCGCCAGGCTGCGTTGCCTGGCCCTGTTTTGTGGATTGTGGCTGCCCCTGGCAGCCTCGGCAGAGGGCTTCCCCGCGCTGGGAAAAATGCTCGAGAGCGGCTTTCGCATCAGCGCCGAGGCCCGGTTGCTGGGCGATGGGGGGCGTTCCGGCGTGGTACTGGGCGCCATCGAGCCAGAGCGTCAATTGTCACCGGCCTCGGTGTCCAAGGCCTACCTGGCGGCGGCGGCCCTCGACCGCTGGGGGCCGCAGCACCGCTTTACCACGCGACTGGTCAGCACTGCCGACCTCGACGCCAACGGCATATTGCGCGGTGACCTGATACTCGATGGTGGTGGCGACCCTGCGCTTGCCAGCGAGGATCTGTGGCGCCTGGCCCAGCGGCTGCACCAGGCCGGAGTGCGCGAAGTCGAAGGGCGCCTGGTAGTCAGCCAGTGGCGCTTCGGCCCGGTGGAATGCATCACCACCGACCGCTGCGAGGCGCGGTCGCGCGTGGCCAACAGCTACAGCGCGCTGCTATCGTCGGCCGGGGTCAACCATGGCAACTGGTGCGTCAACGTGGCGCCGGGTGCGGCGGCGGGCGAGCCGGCCCGAGTCACCAGCTGCGACAGCCAGTCGCTGATCGTGGGCATCGACAATCGCATCGAGACGCGGCCGCCCAATGGCGGCACCGAGTTCAGCGCCGAACGCGTCACCCGCGAGGAGGGGGATGTCATGCTGCTGAGCGGCCACATCTCGCTCGATGCCGCGCCTCGCGACGTCTACCGTGCCAGCGGCGACCCCGCTCGCCAGACGGCACGCACCCTCACGGCCATGCTCGAGCAAGCCGGAATCGCCATCGGCGCTGGTTACGCCACCAGCATCGAACCGCCGCCTGCATCCGCCCGCAGCCTGGCGCAGGTGGAAGGCAAGACGCTGCAGGAGTTGCTGCTGCACGTCATGAATTACTCCAACAACTTCATGGCCGACGTGCTGGCACTCAATCTGGTCGATACGCCGCGGGCGACCCTGCTCCAGGCAGGAGAAGCGATCCAGGACTACGTGGCCGGGCTGCCCGATCACGGCCCGGTGATCATGCTCAGTGGCAGCGGCCTGACCACCGAGAACCGCACCTCGGCACAGGGTGCCAATGTGCTGCTGGAGAGCATGTTCCATCGCTCGTCGCTGTTTCCCAGCTTCGTCGCCAGCTTCCAGTCGCCGGCCAACGGCGTTGCCCGCTTCATTCGCCGTGGCTCGCCGCTGTTCCAGGACCACATCATGCTCAAGACCGGCACGCTCAACCAGCCCTACGCCGTTCGTGCCGTGAGCGGCTATTTTCGCACCCGGTCGGGGCGCTGGGGCGTGTTCACGGTGCTGGTCAACGGCACCGCATCCACGCCCTGGCTCAACTGGGCCCAGGTGCTGGACCCCTTGTCCCAGGACCTGGAGCGCATGATCGAGGCGCATTGACGTCTACCCGCAAGTAAGGATAGCGAGACGATGAAACCAGCACGTACCGGATGGCGGCACCTCTTCGATGCCACGGGCTATTCGATCAAGGGGCTCAAGTTCGCCTTTCGCCACGAGACGGCGTTTCGGCAGGAGCTGGCCCTGTGCGTGGTGCTGCTGCCGCTGGCCTGGTGGGTCGGCTCGGGGCCGGTGGAGTGGATCCTGCTGGTGGGCAGCTGCCTGCTGGTGCTCACCGTGGAGCTGATCAACAGTGCCATCGAGAGCGTGGTGGACCGCATCGGCACCGAGCATCACGAGTTGTCGGGGCGGGCCAAGGACATCGGTTCGGCAGCGGTGATGCTGGCGCTGGTGGCCGCCGGCCTGACCTGGAGCCTGCTCGCCTGGCAGAAATTCTTCGGCTGAATTCCGCCACGCCACGGTTCGGGGGTGCCGCCGTGCCGGTGCCTTCGATATGCTGGGGGTGATCCAGCTGCGACAAGGCCCGTTGCCATGCCCTTACCCGACGACTTCCTGCCTGCCGATGATCTTTCCCCTGCGCTCGTGCCCGCCCTGGAGAAGGCATGGCAGCGCCTCGGCGAAAGCCTGGCACGGGGCGACAACGTCGCCGAGATGACCGGCCAGGAGCTTCCTTCGGAGAACTGGTTGGGCCTCGATCCCGGACGCCGGCGCCAGCTGGCGCGCGTCATGGCCATTTCCGACTTCGCGGTCGATACCCTGGTGCGTTACCCCGACTGGCTGCAGCACCTTGATGCCAGCGGCGAGCTGGATGAAGCTCCTGGCCCCGATACGCTCGCTGCCTGGCTGGCCGAGCGGCTGGAAAATGCCGAGGACGAGGCGGCCCTGCACGCGGCGCTGCGCCGCTTCCGCCGGGCGCGCATGCTGGGCATCGTCTGGCGCGACCTGACGCGACCGGCGGGCATCGACATGTGGTCGACGGCTGCCTCTGTGTCGCGGCTTGCCGAGGTGTGTCTCGAGGGAGCGCTGGGCTGGCTCGAGGAGCACCTCGAGCCGCGCTGGGGGCGCCCGGCGCCGCGCGCCGATGGCAGCGAGCAGCGCCTGGTGGTGCTGGGCATGGGCAAGCTCGGCGCCGGTGAACTCAACCTCTCCTCGGATATCGACCTGATCTTTGCCTACCCCGAGAAGGGTGAGACAGAGGGCGGGCGCACGTCGCTCGAACACCAGGAGTACTTCACCAAACTCGGACAGCGATTGATCGCCGCGCTGGATGCGGTCACCGCCGATGGCTTCGCCTTTCGCGTCGACATGCGCCTGCGCCCGTTGGGCGATGGTGGCCCGCTGGTCGGCAATTTCAGTTCGCTGGCGGCCTATTATCAGGACCAGGGCCGGGAGTGGGAGCGCTACGCCATGCTCAAGGCGCGGCCGGTAGCCGGCGACCTGGGGGCCGGGAGCGAGCTGCTCGGCAACCTGCGCCCCTTCGTCTATCGCAAGTACCTCGACTTTGGCGCCATCGAATCGCTGCGCGAGATGAAGGCGCTGATCAATCGCGAGGTCAAACGCCGCGGCATGCAGGCCAACATCAAGCTCGGCCCCGGCGGTATCCGCGAAGTGGAATTCGTGGTGCAGGCCTTCCAGCTTATCCGCGGCGGACGCGATACCGAGCTGCAGGTCACCTCGCTGCGCACGGCGATCTCGCGCCTGCCAGCTCTCGGCCTGCTGCCCCAGGCGGTGGTCGATGAACTTCTCCCCGACTACGTCTTCCTGCGCGATCTCGAGCACGTGCTGCAGGCACTGGAGGACCGCCAGACCCAGAGCCTGCCCGATGACGACCTCGACCGGGAGCGCGTCGCCCAGGCGCTGGGCATGGAGGACTGGCCGGCGGTCATGGCGCGGCTCGATGAGGTCCGCTGCCGGGTGCGCCAGCACTTCGACGCGGTGATCGCCGACCCGGAAGAGGAGACCGAGGAATCAAGCGATGCCACGGAGGAGGGCGCCCTGTCGCTCGAGGAGTGGCGCGCGCTGTGGTGCGCCGAGCTCGATGCCCAGGAGGCGCAGGCGCTGCTGGCCGAGGCGGGTTTCGACCAGGCCGAGATGGCACTGCGACGCCTCACGACCCTGCGCCAGTCGCGCCAGGTCCAGTCCATGCAGCGCATCGGTTACGACCGCCTCGAGGCGCTGATGCCGCTGCTGCTGGACGCCGTGGCCGCAAGCGACACTCCCGATACCGCGCTTGAACGGGTATTGCCGTTGATCGAGTCGGTGCTGCGGCGCACCGCCTACCTGGCGCTGCTGCGCGAGAACCCCGAGGCCTTGAGCCACCTGATGGGGCTGTGCGGCGCCAGCCCCTGGATCGCCGAGCAACTGGCCCGCTACCCGTTATTGCTCGATGAGCTGCTGACCCCGGAGACCCTCTACACCCCCGCCGACAAGGCGCGCCTGGCCGATGAGCTGCGCCAGGCCCTGGGGCGCATCCCCGAGGATGATGAAGAGGCCCAGTTAGAGGCGCTGCGCGTGTTCAAGCACGCGCATGTACTGCGCGTCGCCGCCTCGGACATCGCCGGTACCCGCCACCTGATGAAGGTCAGCGACTACCTCACCTACATTGCCGAAGTACTGCTGGAAACGGTGCTCGCCATGGCCTGGCGTCACCTGGTGCGCAAGCACGGCTTTCCGCGGCGCCGGGATGGCTCGCGCGCCGGGGCTGAACCGGAATTCCTGATCGTCGGCTACGGCAAGCTGGGCGGCATCGAACTGGGCTATGGCTCCGATCTCGACCTTGTCTTCATGCACGATGCCGACTCCCAGGGCGAGACCGACGGCACGCGGCCCATCGACACGCCGGTATTCTTCACCCGCCTGGGGCAGCGCATCATCCACCTGCTCACCGCGGTGACCCCGGCCGGCACTCTCTATGAGGTTGACATGCGCCTGCGTCCCTCGGGCAATGCCGGGCTGCTGGCCACCACGCTCGAGGCCTTTGGCGAATACCAGCGTCGCGAGGCCTGGACCTGGGAGCACCAGGCGCTGGTGCGAGCCCGTGTGGTGGCTGGCCATCCCCGCCTGGCGCAGGGCTTCGATGCGGTGCGCCGCGAAATCCTTGGGCGGCGACGCGAGCGTGAGGCCCTGCGTGAGGAGGTGGTGAAGATGCGCCACAAGATGCGCGACCACCTGGGTGGCAAGGTCGGGGAGGGAGAGTTCGACCTCAAGCACGACCCCGGCGGCATGGTCGACATCGAGTTCCTGTGCCAGTTCGCGGTGCTCTCCATGGGTCACGAGACACCCGAACTGCTGCAGTGGAGCGACAACATGCGCATCCTGGAGACGCTGGAGAGCACCGGCCGGCTGCCCGCCGAGGAGTGCCAACGCCTGCGCGAGGCCTACCTGGCCTTGCGTAGCACCGCGCATCGCGCCTCATTGACTCGCGAGGCCGCCCGCGGCCGCGACGCTGATTTCCACGCCCACCGCCAGGCGGTGATCGATGCCTGGCAGCGGCTGCTGGAGCCGCAGGCATGAGGCTTACCCACCCGATTCTGTTGCCCCGAGAGAGATAGCGATGAACAAGGTTCTGATCCTGCACGGCCCCAACCTCAACCTGCTCGGCACCCGCCAGCCGGAGATCTACGGCAGCGAGACGCTGAACGACATCAACAACGCGCTGTACGAGAAGGCCGCCGTCAACGGCTGGGACATCAAGGCGCTACAGAGCAACCACGAAGGCGTGCTGATCGACGCCATTCATGCCGCCCGCGAGGACGGCACCGCGGCGATCGTCATCAACCCCGCCGCCTATACGCATACCTCGGTGGCCATTCTCGATGCGCTCAACGCCTTCGAGGGCAAGGTGATCGAGGTGCACCTCTCCAACGTGCACAAGCGCGAGAGTTTCCGCCACCACTCCTACGTCTCGCTGCGCGCCGATGGCGTGATCGCCGGCCTCGGCAGCCAGGGCTACCTGGCGGCGCTGGACGCCGTGATCCGCGCCGCCGAGCGCGCCTGAGGCTGGCGCCCGCTGTCGTACCTCACGGCTGCGGGCATGCGCACAGCTATCTCCCTAGCGAAGCGAGTCGACCAGCTCGCCGTTGACGAGCAGCGTCCCGTGGGTGACGAACAGGTGGTTGTTGAACTCGTCCAACTGCTCGTCGCCCTGGGGCCGGTGCTGCTCCAGGTATTCGATCGCCGCCATGTGCAGCTCCATCTGGTAAGCCAGGTAGGCCTCGTCGAAGGCCTCACTCTCCAGCTCGCGTAGTGCTTCGAAGGCTTCGCTGTCGTGCACGGCCTCGCCGCTCCGTTCGGGAGCCTCGCCGCGCTCGCTGGCCGCTACCAGCCACTCCTCGAGAATGCCGTGGTCGCGCTCCAGGGTGCTCGCCAGCTGGGCTACCTCGTCACGCGCGGCGCGTTCCCTGGCCAGCTCGGCCAGCTCCGCCTGGTGCGCGTGCAGGGCATACAGGGCGGCGCGCACCTCGTCGCGGTCGAGACCCGCCCAGGCCGAGCCGAGCGTGAAAAGCCAGGCTGCCCCGATCGTTGCCATCATTGCACCGCATGAAAAACATTTACTCATTCGGATCTCCTGATATGCATGGTGCCAAATAAAAACATGTAGAAGATTTGCATGAACGACCATTGCTTCCTACGGTAGTACAAGACGACACGCTACGGTGCCGGGTATGGGAAATTCGATCGACAGACGTGCTAGACCAACCAAGCCAAATACGCCAGAAGAGTCCCGGGAGAAGCGACGAGAACTGGCCGTCTTTCTCTTCCTGGCTGGCATCCTGTTTCCCATTTTGGCCGTCATCGTGGTTTCGGGCTACGGCTTTGGGGTATGGATGCTTCAGCTGCTTACTGGACCTCCTGGTCCGCCTGGATAGACGTAGTTCTAGCCAGTTTACGACCAAAAATAACCACATAATACCGTGACGAAAAGCGCCAGTTTCACCTGGCGATTGGGAGTAAGCCATGTCACCTGTGGATCCGTCGCGTCGTGCGCTGCTGCAAGGGCGCGTATGGCATGAGCCGGTGATCAGACCGCCTTGGTCCGCCCATGAGGGAGCATTTACGCAACTATGCACACGCTGTAGTGAGTGCATTAAGGCCTGCGAAACTCAGGTCATCGTTCCTGGTGATGGCGGGTTCCCCGAAATCGATTTTTCCTTAGGTGAGTGCACCTTCTGTCAGGCCTGTGTCCATGCCTGCCCCGAGCCGGTCTTTGCCAACAGTGAAGCAGTTCCTGCCTGGAATAACGTGGCTACCATCGAAGAAAGTTGCCTAGGCATTCACGGTACCTATTGCAAAAACTGTGGCGAAGTGTGCGAGATCAGTGCCATTCGTTTCACCTTCAATGCGCATCGTGTTCCCGAGCCCTGCGTCGATAGCGAGGCCTGCAATGGCTGCGGCGCCTGCGTGCAATTCTGTCCGGTTCAGGCAGTCAAGGTGATGCCGAAAGCATTGGCGGGGCTGGGTAATGAGGGGGAGCGACATGGATGACGAGGTGCATATTTCCAGCCTGGTGGTGCAGGTAAGGCCACAACATATCGATGCGCTACAGGTGCAGTGCTCGGCATTCGACGGTGTGGAAATTCCTGCCGTCGATCCTGTCGGGAAGATGGTGGTGCTGCTCGAAATGCCTTCGCAGCGCCGCATCGTCGAGATCATCGACTGGCTGCAGGAGCGGGAGGGCGTGCTGTCGGTCAGCATGGTCTACCACCACATGGAATCGAGGCAGGAGCTGGATCGGGAGGTCGAGGCACATGACGCTGACACGGCGTGATTTCATCAAGAGTTCGGCGATAGCGACGGCGGCCTCGGCGGCCGGCATGACGACCGCTACGCAGGCGCAGAACATCGTGACCGACGCGCAGCACACGCAGCTGAAGTGGTCCAAGGCGCCGTGCCGGTTCTGCGGGGTGGGCTGCGGCGTCAACGTGGCCGTGAGGGACAATCGGGTCGTGGCTACCCACGGCGACATGCAGTCGCCCGTCAATCGCGGCATTAACTGCATCAAGGGTTACTTTCTCTCCAAGATCATGTACGGCGAGGATCGCCTGACCCAGCCATTGCTGCGCAAGACCAACGGCGAGTACGACAAGGATGGTGAATTCACGCCGGTAAGCTGGGACGAGGCCTTCGACGTGATGGCCGAGAAGTACAAGGCCGCGCTGCGCGAGAAGGGGCCCAGCGCCATCGGCATGTTCGGCTCGGGCCAGTGGACGATCTGGGAAGGCTACACGGCCAACAAGCTGATGAAGGCCGGTTTTCGCTCCAACAACCTCGACCCCAACGCACGCCACTGCATGGCGTCCGCCGTATTCGGCTTCATGCGCACTTTCGGTATCGACGAGCCGATGGGTTGCTATGAAGACATCGAAGCGGCGGATGCCTTCGTGCTATGGGGCGCCAACATGGCGGAGATGCACCCCATCCTGTGGACACGCATTACCGACCGGCGGTTGTCGAACCCTCACGTGCGCGTCTCCGTGCTCTCTACCTTCGAGCATCGCTCCTTCGAGCTGGCCGATCAGCCGATCATCTTCACTCCCCAGGCCGACCTCGCCATCCTCAACTACATCGCGCGCTATATCATCGAGAACGATCGGGTGAACTGGGATTTCGTCGACGAGAACGTGCGTTTCATGGAGGGTAACGTCGATATCGGCTACGGCTTGCGTCCCGAGCATCGCCTGGAGCTGGCAGCGGCCAACGCCCGCGACAGTGCCGGCGCGCGTGACATCGATTTCGAGCGCTACCGCGAATTCCTGCAGCAGTACGATGCCGAGACCGTCACCCGGCTCTCGGGTGTGCCCAAGCGCCAGCTCGATGCCTTGGCCGAACTCTACGCCGACCCCGACACCAAGGTGATGTCGTTCTGGACCATGGGCTTCAACCAGCACACCCGCGGTGTGTGGGCGAACAACATGATCTACAACATCCACCTGTTGACCGGGAAGATCGCGACGCCGGGCAACAGCCCCTTCTCGCTCACCGGTCAGCCCTCGGCCTGCGGCACGGCGCGCGAGGTCGGCACCTTCTCCCATCGCCTGCCCGCCGACATGGTGGTGACCAACGCCAACCATCGCCGCTTTGCCGAGGAGATCTGGAAGGTACCGGAGGGCACCATCCAGGAACAGCCCGGTGCCCACGCCGTGCTGCAGAACCGCATGCTCAAGGACGGCGACATCAACGTCTACTGGGTGCAGTGCAACAACAACGTGCAGGCGGCAGCCAACCTGGTCGAGGAGACCTACCCGGGCTATCGCAACCCCGACAACTTCATCATCGTCTCGGATGTTTATCCCACCGTGACGGCCGAGGTTGCCGACCTGATCCTGCCGGCGGCGATGTGGGTCGAGAAGGAGGGCGCCTACGGCAACGCCGAGCGGCGCACCCAGTTCTGGCAGCAGATGGTCACGGCCCCCGGCGAGGCGCGCTCCGACCTGTGGCAGATGATGGAATTCTCCAAGCGCTTCGACATCGAGGAGGTGTGGCCGGAGGAACTGCTCGACGCCAACCCGGATTACCGCGGCAAGTCTCTCTTTGACGTGCTGTTTGGCAACGGCCAGGTGGACGCCTTCGGCCTCGACGAACTCAACCCCGAGTTCGACAACGACGAGTCCCACCACTTCGGCTTCTACGTGCAAAAGGGGCTATTCGAGGAGTATGCCCGTTTCACCCGCGGCAAGGCCCACGACCTGGCACCCTTCGAGGTCTACCACCAGGTTCGCGGGCTGCGCTGGCCGGTGGTGGACGGCCAGGAGACCCCGTGGCGCTACAACGGCCAGTACGACCCCTACGTGGAGGAGGGGCGCGACATCCATTTCTACGGCCAGGCGGACGGCCGTGCGATCGTCTATGCCGTGCCCTACGAGCCGCCCGCCGAGGCGCCCGACGAAGAGTACCCGCTGTGGCTGGTAACCGGGCGCGTGCTCGAGCACTGGCACTCCGGCTCGATGACGCGGCGAGTACCCGAGCTGCATCGTGCTTTTCCCCAGGCTGTGGTCTACATGCATCCGCAGGATGCGCGTGAACTTGGCGTCAGGCGTGGCAGCGAGGTGCGCATCGCCAGCCCGCGCGGCGAGATGCACTCGCGGGTCGAGACGCGCGGACGCAACCGCATGCCGCGCGGCGTGGTGTACGTGCCCTGGTTCGACGCCAGCCAGTTGATCAACAAGGTCACACTGGATGCCACCGATCCCATCTCCAAGCAGACGGATTTCAAGAAATGCGCCTGCCGAATCGAGGCCGTCTAGGAGGCGATCATGCGACTGTTCAGCGTTACCGTCCTGTCCTGCATTGCCGCTTTCAGCCTGCTGGCCTTGCACAGCTTCGCCGCCGAAGGTGAGCTCGATGCGCTGCGTGCCAACGTACCGCTGCTGGAGGAGCCGACACCGGAGCCGCTGTACCGGGTCGAGGACCGCAGCCTGCGCCCGGTGCGCGAATATCCGATGCAGCCACCCACCATTCCGCACCGCATCGACAACTACCAAGTGGACCTCAACGCCAACCGCTGCATGGCCTGCCACGCGCGAACCCGTGTCGGCGAGACCCAGGCGATCATGGTCAGCGTCACCCACTACATGGACCGAGAGGGCAACTTCCTCGGCGATTTGTCGCCGCGGCGCTACTTCTGTACCCAGTGTCACGTACCGCAGACCGATGCGCCCTCGCGGGTTGGTAACACCTTCGTGGACATGAGCGATCTCATCCGCGGTTCACGCCAGCGAAGCGAATAAGGAGGACGCTATGTTCAGATGGATCGGCAACGTCCTCGGAACCTTCTGGCGCGTGTTCCGCTCGCCCAGCGGCTATTTCAGCCTCGGCTTTCTCACCGTGGGCGGGTTCATCGGCGGCGTACTCTTCTGGGGGGGCTTCAACACGGCGATGGAAGCCACCAATACCGAGCAGTTCTGTATCAGCTGCCACGAGATGGAATCCAACGTCTACCAGGAGATTCTGCCCACCATTCATTACACCAACCGTTCGGGGGTACGGGCGGTCTGCTCCGATTGCCATGTGCCGCACAACTGGACCGACAAGATCGCGCGCAAGATGCAGGCCTCAAAGGAGGTGTGGGGGCATATCTTCGGGGTCATCGACACCCGCGAGAAGTTTCTCGACCACCGCCTCGAGATGGCGTCACGCGAGTGGCGGCGCTTCGAAGCCAACGACTCGCTGGAGTGTCGTAACTGCCACGACGAACAGTACATGGACTTCACCCGCCAGAGCCCTCGGGCAGCCGCGGCGCACCAGCGCGGCCTGGTGGAGGGCGAGGCAACCTGCATTACCTGCCACAAGGGCATCGCCCATGAGCTGCCGGACATGGCGGGCGTTCATGGCTGGGAATGAGCGGCACTCTGCCGCGGGAGGAAAGGACGATGAACTACCACAAGGGAATGGGGTTCCTGGTCGCGGCGCTTGCCTTCGGAGCGGTGCCGGCCGCCTTCGGTCAGGATGCGTCTCCTGAACCAAGCGCTCCAGTACAGAAAGGAGCGGTAGCCGAAGAGGCGCAGATCGGCACCATCGAGGCGCGCGAGGACGACCTGGGCGTTGCCCGAGACGAGCCCGAACAGGACATGCACGGCACCGGCTCGAACGATGAAAACGAAGCACAGTCGGGTGCCGATACGGGGGCTGATACCGAGCCACAGGTAGGGCAGGGCGGCAGTGAACGTCAAGGGGAGAGCAATGAATTCGACGCCCCCTACCGCGATCTGGAACCGGAAAGCCCCGGCCTAGAAGAACCCCGCCAACCGATACGCCCTGGGCAGATGGAACAGGAGCACGACAGGCAAGAGTGACGAGGGGGTGTAAGGGTCAGAGCTTTTCCAAGGCGGCGTCCAGGCCGTGCAAATCGCGGACGGTGATGGTGTCGCCCGGGAAAGGGGAGGCGCCGGGGTCGGCGGTGACGCCGACAAAGCGGGTGCCGTTGGAGCGGGCGGCGCGAAAATCGTTGTAGGAGTCGCCGATCATTACCGTCTCGTTCGCGGCATGTCCGCAGCGAACCAGCAGGTTACGCAAGCCGGTGACCTTGTCGGGAGGCGAGCCGACGACCTCTCGGAAATAGCGTGCGAGGTCGCGCTTCTCGACGATGGCCCTCAGCTCGGCCTCGGGCGTGGCCGAGAGCAGGTAGAGCGGGCGCTTGCCGGCCCAGCGGGCGAGAAATTCCACAGCGCCGGGAATCGCAGGGGCCTCGAGGAGACGCTGCTCGACGCTGGCCTTGAAAAGCGCGCAGAGTTCGCGGATACGCGCTTCACTGGCTTGTTGACCGAAGATATGCGCTTCGATATGGCGAAACTTGACCTCGCGTGGCTGGCCTCCTTTGCGGCCCAGGTAGGCACATACGGCCTGGTACTGAGGGGCAGGTGCCTCGGCATAGAGATCGGCGAAGGCCTGTCGCTTGAGGGTGGCCGAGTCCAGCACCACACCATCGAAGTCGAAGACCAGCGCATAGTGAAGGGCTGGATCGGTCACACTCACAACCTTTCGTCCGTTTGTTCTCACCACCGGCACGGCCGGGCATGGCTGCGCCAGTGGTGCGTCAGGCCCTGCTGAAGCGTTTGGCCAGCCAGCCCTTGAGCGGGGTGTTGCTCAGCAGTACCAGTACGATCACGCTGGTCAACACAAGGGACAGCGGGTTGGTAACCAGGGCCAACAGGAAATCGCCAGCGCGATCGCCAACCGATGACATCGCCTGGCGATAAGATTCGTCGAGCAGCGGGCCCAGTATGACGCCGAGGATGATCGGACCCATCTGGAAGCCGAATACCTTGAGCCAGTAGCCGAGGATGCCGAAGCCGAGCATCCAGTAGACTTCCATCATGTTGCTGTTGATGGAGTAGGTGCCGACCACGCAGAGCACCAGGATCAGCGGGATCAGCACCGCCTTGGGCACCTCGACGATCTTCGAGAAGATCTTGATGCCGGTGAGGCCGAAGAACAGCAGGAAGATGTTCGCCAGCGCCAAGTTGCCCACGGTGAACCAGAAGATGTGTGGGGTTTCGATCATCAGCATCGGGCCGGGGTTGAGCCCGTGGATGACCAGGGCGCCGATGATCACGGCGGTCACCGCATCGCCGGGCATGCCCAGCGTCAGCATCGGCACATAGGCACCGCCCACTGCGGCATTGTTGGCGGTCTCAGGGGCCACCAGGCCTTCATAGGCCCCTTCGCCGAACGGCCGGCTGGGGTTCTTGACGGTGCGCTTGGCGTGATCGTAGGCGAACAGCGAAGCGATGTCGCCACCGGTACCGGGCAGTGCGCCTACCACGACGCCGATTATCGCGGTGCGTATCGAAAGCGGCAGGAACTTCAGTACCATGTTCAGCGGCGGCACGATCTTGTCGACCTTCTGCTTGATCGGCACCTTGGCCAGGTTGTGCAGCTGGTAGAGCGCCTCGGCCACGCCAAACAGGCCGATCATCACCACCACGTAGTGGATCCCACCGAGCAGCTCCATTTGCCCCATGGTGAGACGTGGCTGGGCAGTGACCATGTCCATGCCCACCAGGCCAATGACGCTTCCCAAGGCTACCGAGAAAATACCGCGTGACAGTGACTTACCGGAGAGCGAGCTGACCAGCAGCAGGCCGAGTACGGCGATCAGGAAGTAATCACGAGGAGCGAACTGCAGCGCCAGGTCGGAGAGATAAGGGGCGGTGCCGGCGAGCACCGCAACGCCGATCAGTCCGCCGATTACCGACATCACGGTGCTCAGGCCGATGGCACGCCCGGCCTCGCCGCGCTGGGCAAGCGGATAACCGTCGAAGGCGGTGGTCACCGCCGAGGGGGCGCCGGGAATGTTGAGCAGGATGGCGGTACGCGAGCCGCCGTAGACGCCACCCACGTAGATGCCGACCATCAGCGCCAGGGCATTGTTGATGTCCCAGGAGAAGGTGAAGGAGATCAGGATCGACACGGCCATGGTTACGGAGAGGCCGGGTATGGCGCCGATATATATGCCGGCCAGCACGCCGAGGGCGGTCAGGCCAAGCAGGCCCGGGTCGAGCCAGGCCATGAGCAGGAAGGAAAGGGTGTCACTCATCGAGGGCCTCGAGGGTCAGGGAAGGTAGACGCGGAAGACCACGGTGAAAAGGACATAGATGATCGCAAGGGCCACCGCGGTAATGATCAGCGAACTGATGACCTTGCCCTGGCGCAGGTAGATGAACATGGCCGCCAGGAAAATGAAGGTGCTGACATAGAAGCTTGCCCAGACGATGGCCGCGAGATATATCACCGCGCCCACCGAGAAGACCACGATATGGGGCTGGAAGTGCTCGTGGAAGAATACCTGTAACTCATGCAGGGCACTGTGAATGCGTTCATCACGTCGCTTGTAGCGGTGGCTGAACAGGATGGCCAGTGATGAGGCCAGCATCACCAGGGCCAGGCCTACCGGGAATGAGCCGGCCGAATTGAGCCGCAGACCGCCGTCGATGCGGTAAGCCTCGACCAGTACACCGATACTCAGCAACAGAAGCAGCCAGTCGAAGACTTTTTCGCCAGCCTGTACGCGCTCGATTTTCTTGCTCATCAACAGACTCCAAGGGGGAAGCTTTGCCTCCCCCTTCACCGCGAAGGTGGGTTACGGACGCGGAATGCCGAGCTCTTCAGGCGTGGCTTTCAGTGTCTCGGCATCGGCTTCGAACATGGACCAGCCGGTAACCGACTGCCAACTGTCCAGGTATTGCTGGGCTTCCTCGCCACGCAGGTTCAGCGGTTCGGCACCGAAGTTATGCAGGAACTCGACGAACTCATCCTTGGCAACGGCCTGTTCATAGGCATCTTCCAAGGTGGCCTTGATGTCGTCGGGGGTGTCCTGGTGGACGAAAACGCCCCAGAACGGCCCCCACGGCAGGAAGGCCTCGATATCGGGCAGCGCTTCGGTGATCGGCGCGACACCTGGCAGCGATTCGATCTCCTCGGCGGTGAGCACGGCCAGTCCCTTCATCTTGCCGCCACGAATCTGCTCACCGGCGGCGGCCAGGCTCAGCGGCATGAAGTCGATGTGGCCGCCCAACATAGCGGTGATGCCGGGGCCGTCGCCGCCGAAGGTGACGGTTCGCACGTCGAGCTCGCCCACGGCGTTGATCATGGCATGAACGGTGCTCGGCAGGCCGCCAGCACCGGTGCCGCCCATGCGCAGCTCGTTCGGGTTCTGCTGGGCATGTTCGAGCAGGTCGGCGAAGCTGTCGAAGGGGCTATCGGCAGGTGCTGCGATCACCACCAGGCCTTGGCCGATGATGTTGACGGTATGCATGTCGTCGTAGGTAAAGTCGGCCAGCCCCATCAGCGGATAGAGCTGCGGGTTCTCGGCGCCGATCAGCAGGTTGTAGCCGTCGGGACGCTGGCGCATGACGTGGTTCATGCCGATCACGCCGGTACCACCCGGGCGATTGGTCAGCACGATGGTGGTGTCCAGGATTTCTTCAACATGGGGCGTGAGGCTGCGGGCGACGTTATCGGTGGCGCCACCGGCACCCCACTGGATGGTGCCTTGGATGTTGCGCTCCGGATAATCGGCGAGTGCACTACTGGCCATGGCCAGTGAGGCGAGGGAGACGGCCAGGGATGTGAGCAGCGGTTTGAACATGAAATCCTCCGGGGTTGTTCTGATTGGTTGTTATTTGCCGCCTGATGACGGCCTTCTGTCTCGGCGGGAATGGGTTTGTGTTCGCCCTGCGAACGATAGTGCTTTTTGCGAACACTAGAACTCCCTTCCAATACTGTCAATGCTCAGGGGAAATTCTGCGACGAAGGTTTAATGCCGGATACTGCTAACGCATGCACACAGAAGAAGATAACGAGCCACAGCTTCGGCACTACTCTTATGATATCCGCCGCGGGCCGTTAAGGCCTATGTCGATAACTGTGCTTGCATGTTTTGGATCATTGCGAACTTAAGGCCGCTATGCGAACATTGAAACCATGTTCCAGTTCCACCTGAGGCGGAACGACAAAATTCTTGAACGAACAAGAAGGCTGCCCATTGCCCGTCAGGCGATGGCGCCAGGAGGGGATGTAGATGCGTGCCATTGCCACGGTCTGCTTGAGCGGCGATCTCAGGACCAAGCTGGAAGCGATCGCTCGCGCGGGCTTCGAGGGTGTGGAAATCTTCGAGAACGATCTGCTCTCGTTCGACGGCTCCCCCGGGGAGGTGCGTCAGCTCTGCGAGCGCCTGGGGCTGACTATCGTGGCCTTTCAGCCGTTTCGCGACTTCGAGGCCATGCCCGAACCGCAGCGTAGTCGCAACCTGCAGCGTGCCGAACGCAAGTTCGACCTGATGGAGCAGCTCGGCACCGATTTCCTGCTGGTTTGCAGCAACGTCTCGCCGCAGACCATCGACGACATGGAGCGGGCCGTGACCGATCTGCGCGAACTGGCCGAGCGCGCGGCCAGGCGCAGCATTCGCATCGGCTTCGAGGCATTGGCCTGGGGGCGCCACATCGCGGATTATCGAGATGCCTGGGAGGTGGTGCGCCGAGCCGATCATCCCAACCTTGGCGTGGTGCTCGACAGCTTTCATATCCTCTCGCGCGGCCACGACCTCTCTACGATCGGCAAGATTCCCAAAGAGAAGATCTTCTTTGTCCAACTGGCCGATGCGCCGCTGCTGGACATGGATGTGCTGCAGTGGAGCCGACATTTCCGCTGCTTCCCCGGCCAGGGGCGCCTGCCGCTCCATGATTTCATGACCGAGCTGGGCAAGTCGGGCTATGACGGCCCCCTTTCGCTCGAGATCTTCAGCGATGCCTTCCGCGCCGCACCTACCGAGGTCACTGCCCTGGATGGCCTGCGCTCGTTGATCTGGCTAGAGAATCTGGTCGAGCATGGGCCCTGGGCGCGTGAGCTGCCTCCCGCGCCGAACTATCATGGCATTCACTTCATCGAGTTCACCCTCGACGAGGAGAGCGCCGGCCCCCTGGGCGAGTTCATCGATGCGCTGGGATTTCGCCACGTGGGGCGTCACCGCTCCAAGAACGTCGAGCTATGGAAGCAGGGCGAGATCCATCTAGTGCTCAACTTCGAGACCGACAGCTTCGCCCACACCTTCCGACTGCTGCATGGCACTTCGGTATGTGCCGTGGGGTTTCGGGTCGATGACGTGGAGCGGGCGCTGGGACGTGCGCGGGCCTTCAAGGCTCCGCTGTTCCGTAGTCAGGTGGGCGAAGGAGAAATGGAAATCTCGGCGATCCGTGGCGTCGAGGGCAGCCTGATCTACTTGGTGGACGAGGCGGCTGCCGATGATCTGCAGTGGCGCACCGACTTCGAGCTTTTCGACCAGGAGAGCCGTGACGAAGCGGGTCTGGTACGCATCGACCATCTCTCATACGTATTGCCGGCCACTCAGTTGCTGGGTTGGCAGTTGTTCTACCGCACCGTATTCGGCTTCGCTGCCGAGTCCGAGAACGAGATCGTCGATCCGCATGGCATGATGATCAGCCAGGCGGTGGTCAGCCCCGACCGCAGCATTCGCCTGCCGCTCACCGTCTCCCAGGCCCGCGAGACCCAGCCGGGGCGTTTCCTCAGCGCTTTCCGCGGCGGCGTGCAGCAGATCGCCTTCGAGAGCCGCGACATCATTGCCACCGTGGACGAGTTTCTTGCTCGTGGGTTGCCGTTGCTGAAGATCCCGCGCAACTACTACGACGACCTGGAGGCGCGTTTCGACATCGCCCCGGAACTGCTCGACGCCATGCGCTCGCGCAACATCCTGTTCGATCGCAACGAGGACGGCGACTTCCTGCATGCCTATACCGAGACCTTCTCGGGGCGCTTCTTCTTCGAGATCGTCGAGCGACGTGGCGGCTACCAGAATTTTGGTGAGTCCAACGCAGGCATTCGCCTCGCGGCCCAGGCCAAGGCCGGCTGAGTACCGACAGAGCCAGTAGCGGTCCGGGATTGTTTTTCGAGATTCCTTCGAGCTCTTCGAGCTCTTCGAGCTCTTCGAGCGCAGAAAGCTCGCTCATACAGGAAACAGCGTTATGAAATTGGGATTGATCGGCAAGGCCATCATGAACTCCAGCTCGCCGGACCTGCACGTACGGCTCGGCGAGCTGATCGGCATACCCACCACCTATGACCTGTTCGACGCCAACGAACAGCCGATCGAGTCACTCGAGAGTCAGGTGAGGAAGGTGATGGCCGCCGGATACCGGGGCGTGAACGTCACCTATCCTTGGAAGGAAGATGCTATGCACCTTGCCAACCGTGCTTCCGAGGGCGCGCGGATGGTCGGGGCCGCCAACACGCTGGTTTTCGAGGAGAGTGGCATCTTCGCCGAGAACACCGACTTCACCGGCTTCGTCAGCGGTTTTCACGCCACCCTCGGCGAGCGTGAGCCGGGACGGGTGTTGCTGCTCGGCACCGGCGGCGTGGGCAAAGCGGTCGCCTTCGGCCTGGGCAGGCTCGGTGCCTTGGAGGTGGTTCTGATGGACCTGGATCCGGCCAAGTCGCGCCAGTTGGCCGCGGAACTGAAGGCCCAGGGCTTTGCTGCCTCCACCATCACCCCGGCGCAGCTGGCCGAGACGGTGCCGGCCTGCGATGGCCTGGTCAACTGCACCCCCATCGGCCACGAGAAGAGTCCAGGCTGCCCGTTGCCCAAGGAGCTGGTGGCGGCGCACCACTGGATCTTCGATGCCGTGTATGTGCCGGCGGTCACCGAGCTCGTCGCCGCCGCCAGGGCGGTCGGTGCCGATGTGATGAGCGGTGTGGGCCTGTTCGTCTTCCAGGGTGTCGACGCCTTCAAGCGGTTCTGCGAGGACGAGAGCAAACGTGCTGCTGCTGAGGAGCAGGCCGCCACTCTCTATGCCCACTACCGCCGCGAGTTGTTGCAGGAGCCCTGAGACAAGGCCGCAGGCGCTGACGATCAGCGCTTACGGGTTGCCAGGAATATCCCCGCCCCGATGATCAGCACGGCGCCCAGGTAGGTTTCCAGCAGCGGCACGTCGCCGAATACCAGATAGCCCGACACGGTAGCCCAGACGATCTGCAGGTAGAGGAAGGGCGACACCAGCGAGGCCGGGGCGCAGCGCATGGCCATGATCAGGGCGAGTTGGCTGACGGCACCCAGGGCTCCGACCACCAGGAACAGCGGGACATCGCCGCCGGCGATGGGCTTCCAGAAGAACGGCACCACCATCGAGCTGACCATGGCGCCGGCCAGCCCTGCGTAGAACAGCGAGGCCAGCGGGTGGTCGTTGCGGCCGAAGCGCCGTGTGGCCAGTTGATAGAGCGCAAAGCACAGGGCCATGCCGAACGGCAGCAGGGCGGCGGGCTGGGCACGCCAGTCGACGGGACCCACCGCAATCACAACGCCAACGAAACCGGCAGCGACCGCTGCACCACGGGCCAGGGTCACGCGTTCACCGAGAAGTGGAATGGCCAGCAAGGTGACCAGCAGCGGCGAGCTGAAATTGATCACATATACCTGCAGCAGCGGCAGCTCACGAAAGGCCAGGAAGGCGAAGGTGCTGGCGGCGAGCAGCAGTAGGCCGCGCACGAACTGCCCCGGGAGCGACTCGACGGAGGCCATGATCGCTCGGCATCGGGGCCAGCCCAGCATCAGCAGGTAGGCGCCCAGTACCAGCATGTGGCCGGCATAGCGGGCCCAGACCACCTGCACCGGCGAGTAGCTCTGGGTGAGCCATTTCACACCCGTATCGAGCAGGGTGAACAGCAGGCCGGCGCCCAGCATGAAGGCGATGCCCAGCAGCGGACGGTCTGCGCTGCCGAGGGCAGTGGTGGCGGTGGTCGTCGACATGGCCTTCGGGCATCTCTTTGAAGAAGCTTAATAGTAGCAGGCTAACAGATAGGCACCGAGAAGGCCCATCGAAAGTCTGTCAGGCAAGGGCAATCACGGCACGCGCCTTGTCGAGTGCCTGGCGGGCCCGCTCCAGCGCGGCGATGCCCTGGCGGCGCAGCGACTCGGTAGGGATCTCGAGGCTGTATGGCCGCCCCGAGGGCAGAGTCTCCAGCAGAGCTCGCAGATCGATATCGCCATCGCCGGGAAAGCAGCGCTGCTGCCTCGCCTCGTGCAATATCGCTTCCATGCTGTCCGGAATCGGCCCGGCCACGTCGCACAGTTGCACGTAGCGCAGCCAGTCCGGCGGCACCCGTACAAGATCCTCCAGGCGGCTGGCCGAGCGGTTGAAGTGGAAGGCGTCGACCAGCAGGCAGGCGTTGTCCTGCCCGGCCAGGCGCGCCGCGGCGACGATGCGGTGCGCCTGGGCCAGGTTCTTCACTCCCGTCCAGGGCATGAACTCGAGGTGCGGATGCAGGCCTAGCGGGGCGGACAGTTCGCACAGGGCAGCGAAATTGTCGATGGTACGTGCCTCATCGTCGTCGTTCCCTGCCACCAGCACCTCGCTGGCGCCTAGCTCGGCACCGATCTCCAGCACCTGGCAGAAATCCCGGCGCACATCGGTGTCGGGCTTCAGGCGCAGGATCTCGATATCAAGGACTCGTAGCCCGGTTTCCCCGAGGCGTTGCCGGGTACGCCGTAACAGACCGGCATCCCGGGCCAGCGGGAAGTGGTACTCCTCCGGCGTAGCGGGAATGAGCCGCAGGCCCACAGCCTCATAGCCGGCTTGGGCGGCGACTTCGACCATCTCGGGGGGCGGCAGCTCGAGTACGGTGAGGGCGGCCAGGGAGAAGATCGGCTCACGCATGGGTAGCGTCGGCTCCGGAGTTAGCAGCGTCGTGCCGTATCCGTCCCGCAGCATGCAGGCCGGCGATATGGCCAAAGGTCATGGCCGGGCCCAGGTTGATGCCGCCGGCCGGGTAGTAGCCGCCCATGATGCTGGCCATATCGCTGCCCGCCGCGTAGAGGCCCTCGATCGGCGTGCCCTGGGCGTTCAGCACCTGTGCATGCTCGTTGGTCTCGAGACCGGCGAAGGTGCCGAAGCAGCCAGGCACTACCTTCACTGCATAGAAAGGACCCTGGACCAGGGGTGCCACGCAGGGATTGGGGCCGTGGGCAGAGTCGCCCTGCTTGCGGTTGTAGGGGGTGGCGCCGCACCCGAACTCGGGGTCCTCGCCCCGGGCGGCGTGGCGGTTGTAGTCGGCCACGGTGGCCGCGAGGCCGTCCGCATCGATACCGCACGCTTGCGCCAGCTCGGCAAGCGTCTTGCCGCGCTTGAGGTAGCCCTTGCGGATCCAGTGTCGGAAGGGCACCGGCGCCGGACGGGTGATGCCGAGGCCATAACGACGCTGGAAGCGGTGAGTGCAGATCAGCCAGGAGCAGACCTCCTCGCCCTCCGGCACCGCCTTTACCATGGCGTCCACGTAGTCGTAGTAGCCGCCGGCCTCGTTGACGAAGCGCTTGCCGTCTTTCAGCACGCCAATCAGGCCCGGCTTGCCGCGGTCGATGATATGCGGGAAGTGCCCGACCCGGCCACCACCCCAGGGCACCAGCGACACCGGCGCCCAGGCCACCGGTGAGTGGAGATCGGTGCCCACCGTACCGCCCACTGACTCGCCCAGGCGCAGGCCGTCGCCGCTGGCCGAGGGTGGCGGCAGCGGCCAGTGCTCCTGGCCCGTCGGCGTACGCGGGAAGAGTTCCCGGCGGCGTTCGACGTCCCAAGGGAAGCCGCCGGTGGCTAGCACCACGCCACATCGGGCCCGGAGGGTCACCTGCCCCTGCGAGCCCTCGACCACCACGCCGGTGACCCGTTCATCCTCCATGATCAGGCGCTTGGCTGGCGATGAGACACGCAGCTCCACGCCCAGGTCAACGGCGGACTTGGCCAGACGGCCGACCAGGGCCACCCCGTTGACCAACTGCATGGCGCGGCCGTAGCGGGCCAGGTCGAGGAAATGTCGGGTGAGGCGTCGTGTGACATGTACGAAGGATTTCAGCGA
Source organism: Billgrantia sp. Q4P2 (assembly GCF_052806135.1). Classification (NCBI taxonomy): domain Bacteria; kingdom Pseudomonadati; phylum Pseudomonadota; class Gammaproteobacteria; order Oceanospirillales; family Halomonadaceae; genus Billgrantia; species Billgrantia sp. Q4P2. The sequence goes on from NZ_JBRBAI010000009.1 coordinate 82,553, forward strand.
GCGGGTCGCGGTCAGGAAAGCCAGCAGGTCCGGCCCGGCCTGGATCGGCATGCCCAGAAAGGCTGTCTCGGGCATGGTCCTGCGCAGCTTGGCCAGCGTTTCGCGATCCAGTTGGCGACCGTCGAAGGGAGCGGCAATCACCGAGCGGCCGCCGGTGCCGGCGCCGGGGGTGTCGCCGTGGATGTCGGCGATGGCGTTGCCGTCGGCGAACTGCAGTGCCGTTTTGTCGTGAAAGAACTCCACCATTCGCGGTGCGGCATCGAGAAAGGCGTCGATCTTCGCCGCGTCATAGCGTTCACCCAGCTCATGACGCAGGTAGGTACGCACGGTCTCCGGATCTTCATCGATGCCGGCCGCCTTGGCCAGCGGATTAAGCGGCGCCCACATCCAGCCGCCCGACCACGCGGTGGCACCGCCCAAAGCGTCGGCTTTCTCTACCACCATGACCTTGAGGCCGTGATAGGCAGCAGTGGCAGCGGCGGCGAGGCTGGCGGCGCCGGAACCTACCACCACCAGGTCGTAATCCTGTCGTATGTCGGCCATGTAGAGACTCGCTGGAAGGCTGATGGAACAATTTAGAACGAAGTTCCATTTTTATCAATGGCCAGGTAAGTCGGAGAGTCTCGGGCATGGTGGCTAAGGGGGCATTGAACGAGAGCGGCCCCTGAAAAGGGGCCGCGTTTGGGCGCGTGATTCACCGAGATCCGCTTATGGATCGGCGTCTTCGACCAGGCGTAGCACGGCCTCGACGGCTGTCCGATAGCCGGCCGGCCCCAGGCCCGCGATCACTGCCGTGGCGGTGCGCGAGACGAGCGAGCGATGATAAATCTCTTCGCGCCGGTGGATGTTGGAGATATGCAGCTCGATGATCGGTCCGGGAAACATCTTGAGCGCGTCTAGGATCGGGATCGAGGTGAAGGTCAACCCCGCCGGGTTGATGACGATGGCGGCAGCGGGTTCATCGATGGCCTCGTGAATCCATTCCACCAACTGTCCTTCGTAGCCGGACTGGCGAAACACCACCGGCCGGGTGCCGGCGGCCTGCCGGCACAAGGACTCGACCTCCGCCAGTGTCGTATGGCCGTAGATCTCCGGTTCGCGCTTGCCGAGTCGGTTCAGGTTCGGGCCGTTGAGAATATGAAGGCTATGCATGGACATTACCTCTTATCATTATTCAGCCTTGGTAGCCGAACTGCCGCGGTAGCCAGAGGACGAGATCAGGGAATAGCGTGATGATCGCCAACGACAGGAAGAGTGCGGCGATGAACGGGATGAGATCGAGGAACAGGCTGCGCAACGGGGCGCGGGTAATGCTCTGCATGATGAAGATCAGTAGTCCATAAGGCGGTGTCACCAGCCCGATCATGATGTTCACCACGGCGATGACGCCGAAATGCACCAGGTCGACGCCCAGGGCATTCGCCGTAGGGATAAACACCGGCACGATGATGAGGATAATGGCCGTTCCCTCGAGCAAGCAGCCCAGCAGCAGCAGTACGAGGTTGACGAGCAACAGAAACTGCAGCACCGAAAGGTCGTAATCGGCCAGGAATATGCGCAGTGCCTGAGGAATGTTCTCGGACGTCACCACGTAGTTGAACACCAGCGCGCCCGCGATCAGCATGCCGATGGCGACGGAAGAGCGGGCGCTGTTGACGAGTGAACCGTAAACCTGTCGTGCATTGATGTTGCGATAGAGCAGGACCGAGATCAGAAAGGCGTATGCCGCGGCGACGGCGGCTGCCTCGGTGGGCGTCATCGCTCCGCTGTAGATTCCACCCAGCAGTACCACCGGCAACATCAATGCCGGGAAGGCGCGAACGGTAATGCCCGGCAATTCCCGCACTGGCGTGGGCTTTTCCACCGGAAACCGGCGGCGACGCGCCGTGACCATCACCACGATCATCAGCATGACCCCCATCAACAACCCGGGAATGATGCCGCCGAGGAACAGGTAGCCGATGGAGGCGTTGGACACCAGGGCATAAAGCACCATCGGAATCGAGGGTGGAATGATCGGCCCAATGACCGCCGCGCTCGCCGTCAGAGCGGCGGCGAAGCTGCGGGTGTAACGACCGTCCTGGATCATCATGTTGGCGATGATCCGCCCAGAGCCTGCCGCATCGGCGAAGGCCGATCCGGACATGCCGGAGAAAATGATCGACTGCACGATGTTCACGTAGGCCAGGCCGCCGCGGAAGCGTCCGACCAAGGCATTACAGAAATGCAGCAGGCGATTGGTCATGGTGCCGATGTTCATCAATTCCGCGGCGAGGATGAACAGTGGCACCGCTAGGATGACGTAGCTTGTGAACATGCTGTTCAGTAACCGCTCGGCCACCAGCCCCATGTCCATCCCGTTCATGAAGAGGTAGACGATGGAGCCCGACATCATCGATAGCCCGATGGGTAGCCCCAGCAGAGCCAGGGCGATGATCACCAGAAGCGTGAGCGTGAAGGGATCCATCCTTAACCTCGCTTTGTTTCGTCGTCGGCGTCGCGGGCGGTCATCGGGTCGTGTCCCAGTGCGGCGCGAGTGCCAATCCAGCCGTAGCGGATGATGATGGCCAGGGCGAAGACCACGTAGATCGAGTACAGCCAGTCGTAGCGGATACGCAGATATGACGTGCGCTGCACCTTCATGAAGGTCACGTAGTCGTAGACCGCGGGCAGGGAAACCAGGAAAAGGCCGACGACGCCAAGGGAGAAAAGCACCGTCATTACGCGGCGAATGGGAGGCGGAACATTGCTGTAGAAGATGTCGAAGCGGATCTCGTCACGCTCGCGGAGCAGAAAGGCCGCACCGAACAGCACCAGCCAGACCCACATCACGGTGCTCAGTTCCGAGGCCCAGCCCGCCGGCCAGTTAAGAACGTAGCGGAACAGCACCGTGATCAGGAAGGAAACGAACATGACGGCGAGCATGGCGGCCGCAATGGCGTCGGCGCCATGGCGCAGCCATGCCGCCCACCGGAGAATCCTTTGGCGCATCTGCGTACCTCCAGGGTGGAGTGGGATCGACCGCGACGCGGCCGATCCATCAGCCATCAAAGGTTGTTGATGCGCTCGAGCATGCCTTCCGGCCATGCGTCGGAGATCGAGGATTCCAGGTACTGCTGCTGCGCATACTCGCGGAAGGCATCGATATCCGGCGTGTAGACATCGAGCCCCTGCTCACTGAAGAAGTCAGCCAGCTCCTGCTCTTTGCGCTGATGTTCCGCCGTGCTCCAGGCGATCGCCTCGTCGGCAGCGGCCTGGAAGGCTTGCTGCTGCTCTGGCGTCATGTCGTTCCAGACGCTGGAGGAGACCATTAGCAGGTCGAACGCCACGAGATGCGACGTCAGCGCGATCTGGTCCATGACTTCGTAGAAACGCATGTTCTGGACGTTCGGCAGGGGATTGTCCTGACCGTCGATGGCGCCGGTCTGCAGGCCCGTATAAACCTCGGCATAAGCCATGGCGGTCGGATTGGCCCCGAGCGCCCGGCCCAGGAACTGCCACGACTCACCCGGCGGCATGCGTAGCCGCACACCGGACATGTCCTCTGGGGTCTCGATTCGCTCATCGTTCACCAGCCCTACATGGCGAGTGCCGAAGAAGGTCGGGCCCAGAATGTGGACGCCAAGCTGCTCCTCGGCCATGGCCTTCATTTCTTCCCCGGCTTCGCTGCCGAAGAACGTCAGCAGGTGCTCGGCATCACGGAAGAGGTAGGCGGAGGTCAGAATGGACCAGGCCGGGATCTGGTTGGCGACGTCCTGGGGAGCGACGTTACTCATCTCCAGGTTGCCACGCTGGAGCGCGACCAATTCCGAGCCCTGGCTGAAGAGCGATCCGCCGTAATGCAGCTCCATAGTGAAGTCGTCGGCGATGGCCTCTTCGAAGCGCTGCATCATCTCGGCACGGATGTCCTGCTCGGAGAACACCGCCGAGAAACGCAGCCTGGGGTTGTCTTGCGCGATGGCCACGGACGCCGTGGTCGCTGCGAACATCATGACGCCGGCGGCAAGAATACCGCGGCACTTGGCGGGAATGGGCATGGAGTGACTCCTTTTTATCTTGTCATTGTGATGCGCCCGCGGCGAGATGGCTTGCTCCCCACGCTGGACAGCTCCATGCTACATCACGCATTTTGGTGATCAACTGATTTTAGATATTTCCTACTATATTTTTGATAATGTCATTTGAGTTTTGTTTTTCTCTTGCTGGCTTCACTGGCGAGGAACAAAATGGTCAGTACAAAAAGGGAGGTGAGTCTTGCTGCCTGTACCACAGGAAACGGCGGGTGAAAGCGCTTACCGGTCCATCCGGAGCGACATCATTGGCGGTCGTCTGGCACCGTGCTCCCGGCTGCGCCTGGAAGCGTTGAAGGAGCGCTACTCGGCCAGCGTCAGTACCCTTCGCGAGACCCTTTACCGGCTATCTGCCGAAGGCCTGGTTCGTTCCGAAGGTCAGCGCGGCTTCGAAGTCGCCGCCGTCACCCAGGAGGAGTTTCAGCAACTCGCCGATCTGCGCGAACTGCTGGAGAGCCACGCCCTGCGCGAGGCATTCCGCAAGGGCGACCTGGAGTGGGAAGGTCGGGTGGTCGGCGCGTACCACAAGCTCGAGTCCATGGAACGCCTGATGATAGCGGGCGATACCAGCCGCAGCGCCGAATGGAAGCACTATGACCGTGAATTCCACCATACCCTGATTTCCGCGTGCGGCTCGGCGGAGCTGCTCCAGGTTTATGGCGCTATCTTCGACCGCTACCAGCGTTATCAGATCGTTGCCGTCATCTTTCGCGGCAAACCCGCGGCGCAGGAACACCGCCTGCTGTTAGATGCAGCCCTGGCACGCGATGCCGAGCGCGCTGCTGCCGTATTGCATCAGCATATCGCAGCCTGTGTGGCACATACGGTGGAGACCGGTCAGCTCTCCTCCATCGATTCGGATCCAACGCCCCTAATTCACGGAAGACTGAACAAGTCAGAGGCGCCGGTCTCGGTGGGCGAGACGGCCTGGCGCTGCATACGCGCCGACATCATCGCCGGCAAACTGCCCCCGGGGAAGAAGCTGAAGTTGAGCAACCTGCAGGATGATTACGACACCAGCGTGACCACACTGCGCGAAGCTCTCAACCGGTTGACCTCGGAGGGCTTCGTCGTCGCCGAAGGTCAGCGTGGCTTCGAAGTCGCGCCGATATCGGCCGAGAATGCTCGCGAGCTGGCCGAATTGCGACTTCTGGTGGAGGGGCGAGCGCTGGAGGACTCCTTCGCGCATGGAGACATCGACTGGGAAGCGAGAGTCGTAGCGGCCTACCACAAGCTCGCCACCATGGAGGCGGAGATGGCGAGCGGCAATCTACAGGTCGCCGAACTCTGGAAGCGGTATGACTGGCAGTTTCACCAGGCGCTGACCTCGGCTTGCGGCTCCCAGGTACTGATGCACCTGCACAACGCGGTCTTCGACAAGTACCTGCGCTATCAGCTCATCGCCCTGTCCTACCGGGGCCGCATCGCCGCCGACGAGCACCGAGCGCTATACGACTGCGCCCTGCGGCGTGATGCCGAGGGCGCGCAGGAAATCCTGCAGCGCCATCTGCGGGGCGGAACGGAGCACGCCCTGGCGTCGGGGTCCATTGCCGCCTGAAGACTCTGCATCTGGAGTGACACGAGGAGCCAGATGCCTAGTGCCGTATTCTTTCAAGAGCCGGACCCAGGTGGTCCCTACGCCTGCGGCCAAAGGAGAAACCAGCCCCAGGCCAGTCACAACAACTCGACGCATACTCGATTCCTCGTCTGCCATTCGTGAAGCCCGCAACGCTCATACTCTGGAGAGAAAGCGGGATCGATTCAGGCGAGCCCAAACGTTTTTCTGAGGCCTTTTTCGACCGGGCCAGCGGGCATGAAGCGGCGTAATTTCCTCAGAAGAGAAGCCTCACCTTTGGGCGTGTGCCGCATTTTCCATGCACCCAACGCGGCATCGACAATCGTGGTGGCGACCCCATCGGGCTCGGGCGCTTTTTGGACATTGTTTTGGATGGCCTGGGAAACGACGCCTAGCTCCTTGGTGTAGTCAGGGAGTCTGGAAGCCGTCTGGGGCGCGTTGAGATCCAGGCTGGTCTTGGTGAAGGAGGGTTCGACAAGTGCCACGCGAATGCCGAATTGACGCACCTCGTGATCCAGGGTCTCGGATAGACCTTCGACGGCATGCTTGGATGCCGAGTAGAGTCCCATGTACGGCGCAGGCAGAAAGCCCAGCACCGAGCTGACGTTGACGATGCGACCAGAACGCTGCTCGCGCATGTGCGGCAGCACCGCCTGGATCGTGCGCAAGAGGCCGAAGAGGTTGGTGTCGAACAGCGTCTGGGCTTCGGCAATCGACGTCTCCTCCGTTGCGCCGAGCAGGGTCACGCCAGCGCTGTTGACGAGCACGTCGATGCGCTTGGCCTGAACGATGACGGTCTGGATTCCATGTTGAACCGATGCTTCGTCACGGATATCCATCTCGACCAGCTCGACTCCCGGTATTGGCCGTGCCTTTGCCGTGTTGCGCACGGTGCCGAACACCCGGCAGCCCTGCTCGACGAACTTCACCGCGGCGGCACGTCCGATGCCCGATGACACGCCGGTAACGATGACAACTTTGGAATTCGACATGGTAGTTCCTCTCTATTAGGGGGATTGGGGTGATGGCGCCCAGCTTTGCGACGGGGCCGGCTTGATCCTGAACCAGATGGCGTACATCGCCGGCAGGAACACCAGGGTCAGCACCGTCCCGGCGAAGGTGCCGCCGATCAGGGTGTAGGCCAGCGTTCCCCAGAACACCGACTGGGTGAGCGGGATGAAGGCCAGGATGGCGGCGAGCGCGGTCAGGATGACCGGGCGCGCGCGCTGCACGGTGGCCTCGACCACGGCGTCGAAGGGCGCGAGTCCTGCCTTCTCGTTGTCGTGAATCTGGCCGATCAGGATGAGGGTGTTGCGCATCAGAATGCCGGCCAGCGCAATCAGGCCAACGAGGGCGTTGATGCCGAACGGCTGCTGGAACACCAGCAGGGTGGGCACGACCCCGATGAGGCCCAGCGGCGCGGTGGCGAACACCATCGTCATGGCGGAGATCGAGCGGACCTGGAAGATGATCGTGGTCAGCGTCAGGGCGATCATGATGGGAAACAGCGGCACCAGGGCGCGATTGGCCTTGCCGGATTCCTCGATGGAGCCGGCCAGCTCGATCCGGTAGCCGGTCGGCAGTTCGGCAATGATCGGCTGCAGTTCCTGCCACATGGCGGTGGACACGTCCGGCGGCTGCAGGCCCTCGGCGATATCGCCGCGCACGGTGATCGTCGGCGTGCGGTCGCGGCGGCGCAGGATCGGGTCTTCCATGTGGACCTCCACCGTGCCGACCTGCGATAGCGGAATCCGCTGACCGGCCGCGCCAACCAGGGTGAAATCGGCGATCCTGCCCGGATCGAGCCGCGTGTCACCGGCCGAACGGGCCGCGACCTGGACCGAGCGGATATCTTCGCGCACCTCGGTAATGGGAACGCCGCTCAACAGGAACTGCAGCTGTTGGGCCACGTCGCTGGAGGTCAGGCCGAGGCTCTGCAGCCGGTCCTGGTCGAGCGAGAAACGCAGCGTGGGCACGCGCTCGCCCCAGTCGCTATTGACCGTGCGCATCTGGGGGGAGGCCTGCATCACGGCACGCACCTCTCGCGCGATGCCGCGTAGCGTGTCGGGGTCGGGGCCCATCACGCGGAAGGCCACGGGGAACGGCGAGTAGGGGCCGAACACCAACTGGGTCACCCGCACGCGCGCCTCCGGCGCCAGGCCGTCGGCCACCGCCTGGCGCAGCCTGAGCTTGAGCGCCTCGCGCGCCGCCTGGTCGTCGGTCAGGACGACGATCTTGGCGAAGGAGGGGTCGGGCAGCTCCGGCGCCATGGCGAGGTAGAAGCGCGGCGCCCCCTGTCCGATGTAGGCGGTCACGATCGCCGCTTCCGGCTGCTCGGCCAGCCAGGCCTCGACCTTGGCGGTCACCTCGCTCGTCTGCTCGATCGAGGTGCCATACGGCATCTGGACTTCGACCAGCACCTCGGGGCGGTCGGAGGTCGGAAAGAATTGCTTGTTGACCACGCCCATGCCGAGGATCGCGACGCCGAAGGCGCCGATCACGCCCGCCGCAACCAGCCATTTGCGCCGGATCACGCTGCCCAGTAGCCGGCGGAAACGCTGGTAGTTCGGCGTCGCGTAGATGGCCCCGTGCCCGCCCTCGTGCTTCTCGATGTTGGGCAGCAGCTTCACCCCCAGGTAGGGCGTGAATACCACGGCCACGACCCACGACGCGATCAAGGCGATGCCGACGATCCAGAACATGTTGCTGGTGTACTCGCCGGCGGTGGACCTGGCGAAGCCGTTCGGCATGAAGCCGATCGCCGTCACCAGGGTGCCGGAGAGCATGGGCGCGGCGGTGTGGCTCCAGGCATAGGCCGCGGCGCGCACGCGGTCGTAGCCCTCCTCCATCTTCACCACCATCATCTCGATGGCGATGATCGCATCGTCGACCAACAGCCCCAGCGCCAGGATCAGCGAGCCCAGTGTGATCCGGTCGAAGTTCTTGCCGGTGGCCGCCATGACGATGAACACCGCGGCCAGGGTCAGGGGCACCGCTGCCGAGACCACGATGCCGGCGCGCCAGCCCATGCTGAGGAAGCCCACCAGCATCACCACACCGAGGGCAGCGAAGAACTTGAGCATGAACTCGTCAACGGCCGAACTGATATTGACCGACTGATCCGTGACCTTGGACAGGCTCATGCCGAGCGGCATCTCGGCGTTGATCGCCGCTGCCTCCGCCTCCAGTGCCTCGCCGAGATCGAGACCGTTCCAGCCCTCGCGCATCACTACACCGAGAATCAGGGCCGGCTCCCCGTCGTTGCGAATCAGGAAGGTGGCCGGGTCCTCGTAGCCCCGCTTCACCTCGGCAATATCGCCGAGCTTCAGCGTGCGGCCCTGCGCGGTGACCGGGGTATTGCGGATCGCTTCGAGGTCGTCGATCGCCCCGTCCAGCCGGATGAAGACCTGCGGACCGTGGGCTTCGATCGAGCCGGCGGGCGTCATCACGTTGCGCCCGTTCAGTGCCGCGAAGAGGTCGAGAGGGGAGACGCCCAGGGTCGCGAGGCGGTCATGGGAGAATTCGACGAAGATCCTTTCGGCCTGCTCGCCGATGATGTTCACCTTCTTGACGCCCGGCACGTGAAGCAGGCGCTGGCGAAGGCTCTCTGCCTCGCGGACGAGATGTCGATGAGGCTCGCCCTTCGCCTTCAACGCATAGAGGGCGAAGGTCACGTCGGCGTATTCGTCGTTCACCATCGGGCCGATGACGCCACGTGGCAGGCTGCCGGCCTCGTCGCCGATTTTCTTGCGCGCCTGGTAGAACTGCTCGGGGACCTCGGCGGGCGGCGTGCTGTCGAGCAGGTATACCGTGGTGAAGGCCAGGCCCGGTCGCGTGAAGGTCTCGGTCCGGTCGTACCAGCGCAGTTCCTGCATGCGCTTTTCCAGCGGCTCGGCGACGAGTTCTTCCATCTCCTGGGCCGTGGCCCCGGGCCAGACCGTGACCACGGTCATCTGCTTGATGGTGAAGGCGGGGTCTTCCGCCCGGCCCAGGGTCAGGAAGGCCACGATGCCGGCGACGAAGATCGCCACCATCAGAAACAGGGTGACCGAGCGCTCGCGTACCGCGAGGGCGGAGAGATTGAAGCCGCTCATTGCCGTTCTCCGCCGTTGACGGCTACGTCTGGTGCGACCTCGTTTCCAGCGAGTCGCACCTGCTCGCCCTCGTGCAGCAGATGCGCGCCGAGCGCGACGACACGATCGCCCGCCTCGAGCTCGCCGACGACCGACGCCGCTTCGTCGCTGAGGCCGGCCACCTGTACGGCACGCCAGGTGACCCGAGGCCCTGGCTCTTCGCCCCCCTCTCCTTCGACCAGCCATACGCCGGGCCCCCGACCCGGATCGAAGATGGCACCGATCGGTACCTGCAGTGCCGGGGTGGAGCGGTCGTCAGGGCTTTTGATAGTCGGGATAAGGAGGGCGACGGTCGAGCCCAGCGGCGCATCCGCCAGACGGTCATCCAGCACGTAGCGGGCCTCGAAGGTCCGCGTCTGAGGGTTGGCGGCATCCGACAGCTGGCGAAGCGTTGCAGCGCCCGTGAGCCCATTGCCATACAAGGTTGCGCGGCCGGTGGAGCCGAGCGCCGGGCGCAGGGTCTCGGGCAACGCGACGACCGCCTCGCGGTGTCCGGCATGCGCCACACGCACGACCACCTGGCCGGCCGCGACGACCTGGCCCGGCTCCGCCAGGGTCTCCACCACCACGCCGTCCGCATCTGCAAGCAGGACCGCATAGTTCGCTTCGTTGCGGGCAACGTCGGCCCGGGCTTCGGCCGCATTGAGTTCCGCCCGTGCCGACTCGGCGGCCGCCCTGGCGTTGTCGTAGGCCGATGCCGACACCGCGCCCCGGGAAACGAGAGCGCGGTAGCGCGCCTCGTCCTCCGCGGTCTGGCGTGCACGCGCCCTGGCGGCGGCCACGGCCTCCTCAAAGGCGCGCGTGGCGAGCTGCAGATCCGTGGGATCGATGCGCATGAGCGGCTGGCCGCGTTCGACGGTCTGCCCGGTATCGACCAGGCGCTCGAGGATCTTGCCGGGTACGCGGAAGCCGAGGTCGCTTTGCACTCGCGCCGCAATGACGCCGGTGAACGAACGCTCCGCCTGGGCGGAGGGCGCCACCGCCGCTACCCGCACCAGGGGAGTCTGCATCCGTGGATCGATTGAAGAGGTGGCATCGCTGCACGCTGCCAAGGCAAGCGGCAGCAGAGCGATGACGGTGAGGAATGGGACATCACGGCGCTTGAGCATGGAGATCTCCGGGAGGACGGATATCTCACAGCTTATGACGGGTGACCATATTTGTAAATAGTCACTCGCTGGGTTCGCTAGGCCACTAGGGAGCCAGGCTGCGCAGCACCAGGTTCGACAGCTGCACCGGCGCCTCCTCGACGAGATCGAGGTTGTACTGGAGCAGGAGCGGATTCACGTAGGGTTGAATGACCAGGAAGATCGCTTTCACCGTCTCGTCCAGCGGCGTCTTGCGCTCGAACTCGCCGCTTTCGCGCCCCTCGCGGACGATCTCCATCAGGATCTGTTCGATGCGCTCACCGTAGGCGCGGGCAGACGGCCAGCCCTCGCCGGCCGAGTGCGCGGCAATGTCGTACAGCTTGCGATCATTGAAGAACAGGCTCACACCAGTCGATACCAAACTTTTGAACATTCTGCGGAATTTTTCCGTTGCCGTGGGCGCGTCGGCCACGGCCTCTTCGACCGCCACGATGATGGCGCTCAAGGTCTTGGCGCAGATGGCCTCGCCGATGGCCTGCTTGGAATCGAAGAACTTGTAGATGTAAGCCTTGGAAAAACCGATTGATTTGGCCAGGTCGGAGACCGTGGTCTTGTCGTAACCGTAGTGGCTGAAGTGCCCTTCGGCGGCCTCCACGATCTGCTCGCGAACACTGTGATCGGCAGGGCCGCGCGATTGGGGGGCGGAAGACGCGTTTTCACTCATGAGACACCACACCTCGATATTTTGGGTTTGACAGCTAGTGACTATATTGGACTATAGTCACTTCAACAAATTCCACCCCCTGGAGACTCCCATGCTTGCCCGCCCCCGCTCTCTCGCCCTTCTGCTGAGTGTCAGCGTCTTGACGGGCTGCGCAGTCGGCCCGGACTACCGGCCGCCTGAAACTGCCCTATCGGCTCGCTTCATCGGGCAGGAGAGCGTCGAGCAGCGGGAAGTCCAGAGCCAGGCGGAGCTCCAGGTCTGGTGGGCCGCCTTCGACGATCCCTTGCTGGCGCGCTTCGTCAGCCTCGCCCTCGAGCAGAATCTGGACATCGCGCAAGCGGCGGCCCGTGTCGCCCAATCGCGTGCCTCGCTGCGCCAGGCCGATGCCGCACTGCTGCCATCGGCCAACGTGAGCGCTCACGGTGCGGAAGTATACCAGTCGGTCGAGACCCCGCTGGGGCAGGTGCTGTCTGCCACGCCCGATTTCGATCGCAGCGGCAGTGCCTACGAGGCCAACCTCGAGGCGGGCTGGGAGGTCGACATGTTCGGCGGCCTGCGGCGAGGATGGGAAGCCGCGCGCGCGGAGTACGCGGTATCCGAAGCTGGCGCCGTCGCGACACGACTGGCCGTGGCCGCGCACACGGCGGATGTGTACGTCACGATCCGAGGCTTGCAAGCGCGCCTCGCGATCGCCAGGCAACAGGCCGAGACCCGTCGCCAACTGCTCGACACGATCAGGTTCCAGTACGAGCAGGGGATCGCTGCCGAGCTGCAGATGCACCAGGCCGAGGGTTCGCTCGCTCAGGTCGAGGCGCAGATTCCCGTCCTGGAGGCGGGCCTCGACGTGGCAATGAACGCGCTGGATGTGCTGCTTGGCGTGCCGCCTGGGACCTACCGCGCCGACTTGCGCCCGGCGGCATCGATCCCGGTCGCGCCGGGCCTGGCCGAGACCGGCACCCCGGCCGAGATGATTCGGCGCCGGCCGGATCTCATCGTGGCCGAGCGGCGTCTCGCTGCAGCGAACGCACGCATTGGCGTGGCGATGTCGGAGTACTATCCCAAGCTCTCGCTCGGCGCCCTGCTGGGCAGCGCCACCACGATCTCGAGCGGCAACCTCTTCTCTGGCGATGCCAGCCAGGCCCAGGGCGTCCTCGGGCTGCGCTGGCGCCTGTTCGACTTCGGCCGCGTCGAGGCGCAGATCGCCGCCGCGCGCGGCCAGGAAGCCGAAGCGCTCGCGGCCTACCGGCTGGCCGTGCTGCGGGCGACCGAGGAGGTAGAGAGCGCCTTTTCCGCCCTCGTCAAACGCGAGGCCCAGGTCGGCATTTTGGCGCAGGGTGAAGCCTCACTCGCCCGTGCCCGCGAGAACTCGCTTGCCGCCTACGAAGGTGGCGTCGTCAGCCTGATCGAAGTGCTCAATGCCGACGGCAACCTGCTGCAGGTGCGTGACGCCAAGGCCCAGGCGCAAACCGAAGCGGCGCGCGCCGCCATTGCTTCCTTCCGGGCATTGGGGGGCGGGTGGGATGCACCGCATGCAAGTACCAATCGCCTCTACAGCGACCTCTCCATCACCGTCGACGGGGATGCGAAATGACCACAACCGACGCGATGAATTCCGAAGAAACGCTCGCTCGCTGGCAGGCCGAGGAAGCGGCCGTGCGTGCCCGTCTTCAGACCGTTCCCGGTGTGGCGTCGCCTGATCAGGTCGCCGGCCGCAGTGGATTGCAAATACTCGAAGCGATCCTTGCCGGCGAGCTGCCGCTCCCCCCGATGGTCGCCACGCTCGACTGCGTTCCTGTGCGCATCGAGCCTGGGCGTGCGGTATTCCAGGGACGGCCGGGCTCCAGATACTACAACCCGATGGGTACGGTACACGGCGGCTGGTTTGCGACCATGCTCGACACGGCGATGGGATGCGCCGTCCATTCGACATTGCCGCCTGGTAAGACGTACACGACCCTGGAGCTGAAGTTCAATATCATCCGGGCCCTCACCGAGGCGGTACCGCGGGTTCGCGCGGAAGGTCGGCTGGTTCACGGTGGCCGCCGAATGGCGGTGGCGGAAGGCCAGCTCTACGGACCAGACGGCAAGCTTTACGCCCTTGCGAGTACGACCTGTCTGATTCTCGATCAGGCTTCATAAGGATCGCTCATGTTGAAACGTCCCTCCGGTTCACTCGACGCATTGCTAACCAGTGGTCAACAGACCAGAGACATCCATTAACCAGATGCCCGCACTCAGGGTCACGAAAGCCGTCAACGTGCTCATCATCAGCGCGGCAGCGCTGACGCCGGCCATGCCATAGCGCTGGCCGAGCAGCGGATAGATGCTGATCATCGGCGCACTGGCGAACAGCAGTGCCCCGGCCAGCAGGGTGGGGTCCGCCGTTGGCATCAGCAGGAATAGGCCAAGCACCGCGAGGGGATGCAGGATCAGCTTGCCGACGACGATCTGGCCGACATCCTTCACCATGCCGCGGACCTGGAGTCCGAACAGGGTGCCGCCGATGACGAACAGTGCCGCCGGGCCGGCGGCACTGGCGAGCATGTCGACTACCTGCGCCAGGGGGCCTGGCAGGGAAGTGTCCGTCACGGCCAGCGCCAGGCCTGCCGCCAGGCCGATCAGGATGGGGTTGCGCACCAGGCGTACCAAGGTCTTGCGGGCTACCGTGACGATGCCGGCGCCGCTCTGGCGGCCTGCCTCGGCCAGGATCAGGGCTGCCGGAATGATCAACAGGTTTTCGATCACCATGTTCAAGGCCATGAGGACAGCTGCCGGCGAGCTGCCGAGTACCATGGCGGCAACCGGATAACCGATGAAGCCACTGTTGGAGGCGGACATGCCCAGGGCATGCATGGCGCCCTCGCTGAGCGGCTTGCGCTGCAGTCCCAGGGTCAGTAGCAGGGCAAACGTGAATACCGCCACCGAGCCCAGGCCATAGGCCAGCAGGTAGGGCGTATGAAGCACCTGGTCGAGAGGGTTTTGCGTCAGGGCACGAATGATCAAGGCCGGCAGGGCGAAGTAGAGCACGAAGGTGGCCACGCCCTGAAGCTGCTCACGATTCACCAGCCGGGTGCCCATGGCCAGGTAGCCGGCACCGATCAGCAGGAAGATCGGTGTGGTAATGGCGAGTATCTCGAGCATGCGGGCCTCCGTGCCAAGGCAGCCACGACCGTGCCGGGCGCTATCCCGGCCAGCCGCTTTTAGAAAGAGGAAAAATCAGGTGAAGAGGCGCGAGGAGGGCGTGGCCTGGGAGAGCTCTTCGGCGGCGGTCACCAGGGCGGGGCCAAGTTCCTTCACACGCTGCTCGTCGAGCCGCACGCTGGGGCCGGCGATGCTCAGTACCCCTTGGGGATGGCGATCCAAGGGGTGACGCACCAGTGCGGCCATAGCGGCGGTACCGGGCCCCATGCTGTCGTGCGTCCAGCTGTAGCCGCGCTGCCGCGTCTGCTGCAGATGCTCGAGCAGGGCTTCCTTACTGCGTGGGGCGTTGGGTCCCAGCGGGTGGTCGGTTTCCATGCCCTGGGTGTCGACCAGCGCCAAGGCCTCCTCGTCGCTCAGGGCCGCCAGCCAGGCATGACCGCTGGCGGTGCAGAACAACGGCGCTTCCTTGCCCATGTCGGGGTCATAACGCAGACCGCTGCGGGCGCCCTGGGCCTTGGCGATCCAGGTCAGGCGGTTGCCTTCGATTACCGACAGGCGCACCAGCTCACCGCTCTGTTCGGCCAGGCGGTCGAGCACCGGTTGGACGATATCGCTGGCGCCGGTGCTGGAGAGATAGCGCAAGCTGAGTGCCACCAATCGGGTCGTGAGCTGATAGCGCTGGCTGGCTGGATCTTGACGCACATGGCCCAGGCGGATCAGCTCGTGGCAGATACGGTGAGCCGCGCTCTTGGGAATACCCAGGCGCTCCGCAACAATCAGCAGCGGCAGGCCGTCGGCATCTTCAGAAAGAGCTTCAAGCACCCCGAGGGTGCGTTCGATCAGACTGCCCGCCATGATGATATCTCGCTGGCTAAATAGGCTATTCTAGAATCGTGTTCAAGAAAAGTCATGCCGCCTGTCACGCCTTCAACTGATAGTGGTGCGGATATCCCGGGCCTTCTGCTGCAACAGCGGCAGATACTCCTTCATCAGGGTGTCGAGATCCACCCGCGCGGCGTTGGTGCTGATGTTGATCGCACCTAGCAGCTTGCCGTTGGCGTCGAAGGCCGGCACGGCCAGCGAGCGCAGCCCCGAGTCCAGTTCCTGGTCGGCGATGGCGTAGCCCTGCTGGCGCACCTTGAGGATGCACTTCTTGAGCGCGGCCTTGTCGGTCACGGTCTTGTCGGTGTAGCGCTCCAGCGTGACCCGTTCCAGGAAGGCATCCAGTTCGGCATCGGGAAGCTGGGCCAGCAGCGCCCGCCCCATCGAGGTATGGGCGGCAGGCAGCCGGGTGCCGACGGAGAGGGTGATGGCCATCAGCCGGTGGCGGGCCGAGGAGCGCGCCACGTAGGTGACCTCGTCGCCGTCGAGCACGCCCAGGGAAGAGGATTCGCCGCTCTCGGCGGTGATGTCCTCCAATACCTGCTGGATCACGCTACGATAGTTGTTGGCGGAGAGAAACGCATAGCCGAGCTGCAGCACCCGCGGGGCCAGCTCGAAGTTACGGCCTTGCTTGCGCACGTAGCCAAGGGCGTGCAGCGTGAGCAGGAAGCGCCGGGCGCGGGCACGGTTCATGCCGGTGCGGCTGGCGACCTCGCTCAGCGTCATGCGCGAGTGGGTCTCGTCGAAGGCCAGGATGACCTCCAGACCGCTGGCCAGGGCGGTGACGAAGTCCCGGTCGTCCGGGCTGAGTACCTCTTCCTCGGGTGTCATTTCTTTCCCGTCTTGTCCTTGGTGAGTTGCTCCAGCGGAGCCCTTCAATCTAGCATAGTGTTCGTTTTGCGAACATATGTACGACCATGGGCTAAGCTAGGACCTGAGCCTGGGTCTTGAGACTGAGTCTTGAGACTGAGCATGAGCCAGCCCTTCCTAAGGAGAGCATGATATGCCTGACGCCCTGCTTCGGCACCCTTTCATGAGCCAAACGGCATTGGCAGAGTGTCATGACCAGGCCATGGTCCAGGCCATGCTCGCCTTCGAATTGGCCTTGGCCGACGTGCAGGAAGCTCGAGGCGGTGTGCCCGAGGGCACCAGTGCCGAGATGCGCCGCTGCCTGGAAAACCACGCCTTCGACATGGCAGCCGTCGCCGCCGGCGTGGCCAGCGGCGGCAACGCGGCCATTCCCTTCGTCAAGCAGGCGCGCAGCGCCTTGCCCGGTGAGCTCAGGCGCTATTTCCACCAGGGTGCCACCAGCCAGGACGTGATCGACTCGGCCTTGATGCTGTTGCTGAAGCCGCGCCTGGCCGCCCTGGACGGCCTGCTGGTGCGGTGTCGTCTGGCCGCGCTCGAACTGATGAGTGCCCATGAAGGAACGGTCATGGTGGGGCGCACCCTGATGCAGCAGGCGTTGCCGTTCACCTTCGGCGTCAAGGTGGCGCACTGGGCCATCGGCCTGGAGCAGGCACGTCGCCGCCTGGCCGCGGTCGAGCTGCCGGTGCAGTTCGGCGGCGCCGTGGGCGTGCACTCTGGCTTGGACGAGCCGGGACTGGACGAGCTGGGCCTCGATTTCATGGATGCCCTGGCGCAGCGCCTCGGCCTGAGTGCCCCGGTGCTTCCTTGGCACACCGACCGCCAGCCGATCCATGCCCTGGGCACGGCGCTGGACGCGGCGGCAGTGGCGGCGGAAAAACTGGCGCTCGACATTTCGCTGCTGACCCAGACCGAGGTGGGCGAGGTGGCGGAGCCTTTCGCCCCGGGCATGGGCGAGTCCTCCTCCATGCCGCACAAGCGCAACCCGGTGCGTTGCGCCATGATCCGCGGCGCGGCTCGACAGATCCACGGCCTGGTCACGGTATTGCTCAATGCGAATGCTCAGCCCCTGGAGCGGGGGCTGGGCGAGTGGCACGCCGAGTGGACGCCGCTGGTCGATAGCGCCCTGCTGCTGGAAGGGGCGCTGGAGCAGGCCGCCACGCTGCTCGAAGGGCTCGAGGTGAATCCCGAAGCAATGCGCCGCAACCTGGCGGCTACCGGCGGCGGCATCATGGCGGAACCGGTATCGCGCCTGCTCGCGCCGGTGCTGGGCCAGGACGCGGCCAAGCGGGTCAGCGCCGAAGCCGCCGAGACGGCGCGCCTCAAGGGCATTCCCTACGCCGAGGCGCTCGAAGCGCATGCCCAGGTAAAGGGCAAGCTGGAGGCCGAGGCGCTGCGCCAGGCGACGGATCCCGCTTTATACCTTGGTAGTAGCAAGGCTCAGGTGCGGCGTGCCATTGCCTGGCTTCAGCGGAAGTGATTCGCTGACTAATCATTGCCTTGCATGATTCGAGCAAGGGGAGGCCCAGCCTCCCCTTGTGTTTTTTCTGGCGCAGCGAATTTGACGACGAAGTGGCAGGGAGGTAACTTGTTCGCATCACAAAACAAAGTTCGCTATTCGAACGTGTTTGAGAGCATCCGCCAGGAGGACGACCATGGCCGAGTTCCTGAGCCTGCATGACGCGGTGGCATGTTACGTCGAAGACGGCGCCACCGTGGCCATGGAGGGCTTCACCCACCTGATTCCCTTCGCCGCCGGTCACGAAGTGATTCGTCAGCGCAAGCGGGATTTGACCTTGATCCGCATGACGCCCGACCTGGTCTACGACCAGATAATCGGTGCCGGCTGCGCCAAAAAGGTGATCTTCTCCTGGGGCGGCAACCCTGGCGTGGGCTCGCTGCATCGCCTGCGCGATGCGGTGGAGAAGGGCTGGCCGCACAAGGTCGAGATCCTTGAACACAGCCACGCCGCCATGGCCTGCGCCTTCGAGGCTGGCGCTGCCGGGCTGCCGCTGGCCGTGCTGCGCGGCTACGTGGGTAGCGAGCTGCCCAGCGTCAACGACCAGATCAAGTTCATCGAGTGCCCGTTCACCGGTGAGCGCCTGGCTGCGGTGCCCTCGGTGCGCCCAGACGTTTCCATCGTCCACGCGCAGAAGGCCGACCGCGCCGGTAACGTGCTGGTGGAAGGCATCATCGGCGTGCAGAAGGAAGCCGTGCTGGCGGCCAGGAAGAGCATCGTCACCGTCGAGGAGATCGTCGACGACCTGACCTCCGAGCCGGACTATCACCCCAACGCCTGCATCATCCCCGGCTGGGCGATCAGCGCTGTCGCCGTGGCCGAGAAGGGTTCCTACCCCTCCTACGCCCACGGCTACTACCCGCGCGACAACCGCTTCTACAAGGAGTGGGACGCCATCGCCCGCGACCGCGACACCTTTACCCGGTGGATCGAAGAGAACGTCATGAACGCAGGGGGGAACGCCTGATGAGCATCGAGTACACCTCGGCGGAAATGATGAGCGTCACCGCCGCACGCGCTCTGGAAAACGGCATGACCTGCTTCGTCGGTATCGGCCTGCCCTCGGAGGCGGCCAACCTGGCGCGCCTGACCCACGCCCCCGACGTAGTGCTGATCTACGAATCCGGCACCCTGCAGACCAAGCCCGAGGTGCTGCCGCTTTCTATCGGCGACGGTGAGTTATGCGAATCGGCGCTGACCACCGTCTCGGTGCCCGAGATGTTCCGCTACTGGCTGCAGGGCGGCAAGGTCAGCGTCGGTTTCCTCGGTACCGCGCAGATCGACCGCTTCGCCAACCTCAATACCACCCTGATCGGCGACTACCATGACCCCAAAGTGCGCCTGCCTGGCGGCGGCGGAGCGCCGGAGATCGCCACCAACGCCGGCGAAGTCTTCATTACCCTGAAGCACTCCAAGCGCGCCTTCGTGAAGGACGTCGACTTCATCACCACCCTGGGCTTCGGCCGCGATGGTAAGGGCCGCGACGGCGTGCCCAATATCGGCAAGGGGCCGACCCGTGTGATCACCGACCTGTGCGTGATGAAGCCCGACCCCGAGACCAAGGAGCTGGTGGTCGTCTCGCTGCACCCGAACGTCTCCCGCGAGGACGTGATCGAGGCCACTGGTTGGGAGATCCGCTTCGCCGACACGCTCGAAACCACGCCGGAGCCCAGCGCCCACGAACTCGAGATCCTGCGCGAATTGAAGGCCAGGACCGAGCGCAAGCACGCGGGCGAATGAACCAGGAGTCCTTATGACCGACGTATACCTGTGCCATCCGCGGCGCACCGCCATCGGCCGCTTCGGCGGCACCCTGGCCAGCGTGCGCCCCGACGACTTTGCCGCCACCATCTTCAAGGCGGTGCTGAATGATGCGCCGCAGCTCGATCCGGCGGCCATCGAAGAGGTCTTCATGGGCTGTGCCAACCAGGCCGGCGAGGACAACCGCAACGTGGCGCGCATGTCGGCGCTGCTGGCGGGCCTGCCCACCTCCGTGCCCGGCACCACCATGAACCGCCTGTGCGGCTCCGGCATGGACGCGGTAGGCACCGCCTTCCGTGCCATCAAGGCCGGCGAGATGGAGCTGGCGCTGGCCGGCGGCGTGGAGTCCATGTCCCGCGCGCCCTATGTGCTGGGCAAGGCCGACAGCGCCTTTTCCCGCGGCCAAAAGATCGAGGACACCACCATCGGCTGGCGCTTCGTCAATCCGCTGATGAAGAAGGCCTACGGCATCGACTCAATGCCGGAGACCGCCGAGAACGTCGCCGAGCAGTTCAACATCTCCCGCGAAGACCAGGACGCCTTTGCCCTGCGTTCGCAGCAGAAGGCCGCCGCCGCGCAGAAGGCGGGCCGCTTCGCCATCGAGATCACGCCGATCGAGATTCCCCGGCGCAAGCAGGAGCCGCTGGTGTTCGACACCGACGAGCACCCGCGCGAGACCACCCTGGAGAAGCTGGCCGGGTTGCCGACGCCGTTCCGCGAGGGCGGCAGCATCACCGCAGGCAACGCCTCCGGCGTCAACGACGGCGCCGCCGCCATGCTGGTGGCAAGCCAGGCCGCAGTGGAGCAGCATGGCCTCAAGCCGATGGCCCGTATCCTCGGCATGGCCACGGCCGGCGTCGAGCCCCGCATCATGGGCTACGGCCCGGTGCCGGCGGTACGCAAGCTGCTCGAGCGCACCGGCGTGTCGATGGACGAGATCGACGTGTTCGAGTTCAACGAGGCCTTCGCCGCCCAGGCACTTGCCTGCACGCGGGATCTCGGCCTCGCCGACGACGACCCGCGGGTCAACCCCAACGGTGGCGCCATCGCCTTGGGCCACCCGCTGGGCATGTCCGGCGCCCGCCTGCTGATGACCGCCGCTCACGAATTGCAACGCAGCGGCAAGCGCTATGCGCTGTGCACCATGTGCGTGGGTGTGGGGCAGGGCATCGCGACCCTGATAGAAAAGGCGTAATTTTCCAATCAGGCGCCGAGCCATGATTCGACGTCTGAAAATGGGAGGGTGTTTATGGCGTTTCTCGAGATCGACGGCCGCAGCGTCGCCTATCGCCTGCTCGGCCCCGAGGCGCTGCCGCTGGTGGTGCTGGCGCATCCGCTGGGCATGACCCAGGCGGTATGGGACGACCTGCTACCGGCGCTGCTGCCGCGCTACCGCGTGCTGACCTGGGACCTGCCCGGCCACGGCGCCAGCCAGGCCTGGCCGGAGGCAGGTGGCGAAATCACGCCGGCGGCGCTGGCCCGCGAGGCCCTGGCGCTGGCGGAGCATGCCGGCGCCTCGCGCTTCCACTTCGTCGGAACCTCCATCGGCGGCGTGGTCGGCCAGCAGTTGATCGCCGAGCACGCCGAGCGGCTCTACTCCGCCACTCTGACCAATACCGGCGCCGTGATCGGCAACAGCGAGCTGTGGACCACCCGCGCCGGCCGCGTGCGCGACGAGGGGCTTTCGGCCATGTCCGGCGAGATCGTGCCGCGCTGGTTCTCGGCCCAGCGGTTTGCCGCCGAACCCGCCCTGGAAGCCGGCTGGCGTACCCAGATGTCACGTACCGACGGTGAATCCTACGCCCGGCTGTGCGAGATGCTCGGCCGCACCGACTTCCGCGGCAAGCTGAAGGGGCCGCTGGCGCAGCATCCGAACGTCAGCGTGCACCTGCTCGGCGGCAGCGACGACGTGGCCACGCCGCCCGAGACCCTGCAGGCGCTGGCGGCCGAATGCGGCGGCGCGCCGCTGGAAATTCTTGAAGGCTTCGCCCACGTGCCCTCGGTCGAAGGCCCCGCCGCCATGGCTAAGCGGCTGCTGCTGTGGATGGCCGCCGATCGCGAAGATGTCGGCGAGCATGGCGTGAGCTACGCCGCGGGCCTCGAGACCCGCAAGCAGGTGCTGGGTGAGGCGCACGTCGCCCGCGCCAGCGAGAATGCCAACAGTCTCGACGCCCCCTTCCAGCAGATGATCACCCGGTTGGCCTGGGGCGAGCTATGGAGCAACGACGACCTCACCCGGCGCGAACGCAGCCTGATCACCACTGGTATCCTGGCCGCGCTGGGTCGCGAGGAACTCACGCTGCACCTCAAGACCGCCAAGCGCATCGGCCTCAGCGAAGCGGAGCTGCGCCAGGTGTTGATGCACGTGGCGATCTACGCCGGCGTGCCGGCAGCGAACCATGCGTTTGCACTTGCCAAGGAGCTGGGCTGGGGGGAGAAGGGCTGACCCGGGCGGTTCGCCGCTGGCGCGTCGCTGGTGTATCGTCTGAGCGAAATCCGGCGATGACCGGCATCGCAATACCGAGGAGAGTCGCTTGCTCAACGCCCGCATCAAGCTGCGCCATCTGCAGGCCTTCCTCGAAGTGGCCCGCCAGCGCAGCTTCGCCCGGGCCGCCGAGCGGTTGGCGATCACCCAGCCGGGCATCTCCAAGACCATTCGTGAGCTTGAAGAGAGCCTCGGCGCGGCGCTGTTCGAACGCACACCCCAAGGCGTGGCGCTGACCCAGGCGGGCCTGACCCTGCTGCGCCATGCCGGGCCGGCCATGCGTGCGCTGGAAGAAGGCGTGGCCGCCGTCGGCGATATCCACCGCGGCGACCGCTGGTTACGCGTGGGCGCACTCTCCACGGTGGAGAGCCAACTGCTGCCCGAGGCCATCCGCCGCTGGCACGCCGAGCCCGACGGGCAGAACGACGTGGGCGTGAACGTGGTAACCGGCTCCAGCGCCTTCCTGCTCTCGCGCCTGCGCCGCGGCGAACTCGATCTGGTGGTGGGGCGCATGACCGAGGCGCGCGAGATTCGCGACCTGGCCTTCGAGCACCTCTACTACGAGCCGCTGCTGCTCAGTGTGCGCAGCGGCCATCCGCTGGCCGGCGTCTCCCCGCTCGATCCCGCCCGGCTGGGCGACTTCCCCTGGGTGCTGCCGCCACCCCAGACCACCCTTCGCCAGCAGGTCGAAAGCTTCTGCGTGCGCCATTCGCTTGCGCTGATGAGCCAGCGGCTGGAAACGCTTTCGCTGCCCATCAGCCGGCGCTACACCCTGGAGAGCGACGCCATCTGGGTCGCCCCCGAGGAAGCCATCGCCGAGGACCTGGCGGCAGGGCTACTGTGTCGGCTAGCCGTCGACCTGGAAGCCCAGGGCGGTTCCGTGGGGCTCTGCTTCAATGCCAGCATGCCATCCTCGCTGGCGCTGGAAACCTTCTGCGAGGTGTTGCGCGAGGCCAGCGTCGGGCGCGGCTCGAGCAGCCGTGCAAGGTAGCCATCGTAGCGGCAGCGCAGCATAACCCAGCGGTTATGGGGCCTGCCCGAGTCGTCAATTGGCGCACCTGCGACAAGGCGCCACACTGGGCGAGACAAGACCACTCTCCCCAAGAGACGACCACCATGCAAGATCACAACAAGCGCTTCGTAGAGCGCGACCGCAACTGGCACCCCCCGGCCTACGCCCCCGGCTACAAGACCAGCGTGGCCCGCTCGCCGCAACAGGCGCTGGTCAGCATGCAGCAGCCCAGCGTCTCCGAGCTTTCCGGCCCCGACTTCCGCCACCTGCGCATGGGGCCGCACGACAACGACCTGCTGCTCAACTATCGTGAAGACCCCGCGTTGGCAGGGGCGGTTGGCCTGCCGGTAGGGGAGCGCATCGTCATGTTCGGTCGCGTCGTCGACCAGTTCGGCAAGCCGGTACCGCACACCCTGGTGGAGATGTGGCAGGCCAATGCCGGCGGCCGCTACCGCCACAAGAAGGACGGCTACCTTGCCCCGCTCGATCCCGGCTTCGGCGGCGTGGGCCGCACCCTGACCGACGAACAGGGCTGGTACCGCTTCCGCACCATCAAGCCCGGCCCCTACCCCTGGCCCAACGACCCCAACAGCTGGCGCCCCTCGCACATCCACGTCTCGGTGATGGGCCCCTCGATCTCCACCCGCCTGATTACCCAGATGTACTTCGAAGGCGACCCGCTGATTCCGCTGTGCCCCATCGTCAACACCATCAAGGATCCGGCCGCGGTCGAGACCATGGTCGGACGCCTCGACATGGCGCGCAGCAAGCCCATGGACTGCCTGGCCTACCGCTTCGACCTGGTGGTGCGCGGCGAGCTCCAAACCTTCTTTGAAAACCAGTAAGCGGGTTCGAGAACCAGCAAGGGGCAACCAGATGAAACAGCCGAATTCCCAACCCTGCAGCGAGCTGATGCTGCGCGAGACTGCCTCCCAGACCGCCGGGCCCTACGTGCACATCGGCCTGGCCCTTCACGTGGCCGGCCTACCCGAGCGAGACGAGGAGATCTGGAGCCGGATGGCCAGTCCCGAGGCTGAGGGCGAGCACATCGAGGTGGTCGGTACGGTGATCGACGGCAACGGCGACCTGGTGCGCGAC
Source organism: Billgrantia sp. Q4P2 (assembly GCF_052806135.1). Lineage (NCBI taxonomy): Bacteria > Pseudomonadati > Pseudomonadota > Gammaproteobacteria > Oceanospirillales > Halomonadaceae > Billgrantia > Billgrantia sp. Q4P2. Next base: position 106,909 of record NZ_JBRBAI010000009.1, read on the forward strand.
GCCCTGCTCGAGGCCTGGCAGGCCGACAGCAAGGGTCGATACCAGCCCGAGTTCGACCTGAAGAAGCCGTTCAACAGCTTCGGGCGTACCGCCACCACTGCCGACGAGGGTAGCGAGTGGTCGCTGACCACCATCAAGCCCGGCCCGGTAGCTCACCCCAACGGCCAGCCCATGGCGCCGCACATCAACCTCGCGATCTTCGCCCGCGGCGTGAACATCCAGTTGCAGACCCGCCTCTACTTCGAGGACGAAGCCGAAGCCAACGCCGCTTGTCCAGTGCTCTCCCGCATCGAATCGCCGACCCGCCGCCAGACCCTCATCGCCAAGCGCGAAGAGGCCGGCGGCAAGGTGCGCTACCGCCTCGACATCAGGCTGCAGGGCGAAGGCGAGACGGTGTTTTTCGATTTTTGATCCGCCACTACCGCAGAGAATCTGGCCGAAGAGGGCCGCAAGACACCGAGAGCCGGCGCACGTGCCGGCACTCGGTTTTCGTGAGTGGCTTGTGTGAGCCTTCTTTACGCCTATTCGTAAGCCTCAGATCTGGTACCCCCGGACACGTTCAGCACGGCGCCGCTGAGGTAGTCCGCTACCCCAGGGAAACCCACACGGCTGGCGATACCCGAGCCGATGAAGATGATGCGTCTACCTCCCGAGATCCTGCAGAGCCGGCCGTCGGGATTGAGCATCACCTCGACGGTCGCGGGGTCTTCGCGCAGGCGGGCTATCGCGGTACCGGGCGCCGTGACATAAGGTGCTCAACCTCAGTCATATGTTCCGTTCCCCAGGCGCAGAGCGGCTTCAAGGCTTCGGCGAGGGTCTGGCCGAACGCAGTGAGGGAATACTCGACTTTCGGCGGAATTTCCTTGAAGTCGAGCCGGTCGACGATTCCATCAGCCTCCAATTCCTTGAGTTGCTGAATGAGCATCTTGTCACTGACATTGCCGATGGCGCGCCTCAGGTCGCCATAACGCCGCGCTTGGTGGGCGAGGTGGAACAGGATCAAAGGTTTCCACTTGCCACCGATGACAGCCAACGCAGCGTCCAGCCCGCAGTTAAAACCAGATGTTGTCATTTCGCATGCTCCAGTTGGTACTTACCAAAAGGTGCATACTTTAATAAAGGAAAGCAAGCCTCTACTCTCTATCTCGAAGCGGTTATCATTTTCCAGGAGATCGAGATGGGCAGGCTTGAAGGTAAAATCGCCGTCATAACCGGCGGCAACAGCGGCATCGGTCTGGCGACGGCCAAACGGTTTGTGGCAGAAGGTGCCGAGGTTTTCATTACCGGCCGTCGTCAGGAGGAACTGGACAGGGCGGTGGAGACGATCGGCTCCGGAGTGACCGCGGTGCAGGGCGACGTTTCGCGTCTGGACGACCTTGATCGGCTGTTCGCGACGGTGCGTGCGAAGAGCGGACGAATAGACATTCTTTTCGCCAATGCCGGGCTTGGAAAGCTAGCTCCGCTTGGCACCATCGACGAGGCGTCGTTCGATTTGACCTTCGACGTCAATGTCAAAGGAACGCTATTCACGGTGCAAAAGGCTCTGCCGCTTATGCAGGCCGGTGGATCCATCATCCTCACCGGTTCGACCACCGGCTCGACGGGAACGCCTGCGTTCAGCGTCTACAGCGCGACCAAGGCTGCAATTCGCAATTTTGCCCGAAGCTGGGCGCTGGACCTGAAAGGGACAGGCATCCGCGTAAACGTGCTCTCTCCCGGCGCCACCGAGACACCCGGCCTCAAGGGCTTGGCAAATGCCGGCGAGGAAGATGCGTTGCTGGAGGGCTTTGTCTCGCAGATACCTCTCGGTCGTATCGGGCATCCCAAGGAGACGGCAGCGGTGGCGCTCTTTCTTGCCTCGGACGAAAGCAGCTTCATGACCGGTAGCGAGGTCTTCGCTGACGGCGGGGCCGCACAAGTCTGATGGCCGCTCAAATCCGACCTGGCCAGGCAGGAGTGCAGGGAAATGCTGACGGTGCTTGGGCGCCACCTGCAGGAGCGCGAGTGCCTCGTCGGCGACCGGCTCAGCGTCGCCGACTTCAACGCCGCCTATGTCATGGCCGTGCTGCACGACATGGCGGTGCAGGCCAAGGCCGGCTTCAGCCGCGACATGCTGGAGGCTATTGCCACCCAGGCGCTTTCCACGTGGCCGAGTAGCGATTCCCAAGCTTCGGTCAAGTCATCCTGAGCCACCGGGCCCTTAGACACTGAGAGCCAGCGCACTGCGCTGGCTCTCGTCTTCTGGGCTTACGTTGACCTGGGTCGCTGGTGCAGGCCTGCCTTGGCGTATAGTCTAAGACCTGTTACGCGACAAGGAGTCAATAAAAACATGTGCACTAAAGTGGCGGTCAGTGAACTTGTCCAGCTTCCAATATATTGGGTCCGAGGCGATGATGAGAGACTTAAAACGGTATTCAAGTCACTGAAAGCAGGCAGCGGCATCAATGAGCCAATTCGATTATTGAACTGTGGTTGTGGAAAGACATACATGCTTGTGGATGGCGGCCATAGGATAACTGCTGCCTACAAATTCTTTAAGAAAACGGGTCATGACGTGATGATTCCTGTCCACAAGTTAGTTTCAGAATTTCAATAGGCTATCACGTAACAAAGCGCTCCATAATTGCTCCACCCATTTCGCCTTGTCGTTACATCAGCCTTGTCTGAAGCTCGGCGCTAACCAAACCCTGCCTTCACGCTTTGCGCGATACGCGGTACCGCGAAATCGATGAAGGCCCGTAGCTTCTGCGGGAGCAGCGGCCGGCGTTCGTAAACCAGGTGGATCGGCCAGGGTGTTGGCTCCCACGCCTGCAATACGGTTTCAAGGCGGCCGGCCTGTATCCTGGGTGCGGCCTGATAAGAGAGCACGCGAGTAAAGCCGAGCCCTGCTTCTGCCGCATCAAGCGCCGCTTCAGCCGTGTTCACCGTTAGACGTGCATGCACAGGAATCCGCAGCGACTTTCCCTCCGCTTCGAAGCGCCAGGCCTGGGTGGCCAGCAACTGATCGAAGGTGATGCAGGAGGCACCTTCGAGATCGCTCGGCGTAGAGGGCCTTCCGTGCTCGTCGAGATAGGCGCGGCTGGCACAGACGACTTGGCGTACTTCGCCGACCTTGCGGGCGATCAAGCCGCTATCCGGCAGTGGGCCGATACGCACGGCCATATCGATGTGCTCCTCACCGATACTCATCGGGCGGTCGGTGAGCTGCAGCTGAATGTTCACTTCCGGGTGACACTGCAGGAAAGCCGTGACCACCGGCAGGACATACAAGCGTCCGAAGACGATCGGAGCCGTCAGGGTCAGCGTCCCCCGAGGCGCCGAAAATTCGCCAGAGGCGCCACGTTCCGCTTCGGCCACCTCTTCCAGAATCCTTCGGCAAGCCGCCACGTAGGCAGTGCCCGCCTCGGTCAGCGTCAGCCCACGCGGAGAACGCAGGACCAGCTCGGCGTTCAAATCGGCTTCCAGCTCGGAGATCCTGCGGCTAACGGTCGCGATGGGCATTCGCAGGGCCCGGGCACCCGCCGTGATGCTGCCTTCGTCGACGACTCTGAGGAGCATGGCCATGGTCTGGAGTCTATCGGGCATGGGTCACCGATCCATTGAGCTGTGGTTTCCAAATAATGGAAGTCTAGGTTTCAACTTTGACATCTACTGCGGATTTTTGGAAACCAATATCCTCGTGAACAGCTCACCACATCGAGCGCGAAAGTCCCCATGTCTCGTTCACAGGAGCCCAAGCATGAACCCCAACTTCCCTACTCAAGCCGTCCCGATCAAACTTTACCGGCACCCGAAATCCGGTCACAGCCATCGCGTCGAACTCATGATGGCGCTGCTCGACCTCCCCTATGAGACGGTCGATATCGATGTCGCGAACGGTGCGCACAAGGCGCCCGAATTTCTCGCCATCAGCCCCTTCGGCCAGGTCCCCGCCATCGATGACAACGGCGTGACGCTGTCGGACTCCAACGCCATTCTGGTCTACCTGGTGAAATCCTACCCCACCGGCCACGACTGGCTGCCTGAGAGCCCCGCGGCCGCGGCTGAAGTGCAGCGCTGGCTGTCGGTGGCCGCCGGTGAGATCGCGCGTGGTCCTTGCGCGGCACGGCTGGTGACGGTATTCGGCGCATCGCTGGATCACGAAGGCGCCAAGGCCGCGGCGCATCGACTCTTTGCCCACATGGAGCCGATTCTGGAACGCCGCGATTTCCTGGCCGGGCCGACGATCACGATCGCCGATGTGGCCGGCTACAGCTACATCGCCCATGCGCCCGAAGGCGGCGTCAGTCTCGATGCTTACCCGTCGATCCGGGCTTGGCTGGCCAGGGTGGAGGCGCAGAAAGGCTTCGTCGGTATGGCTCGTACGCCACTTTCCGAAACCGCCTGACCGAGAGGGGCACCGCCATGGCACAGGACAATGCCTTTCACGCTGGCGAGCGTGCCGTCCAGGCGCGTGCCGAGGTTTCCGACGACTGGCTCGAGAGTGCGGCAGGTTTCGTGCGCCCGGAGATGCCGCAGCAGCATCGCGATTTCTTCGAGAACTTGCCGATGCTGTTTCTCGGGCTGCTCGACCCGGCGGGTCGGCCATGGTGCGTTCCCGTCTTCGGGCCGCCTGGCTACTCGACCTCTCCTTCCCCGAATACGCTGGTGTTGCAACGTGCCCCGATTCTCACAGGCGAGCTCGGGCTGGTGTTGACGCCCGGCGCGAGCGTCGGCGTCGTCGGGGTCGATCTCACCAACCGGCGCCGCAATCGGATGAATGGCCGGGTGCAACGCGCCTCGGAAGGCGCTATTGCCATTGCGGTCGACCAAAGCTTCGGGAACTGCCCGCAATACATCCAGACTCGCTCCCTGGCTCCCACCAGGGGCGAGCCCTCAGCCGCCAACGGCCGATGCAGCAGCCTGGATGACCCGGCGGTTCGTCGCATTGTCGAATCCGCCGATACCTTCTTCATCGCTTCCCGTGCCGCCAGTCCCCTCGAGGGAGGAAACGCTGGGATCGACGCCTCACACCGCGGCGGGCGGCCGGGGTTTCTCGGCATCAACGACGATGGGTCGCTCTCCTTTCCGGATTTTTCCGGCAACCGCATGTTCAACACGCTCGGCAACATCGAAAGCGATGGCCGCGTGGGCCTGTTCGTGCCGGACTTCGAAACCGGTGAGGCGGTAGTGCTGACCGGTCGTGCCACCATCGACTGGAGCGCAGGGCGCGCCGGCGCTTTCACGGGGGCCGAGCGTATCGTCGATGTGGTGCCGGAGGAGGTCTGGCACGCGACCGCTACCTTGCCGGTGACCGCGACACTTGCCGAACAGTGGCCCGCACTCGATGCCACAGGCAACTGGGATGAGGTGCGCTTGGCCGCGCTCAAGACCGACGGTTATCGCCGCTTCCAGATCGTCTCGAAACGCAGGGAAAGCGACACCATCACCTCTATTTATCTGGCACCCGCGGATGGCGGCCCTATCGAGCCGCATGTCGCAGGGCAGTTCCTGCCGATCCGGCTTCAGGACGATGACGGACCGATTCTGCGCAGCTACACGATCTCGCAAGGGCCAAACGGGCGCGACTACCGCCTCTCCATCAAGCGTGAGGCGCGCGGCCGGGCTTCCCACCTGCTGCACGACCGGCTTGAGCGTGGGGATGTGATCGAAGCCGCTTCGCCCGCGGGCGATTTCGTGCTGGACGACGGCACCCAGCCCATCGTCATGCTCTCCGGCGGCGTCGGCATCACGCCGATGATGGCCATGCTCGACGGACTTGTGCGCGCGCGGCGAGGCGGTGCGCCTAGGCGCGAGGTGTACTTCATCCATGCCACCCCGAACGGTGCCAGCCGGGCATTTCGCGGCGAGCTCGAAGCCATCGCCCGCCAGCACGACTGGCTGCATCTATTCACGGCGTATTCGGCGCCGGGGGCGGGCGACAGGTTGGGCCACACCCACGATACCGAGGCGCGGCTGAGCTTGGAGGTGCTTGCTGGGTTTCTCCCTTTCGGCGGGTACCAGTTCTACTTGTGCGGCCCCGAGAGTTTCATGCGAGCGCTGTATACGGGCTTGCGTGACATGGGCATCGACCGCTCACATATCCACTACGAATTTTTCGGCGCGGGCGAACTCGATGAGACGAATGAGATAGGCCCGGGCGTTGAGTTGCCTGCACGCGCAACGGTTACCTTCGCCCACTCGGAGACCCAGGCCGAATGGACCGCGCAGAGCGGCACGCTGCTGGAAACCGCCGAGGCGGCCGGGCTGAAACCCTCCTACAACTGCCGTTCGGGCAAATGCGGGACTTGCGCCACGCGGCTGCTCTCGGGAAGCGTGCATTACACGCGCAAGCCGCAGGTCAGCCCGGCCGATGGCCATGTGCTGACCTGCTGCACGGTCCCCATGGACGAGCAGGTCGAGATTGGGCTTTGAGGCTCTCGCGAAACCAGTGCTCCTCTGATCAAGCACATCGGTTCTGCTGCCTACCGTCAGCATGAGCCCCGTCTGCGCAACAACTACTACCTCTAACGGCCAAGGCCGTGCCGCGGGCCGGCAACCTGACACGATGAGAAGAGCTAGCGCAAAAAGCGCTGGCTCTTCTCATTTGTGAATGGTCGCTCGACGAGTCTTCAGTTCCGGCAGCGGTGCTCACCGCCGGGTAGTGTCGATTCCACCTGCACCCGCTCGACTGGATGAGAGGCCTGCAAGACAGCAGATGCCTGCCAACCGATGGAGCCGGAAAATGTTGAAACTCTACGGAACGCCACCGACCCGCGCCCTGCGCGCTATCTGGCTGCTCAACGAGCTGGGCCTGGAGTATGAGCAGGTCCCGGTGGCCCTCCTGCAAGGGGAACATCTTCAACCCGATTTCCTTGCGCTCAACCCCGCCGCCAAGGTCCCTGTGCTGGTTGACGGTGACCAGGTCATCACCGAATCGGCCGCCATCCAGCTCTACCTGGCCGAGAAATATCCACAGGCGGGTTTCATTCCGGAGGCTGTGGAAGAGAGAGCCCAGATGTACCGCTGGATCTTCTTCCTGGTAACAGAAATCGAACAGCCGCTGTGGCGCATTGCCCGCCACACCTTCATCTACCCGGACGAGAAGCGCCTGCCTCAGGATGTCGACCTGGCCAGGCAGGAATGCAGGGAGATGCTGGCGGTGCTCGAGCGGCACATGGAAGGGCGCGAGTTCCTCGTCGGCGATCGGCTCAGCGTCGCCGACTTCAACGCCGCCTTTACCCTGGACTGGGCCAACGAAGAGGAAATGCTTGGCGACGCACCGCGGCTGAGAGAGTACCTGAAGGCGATGTACGCCCGACCCACGGCGCCGCCCACCATCGCCGAAGCGTTCGCGGCGATGGAGAGCTAGGCCGCCATTGCCTCAATCCCTTACCCCTTTCACGACCACGGGCCGACTTTCGGTGCGTGGTCATTTGCGCATATCATCTATCTGGCTTGCGTTGATTTGAGCCTCTGGTGCAAGCCAGACCAGGCGGCTAGCCTGAGATCACATGTACGTTTGTCATTGGAACCGATAACCGCAGTACGGCTGCGAATAATAAAGCGATAGTCATCCGGCGCGAGAGACAGGCAGTATTCTCTTCCATCCCAAGAGCCCATGAGAGCGAACAAAGACCAAGATGAATACCGGAAGAGTTGAAGCGCTGACTGACGGCCTATTGGCCATTATTATAACGATCATGGTATTCGACATTGCTGTCACCACCGGTGACCAACTGTCGGATCTTCTGGCTTTATGGCCGGTGCTGCTAAGCTTTGCGTTGAGCTTTGTCTATATTGCCATTTACTGGAATAACCACAGCTACTTGCTCTCGGCCTGCCGCAAGCTTAGTCCGGCGGTGATGTGGGGCAATATGCATCTGCTGTTCTGGCTATCGCTGATTCCCTTTGCCACGCGCTGGGTGGGTAGCTACCCCTTTGCGCCTGTGCCCAGCGCGGTGTATGGCGCGGTGTTGCTGATGGCGGCGCTGGCCTATTTTTATCTGCAAAAGCGGATTCTCGATCAGCACGAGCATGACCACCCTCTGCGTCATGCCTTTCGCTACGACTGGAAGGGTAAAACCTCAATGGTGCTCTACGCCGTGGGTATCGGCTTGGCGTTCGTTCAACCGGTATTGTCCTGGCTGTTGTATGCGACCGTGGCCGTGCTGTGGTTTGTGCCGGATTCGCGTATAGCCCGTGCCTTGCACGATCATCAGGAAGCCGGTAAATGAGCCCTGTCCATCTATTTCGCCAGCGTGGCAGCGCCGGCGCCGATCATGTGTCTTTTATTGAACTTTTCTTCGATCTGGTATTTGTATTTACCATCATCCAGCTTTCTCACACCTTGGCTCACCATTACACCCCTCGCGGTTTTATCGAAGGCATTATGCTGGTGTTGGCAATCTGGTGGGTGTGGGTGTACACCACTTGGGTGGCCAACTGGATCAATCCGGAACACTGGATCAGCCGCTGCTTGTTTCTGGGGTTGATGCTGGTTGGCCTGCTGCTCTCCACCTCCATCCCCGAGGCGTTTGGCGAGCGTGGGCTGATTTTTGGTATTGCTTTTGCCGTTATGCAGGTGGGGCGTTCGGCAGTCGTGATGTGCCTGCTACGTGGAGTGGATGAGCGTAACTACCGAAATTTTATTCGCATCACCAGTTGGCTGGCACTGGCCGGAGTGTTTTGGGTGGCCGGGGCGCTGGATGAAGGCGACCGCCGTATGTTGCTGTGGGGCATAGCCCTGGGCATTGAATACCTGTCTGCCGCCGTTGGGTTTTGGCTGCCGGTGCTGGGGTGTTCCACGGGGCGAGATTGGGAAATTTCCGGTGCGCACATGGCCGAGCGCTGCGCGCTGTTTATTATCATCTGCCTTGGCGAAACCATTCTGGTGATGGGCAATACCCTGACCAGGTTGGAGCTTTCACCGACACTGTTCCTGGCCTTTGTCACGGCGTTTGTCACCACCATTCTGCTGTGGTGGATTTACTTCCGCTTCGGCCACCAGCGTGCGGCAGAGCTGATCAAGACCTCGGATAACCCTGGTGCGCTGGGACGACTGGCCTATACCTACGCCCATATCCCATTAGTGGCCGGTATTATCCTGACTGCCGTGGGGGCTGAGTTTCTGCTTGCTCATCCGCAGGATGTGGCTGGTTGGAAATGGGGCAGCGCACTGATTGGCGGCCCGGCGGTGTATCTGATCGGCAATTTGCTGTTCAAGACCATTGCCTGGGGCCGTGTACCGCTATCCCACTGCGTAGGCCTGGCGTTGCTGGCCGTGCTGGCGCTGACTGCAACCGGGCTGACGGTGCTGACGCTAGCCATATTGGTAGTCGGCACGTTGGCGGTGGTGGCTTTCTGGGAGTTGAGAGCACTCGACCACCCTCTCTAAGCACCTGCACTGGCTCCTCTCGTGCTGGATCTTTTTCCTGATGGCTGAGTCGCTGGAGTAGCTCTATCCCCCTCACATGTTTCCTCCTTGACCCGGGCCCTGACGGTTGGCCCGGGTTTTTCCATGAGCAAGGAGGCGGTGCCAAGGGTAAGACTAAGGTCGGGTTTGGGGTAATGTCGTAACGCAGTACCCTCGTTGTCATAGCGAATATATGTACGCTTAGCGAACAATGTGAATTGACGACAATGAAGGTGGCGTAATGATGACGAGCTTATTCAGAAAGGCATGCTTGGCGGCATGCAGCGGTGGTCTGGCTATTGCGATGTCCGTTTCGGCGGCCAGCGCCAACGAATGGCCGACCGACGACGTGCGTCTCGTCGTTCCCTACGCGCCGGGCGGCACCACCGACGTGCTCTCGCGCCGCGTCGCCGATCTGCTGCAGGACGAGCTGGGCGCCAACGTGGTGGTCGAGAATCGCCCGGGGGCGGGCTCCACCGTGGCTACCGGCCGCTTGGCCCGTGGTGGCCGCGACGCCGAGCACACCATTCTGATGGCATCCCCGGGCCACACCATCGGCGCAGCGATCTATCCCGACCTGGCCTACGATCCGGTCGAGGACTTCGTCTTCCTGCAGAACCTGATCGACATTCCCAACGTGATGGTAGTGCCGGCTGACAGCCCCTATGACAGCGTCGAGGCGTTCGTCGAGGCGGCGCGCGAGCAGAACATGACCTTCAGTCACAGTGGCGTGGGCAGCTCCATCCATATGTCGGGCGAGCTGTTCAAGACGCTGACCGAGACCAACATGACCGCGGTTCCGTTTGCCGGCAGCGGCGCGGCTCTGCCGGCCCTGCTGGGTGGCGACGTCGATGTCTCCTTCGAGAACATGCCGACCGTGCTGTCGCACATTCGCTCCGGCGATCTCAAGGCGCTGGCCGTGACTTCCGCCGAGCGCTCCGAGCACCTGCCGGACGTGCCTACCCTGGCCGAGATCGGCGATTACAACCTGGACCAGTTCGTGACCACCGCCTGGTTCGGGCTGATCGCCCATGAGTCCTTCTCCCAGGAAGGCCAGGACGCCATGCGCGAGGCACTCGATGCCGTGATGCAGCGCGAGGAATTCCTCGACTTCTCCAACCAGCTGGGCGCCGAGCCGGGGCAGGTGGACGGCGAGGGGTTCAAGCAGTTCATCGCCCAGGAAGTCGAGCGCTGGCAAGAAGTGGCCGAGCAGGCCGGCATCAGCCAGTAAGCGAGAAGGCTGGCCGCAACAACCGCTGAGGCGAGGGCGTCGTCCTCGCCTCGCTCGTGTCCGTGGAGGGTTGTCATGTCGACCTCGTTTCCCAAGCGTGTCAGGGCGCTCCGCGACCCCGGCGATGTTCTGGCAGGGTGTGTGCTGCTGGCTGCCTCCGCCGTACTGCTGTTCTACCTGATTCCGAACTACATCGGCGAACCGCCCATCCTGCAGAACCCGATGATGTCGCCGCGTTGGCTGCCACGCATCGTGGGCGGGCTGATGCTCGTCTTCTCGTGTCTGCTGATCGTGCAGGGGCTGCTGGTCGACAATACCGACAAGGAGGACGGCCGGCGCATCGAGAAGGGGCCACGGCTGCGCTTCGCCATGATGGCGGTGGCCCTGGTCGTCTACGTGGGTCTGTTCGAGGCGCTGGGTGCGGTGATCAGCGGCATCCTGGCCACGCTGATCCTGTTTGCCGCGCATCCGGTCAAGACCTGGTGGGTCTATGGCCTGGCGTTCGTGTTTCCCGCCGCTGTCACCTTCCTCTTCGTGAAGGCCATGAACGTGCCGCTGCCACTGATGCCGTTCTGACGACAGGCGCTCGCTCTCACCCTCGCCCTCGGTGACCTATGGATATGTTCTCGGAAGTCCTCCATCTCTTTCTCAGCCTGGATAACTTCATCGCCATTGCACTGGGCGTCGTCATCGGTGTCGTGGTCGGCTCCATTCCGGGCCTGACCGCCACCATGGCGGTGGCCCTGGCGCTGCCGTTCACCTTCTCCATGCAGCCGGTGGCGGCCATCTTGCTGCTGGTGGGCATCTACAAGGGCGGCATGTACGGCGGCTCGATCACCGCCATCCTGATCCGCACGCCGGGCTCGCCGGCATCCGCTTGCACCCTGCTCGACGGCTACCCGATGGCCCAGCAGGGGCATGCCAAGAAGGCGCTCAAGACGGCGCTCTACTCGTCGGTGATCGCCGATTTCATCTCCAACATCGCGCTGATCTTCTTTGCCGCCTACCTGGCCAAGATCGCGCTGAACTTCGGCGCCCCGGAGTTCTTCTGGCTGATCTGCTTTTCGTTGACGATCATCATCTCGCTGGCCAGCGGCTCGATGATCAAGGGCCTGCTCGCCGCCTTGATGGGCATCCTGCTCTCCCTGGTGGGGCTGGACGAGGTCTACGGCTCCCAGCGGCTGACCTTCGGCAACTACAACCTGATGGACTCGATTTCGTTCATCCCTTTGCTGATCGGGCTGTTTGCCATTCCCGAGATCATCGAGTTCTATCGCAAGAAGGCGCTGCCTCACCTCAAGGCCAAGGCCAGCGGGGTGGGCATGACCCTGGCCGAGCTCAAGCGTTGCCTGAAGAGCATCATTCGCGGCAGCCTGATCGGTGTGGTCATCGGTGCCATTCCCGGCACCGGGGCCACCGCCGCGGCCTTCATTTCCTACAGCGATGCCCGCCGCCGCTCGCCCAACCGCGACAATTTCGGCAAGGGCGAGGTGGAAGGCGTGGCCGCGGCCGAGGCGGGCAACAACGGCGTGGCCGGGGCGACCCTGATTCCACTGCTGTCGTTGGGCATTCCGGGCGACGTGATCACCGCCATCATTCTCGGCGCCTTCATGGTTCACGGGTTGACGCCCGGCCCGATCATGTTCCAGGAGAACCTGACGCTGATCTATGCGTTGTTCGTCGGCATCATGTTCAGCTCGCTGGTGCTGCTGGTGGTGGGCAACGGCGCCATCAAGTACTTCTCGCTGATCGCCGACATTCCCAAGTCGATCCTCTTTCCCATCGTGCTGATGTTCTGCGTCTACGGCGCCTATGCCGTGAACAACGACACCTTCGACGTGTGGCTGATGCTGGGCTTCGGCGTGCTGGGCTATGTCTTCAACCGGGCGGCGATTCCGGCGGCCCCCTTCCTGATCGGCTTCATCCTCGGGCCGATGTTCGAGGACAACCTGCGTCGCTCGCTGCTGATCGGCCACAACGATCTCGCGATTTTCGTACGCGGCCCGATCACCTGGTTCTTCATCGCCTTGACGCTGGGGTCGATTCTGCTGGCGCTCTATCGCTACGTCACCTCGCGTCGCCAGCCGTCAACCAGCGAGACGACGCAGGAGATGTCGTGAGCACCACGCACGGGTGGAACCCATAAAGCGGAACCAAAGCGAGCGGAGACAATGACATGGCGGGACCGCTGACAGGCCTGCGCGTGCTCGACCTGAGCCGCGTGATGGCCGGCCCCTGGTGCACCCAGATACTGGCCGACATGGGCGCGGAAGTGATCAAGGTCGAGCGCCCGGTGAGCGGCGACGATACGCGTCACTGGGGCCCCCCCTGGCTCAAGGATCGCGACGGCAGCGAGACCCGCGAGTCGGCCTATTATCTTTCGGCCAACCGCGGCAAGCACTCCGTGACCGTGGACATGAGCAAGCCCGAGGGTCAGGCGCTGATCCGCGAGCTGGCCGCCGAGAGCGACATCCTGGTAGAGAACTTCAAGAGCGGCGGCCTGGCGCGCAAGGGGCTCGACTACGACACCCTGGAAGCCATTAATCCGGGGCTGATCTACTGCTCCATCACCGGCTTCGGCCAGACCGGGCCGATGGCCGCCATGGCCGGCTACGACTATCTGATCCAGGCCCAGGGCGGCCTGATGAGCATTACCGGGGCGGCTGACGGCGAACCCGGCGCCGGTCCGCAGCGGGTCGGCATGGCGGTGGCGGACCTGACCACCGGCATGAACGCCACCATCGCCATCCTCGGTGCGCTGCACCATCGCAGCCAGACCGGTGAAGGGCAGTACATCGACATGGCACTGCTCGACGTGCAGGTGAGCTGGCTGGCCAACCAGGCGCAGAACTACTTCTGCAGCGGTACGCTGCCCACCCGTACTGGCGAGTACCACCCCAATCTGGTGCCCTACCAGCCGTTCCCCACTGCCGACGGCGAGAAGGTGATCATCGCCATCGGCAACGACGGCCAGTTCCAGCGCTTCTGCCAGGCGGTGGGGCGGCCCGAGCTGGCCGAGGATGCGCGCTTTGCCACCAACCCCGGGCGGGTCAAGCATCGGCTCGATCTGGTGCCGATCATGGTCGAGATCACACGTACGCGCACCTGCAACGAATGGATAGCGCTGCTGGGCGAGATCGCGGTGCCCTGCGGGCCGATCCAGAACATCGCCCAGGTCTTCGACGACCCCCAAGTCAAGGCGCGTGAGATGAAGATCGAACTCGAGTCCAATCACGGACCGGTACCCGGCGTGGCCAACCCGATCAAGTATTCGCGAACCCCGATCGAGTACCGCAAGGCGCCGCCGGCGCTGGGCGAGGATACCGAGGCCGTGCTGGCGCGGCGGCTGGGCAAGACGCCGGAGGAGATCGGCGCGCTGCGCCGGCGCGGTATCGTCTAGGCTGAATCAGCCGACGCTGACGCCACCGCAGACGAACAGGGTCTGGCCGGTGACGAAGCCGCTGCGCGCGTCGCAGAAGAAGCTCACCGCCTGGGCCACGTCCTCGGGCTCGCCCATGCGCTGCACCGGAATGTTGTCGATGATGCGCCGCGCGCGCTCCGAGTCCGGCGGGTTGTTCTCCCAGAAGGCCGTGGTGGCAATGGGGCCGGGGGCGACGCAGTTGACCGTGATACCGTCTCCGGCCAGTTCCAGCGCCCAAGTGCGGGCCATGGACTGCAGCGCGCCCTTGGTCGCGCTGTAGAGGCTGCGCGCTTCCTTGCCCAGTACCACGCGGCTGGCGTTGATCACGATACGGCCGTGGCGGCGCTGGCGCATTCCCGGCAGCAGCGCCTGGGTGCAGACCAGCGCCGAACGCACGTTGAGGTGCATCAGGCGATCGAAGTCCTCCACTCTTGTTTCGTCGAGCAGCGCGGGCGCGACGATCCCCACGTTGTTGACCAGGCAATCCACGGTATGGGTCTCGAGGATCTCCGCGAGTACCGCCCGGGTGGCCTCCACCTCGGCGAGGTCGACCAGGTGCGCATCGGCCCTGAGCGACTCGGCCTCGGGCTCGACGATGTCCAGCACGATGGTGCGATAGCCGTCATGTTGCAGGCGCAGGGCAATCGCCTGACCGATATTACGGGCGCCGCCGGTGACGATTGCGCAGGGTTCGCTCATGTTCGGGCCTTGTTCAGGGTGGGATGTGCGTATAGCGTACATACGTTCGCTATCATGGTTGCGTTCCCGCCCGCACGCCGCAACCCGACCTTGGTCAAACCCTATGTGCGCGCCGGGCCGACGCCCGGCCGCGGAGACATGCTAGGTTGGTTCCCATGAGAGGCATCGTCTACGACACCTTCATCCTCAGGCTCACCGCCCGCTGGTACACCGAAGTATTGAGCCGCTTGCCCGAGGATGCCGCGCTGCTCGATGTGGGCATCGGCACGGCCGGGGCGCTGCTGGCCAACGCCGAACGGGTGCAGCAAAAGCGCCTGCGCATTACCGGCATCGATATCGACGCCGACTACATTGTGCGTGCCCGGCGCCGGCTCGAGGAGGCGGCGCTCGCCGCCCATGTCGAGGTGCGTCTCGAATCCGTCTACGATCATCGCGGCGGGCCCTACGATGCGGTCTACTTCTCCGCCAGCTTCATGCTGTTGCCGGAGCCCGAGCGGGCACTGCGCCATTGCCGCACACTGCTCAATCCGGGCGGACGACTCTACTTCACCCAGACCATCCAGCAGCGGCCTTCACGTTTCATGGAGCATCTCAAGCCCATGCTCAAGCGGCTCACCAGCATCGATTTCGGCCAGGTGACCTACGAAGATGCCTTCAAGGAACAGATTCGCGACGCCGGCTTGGCGCTGGAGGAGTTCACGCTTCTGTCGCGTCATGGCAGTCGGACATCGTGCCTGGTCGTGGCCCGGCCAGTCGACTGACCCTTCACCGACAGTTCATGGATATCTACCGCTGCGGCGATTCTCCACCAGCACCTCGAGAATGGCATTGGCCTCCTGCATGATCGGCGAGGGCGCCTCGCCCTTGCGCCGGCTGCAGATCACCGGCGAGGTCAGGCCCGGGTCGGCGAGGTAGACGTAGACGATGCCGTCGCGACGCACGCGCTTGACCTGCTCCGGAACCAGGGTGATGCCGATCTCCGAGGCGACCAGTGCCAGCGCCGTCTGCAGCTCGTTGGCCTCCTGCGCCACGCTGACCTTGAGCCCGCGACGGCGAAACAGCCCCAGCGTCATATCGGCCAGGCTCGGGCGCGGTTGGGCCGGAAACAGCACCAGCGGATATTCGGCGAGCTGGGCCAGGGTCGGCTTGGTCTCTGACAGCGGATGCCCTTCGGGCAGCGCCGCCATCAGCGGCTCGTCGAACAGGTTCTCCTGCTCTACATCGGGGTCGTCGATACGCATGCGGCCGAAGCCCATGTCGATGCGTCCGCTCTTGAGCGCCTTGATCTGCTGCACCGTGGTCAGCTCGGCCAGCATCAGCTCGACGTTATCCTTTTGTCGTAATTCCCGCACCAGCAGCGGCAACTGCCCGTAGAACACCGAAGGAACGAAGCCGATGCCGAACATCACGCGCTTGCTGCGGGCCAGGCGCTGGGTCGCGGCAATGGTGGTGTCGAGCTTCTCCATTATCTGCAGGGTATGCTCATGGAAGAGCTGGCCCGCTGGCGTGAGGCGCATTCCGCGCGCGCTCCGCTCGAACAGTTCGGCGCCAATCTCTCCCTCCAACTGCTTGATCTGTCGTGACAATGGCGGCTGTGCCATGTGCAGCCTGGCGGCCGCCCGGGTCAGGTTCAGCTCCTCCGCCACGACGCAGAAGTAGCGCAGATGTCGCAGCTCCATGATACCTCCAGGGTATGGCTCGGGACCTAAACGATATTGGTTCGGCCGCGTCGGGGCAAGCAGACTGCCAAGGTATCGAAACACCGAACCGCCGGAGCGCGCATGTCATCTGTCATCGAGTCCATCGAAACGCTGCTGGTCGACCTGCCGACCATCCGCCCCCACAAGCTCTCCATGACCACCATGGCCTGTCAGACGCTGGTCATCGTGCGTCTGCGCGACTCCGACGGCGTCGAGGGCCTGGGCGAGGGCACCACCATCGGCGGGCTTGCCTACGGCCCCGAGAGCCCCGAGAGCATCAAGCGCAACATCGACACCTACCTGGCGCCGCTATTGATCGGTCAGCCGGCGGGCTCCGTTGCGGCGCTGCGCGCTCGTCTCGACCGCCATGCCCGAGGCAACGCCATCGCCAAGTCGGCGCTGGAGACCGCGCTGCTCGACGCCCAGGGCAAGCGCCTCGGCCTGCCCATGGCCGAGCTGCTCGGCGGTGCGCGCCACGACCACCTGCCGGTGCTGTGGACGCTCGCCAGTGGCGATACCGCCCGCGACATCGACGAGGCCTTCCAGCGCCTGGAACAGCGCCGTCACTGCGACTTCAAGCTGAAGATCGGCGCCAACGCCGTGGACGACGACGTGCGCCACGTGGCCGCGATCAAGGAGGCATTGGGCGAGCGGGCAAGCATCAGGGTCGACGTCAACCAGGCCTGGGACGAGAGCACCGCCGTGCGCGGCATCGCCGCGCTGCAGGCCGCCGGCATCGAGCTGATCGAACAACCCATACCCGCCCGCGAGCATGCCGGGCTGATTCGTCTGGCGGATCGCTTCGAAGTGCCGATGCTGGCCGACGAGGCGGTGGCCGACGCCCGCGACGGCTTCGCCCTGGCGGCGGCCGGCTTCAGCGGCGCCTATGCGCTGAAGATCGCCAAGGCCGGCGGCCCGCGCGGTGCCCTGGCGCTGGCCCAGGTCGCCCAGGCAGCCGGCATCGGCCTCTACGGCGGCACCCTGCTCGAGGGCTCCATCGGCACCGCCGCCTCGCTGCACGCCTGGGCCACCCTGCCCGAGCTGGCCTGGGGTAGCGAGATGTTCGGCCCGCTGCTGCTCAAGGACGATATCGTCGCCGAGCCGCTGGCCTACGGCGAGTTCGGCGTGGAGCTGCCGAAAGGGCTGGGACTGGGTATCACCCTGGATGAAGACAAGCTCGCCCACTACACCCGTCAGTGACAGGAGAATGCACTCATGCTTTTTCAGGTGGAAATGACCGTCAAGCTGCCGCCGTCGATGCCGGCCGAAGAGGCCGCCGCGATCAAGGCGCGCGAAAAGGAGTACGCCCAGGAGCTGCAGCGGCAGGGCAAGTGGCGCCACCTGTGGCGGGTCGCCGGCAGCTACGCCAACGTCAGCATCTTCGACGTGCGCGACAACGCCGAGCTGCAGGAGATCGTCGCGGGCCTGCCGCTCTTCCCGTGGATGGAGATCGGCGTCAAGCCGCTGTGCCGCCACCCCTCATCCATTCGTGACGACGACAGCTGATCCCGACGATTCACGCCAGCCCCGTGGGGCAACCAACGACAACGAGGACAGACCCATGACCGTGAAGATCCATGACACCCCCGAGGTACAGAACTTTCTCAAGGCCGTGGCCGGCTTCGACCAGCAGGGCGGCAGCCACCGCGCCAAGCAGATCCTGCATCGCCTGCTTTCCGACGTTTATCGCTTGATGGACGACTTCGACGTCACCCCGGAGGAGTTCTGGTCCGCCGTCAGCCTGCTCAACGAGCTGGGCAAGGAGAGCCAGTTCGGCCTGCTGGCCCCGGGGCTCGGCTTCGACCACTACCTCGACATGCGCATGGACGCTGCCGACGAGCAGGCCGGCCTGACCGGCGGCACGCCACGCACCATCGAGGGCCCGCTCTACGTGGCGGGCGCACCGGTGGCCGAGGGCGAGGCGTGCATGGACGACGGTAGCGATACGGACGCCGAGGTCATGTGGCTGACCGGCCAGGTGCGCGACACCCAAGGCAAGCCGATCCCCGGCGCCCAGGTGGAGATCTGGCACGCCGACTCCAAGGGCAACTACTCGTTCTTCGATCCCTCGCAGTCTGAATACAATCTGCGCCGCACCATCCTCGCCGACGCCGAGGGACGCTACCGCGCGCGCAGCATCATCCCCTCCGGCTACGGCGTGCCGGCAGGCAGCCCCACCGACCAGGTGCTCAAGCTGCTGGGTCGCCACGGCCAGCGCCCCGCGCATATCCACTTCTTCGTCTCCGCGCCGGGTCATCGTCACCTGACCACCCAGATCAATCTGGCCGGCGATGAGTACACCTACGACGACTTCGCCTTCGCCACCCGCGAGGAGCTGGTGGTCGAGGCCACCCGCATTGAGGACGCCGCCGAGGCCGCCAAGCGCGGGCTCGAAGCCCCCTTCACCGAGGTGGTATTCGACGTCGAGTTGGCCTCGACCGCCGACCCCGAACTGCAGAGCCGCCACAAGCGCCCGCGTGCGCTGGAGGACGAGGCGGCAGCGGGCAAGCGCGAGCCCGCCGAGGCCTGATCGCCCGACGCTTTCCGCAAGTCACCTGACGATACGAAGCGCTCCCCCGCCGGCCTTGGCCGGCGGGTAGGGGAGCCTCACGACCTGACAAGAGCCACGAGGAGTTGGAGCCATGACCGCACAGCTTGATCGTCTCGAGAAGCGCGTTCGCGGAGCCGTCGTCGACGACCCCGAGAACGGCATCTTCCGCTGCCATCGCAGCATGTTCACCGACCCGGCCTTCTTCGAGCTGGAGATGAAGCACATCTTCGAGGGCAACTGGCTGTTCCTGGCCCACGAGAGCCAGGTCGCGGAACCGGGTGACTACATGACCGTCACCATGGGCCGCCAGCCGGTGATCATCACCCGCGACAAGCAGGGCGAGCTGCACGCGCTGATCAACGCCTGCGCCCACCGCGGCGCCACCCTGTGCCGCAAGAAACGCGGCAACAAGGGCACCTTCACCTGCCCCTTCCACGGCTGGTCGTTCAAGAACGACGGCAAGCTGCTCAAGGCCAAGAACGAGAAGACCGGCGCCTATCCCGAGGGCTTCAAGCAGGAGGGCTCCCACGACCTCAAGCGCGTGGCGCGCTTCGAGAACTACCGCGGCTTCCTGTTCGGCAGCCTGAGTGCCGACGTCGCCCCGCTCACCGAATACCTGGGCGAAACCACCAAGATCATCGACAACATCGTCGACCAGGCGCCGGAGGGCATCGAGATCCTGCGCGGCACCTCCTCCTACACCTTCAACGGCAACTGGAAGCTGGGCGCCGAAAACGGCGCCGATGGCTATCACGTCAGCACCGTGCACTGGAACTACGCCTCGACCATGGAGCGGCGCAACTACGACGCCGGCGGCACCAAGGCGGTGGACGCCAACGGCTGGTCGAAGAGCATGGGTGGCTTCTACTCCTATGAGAACGGCCACATGATGCTGTGGACGCGCCTGCTCAATCCCGAGGTGCGCCCGGTCTACTCCCAGCGCGAGCGCATCGAGCAGGCGCTCGGCGAGGCGCGGGCCGACTCCATCGTCAACCAGACCCGCAATCTCTGCCTCTACCCCAACGTCTACCTGATGGACCAGTTCTCCACTCAGATCCGCGTGATCCGGCCGATCGCCGTGGACAAGAGCGAGGTCACCATCTACTGCTTCGCGCCCAAGGGCGAATCGGCCGAGAACCGCGCCCTGCGTATCCGTCAGTACGAGGATTTCTTCAACGTCAGCGGCATGGGCACGCCGGACGACCTGGAGGAGTTCCGCGCCTGCCAGAACGGCTACGCCGGCCTCGACGCCGAGTGGAACGACCTCTCCCGTGGCGCCAGGCAGTGGATCGAGGGCGCCGACGACAATGCCCGCGCCATCGACATGAAGCCGCTGCTCAGCGGCGCCTCGCCCGAGGACGAGGGCCTCTATGTGATGCATCACAAGCACTGGGTCGAGGAGATGCTGCGCGCCATCGAAAAAGAGCGCAGCCAGTTCATTGCCACCGCGTCGGCCTGAGGGAGGGCACCGTCATGACTTATCTCGATATTCAGGCCTTTGTCCATCGCGAGGCCCGCCTGCTCGACGACCGCCAGTGGGACGAGTGGCTGACCTGCTACCACAAGGACGTGGTCTTCTGGATGCCGGCCTGGGACGACGACGACCGGCTGACCGAGGACCCACAGAGCGAGATCTCGCTGATCTACTACCCCAACCGCGAGGGGCTGGAGGACCGCGTCTACCGCATCAAGACCGAGCGCTCCGGGGCGACCAGCATCCCCGAGCCGCGCACCACCCACCAGGTCACCAACCTGGAGGTGCTCTCGCAGCAGGGCGACACGGTCGAGCTGCGCTTCAACTGGCACACCCTGAGCCATCGCTACCAGCAGACCAGCGCCTACTTCGGCACGTCGTTCTACACCCTGGACGTAAGCGGCGCCGCGCCGCTGATCACCTACAAGAAGGTGGTGCTGAACAACGACTACATCCACCAGGTCATCGACGTGTACCACGTCTGAGCGACCGCGATCCCGGTGGGAGGAGACGAGCATGAGCTACACCATAGCCCTCAACTTCGAAGACGGCGTGACCCGCTTCATCAGCTGCAAGGACGGCGAGACGGTGCTCGACGCCGCCTATCGCCACAAGGTCAACCTGCCGATGGACTGCTCCGACGGTGTCTGCGGCACCTGCAAGGGCACCTGTGAGCAGGGGGAGTTCGACCTGGGCGACGAGTACATCGACGAGGCGCTCTCCGACGAAGAACTCGCAGAGGGCAAGGTGCTGACCTGCCAGATGGTGCCGTCGTCGGACTGTGTGGTACAGGTGCCGGTGGCCTCGACCCTGTGCAAGACCGGCGTCGGCGAGTTTCCCGGCCGGGTCGCCGAAGTCGAGCGCCTCTCCGAGGACAGCTTCGAGCTGGTCGTGGATCTCGACGAAGGCGAGGGGCTCACTTTCCTGCCGGGGCAGTACGTCAACATTCAGGTGCCGGGCAGCGACGAGACCCGCTCCTACTCGTTCAGCTCGCTGCCCGGCGAGCGCCGCGCCAGCTTCCTCATCCGCAACGTGCCGAATGGCCTGATGAGCGGCTACCTGACCGGGGCGGCCAAGCCCGAGGACGACCTGACCCTGACCGGGCCGATGGGCAGCTTCTACCTGCGCGAGGTCGAGCGCCCCGTGCTGATGCTGGCCGGCGGCACCGGGCTGGCGCCGTTCCTCTCCATGCTGCGCCAGCTGCAGGCGCGCGGCTGCGACCAGCCGGTGCGACTGCTCTACGGGGTGAACGTCGACGACCATCTGGTCAAGCTCGACGAGCTCGACGCCTTCGTCGAGGCGCTGCCCGACTTCGCCTACACCACGGTAGTGGCCGACGCGGCGAGCGAGCATCCACGCAAGGGCTACGTGACCCACCACATGGCCCCCGAGCTGCTCCACGACGGCGAGGTCGACGTCTACCTGTGCGGGCCGCCGCCGATGGTGGACGCGGTGCTCACCCACTTCCGCGGGCAGGGCATCTCGCCGGCCAGCTTCCACTACGAGAAGTTCACCCCGAGCCTGGCCCCGGAAACAGCCAAGGAGGCGGTGGCATGAGCGCGCGTTTTGAAGGCTCACGTTTCCAGGAGCAAGTGATGGTGATCACCGGCGCCGCCCAGGGCATCGGCCGGCGCGTCGCCGAGCGCGCCGGCGCCGAGGGCGCCCGGCTGGCGCTGGTGGATCGCGCCGAGCACGTCGATGCAGTGGCGGCCGAGCTGCGCGAGGCGGGCATCGAGGCAATCGCCCTGAAGGCCGACCTGGAGAGCTGGGAAGGCGCCGAGGGCGTGATGCGCCAGGTCCAGGAGCACTACGGCCGGGTCGACGTGCTGATCAACAACGTCGGCGGCACCATCTGGGCTCAGCCCTACGAGCACTACCGGCCGGAGCAGATCGAGGCCGAGGTGCGCCGTTCGCTGTTTCCCACCCTGTGGTGCTGTCGCGCGGCGCTGCCCTACCTGCTGGAGAGTCGGGGCAACATCGTCAACGTCTCCTCGGTGGCCACCCGCGGCATCAACCGGGTGCCGTATGCCGCCGCCAAGGGCGGGGTCAACGCCATGACCGTGGCGCTGGCCTTCGAGTACGCCGAGCACGGCATTCGCGTCAACGCCACCGCCCCCGGCGGTACCGAGGCGCCGCCGCGGGTGATCCCGCGCAACACCGCCGAGCCCAGCGAGCAGGAGAAGGCGTGGTACCAGCAGCTGATCGATCAGACCAAGGCCACCAGCTTCATGGGGCGCTACGGCACCCTCGACGAACAGGCCGGCCCGATCCTGTTCCTGGCCTCGCGCGAGGCCGGCTACATCACCGGCAGCGTATTGCCGGTGGCGGGAGGTGATAGCGGCTGATCGTTCTTCACGCCACGTTCACCGGTACGCACCACTCACTCAACGATAACAACATTCCCCTGGAGTACACCGTGAAACATATCGAGAAGGGCGCCGGACTCGCCACGGCGCCACGCGACTTCATCCGTGACCTCAACGCCGACAACCTGAGTGCCGGCGTGGTGGCCGGGATCTTCGGCCTCAGCGCCGGCGTCATCCACATCAGCGCCGGCACCGCGGCGGGGCTCCCCCAGGAATTCACCCTGCTGTGGGTGATCAGCTACCTGATGATCAACGGCCTGTTCGGGCTGTTCCTGCCGGCCTACTACCGGCTGCCGCTGCCGATGGCCAACTCGATCCCCGGCGCGCTGCTGTTCGCCGCCGTCATTCCCCTGGTGGGCCTCAACGAGGCGCTGGGCGCCACGCTGATCGCCGGGGGCATCGCGCTGGTGGTAGGCCTGGCGGGGTGGATGAGCCTGGTCATGCGCTTGATTCCGATGCCCATCGTGATGGGCATGGTGGCGGGCATCCTGCTCAAGTTCGGCACCAACATGGTGATGCCGTTGCAGAATGCCTTGGTGCCGGCGGCGATCATGATCCTCTCCTTCTTCTTCGCCGCGCGCTACCTGCGCCGGGTGCCGCCACTGGTGGTCACGCTGCTGGTGGGCGTCGGCTACATGGCGCTCTCCGGCGCCGATTTCTCGAGCGTGACGTTCTCCTTCAAGCTGCCCGAGTTCATCATGCCGGCCTTTACCCTGGAGGCCTTCCTGGCCTACGGCCTGCCGCTGGCGTTGATTCTCGTCGGCATGGAGACCCCGGCCGGGGTGGGGCTGGTCAAGGGCATGGGCTACAAGAGCGCGCCGGCCAATGCAATCACCGCGCTGGGCGGCTTCGGCACCATGGTGTCGGCCTTCTTCAACCTGCACAGTACCTGCATCGCCGCGCCGATGACCGGGATCTGCTCGGGGCCGGAAGCCGGCAGCCACGACAAGCGCTGGGTGGCGGCGGTGATCGTCGGCATTATCTTCGTCACGGCGGCGCCCTTCTACGGCTTCGTGTTCAGCCTGATCGAGGCGATGCCGAGCTACTTCATCGCCATCGTCGCCGGGCTGGCGCTGCTGCGGGTCATCAGCTCGGCCATGCACATGACCTTCTCCGGCAAGCATGAGGTGGGGGCGATGTTCTCCTTCCTGATCGCGGTCTCGGGAATTCAGATTCTCGGCATCGGCTCCTCCTTCTGGGCACTGGTGCTGGGGGCGGGCCTCTCCATGCTGGTGGAGTTCCGCGACTTCGACTTCTCCCGCGAGACTCGCAGCTCGCGCGGGGAGGCCGCCGCGGCTCGCTGACCCGCTACGCACGATCCTCCTTGGCCTGAGACCGCGCTGGCTCAGGCCTTTTTTTCTGCTGACTGACAATCGCCAAGGCCATTGACCATGTCGCTACTCAAGGACGCTTCCCTCCCCGCCGTCACCGCCGGTTTCGTCGCGGTGCTGATCTCCTACGCCGGCCCGCTGGCGATCTTCTTCCAGGCCGCGCAGAGCGCGGAGATCTCCCCCCAGATGATGAGCTCCTGGGTGTGGGCCATCTCCATCGGCGCCGCGGTATCGGGCATCGGCCTGAGCCTGTGGCTCAGGGTGCCCGTCGTCACCGCCTGGTCGGCGCCCGGCACGGCGCTGCTGGTCACGCTGTTTCCCGAGCTGTCGTTGAACGAGGCGGTGGGCGCCTATCTCACTGCGGCGCTGATCGTCTTCGCGGTCGGCGTGAGCGGCTCCTTCGACCGCATCGTCACGCTGATCCCGCCCGGCATCGCCGCGGCAATGATGGCCGGCATCCTGTTCCAGTTCGGCGTCGGCGTGTTCACCTCGCTGGAGGAGGCGCCGCTGCTGGCGCTGGGCATGCTCGCCGCCTACCTGGGGTTCAAGCGGCTCTTCCCGCGCTACTTCCTGGTGCTGTTGCTGCTGGTGGGAATCGTGCTCGCAGTGCTGCTGGAGGGCGCCAGCCTGGCGGGCGTGTCGTGGCGGCTGGCGTCGCCCGAGCCTATTCGCCCCGAGTGGACGCTGGGCGCGACCCTGAGCCTGGCCCTGCCGCTGGCGCTGGTCAGCCTCACCGGGCAGTTCCTGCCGGGCATGGCGATCCTGCGCGGCGCCGGTTATGAGGTCCAGGCCCGGCCGATCCTCACCGTGACGAGCCTGGTATCGCTGCCGATGGCGCTGTTCGGCGGCATTACCACGGTGGTGGCGGCCATCACCGCGGCGCTGTGCACCGGCAAGGCGGCCCACCCCGACCCCGCCAAGCGCTATGTGGCCGGCGTGGCCAACGGCGGATTCTACCTGCTCGGGGCGCTGTTCTCGGGCAGCATCGTACTGCTGTTCACTTCGCTACCGGTGACCTTCGTCGCCCTGCTGGCGGGGCTGGCGCTGATCGGCGCCATCGCCGGCAACCTCAGTGCGGCGGCCGCCGAGAAGGAGCATCTCGAGGCCTCGATCATCACCTTCCTGGCCACCGCGTCGGGCATGAGCCTGTTCGGCCTGGGCTCGGCCTTCTGGGGCGTGGTGATCGGCTGCGCGGCGTACCTGGTCCTGCACCGGCCCCTGGCGCTGCCGGTGCGGCGGGCGGCGGCTGCCGCCGAGGAGAAGTCGTGATCGAGCCGAGATTGCCCCGCATGAGAAATTCGGCCAATGTCGAGGCATGACCGCCGTCTATCGGCCTGAAACCTCAGCATGTGCGTGGCGCCTATGCTTGATCGAGCTGCTCCCGAGTTCTCGGCGTGGAACCCCGGCCTCGAGGCCGACCTGCCCAGGCGCTACCGGCCCCTGGAGACCATTCATCGTACGGCCAACGTCTCTTCCGACTTGGCCGAGATTCCCGAACTAAGGGCGCTCACCGGGCTCGAGGAGGAGGAACTGGTCGCGTTCCGCGCCGAGCGCCTGGTGCTGCACGAGCTGATCGTGCGGGTCACCGCCGACATCCTGGTGGCCGAGGGCGAACAGGAGGAGGTGCTGGGGCACAACTTTCGCCGCATCGTGCTCCAGATCCTGGCCGACTACCTCTCTCCCCAACTGCCGGAATTCCAGCAGGCATTCGACCGACTCTGCGCGTCGATACGGGGCAGGGCGGGAGATATCCTGGAAGCGGCCTTCGCCCCCGAACCGGAGACGAGCGACCCTGAGCCCGTCTCCTTGCTGGCTCGTTGGCTGGGCAGGCGGCCCGCCCCGCCGCGGCCGCAGGATCGCCGCTCGTTGGAGGAGCGTCACCACGATGCCATCCAGGCCATCAAGCAGAGGGGGCTGGCGGCCCGGGACGAGCTGGAGCAGGCCGTCTACAAGAGCGCCTACCGGGTGCTGAGTTCGATTGCCGCTGCCCAGGGCCATATCGGGATGGATCGCGAGGTGCTGGCGCGCTTGATCACACGGCATGCCTGCAACGACTACGGCAGCCGCCTGATCGGCCACCTGCTGGCGCCGCACGTCGAGCGGGCCATCGAGCAGGAGGGCTACGACCGGGTGCCTCTTGCCGACGAGCCGATCCTGGTCAGCCTCAAGGGCGCCTCGGCGGCCGGCAAGAGCTCCCTGCGACACCTGCTGAGACATACGCTGCAAGACCTGGGCCTGCCACCGGATCAGTACGGCACCATCACCCCCGATATCTGGCGTCGCCTGCTGCTCGACTACGAGGCATTGGGAGAAGCCTACAAGTATGCCGGTCGCCTGGCGGGCAAGGAGGTCAAGCTGGTCGACGCCAAGCTCGATCGCTACATCCGCGACAAGGCCCAGCGGGATCGCACCATTCCCCATCTGCTGATCGACCGCTTTCGCTTCGACAGCTTCTCATCGGAGACGGTGCCGCGATTGCTGGATGGCACCTATGCCAAGTATGTCTCCACCATGCACATGTACTTCATCATCACCCCGCCGGAGGCCACGGTGGAGCGGGGCTGGCAGCGGGGGCTTGAGCGCGGGCGCTACAAGGCGGTGTCGGACTTCCTGGGGCACTGCGTGGAGGCCTACGACGGCATGCCCAGGGTGTTCTTCAAGTGGCTGGACAGCCCGCAGCCGCGCTTCAAGTACGTGTTTCTCGACAACAGCGTGCCCAGGCATACCCCGCCCGAGGTCATCGCCCACGGCACCCGCGACACGCTCCACATCCTGGCGCCCCTGGGCCTGGTCGACATCGAGCGCTACAAGAAGATCAACACCGCAGCGACGTGCCCGGCGGAGGTCTATCCTGGCGGCGACGTGCTCGCGGTGGCCAACAACTGCACCTTCCTCAAGCAGTGCCTCGCCAAGGTGCCGGAGGTCCGCTTCGTCGATGCCACGAGCGGCAAGACGTACCTGCGCGCCATCTCGGGCCGCTTCACGGTGGAGGATGCCGAGCTGCTGCAGGCCAGGCGCCAGGAGGCGGGGCTCGCCGAGCTGTTTGCTGCGCTGGGGGTGCCTGAGTGTTAAATGCGTAAACACCACGGGCCCGCGCATTGGCGGACCCGAGGCGTACCATGTCGCCTTCTGTTCTGGACAGCCCCTTGTCAAAGCACCCCCTTGGCCTTGGCGGTATGCGTGGCGATGGCGTCCATCAGCGGCGGCGAGAGGCAGTCGTAGGGTGGCAGGCCCAGTTCCTGGAGCCGTGAGCGCACGTTGCTCATGTTGTCAGGGGCGGCGCCGGACTCGATGATCGACGAGACGAAGGCGGCGAACTCGGGGCCGGCCCAGCCCTCGTCGTGGGAGAGTTCGGTGTGGATGAAATCCAGCCCGTGGAAGGGGTGGCCGGTATTCTCGATGCGACCGTACATGTGCACGCCGCATTCGCGGCAGGCGTGACGCTGGATGGCGGCGGCCGGATCGACCACCTCGAGCTTGTCCTCGTTGGCGGTGACCCGGAGCTTGTCGCGAGGTACCACGGCCACCATGGAGAATAGCGCACCTTCGGGCTTCCAGCACTTGGTGCAGCCGCACACGTGGTTATGGGCGCACTGGGCGTCGACCGTCACCTCGACCTGGTTGCTGCTGCAGTGGCAGTAGAGCTTGCCACCGGTAAAGCTGTCGCTGCCGCGCTTGACGCCGTCGTCGACGGCGGGATGAATGTGAACGCTATGGTGGCTCATGGTGGATTGACTCCCCTGTGTTGTCGTTGTCGAGGGGTTCGCCGCGGGGGGCGGCGTACGGGGCGTGCTCTGTGTCGTGGTGGTTCTCTTGCTACTGCCATGCCTGGTCTGTGGCGGAGCGGGCTTG
Organism: Billgrantia sp. Q4P2; assembly: GCF_052806135.1. NCBI lineage: Bacteria > Pseudomonadati > Pseudomonadota > Gammaproteobacteria > Oceanospirillales > Halomonadaceae > Billgrantia > Billgrantia sp. Q4P2. Next base: position 134,928 of record NZ_JBRBAI010000009.1, read on the forward strand.
CCGCCGAACCAGCGCTGGATCATGTCCATCAAGCTCATGGTTGCCTCCTTGTCCCTTGGACGCGTCAATACCGAAGCACGGTACGAATGCTCTTGCCCTCGTGCAGCAGCTCGAACGCCTCGTTGATCTTCTCGAACGGCATCTCGTGGGTGATGAACTCGTCGATCTTGATCTCGCCGTCCATGTAGCGCTGCACGTAGCCGGGCAGCTCGCTGCGCCCCTTCACCCCGCCGAACGCCGAGCCGCGCCACACCCGGCCCGTCACCAGCTGGAACGGCCGCGTCGAGATCTCTTCGCCGGCCCCGGCCACGCCGATGATCACCGACTCGCCCCAGCCCTTGTGGCAGCACTCCAGCGCCGAGCGCATCACGTTGACGTTGCCGATGCACTCGAAGGAGTAGTCGACCCCACCGTCGGTCAGGTCGACGATCACCTGCTGGATCGGGTCCGAGTGGTCCTTGGGATTGACGAAGTCGGTGGCACCGAACTGGCGCGCCAGCTCGAACTTGTCCGGGTTGACGTCGATGGCGATGATGCGGCTGGCCTTGGCCATCTGCGCGCCCTGGATCACCGCCAGGCCGATGGCACCCAGGCCGAACACGGCGACGGTGGAGCCCGGCTCGACCTTGGCGGTGTTGAGCACCGCGCCGATGCCGGTGGTCACGCCGCAGCCGAGCAGGCAGATCTTGTCCAGCGGCGCCTCCTGGGAGACCTTGGCCAGGGAGACCTCGGGCAGCACGGTGTACTCGCTGAAGGTCGAGCAGCCCATGTAGTGGTGCAGCATCTGGCCGTCGAGCGAGAAGCGCGAGGTGCCGTCGGGCATCAGGCCCTGGCCCTGGGTGGCACGTACCGCCTGGCACAGGTTGGTCTTGCCCGAACGGCAGAACTTGCACTGGCCGCACTCGGCGGTATAGAGCGGGATGACGTGATCGCCGGGCTGGACGCTGGTGACCCCTTCGCCCACCGCCTCGACGATGCCGGCGCCCTCATGGCCCAGCACCGAGGGGAACAGCCCTTCCGGGTCGGCACCGGAGAGGGTGAAGGCGTCGGTGTGGCAGACGCTGGTCGCGGCGATGCGCACCAAGACTTCCCCGGCCTTGGGGTCCTGGACATCGATTTCGGTGAGCTCGAGGGGTTTGCCTGCAGCCATGGCAACGGCGGCGCGTGATTTCATGGCAGGTCTCCCTGGGTTGTTGTCGTAGGGCCGCGTTAGGCCGTGAAAGGGTCGACGCTGATGACAGTCTAGGTGAGCCGGGGCAAACGGATTGTGACGTGGTGACACAACAGAGTTGCGTACGGGCAACATTGCCGCGGCGTGGGCTACGCGTCTGCTCCGCTCGGGCGGTGAAGCCACCAGCGCATTGCCAGGCGACCCACGGCGAGATCCTTCGCCAGGCAGAGGAGATCGTCGCAGTGCAGCGATGCCAGTGCCTGCTCCTCGGCCTCCCACGGCAGCGGCTGCCAGGGCGAGATGTCGCTAACCGTCGCTGCCTGGCGGCGCAGTGCCTGCCATAGGCGGGCCGTGGCCTCGGCGTGAGTCTCGGGGCGGCCGGCGTGGCTGAGCAAGCCATGCCGGCGGTGTGTCATCTCCGCTGGGGAGAGTTTTGCCAGCGCTTCGCCCTGCCGGGTGAGGAAGTCGAGGATGACCTGGCGTAGTGTGCCTGCCTCGGTGCCGGGAGACTGGATTACGTAGCCCAGTCGCGGGAAGCCCGACGACTCGCGATAGCGCACCGCCGCTACATAGCCCAGGCCGCGGCGCTGGCGCATTTCGTGATGAAAGGCGGCATCGTGGCACTGGGCCAGCAACCGCAGCAGCCAGCGGCTGCGGGGGGTGTCGTCGGGGCCGACGATCTCCAGCATGGCGGCATGGTCGCTGCCTTGAGAAGGCAGCCAGTGCGTATCTTCTTGCGCCTCCTGTGGTGGCTCGTCAGCGGGTACTGGCGCGCTGGCCAGCCGCGCGGCCAGATGCCGGACGAGCGTTTCGGCCGCCTGTGCATCGGCGCTGCCTCCCGCCCATCCCAACAGGCACCTGGGCCCGGCGGCGTGTGCCGCGGGAGGCGGCAGGTTCTCGAGCCGTGCCAGCATGCGCTGGGCCAGCAGCCCCTCGGTTGGGCCTCTCGATGCTAGCGACGCCGTCTCCGGCCAGCAGGCCACGGCCAGTTCTACCAGCGCGTCGAGGCGTTCGGCCGTGCCCGTGGCGATGAGCCAGTCGCCGCGGGCATCGCCCGCGCAGCTCAAGCGCATGCCGTGACTGGCGGCCGCTTGGCGCAGCGGCAGGGTGTTCTGCCGCCACTGGGCCAGGCGCGCGGCCTGCTGCGAGGCTGGCGCGGGCCAGCCCAGGCAGAGACTGGCCGGCGGCGCATCGGGCAGCCGTATCGGGTCGCCGGTCCAGAGCGCAACGCGTTCGTCCTGGTGCAATTGGCGGGGAGTCGGGTCGTCGACGCTCGGGCGGGCCGGGCGGACGGCGAGCGCGGGTGGCGCCCGCCAGGGCAGCGGCACGCTCTCGCTGAGCGGTGGTTGAGCACGCCAGGCGGTGCCGGTTTCCGCCAGTGTCGCCCAGCGTTGCGGGGTGGTGGGCGATTGCCACAGCAGCCGGCATTGCCCGGGAGCGAGCCAGGGCAATAGCGGCTCGGTAGACGCGTCGGCCGGCTGGGGCATGTCCTGGTGGCTGGCTACCAACTGAGCGGCACGTCGACGAGGCCAGGCATCGAGATCCACCGGGGCGGTGGGTAGGAAGGATCGCGGCTCGGCAAGCGTCCGCTCCAGCGCGCTGCGACAGGCGGTCAGCATTGCCTGTACCGCCTCCAGGTCGGGCGCTGGTGAGAGGCGTAGAACCAGGGCGCGGCCCATTCCCTCGGGGGAGAGCGTCACCTCCAGCCGGTCGAGTTCGACGGCAGCCTGTAGAGTGGCAGCGAGGTGGCCGTCGGCCAATCGGGCCGCCACGCTGGCCAGCCAGTCGGCATGCGCGCTCCCTTGCTCCTCGGGCAGAGGCCAGAAGAGTTCGAGGGCCGTGGTGCTGGATCTGGCCTCGGGAGGATGCCAGGCCACGCCCCCCGGCTCGCTCCAGCGCCAGTGACGCACCGGCGGTGCAGGCTCCCGTGCCGGCAGCGTCGCGCCATGGCGGGTGAGCCGTTCCAGTTGCTCCTCGAGCGGCAGCGGTCCCAACATGACCAGTGCCATGCGCTCGGCGTGGTAGTGCTGTCGATGAAAAGCGGAGAGCTGCATGACCAGCCGCTCCGTATCATCGCCCAGAGTCTTGCGGTTACCGGCATGACACAGCCGGGCGGGATGCCCTTCGCGACAGAGCCGGCCGAGTGCTGCCAGCCGGTGTAGGGCGGGGTCGGCCAGCCGGGCCTGGAACTCCGCATCGAGCACCTCTACCTCCTCGGCAATGCGCTCGAGATCGAAGCGTGGTTGGGCCAGCATATCCACCAGACGGGTTAGCCCTTCGTCGGTATCGCCGGGTGGCAGGTGCAGGTGAACATCGGTAACGGTTTCGTCGGTGCGGGCGTTGTAACGCCCACCACGCTCGCCGACCCAGCAGGCCAGTTCGCCTGGGTCGGGAAAGTTTGCCGATCCCAGAAACAGGGCGTGTTCGAGCAGGTGGGCCAGGCCGCGGTAGTCGCCGGGCTCGTCTAGATAGCCCACGCTCACCGCACCGACCAGGCGTTGCAGGCGAGCGCCTGGCACCTCCGCTGCAGCGATTGTCAGGCCGCTTGCCAAGCGGGTCTCATGCAAACGACTACCCGGCGGTAGCCCCGCGCGCCGGGCAGTCTCATCGTCGTTGGGGGCAGTCGTTGGAGCATTCATGTACGGCAGAACACCCGCGATTCGTGCACGTTGCGCAGCGTCAGCGCTTCCATGGAGGGTGCGCTGGCATCGGCCTCGCGGCGGGCGGCCTCGATCAGGTGATGATCCGGCGACAGCGAACAGACGGGGTCGGTGGCCGTGGCGTCGCCGGTCAGCAGGTAGGCCTGGCAGCGGCAGCCGCCGACATCCTTGTGGCGCTCATCGCAGCTGCGGCAAGGCTCGCTCATCCAGGCGTCGCCACGGTAGCGATTGAACGGCTCACTGTCGTACCAGATCTCCCTGAGGCCAAGGTCGCGCACGTTGGGGAAGCTCATCGGCAGCATCCGCGCGCTGTGGCAGGGCAGCACCGCGCCGTCGGGGGCCACGGTCATGAAGATCGAACCCCAGCCACCCATGCACGCCTTGGGACGGTCGCCGTAGTAGTCGGGCACCACGAACAGCAGGCGCATGTCGCGGCCGCGCTCGGCCAGACGTTCGCGCCAGCGGGCAGTGGTGGCTTCGGCGGCCTCGAGCTGCGCCCGGCTCGGTAGCAGCCCCTCGCGATTCAGGTGCGCCCAGCCGTACATCTGGCAGTTGGCCAGCTCCACGGCGTCGGCCCCCAGCTCGTCGCACAGGGCGATGATGTCGTCGAGGCGGTCGATGTTGTGCCGATGCAGCACCACGTTGAGCACCATGGGGTAGCCGGCGGCCTTGACTGCTCGCGCCATGGCCAGCTTCTTGGCGTGGGCCTTGGGCGAGCCGGCCACCGCTGCGGCGACCTCGGGGTCGGAGGCCTGCAGGCTGATCTGGATATGGTCGAGCCCGGCGTCGTGCAGCGCTGCGATGCGCGCCTCGTCGAGCCCCAGCCCGGAGGTGATCAGGTTGGTATAGAAGCCGAGCCGGCGCGCCTCGGCCACCAGCGTCTCGAGGTCCTGGCGCACCAGCGGCTCGCCGCCGGAGAAGCCCATCTGTACCGCCCCCATGGCGCGGGCCTGGGTCAGCACCTCGATCCACTCCTCGGTGGTTAGCTCCTCCTTCACCGCGGCGAAGTCGAGCGGGTTGGAGCAGTAGGCGCACTGCAGCGGGCAGCGATAGGTGAGTTCCGCGAGCAGCCACAGGGGGGCGCCGGTGGCGCCGTTGACGGCGGCGGTATGGGTGCGGTCAGTCATGTTGGATCCACCCTTGTCGGGCGGCATCGAGCAGGAATTCGTGCACGTCCTGTTCGATCGCCGCGGCGGGAGCATCGGGGAACCGGGCCTGCAGGTTCGCTACCACGTTCGCCACGTCGCGCTGGCCGTCGAGCTGGGTGAGGATGGCGCCGGCGCTGTCGTTGAGCTGCACCATGCCCTCCGGATAGAGCAGCACGTGGCGGCCCTGGGCTTCCTCCCACTGCAGGCGCCAGCCGGGGCGCAGGCGATAGATGGTCGCTGACTCGATCGTGGTCATCATAGCCCCCGGTGGTAGACGCGCCGGTCGGTGACGCTGTGGTAGGGCGGCCGCTTGAGCTGGTAGGCCAGGGTCATGGCATCGAGCATCGACCATAGCACATCGAGCTTGAACTGCAGGATTTCCAGGGCGCGCTGCTGGGCAGCGGTGGTGGTGCATACTGCCAGCGCCACCTCCAGGCCGTGGTCAACGTCGCGGCGCGCCTCCTTCAGGCGCTTGCGGAAGTAGCCGTAGCCGGCCTCGTCGATCCAGGGGTAGTGGGTCGGCCAGGTGTCCAGGCGGCTCCTGTGCGCCTCGGGAGCGAACAGCTCGGTGAGCGAGGAGATCGCCGCCTCGCGCCAGTCGGCACGCCGCACGAAGTTGACGTAGGCATCCACTGCGAAGCGCACCCCCGGCAGCACGTGCTCCTGGGCCCACAGCTCGTCGCGGGTCAGCCCCACCGCCTCGCCCAGGGTCAGCCAGGCCTCGATGCCGCCGCCATCATCATCGTGGCCGTCGTGATCGAGCAGGCGCTGGATCCAGCGGCGGCGCGTGGCGGCATCGGGGCAGTTGGCCAGCAGGGCGGCGTCCTTCTGCGGGATGTTGACCTGGTAATAGAAGCGATTGGCCACCCAGCCGCGGATCTGCTCCGGTGTGGCGCGCCCTTCGGCCATGTCGACCTGATAGGGGTGATGGATGTGGTAGTAGGCGCCCTTGGCCAGCAGGGCCTCGCGGAAGGCCTGCGGAGACAGGGCCGGCGCGTCGGCCCCGGTCGCGGAGGCAGCGAAAGGGGATGCGATGGAACTCATGGACGCTTCCTTCCCTTGCGTGGCGTAGGTGATGGTTATTGTTGTGACGTCATTCGCAACCGCCGGTTCATATCTCCAGGCGCATGCCATCGAAGGCGACCTCGATGCCGGCTTCATCCAGTGTGGCTCGCTCGGGCGAGCGCTCATCGAGGATCGGATTGGTGTTGTTGATGTGAATCAGCACACGGCGGGTAGCCGCAGGCAGGCTAGCCAGTTCTTCCAGCAGACCGCCCACGCCCGCCAGCGCCAGGTGACCCATGTCGGCCCCGGTGGCCTGGCCGACGCCGGTGCGGATCAACTCGTCGTCGTGCCACAGGGTGCCGTCGACGAGCACGCAGTCCGCCCGGCGCAGAAAACCACGCACTCGCTCGTCGAGCCGGCCGAGCCCCGGCGCATAGAACAGCCGCGTGACGCGCTCTCGATCTTCGATCAGCAGGCCGATATTGTCACCCGGCGTGGGGGCCCCGCGCCGCGGCGAGTAGGGCGGCGCGTTACTGGTCAACGCCACGGCGGTGAATGTCAGGCCAGGGCAGGCCGGCACCTCGAATTCGGCCTCGAGGTGAGCTTCGTCGATGCCGATGGGCTGCCAGTTCAGGCCACCCCAGTGTTCCAGCATGGTGAACAGCGGGAAGCCGCTGCTCAGGTCCTGATGCACGTTGGGCGTGCACCACACGTCGAAGGGGCAGCCTTCGCGCAGCGACAGCAGGCCGGTGGCGTGATCGATCTGCGCATCCACCAGCAGCACTCCGCCGATGCCGCTGTCGCGCGGGATCCGGCGCGGATGCAGCTCGGGGTTGGCGGCCAGCTGGGTGCGGATGTCGGGCGAGGCATTACACAACAGCCAGTGTTCCCCGTCGCTGCTGATGGCGATCGACGACTGAGTGCGAGGGGTTGCCTCGATGCTGCCTTCGCGCAGGCCGCGGCAGAGGGAACAGTTACAGTTCCACTGGGGAAAGCCGCCGCCTGCGGCCGCACCCAGAACCAGTACATGCATGCAGAGCTCCATGCCGGGGATAAACGAATGCCGGCTGACACCCGTGGGAGGGCGTCAGCCGGCCGATGCTGCTTCCTGGGTTGGGATCAACGGTTGGAGATATATAGCGTGACTTCGAAACCGAGACGGAGATCGGTATAAGCAGGCTTGGTCCACATAGGAGGCCCTCCACGTTGGGTGGATTTCATTGCATGCACTCCCCAGTAAAGCAGCGAATGGTACTCCTGCCTTTCGACCTAAGTCTTAGAACTGGGGGCGAGTGACAAATGTAACGACTTGAAACGCCGGCGTGGTGCGGCTCGGTGGTTAAGAACAAAGATTGTTGCCAAGGGGCAATAGTCTTTTGAGCCAAATGCAGTGCCTAAATCGTCACTGTCGCCCTGTGGTGACGGAAAGTTGTGCTAGACCTTCCAGAGTCAATACCTGAAATACAACTACACAAGATGTGCCGTTTCCCCAGGCACACCTTCAGTGAGACGGAGAAGACGCCATGCTTAGGGAGACCGGTTATGTCGTAGCGGCCATAGGGTTGATGGCCGCATCGGCGGCTCACGCCAACCAGAATCAACTCGAACTCCAGCAGAACCCGGAATATTGGGCGACCCAGCTGGGCAACTATCAAGGCAACCGTTTCAGTGAGCTGGACCAGATCAACCGCGACAACGTGGGCGAGCTTCGCTCGGTCTGGCAGTTCTCTACCGGCGTGCTGCGCGGCCATGAAGGTGGCCCCCTCTACGTCGGCGACGGCCGGCTATACATACACACCCCCTTCCCCAACAAGGTATTCGCCCTTGACCTGGAAGATGAGGGCCGTGTGGTCTGGAGCTACGAGCCGGATCAGGACTCCCGTGTCATACCGGTAATGTGCTGTGACACGGTCAACCGCGGGCTGGCCTATGCCGATGGCCGCCTGTTCCTCGGTCAGGCCGACAATACCCTGATAGCTCTGGATGCCGAGAGCGGCGAGCTGCTGTGGGACGTCAGTAATGGCGACCACACCGTCGGCGAGACCAACACCATGTCGCCGCTGGTAGTGCACGACATGGTCATCGTCGGTGTCAGTGGCGGCGAGTACGGCATTCGCGGCCACATCACCGCCTACGACGTCGAGACCGGCGAGCAGGTCTGGCGCGGCTACTCCACCGGGCCGGACGACGAAGTGCTGATCGATCCCGAGACCACCACCATGCTGGGTGAGCCCATCGGCGAGGCCGACCTCGGGGTCTCCACCTGGCCGGAGGGCGAGTGGGAACGCGGCGGTGGCGCTCCCTGGGGCTGGGTCACCTACGATCCCGATCTCGACCTGATCTATTACGGTACCGGTAACCCCGGCACCTGGAACCCCGAGCAACGCACCAAGGATGGAGAGCCCGCCGATAACAAGTGGGCGATTACGGTGTTCGCCCGCGACCCTAACGACGGATCGGTCAAGTGGGTCTACCAGAAGGTGCCCTTCGACGAGTGGGACTACGACGGGGTCAACGAGAACCAGCTGATCGACGTCGAGTACGAGGGTGAGCAGCGCAAGGGCCTGGCGATCATTGATCGTACCGGCTTCGGCTTCCTGCTCGATCGCGAAACCGGTGAGCTGCTGGTGGCGGAGAAGTTCGCTCCCGAAACCAACTGGGCCGATGACTACGACATGGAGACCGGCCGACCCAACGTCAACGAGGAGTACAGCACCTACCGCCAGGGTGTGAACGTCAACACTACCGATATCTGCCCCACCGCGATGGGCGCCAAGAACATGCAGCCGAGCGCCTACTCGCCGCGCACCGGGCTGATCTATGCCGGCATCAACCGGATCTGCATGAATTACGAGCCCTTCGAAGCCGAGTACGTAGCCGGCCAGCCCTACGTCGGCGCCACCCTGACCATGATGCCGGCGCCGGCGCAGAACGGTGGCATGGAAGGCCGCATGGGCAGCTTCATCGCCTGGGATCCGGTAGCCGGCGAAACCGTGTGGGAAGTGGACGAGCGCTTCGCAGTGTGGAGCGGGGCGTTGGCCACGGCCGGTGACCTGGCGTTCTACGGCACGCTGGAAGGGCACGTGAAAGCGGTCGACATCGAGAACGGCGAGGAGCTGTGGCGCTTCAAGACCCCCTCCGGGATCATCGGTAACGTCAACACCTTCCAGCACGAGGGCAAGCAATACGTGGCGGTGCTCTCCGGCGTCGGCGGGTGGGCCGGCATCGGGCTCGCGGCTGGCCTGGAGAACCCCGAGGACGGACTGGGTGCGGTGAGTGCCTTCTCTGCTCTGGGGGACTACACCAAGCTCGGTGGCGTACTGACGGTATTTGCTCTTCCGGACTGAGCCGGTTGCGTGAACGGGCGAGTATGGCGGCGCCATGCTCGCCCACTCTCATCTTCTCGGCGGCGCCGCTTCCGGCGCGCCCGGAGCTGTAGAAGGAAGTCCTGCATGACGGTATCTGCACGTGCTTATCGCTATTCCCTTCCCACGCTTGTCATCGCCCTGCTGGCACTGCCCGTGGCCGGCCTGGCCGACGAGCATCGCATCACCGGCGAGGGGCCTGGCGCCTTCGTCGTCGAAGAGGGCAAGGTCGACCCCGACACCTACCAGGGGTATATCGCCTATACCCGCTCCTGCATGGCCTGCCATGGTCCCGATGGCCTGGGTTCCTCCTTTGCGCCCAACCTGATCCGTGCGGTCGAGCGCAGGGGCTGGGAGAATTTTGCCGGCACCATCGCCTCCGGGCGTGAGGTGCAGCCTGGCCAGGTGATGCCTTCTTTCGCTGACGACCCCTACGTCATGGGCAACATCCCCAAGATCTTCAGCTACATGCGTGCGCGCGGCGAGGGAGGTCTGGGGCGCGGACGGCCACAGATCATCGAGTCGATGCAGGAGCAGGACGAGGAGAACGACGAACGAGGCAAGACAGAGGCAAAAGACGAGGCCGCCAAGGAAGCGAACGCCGAGTAACGTTGCATCGTTCGCCATGTCCTTTCCGCAAGCGGAGGATGCATGAGAGCAGCCTGTCGTCAGATGACACGAGCCGTGACCCTGGCCCTTGGCCTGGTCACTGTCGGCGTTGCCAACGCCGAACCCCCCGAGCGCCAGGAGCGCGAGACCCTGCGGGTCTGCGCCGATGGCAACAACCTTCCTTTCAGCAACCAGGCCGGCGAAGGCTTCGAGAACCGCATCGCCGAGCTGATGGCCGAAGACATGGGCGTGCCGCTGACCTACGTGTGGGCGCCCCAAGTGATGGGCTTCGTGCGTAATACCCTGGAATTGCGCGTCTGCGACGTGATGATCGGTACCGTGGCCGGCTATGAGTTCGTCCAGAACACCAACGCCTACTACCGTTCGGTCTATGCCCTGGTGGTACCCGAGGACTCTGAACTCGAAGCGACCCGCCTGAGCGATCCGGTCTTCGCCGGGCGGCGCATCGGCGTCGTGGCGGAGACCCCGCCGCTAGTGCCGCTGCGGCGTAGCGGGGCACGGATACAGGGCTACCCCCTGATGGTCGACACCCGGGTGCGCGCACCGGTGCGCGACGCCATCGAGGATGTCGTCAGCGGCCACACGGAGGGTGCCGTGCTGTGGGGGCCGCTGGCTGGCTACTACGCGGCCCGGCAGGACCCACCGCTCAAGGTCATTCCGCTGGTCGACGACGATTCCGGGGCACAGCTCGATTACCGCATCACCATGGGAGTCCGGCGCGGCGAGCCCCATTGGAAGGATTGGATCAACGACTTCATCGACCGCCACCAGGAGGAGATCGACGCCATCCTGACCGAATACGGGGTGCCGCTACTCGACCGGCGTGGCCGATTGCTGGGCGCTGGCGAGGGAGGTGACTCATGAGCCGCGTGAGTCGACTGCCCTCCCAACTGCTGTCGCTGGGATTCGCCATGGGCCTGACGCTGGCCGGTGTGGCCCAGGTCGAGGCCCAGCGTGCGGCGGCAGGGCCACCCGACTGGCCCTGCGTTCAGCGGCTGATTCCCGAACTGGCCTGGGGCACCATGTGGACCGGGCCGCCGCTGGACGAACTGGAGCAGGCCTGGTGGGAGGACGAGGAGGTCGGGCGGGTGGTGCGCTTTGCGACCTCGCGCTCGACCCCGGAGGAGCAGGCGCTGGCGCGGGTGCAAGAGTTCGTCGACTCGGTGGAGGAAGGGGACGCCGAGAATCGGCTGACCCTGCTTTTTTCCGGTCTGTTCGAACTAACCGACCGTGAACGCAGGCGCACCATCGAGGGGATTCGCCGAGCCTCCCGCGCTCAACTGACACGCCTGGAGACGATTTCCGCCATGGTCGACGAGCTGGAGGAACGACGCGCCGACGACGAGGCGGATGAGGCCGAGATCGAGCAACTCTCCGAGTCGCTGTTCTGGGAGCAGCGTACCTTCCAGCAGCGCCAGCAGGCGCTGCCGGCCATGTGCGACCAACCCTATCTGCTGGAGGAGCAGCTGGCGCGGATGGTGCGGATCATCATGGCGCGCATGCCGTAAGCGGGCGGGTGGAGAATAACGGCAATAGCGGCAGCGCAGGCTGCCTGAGGAGCACGCATGAGAACTCTACCGCGTTCCCTTCGCTGGCTGGCGATGGGTGGGCTGGCCTTCGGCCTGGGGTGGCCGACGCTGCTGCCGGCCGATACGTCGGAGCCCATTGTCGTCGGCTACCTGGGCATGGAGCGTCCCGACGACCGGGAGCCGCTCTCGGTGCTCGACCCGGTACTCGACGACGAAGGGGTTCAGGGTGCCCGCCTGGGCATCAACGACAACAACGCCACGGCGCAGTTTCTGGGGCAGGAGTTCGTTTTCCACGAGCTGCAGATCGCGCAGGACGGCGACATCGGCGAGGCCCTGGAAAGCCTGGTCGAGCAAGGGGCGGAGTGGATCGTCAGCGGCCTGCCCGGCGCGGCCCTCAGCGAGCTGATGGCACACCCCGCTCGTGGCGATCGCGTAGTGTTCAATGCCTGGGCACCGGACGACGAGCTGCGCGGCGAGGCATGCCACCCCGAGCTCTACCACACCACCCCCAGCCGGCGCATGCTGGCCGACGCCCTGGCCCAGTTCCTCGGCTTCAAGCAGTGGAATCGCTGGGCGCTGGTCTACGGCAACACCGAGGAGGATCGTATCCTGGCCGATGTGCTGCGTGCCTCGGCCGAGCGCTACGGCCATCGTATCGTGGGCGACCAGATGTGGCCGCACGACCCCCTGGCGCGCCGCGCAGAGGGCGGTTTTCATGCCATTCAGCGCGAGATCCCGGTGTTCGTGCAGGATCTGTCCGAGCACGACGTGCTGGTGATTGCCGACGAGACCGATTACTTCGGCGAATATTTCCCCTATCAGACCTGGGCGCCACGCCCGGTGGTGGGCACCCAGGGGCTGATCGCCACGCCCTGGCATCGCGCCCATGAATCCTGGGGGGCGGTACAGCTGCAGCGGCGCTTCGAGAAGCTTGCCGACCGCTGGATGACGCCGCGCGACTTCGGCGCCTGGCTGGCGGTGCGCTCGCTAGGCGAGGCGGCCGCCAGGACCGGTTCCGTCGAGCGCCAGACGATCCTCGAGTACATGCTCAGCGAGGAGTTCGAACTCGCCGGCTACCTGGGCCTGCCGGTCAGCTATCGCACCTGGAACCACCAGCTGCGCCAGCCCATCCTGATCACCGGGCCGCGCATGGTGGCTTCGGTGTCGCCGCAGGAGGGCTACCTGCATCCACGCACGCCACTCGATGCACTGGGCGCCGACGAGGGGGAATCGACATGCCGTTTCTGAGCCGAGGGAATACGACACCTGCGATCAAGTGTGCCGCTCTCGGGCTGGTGCTGGGTAGCCTGCTGATGCTGCCCCTGGCTGCCCAGGCCGAACGCATCTTCGTCTCCAACGAGAAGGACAACACCGTCTCGGTGATCGACGGCGAGACCCTGGAGGTGGTGGAGACCATCAGCGTCGGGCGCCGCCCCCGTGCGATGGCCTTCAGCAGCGACGGCAGCGAACTGTTCGTGGCGGTGGGCGACGACGAGGCCATCGACATGATCGACCTCGAGACGCTGCAAGTGGTGCGCAGCCAGTCCTCCGGCGATGACCCCGAGGTGATCCGCGTCGACCCCAACCGGCCCTACATCTACGTTTCCAACGAGGACGACAATATCGTCTCGGTTCTCGACTACGAGCGGCGTACCCTGGTCACCGAAATTCCGGTGGGCGTCGAGCCCGAGGGGCTTGGCATCAGCCCCGACGGTCGCTGGCTGATCTCCACCACCGAGACCTCCAACATGGCGCACATCATCGACCTCGAGGCCATGGAGTCGGTGCACCATCGCCTGGTGGGGGCTCGCCCGCGGCATGCCGAGTTCACCCACGACGGTAGCGAGGCCTGGGTCTCGTCGGAGATCGCCGGCACCGTATCGATACTCGACATGGAGGAGACCTTCGACGTCAAGCACACCATACGCTTCGACGTGCCCGGCGTACCGCGGGAAACCGTGCAGGCGGTGGGTGTCGCGCTGACTTCAGACGGTCGCTACGCGTTCGTCGCCCTGGGCCCCTCCAACCGGGTGGCGGTGATCGACCAGCAGAGCTACGAAGTGCTCGACTACATCCTGGTCGGTCAGCGGGTGTGGCACCTGGCGCTCAATGGCGATGAGAGCCGGCTCTACACCACCAACGGGGTCAGCGGCGACGTCACCATGATCGAAGTCGACGGTCTGCGGGCGGTCAAGTCGATTCCGGTGGGGCGCTTCCCTTGGGGCGTGATCGTCGAGCCGTGAGTGAGGCGAGGATCAACCGCGAGGGGCTGGCACCCGCCTTGGAAGTCGGCCAACTGAGCTTTGCCTACGGTGCCAAGCCGGTGCTCGATGACGTTTCCCTGGCCGTGGCGGCCGGGGAGTTCGTCGTGCTGCTCGGGCCCAACGGCGCCGGCAAGACCACGCTGTTCTCGCTAATTACCCGGCTGCATGATCGCCGCCGGGGCGAGATCCGCATCGGCGGCTTCGACGTGCGCCGCCAGGCGGTGCAGGCCCATGCCCGCATCGGCGTGGTGTTCCAGCAGCCGACCCTGGACCTCGATCTCAGCGTGGTGCAGAACCTGGCCTACCATGGCGCCCTGCACGGCATGGGGATTGGCGAAGCCCGGCTGCGCGCCGAGGCGCAGCTCGAACGGGTGGGACTTGCCGACCAGCGCCGCACGCGGGTGCGCCAGCTCTCTGGCGGCCAGCGGCGGCGGGTGGAGATCGCTCGCGGCCTGATGCACGAACCGCGCCTGCTGTTGCTCGACGAACCCACCGTGGGGCTGGATATCGCCTCGCGCCGCGATCTCGTCGAACACGCTCACCGTCTGTGCGTCGAGGAGGGCGTGGCGGTGCTGTGGGCCACCCACCTGATCGACGAGGTGCGCCCCGCTGACCGCGTGCTGGTATTGCACCGTGGCCGCTTGCTGGCCGACGAGCGGGCCGAGGCGTTGCCCACCCGGCTCGGCGTCGGCAGCCTGGGCGAGGCCTTCGATCGCCTGGTGGATGGGGAGGGGACAAGCGCATGATGCCCTGGCTGCACTGCCTGCGTGGCGTGGTGGGGCGCGAGCTGTTGCGCTTCCTTCACCAGCGCAGCCGTTTTCTCGCCGCCCTGGTGCGCCCGCTGGTGTGGCTGTTCGTGTTCGCCGCTGGCTTTCGCATGGCGCTGGGGGTGGCCATGACCGAGCCCTACCAGACCTACATTCTCTACGAGGTCTACATCGTGCCGGGGCTGGTGGGCATGATCCAGCTGTTCAACGGCATGCAGAGCTCGCTCTCGATGGTCTACGACCGCGAGATGGGCAGCATGCGGGTATTGTTGGTCAGCCCTTTCCCGCGCTGGTACCTGCTGGTGTGCAAGCTGCTCGCCAGCACCCTGGTGTCGGTGGTGCAGGTCTACGTGTTCCTCGCCATCGCCTGGGCCTACGGCATCCAGGCGCCCCTGATGGGCTACCTCTACCTGCTGCCGGCACTGCTGGTGACCGGCTTCATGGTCGGCGCCCTGGGGCTGCTGCTCTCCTCCTTCATTCGCCAACTGGAGAACTTCGCCGGAGTGATGAACTTCGTCATCTTCCCGATGTTCTTCCTCTCCTCGGCGCTCTACCCGCTGTGGCGCATCCGCGAGGGCAGCTACCTGGTCTACCAGATTGCCGCGCTCAACCCCTTCACCCACGCCGTGGAGATGATCCGCTTCGCCATGTACGAACGCTTCAACGCTGATGCAGTGACGATCAGCGTGACGGTCGCGCTGGTGCTGTTGGCGCTGGCGATACTGGGCTATAACCCTTCCCGTGGCATGATGGCCCGCAAGGGAAACGCTGGATAAATGTCTGCGCGTGCGTATCACTTCGTTGCGCGGTGCTGGTGCGCCAGCCCGGTCGAAATCCTCACCTATACCCCATAGGCTCCGGTTGACTCGAAGCCTTCGGCTTCTCGCCCCTTCAGGGCCAGCCTACGGCTGTTTGTCGCTTCGCTCGGTACTGCGCTCCGTGCGCCTTGTGCTTCATCCCGCTCGACGATTTATTCAGCGATTCCAGGGCGGCGGGGCCTGAGCGCGTCAGGGCGCGGCGACGCTCTCCAGGTAGTCGATGATGCGCTGGCGCGAGCGCTCGTCGAGCCCCCACAGCACCATGCGGGTGCCGGGCAGGAAGGCATCGGGGCCGGCGAGGAAGGCGTCGAGGGTATCGCGATTCCACACCAGGTCGGCCTGTTCGAGGGCGGGGGAGTAGTCGAAATCCTCGAGGCTGCCGGCCGGCCGGCCGATCAGGGCGTGAAGGCTGGGGCCGGCCAGGTGCCGGCCGGGTTCGATGCTGTGGCAGCCGATGCACTGCGAGCGAAACAGGCGTTCCCCCTGGGCGTGCTCGGCGGCAGCACCTGGCGTGGCAATGAACGGCATCGCCAGCAGCGCGAAGGCGGCCGGCAGCAGGCCTGGAAGCCGGTGGGGGCGTGACACGGCCAGCTCAGAAGCAGCGCAGGTTGGCGTCGGCCTGAGCCTGACGCAGTGCCTGGAGCTGGTCCTGCATGCCGCGCTCGGTGCGGAACAGCACACCCAGCTCGCCGCGCTGATCCTGCATGCCCAGCACCGTCTCGACCTGCTCGTAGGTCTCATAGGGCAGGTGCTCGGCAATCACGTCGATGCTGCAGGAACACTTCTGCATGGTCAGGTAGTTATTGCCGTTGGACGCCATGCAGCCCAGCACGTAGTCGACACGCGCCTCGGTGGGGTAGTCGTTGGCCAGGCTCGGCGCAGCGAGGGGGAGCAGCAGGCAGGCGAGGGCCATCTGGCGCAGTACGCCGGCCGCTGTCGTCCGAAGTCGAGGCATTGTTGTTGTCTCCGGAAGCATCAGGGTCGTATGGCTTCAAGGTATGGCAGCCGAGCCCGTTTTGCCACTATGAACGATAGCTTATCGAACCGATGGGAAATGCCTATTGGCTGGCTTGAAAGCGCCACGATAACGTGTCTCGTCGGCTTAGGCCGACTGTCTGCATCCCTGCACGACACCTTCATGACCTGCCTTGGCAGGTCTTTTTCATGACTAGCCCTTGCGTTCGTCGTCGCGGACCTCGTAATCGCCTTCCAGCAGTTCGTGCTCGCCGGGGCGGTGGCCTCCGCGGTAGTGGGACTCACGGTAGCGGGTCTCGCTGTAATGGTAGCCGCTGCCGGCCTCCTTGGCCTGCTCGGCGCGGATCTGCTCGAGGCGCTTCTTCATGCGATAGCGCACGAACGGCAGCATGGCCCAGCCAAGCAATAGGAAGAACAGGCCGAGCACGGTGCCGACGACCAGCAGCATGCCGAACAACAGCCAGGTCAGGATCAGCTTCAACCCACCGAGGGGGCCGCGGGGTGCCTGATTCGTCCGGGCGCGCCACTGCTGGGCGGCTTGCCAGGCAGCATTGCGGCGAGGATCGTTGCGGTCGAACATGAACGTCTCCGGTGATGACGCCGCAGTGGCGGCGTGCGAGATGGCTGTCCCTTTGAAACTGTGGGACAAGGATCGTTCCCTATGCGATCAGTCGCCACAGGGCCGCGGTCAGAATACCGCTACCGATCGCCGCCAGCGTCTTCTGCGTGGTCAGCATTACCACGAGCGTGGCCACCAGCGCCAGGCGCGCGCCCCAGTCGCCCTGCACCGCCATGGGCGTGATCACTGCCACCAGCACCGAGCCCGCCATGGCGTTGATGAAGCGTTCCACCCTGGGGCCGATGGGAATGCGCGACATCACGAACACGCCGCCGGCGCGGGTCAGGTAGGTGACCAACGCCATGATCACGATGGCAATGACGGCTCCCGCCGTCGTCGTGGGTAGGGTCATGCGGCCCCCTCCTTCCGCTGTGGTAGCAGCATGCCGGCCAGCCCGCCGGCCAGGGCGCCAACGATCACGTGGGAGTGCTGCGGTAGCCAAGCCATTGCCGCCAGGGCGGCCAGCGCTGCAGCGCACCAAGGCACCAGCATCGACAGGTCGCGACGCCCTCCCACCAGCATGGCCAGCAGGAAGCAGCCCATGATCACGTCGAGCCCGAAGCGCTGGGGTTCTTCTATACCGCTGCCGAAGATCACCCCGAGCAGCGTGCCCGCAAGCCAGGTCAGCCACAGGGCGATGCCGCCACCCACCAGCATGCCGACGTTGGTCTCGCCACGTTGATGATCGGCAGCGGCCATGGCCCAGTTGGAGTCGCTCATCACCACCAGGCTGCCGTAGCGCTGGCCGGGTGGCAGGTGAGCCAGCCAGGGCTGAATGGCGGCGCCCATCAGCAGGTGGCGGGCATTGATGGCAAACGTCGTGGCGATCAGCGGCAGCAGCGGGATCTCCGGCCCCCATAGCTCCAGGGCGGCAAACTGCGAGGCACCGGCAAACACCAGTGCGCTCATCAGCATGGCCTCCAGGCCGGAGAGCCCACGCGACAGGGCGGCCACGCCGTAGGCCAGGCCGAAGATCACCACGAACAGCGATAGCGGTGCCATACGGCGGATGCCGGATAGGGTGCCGGCAAGATCGAGCCGAGCGCCGGGTTCAGATGGGGTCATGCGTGCCACACCCCGCTGACGATCTCGTAGCTGCGCAGGCGGTCCGTGCTGGCGTAGGTGTCGGTATTGAGCATCAGTTCGTCGGCGCCGGTCTGCTCGAGGAAGCGCTCGAGTCCGTCACGCACGGTGTCGGGCCCACCGATCACCGCCGCCCCCAGGAACTGCTCCACTTGGACCCGCTCCATGGGCGTCCAGTCGAGGGTCTCGACCGGCGGCAGAGAGCGGGTGCGCTTGCCGCGCACCATGCCGAGGAACTTCTGGCGGGTGGTGGAAGCAAGGAACTGGGCGCGCTCGTCGCTCTCGGCGGCGATCACCGGTAGCCCCACCATGGCGTAGGGGCGTTCGAGCACCGCGGAAGGGCGGAAGTTGTCACGATAGAGTCGCAGCGCATCAAACATGTAGCCGGGGGCGAACTGGGCGGCGAAGGCGAACGGCAGGCCATTATGGGCGGCGAGCTGGGCGCTGTAGCCGCTGGAGCCGAGCAGCCAGAGCGGTACTTTGGTTCCCTGGCCGGGTACGGCGCGCACGCGCT
Source organism: Billgrantia sp. Q4P2 (assembly GCF_052806135.1). Lineage (NCBI taxonomy): Bacteria > Pseudomonadati > Pseudomonadota > Gammaproteobacteria > Oceanospirillales > Halomonadaceae > Billgrantia > Billgrantia sp. Q4P2. The sequence goes on from NZ_JBRBAI010000009.1 coordinate 153,476, forward strand.
GCTCCGGCCGCTCCTCGTCGAGGAAGCCCTCGAGTTCGGCCAGCAGTTCGGGGAAGTTTTCGGCACCGGCGTAGGGGTCGCGGCGCAGCGCGGCCATGGTGGCGGCGTCGGAGCCGGGCGCGCGGCCAAGGCCCAGGTCGATGCGGCCCGGATAGAGCGTCTCCAGGGTGCCGAACTGCTCGGCGATCACCAGCGGCGGATGGTTGGGCAGCATGATGCCGCCGCTACCCACACGGATGCGCGAGGTGGCGCCGGCGATATGGCCGATCAGCACGGCGGTGGCGGCGCTGGCGATGCCATCGAGGCTGTGGTGCTCGGCCAGCCAGTAGCGGGTGAAACCGAGGCGTTCGGTCAGCCGCGCGAGCGCCACGCTCTCGGCGAAGCTGTCGGCAATGGTACCGCCCTGGCGAATCGGCGCCAGGTCGAGCACGGACAGTGGAGTGTCGGAAAGTCGTGACATGTTAAGACTCGTCAAAAACCTTTAGGAAACACTGACAAATGCCTGCACGAGTGCATCGCTGCGTTGCGCGGTGCTCGGAATCCTCACCTATACCCCATAGGCTCCGGTTCCTGTGCTCCGTGCGCCTTGCGCTTCATCTCGCTCGCCAATTTGTTCAGCGCTTCCTTAGCCTGCTTGGTTTCTCCAGAATCGTCGTGTCGCTGCGCGGATGCAATGGTTTTATGACCTGCCATCGACGGAAGCGGCAGCGAATTGTGTGGCGCCGAGGTCGGCCTGCTAGGATGAGGGCGTTCACGGACGGAGCGAGGAGCGCCTTATGGCTGCGCGCCGACCGCCAGGCCATGCTCACCCAGCTCTACCGCTGCCACGGCGGTTAGGAAAGGGGTATCTAGACAGCGATTGCCGGTAGCCAGGTGCGGGCGCAGGTCGTAAGCTTTGGGAAGAATGGGGAATCGGACGTCTACCATGTCTCTCATCGGCTCACGCCGTCGTGCGCTTCAGCGAGGCGCCACCCGCCGGCGGCAGCCGAACCGCTGGCGCCAAAGCAACTTCGATCGCTGGCTCGACCGGGCGGTGGACATTGCCGTGCTAACGGCCCTGGCGGTAGGGGGCGTGGCGCTGGTACTTCACCTGTTGCTGTAACACAGAGGCGAGATGCGTTCATTGCTGGTCCTGATCGTGCTGATTGCCGCCGCTGCCCTGGCCTGGTGGCAGTTCGCGGAGCGTATCCCCTCCCACTGGCACCCCTGGAAACCGCTGAGCGTCGATGATCCCTTGACGCCAGTCACCAAGTGGAAGCTGCACCGCCTGGCCGACGACCGCGAAGCGTGCCTGGCGGCGCTCGGTACGGCCCCGGAGGGAGCGCTGCGGATGACACCGCTGGACGACCACGAGCCCGTTCCCGGCTGCCCGCTGAGCAACGTGGTGCGCGTCCACGGCAGTGACGTCGAGTTCAATGCCAGTTTCGTCGTGCGCTGCCCGCTGGCCCTGGCCTGGGTCATGTACGAGCGCCAGCGGTTGCAGCCGGCGGCCGAGGCTCACTTCGGCATGTCCGTGGCCAGCGTTGAACACTATGGCAGCTTCGCCTGTCGCAATGTCTACGGTCGCGAGAGCGGCCGGCGCAGCGAACACGCCACGGCCGAGGCCCTCGACGTTGCCGCCTTCCGTCTAGAGGACGGACGCCGGATCACCCTGCTGGAACACTGGGATGACGAGGGCGCGCGGGGGGGCTTCCTGCGCGAAGCGCGCGATGGTGCCTGTGATCTGTTCGGCAACGTGCTGGGTCCGGCGTACAACCGTGCCCATGCCGACCATTTTCACTTCGGCATGCGTGGCTTTCGCCTGTGCCGCTGAAACCATCAGGCTCGCACGCCGTCGTCGGCCCCCGTACACTCAGAAGCATCTACCCGCTGGCGTACGAGGCTTATGCTGGGATTTCTGCAGGGATTCGCTTACGGGCTTTTCGTGACCTGCCTGCCGTGGTGTCTGGTCGGGCTGGCCAATCCGCGGCTGGCGGTCGCTACGGAAAACCCCAACCGCTTACAGGTGCTGTTTCGCTACTGCCTGCTGGTGCCCTTCATCAGCATGGTGCTGTGGCTGACCTCACTGTGGGGTGGCTTCGGGCCGAGCCTGGGCGGCTGGCTCGCCGGCCTGGTGGCGGTAGGGGTGTCGCTGCCAGTGGAGCGCGCCTGGCGTCGCTGGCGAGCACGAAGACATCAGCGAAGGTTGCAGGAACGGCTCGCGGCCGAAAGCGAGCGTCGGCGCGCCGAGCAGGAGCGTGCCGAGCGGGAGACCGGCGTAGCCGAGCTGGACCCGGCCCGGCCGCCGGTAGGCGCCGACGAGCTGGTGCTGTCGCTGTGCCGGGCCAAGCAGCAATTGCTCGACGTGAAGCGTGCCGACCTGGCGAGCCAGGTCGACCGCTTCTATACCCGCTATGCTCACGTGATGGCGCTGCTGACGGCCTGCTTCGACCGCAGCGAGCTGGCTTTCGAGCGCTCCCGTGGCCTGATTGTCGAGGTCTGTCTCGGTGCGGTAGACACCTTCACTTCCATGGCGGCCCAGGCACGTGGCGTGATGGGGCTGGACGGCGACTACGTGCGCCGACGCCTGGAGCAGGAGGGGGGCCAGCTGTCCGTCGAGGAACGCATCGCGCTCAAGCGCCGGCTCGAACTGATCGAGGAGACCGATCGCCGCCTGCGGCGCCTGGTGGCGCGCAATGAGTCGGCGCTGACCCTGCTCGACGATACGGCGGTGGCTCTCGCCCGGGTCGAGACGGGGCGTCCGCAGGCCACGCTAGCCACCGACCGGGCGCTGGAGGAACTGCGGCGCTTCATCGAGGGGGCGGAGCGCTACAGCCGCCATGAACGCCGTTGAGCACCTTGCCGGCCGGCGTTGAGCAATGCGCCGGCGTTGCTTGCTAGGCTCTGTCCGAAAAGTGCCTGCGCTCGGTCATACAGCGTTAAAAATCAGCTCAAAATACTCATTTACAGCTCGTAAACTCCGTCTTTTCGCCAATTTTTGCCTTGTCTGACCATCGCTCGCCGACTTTTCAGACAGTGCCTAAGGTGTGAGAAAGGAGCCTGAAGGGGAAGCGCTTATGAACCAGTCGTCCGAACGTGGCTCGCCGCTCTCGCTGCCACCGGTAGAGCAGATCGCCAGTGAACTCGAGGAGGTCGCCCCCGAGCCGATGGACAGCGAAGAGATCGTGGTCGACGATCCGGAACTCGAGCAACTGGCGGATTCCTTCGTCGACGAAGTGCTGGCCAGCGAAGGCGCCGCCCTCGAACGCCAGCGGCGTGCGGTGGACGAGATGGGCCTCGAGCTGCAGCAGCAGGCGGCGCATCACAGCGAGATGCTGCAGGCCCCGCTGCGCAAGCTGGCCCATCAGGGCGATGAGGGTGGCCCGGTGGCCAAGGCGCTGATCGACCTGCGCGGGCACATGCAGGATCTCGACCCGCACCAGCATCGCCTGGCGTCGGGGCCGTTCGACCGTCTGCTGTCTCGTATTCCCGGCGCCGGCAGCCGCGTGCAGCGCTACTTCCGCAAGTTCGAGAATGCCCAGCAGGCGTTGGATGCCATCATTGCCGACCTGGAGGCGGGGCGCGACATGCTGCGCCGCGACAACATTACGCTCAGCGACGATCAGGAGAGCCTGCGCCAGCTGCTGGGGCGGCTGCAGCGCCAGGTCGACCTGGGGCGGCTGATCGACCGCCGCTTGGGGCAGGCGTTGGATCGCCTTGGCGACACGCATCCGCAGCGCGCCTTCATCGAGGAGGAACTGCTCTTCCCGTTGCGCCAACGCATCGTCGACCTGCAGCAGCAGCAGGCGGTCAGCCAGCAGGGCGTGTTGGCATTGGAAGTGATCATTCGCAACAACCGCGAACTGATTCGCGGCGTCGACCGGGCAATCCATGTGACCGTATCGGCACTGACGGTGGCGGTGGCGGTAGCGCTGGCGCTGGCCAACCAGCGGCTGGTGCTCGACCGTGTCGAGTCGCTCAATACCACCACGTCGGAGATGATTGCCGGAACGGCGAGGACACTGCGCCAGCAGGGCGTGGAGATCCAGACCCGCGCCGCCTCGGCCCAGCTCGACATGCAGGCGCTGGAGCAGGCTTTCGACGACGTGCTGGGTGCCATCGACGACCTGTCCCGCTATCGTCAGGAGGCGCTGCCTCAGCTCGATGCCCAGATCGACCGCCTGGGACAACTGGCGCGCCGCGGCAGCCATTCGATCGACAAGCTGCAGCGCGGCAGCGAGGTTCATTCTTCCGATTCGGATGAGAAGGAGCCGCCCCCCCGACGCGAGGCCTAGATCCCCTGGGCTCTTGTGTGCCTTGGGGCTTTCCTAGGGCGAGCCTCCGGGGGAGTGGCGCGGAGCATCGTCTTCGTCGACGTCCTTGGGCGGTGGCTCGTGGCGCTGGGCGTCGCGCAGCGCCTTGCGCAGCAGCTCCCAGGCATCGTCGAGCCCCTGCTGCAGGGAGTCCCAGGCCGCCTCGCTGGCATACTGCAACTCCTCGAGCCGACGGCGGGTTTCGTCACGGCGCTGCCGGAGCCGTTCAAGGTCATCATGGTAGCGGCTCTGTGCCTCGGCGCCTGCCTTGCGCGCGCGGGCGGCCAGTGCCTCGATCTCGGCGTTCCATTCGTCCAGTTGGGCCTTCATCTGCTCGATGAATTCATCGCGTCTGTTCATGCGGCTTCTCCGCTGGCTGGTACTCCTATCGATTCCCCACTTTCGGGCCGGTTCCCTGACCGTGCTCAGGTCTGCGCAGCCACCCGGTCGCGGCCCTGGCGCTTGGCACGATAAAGCTGGCTGTCGGCCTGGGCCATCAGCTCATCAACGCTGGCGTCGTCGTGTGCCGGCGTGCTGCTGGCCACCCCGAGGCTGGCGGTGACCCGGCCGGAGCGGGTCGAGTGGGCGTGGGGAATGTCCAGTGCGCGAATCTCCTCGCGTATGTGGTCGGCGACGCGCAGGGCGCCTTCCAAGTCGGTGTCGGGCAGTACGCAGACGAATTCCTCGCCACCGTAGCGTGCCACCAGGTCGGAAGCGCGATTGACCGCACGGGTCAGCGCCTCGGCAATGGCTCTCAGGGTATCGTCACCCGCGACGTGCCCATAGTGGTCGTTGAACTCCTTGAAGTGGTCGATATCGATGAAGACCACCGAGAGGGCATACCCGTTGCGCCGCGCGCGCTGCCACTCGCGGGCAATGAAGGTGTCGAAATGGCGACGGTTGGCGATACCGGTCAGTCCATCCATGGTCGAGATCTGATGCAGCCGGTCGCGCTGGTCGAGGCCCTGCTGGAAGGCCAGCATCAGCTGGTCGACGCTCTCCACCAGGTGCCCCAGCTCGTCGTTGACATGGCGGCCCATGGCGGGCTTGGGCCACCGGCCGGGTTGGCGCGGGTCGGTACCGGCAATCGCCGCATGCACTCGGAGCAGGGGACGCGTCACGAACCAGTGGAACACCAGGGCCAGCAGTGCCGCAATGGCCAATGCCTTGGCGACGCCCAGCGTGAAGATGAGCAAGCTGCGGTCGGTGAAGTCGCGTATCAGGCGGTCGAGGGCCAGGGTCAGCTCGAGTTCGCCCACTGGCTGGGGTGAGTTGTCGGGGCCAGCCTGGTAGAGCAGCGTTTGCTGATATTGAAGGATGTCGCCGAACAGGGCATGAGCCACCCAGCCGGAGTCAGGCTCATACTCGCGCTGCCGCGTGGCCATGGCACGGCCGAAGTCGTCGCTGAGGGTCACGCTTGCCACGTGGCCGCCGCTGAACAGGCCATCGGCGACCTGCGTTGCCAGTTCGGGATTGAGCTGAAAGGCAGCCTCTGCCGCGGTGCCGTGCACCAGCTCGAGCCGATAGTGTGTGTCGCGGATGATCTCCTGATGCATTGCGCGGGCGTCGAGAGCCAGCTCGATGGTGCCGGCGAGAATACTTAGCAGCAGTGCGATGGCCAGGGTGAGCCCGGCCTGCTTGGCGGTCAGGCTGCGCCTGCCGGACTGGCGTTCCATGCCAGGGGGATGACTCACTGACGTGCCTCCATGCTGGCCCGGGCGAGCGCTGCCTGCAGCCGGGCGATGAACTGATCGGGAACCGAGGGATGACAGGCCAGGTAGAGGTCGACCTCGTTGAAGGCGAACAATCGACGCAACGGCAGGTCGACTTCCTCGGCGAGGTACCGTGCGGTCTGTTCACCGGTGACCCAGGCATCGATCAGCCCGGCCCGCAGGCGGCCGATATTCTCACGCTCGGCGCTGGCCACGACGATGGGGATGCCCTGACTGGCGGCGTATTGACCGACCGCATCCTCACGAAAGCTCCCCACGCTCAGCTCCGCCAGGTCGTCCAGGGAGTCGGCTTCGATCTCGGCATCCTCGAGAGCAAAGGCGGCCCAGGTACTGGACGCCAGCGGACCCACCCAGGTGAACAGCGATTCACGCTCGGGCGTGCGGGTGGTCGAATAGACGCAGTGGCGTTCGCGCAGTTGGGCCTCGGTATACGCCCGCGCCCACGGCAGCAGGCGGAAATCGGCATCGAGGTCGGCGGCATCCAGCGCCGCCCGCAGCAGTTCGGTGGCGCTTCCCGTAATCCTGCCGTCGTCGTCCCGATAGTTGTAGGGCGGGTACTCCTCGGTATTGAAGGCAATGGTGCCGCCGAGAATTTCGCTGACAACGCCCTGTGTGCGCAAGCGATCCAGCGCTGCCTGCATGTGCGCAACCAGGCTTGGGTCGGTGTCGCGGTGCAGGGCGTAGTAGAGGTCGGATTCACTGATGGTCAGTGCCGGTACGTAGTCGGTGGTGGGTAGCCCCTCCTCCTGCATCAGCCAGAAGGCGACGTCCTCGCCATAGGCCCACAGGTCGACCCGGCCACGCTCCAGCATACGCAGGGCGCTGACATTGGAAATCGCCGCATGAACCTGGCTCTCCGGCACCCCGGCTTCCTGCAGCCGCTGGGCGCCGATATCCTCGCGGATGACGGCGATACGATAGCCGCCGGCGATGACATCCTCGATGTCGTACAGCTGAATACCGCTGTCGCGACGGGCGATCAGCGTGACCCTGTCGGTGGCAATGGGCCCGACCCACTGGAACAGCGCTTCACGCTGCTCGGTGCGCGTGGTGGAGAACAGTACCGTGCCCGGCTCGGAGAGGGCGGTATCGTAGCCGCGGGCCCAGGGGTAGTAGAGGACGTCCTCGCGGGAAAGCGCGGTATCGGTTTCGGCGAAGATCCGTTCGAGCAGCTCGATGGAGACGCCCTCGAGGCGATCGTGCTGCCGGTAGTTGTAGGGCGGATATTCCTCGGTGATGAAGGTCAGCCCGCTCAGGTCGGCTGCTACCGGAAGGGGCAGCAGTGCCAGCATCAGTATTAGCCACTTCTTCATGCGCCCTGTCCCTGCCTGCTTGTTGTTCTGACTGTCGCATGGTGACGTCAGTCACGGTTCTGAGCCGTTAGTCTGCGCTGCCTACCCAGGCATGACCGAACGAAGCCGATAGCAGGGCAACACTGCTTAACTCAGGTTAACAAAGATAATGCCCGTGGGATCGTAAGAAGTGAAGAACACCGCTCTCCACGCTGCCACGAACACCATGCGAACGAGTGATGCCGGCACGCACATCGCAGGCCGGCCGGGAAGGGGGCGGGGCTGTCGGTCACTTCGAGGCGATAGAGTTGGCCGCTTTCCAGTCCGCCGACAAGCAGGTTGCCTTCCCACTGGGGATAGTGCTCGCCGTTGACCACGGCCAGGCCGGAGGGCGATACGCCGCGATCCTCATCCACGGCCATGGGTCAGCACCGCCAAGAGAATAGCGTTCAAGCGGTCCATTGCTTGCCTCCAGTCTGGAATGTGGCTCTCTCTGGAATGTGGCTCTCAGTGTAGTGAAAGCCGTCTTGTCGTCATTCTTGCCCCGATAAGCTGCTAGGCTAGGCGCTTCGGAGGGCAGGCAGGGAGAGGAGGGGAAATGAGTGCGATACCGGCCGCTAGCGGTACGGCACCCCGGCAGCGGGCGCCGAAGAAGGAGATCTTCGGCTGGGCGATGTTCGACTTCGCCAACCAGGCCTACACGCTGCTGATCATCACCGTGGTTTTCGGTGAGCTGTTCACCACTGTCATCGTCGGCAATCGCGACGACGATTTTCGTCTGGCCAACCTGCTGTGGAGCCTGGCGTTGGCCACCAGCTACCTGCTGGTGGTGATCACCGGCCCGCTATGCGGTGCGGTGATGGACTACCGGGCGGCCAAGAAGCGTTTCCTGTTCATCAGCTATATCGTCACCGTGGTGGCCACTGCGCTGCTCTACTTCGTGGCACCGGGCTACGTCATGCTCGGGCTGTTGCTGATCGTGGTGTCCAACTACGCCTACTCCATGGGTGAGTCGTTCATCGCCGCCTTCCTCCCCGACCTCGGCCCGCCGCAGGATCTCGGCAAGATATCCGGCTTCGGCTGGGCGCTGGGCTACGTGGGCGGGCTGTTTGCCGCTGGCTTCACTCTGCTGGCGCTGGGCGAGGCCACGTTCGAGAACTTCGAGCGCATCCGCTGGGTGGGACCCTTTGCGGCGGTGTTCTTCCTGGTCACCGCCATCCCCACTTTCCTCTGGGTGAAGGAGCGCGGTATCCCTCAGCCGCACGCCATGACCTACCGCGAGATCGCCTGGGAGCGCGTTTCCACTACGCTGCACGAACTCAGGCACTTTCGTGACCTGGGCATCTTCCTGTTGTCGCTGCTGTTCTCCATGGCCGGGGTCTACATCATCATCGCCTTCGCCTTCATCTATGGCGCCCAGGTGATCGGCTGGGACGAGGCGGTGCGCAACATCATGTTCATCATCGTGCAGGTCACCGCAGCGGCCGGGGCGCTCGGCTTCGGCTTTCTGCAGGATCGTATCGGCACCAAGTTCACCTACCAGTTGACCCTGCTGCTGTGGGTGGCGGCGATACTCGCCATCTGGGCCACGCCGGAGGTCACGGCTTTTCTCAATGCCAGCCTGGGGCTGGACTGGGAAGCCCAGCACCTGTTCCTGTTCGTCGGCTGCCTGGCAGGGCTTTCGCTGGGCTCCAGCCAGTCGGCCAGCCGCGCCCTGGTGGGGCTGTTCTCGCCCACGCGCAAGGCCGCGGAGTTCTTCGGCTTCTGGGGTCTGGCCAACAAGCTGGCCGGCGTGATCGGCATCATCGGGCTTGGGCTGCTGCAGTCGGTGGTGGGGCTGCAGGCCTCGATCCTGCTGTGCGCGGCGCTGTTCATCGTCGCGATCCTGATCTGTCTGGCGGTCAACCAGGCCCGGGGGCAGCAGGCGGCCGTCGAGTGGGAGGAGCGCAACGGCCACGCCATGCCGGGAGGCGCCGAGCGATGAGCCTGGATCCTTTACTGCTGGCACTGGTGGCGGCGACCTTCGTCGTCGCCGGCATCGTCAAGGGGGTGATCGGTATGGGTATGCCCACGGTGTCGCTGGCATTGCTCACCGCCACGGTGGGGCTGCCGTCTGCCATGGCGCTGCTGCTGGTGCCAACCATCGTCACCAATGTGTGGCAGGCGCTGGTGGGAGGCCATCTGCAGCAGATCCTGCGGCGCCTGTGGCCCTTCCTGCTGGCCTCGGTGGTGACCGTATGGCTGGGCGTGGGCGTGTTGGCCAGGGTCGACGTACGCTGGCTCTCCGGCCTGCTGGGCGTATTGATCGCCTTCTATGCCCTTTCCGGGTTGTTCAATCTCGGCCTCGGCAAGCTGGTCAGCCGTGGCCGTCATGCGGCTCCTGTGAATGGTGCCCTGACCGGCCTGCTCACCGGCATGACCGGCTCCTCGGTGTTTCCTGGTGTTGCCTATCTGCAGTCTCTCGGCCTGCCGCGGGACATGCTGATCCAGGCCATGGGCGTATTGTTCGTGGTCACCACCATGGCACTGGGGGTCTCCATGGGCGAGCAGCGCCTGCTCAGCGTGGAGCTGGCGCTGCTCTCCCTGAGCGCGGTGATACCGGCTATCCTCGGCATGCAGCTCGGTCAGGGGTGGCGCCGGCGCCTCTCCGAGACGACTTTTCGCCGCGTCTTTCTCAGCGGTCTGCTGGCCATGGGGGCTTACCTGCTGGCGCGGTCCCTGTTGGGCTGACCCGCCAGGAACCGGGCGCCTCACTCGCCGAGAAAGGTGTGGATCCGCTCGCCGGCCTGAGCGATGCCGAGCACGCCGTCGAGGTGACCGCGATTGCCTTCCAGCGTGATCAGTTCGACCTCGCTGCCGCCGGCTTCGATCAGCTCGGCGGTCTTGCGTACGCCCTGTGGGGCGAAGACCAGGTCGTTTTCGCTGTAGAGCATCAGGGTGGGGGCATCGATGCGTGCCAGACCCTCCTCGAGGCTTTCGCCGTGGCCGGTAATGAACGCCTGGTTGGCCTTCACCAGGTAGAGCAGGTGGTTGGCATCGGCCAGTTCGGCACGGGAAGCAGCGATGTCGTCCAGGGTCCGCTCGATGGCGTAGCGGGCGTCGAGTTCGCGGGCGGGGTCGGCATCCTCGTCGGCCCAGCTGCGGTCGAAGGTTTCGTTGGCCCACTGCCAGTGGTTGGCGTTCAGAGTCACCAGCTTGAGCGATTCGCGCAGGCCGTCCAATGGCAGTTCTCCGTCGTAGTAGTCGCCCTGATTCCAGTTGGCGTCGAGGCGAATGGGCGCGCCCCAGGCGCTGAGGGTGGCGAGCAGCCACGGGTCGGAAACGCCGCCGCCGATCACCGGGATCAGTCGTTCGACGCGCTCGGGATAGGCGCTGGCCCACTCGTAGGCCTGCAGCGCGCCCATCGACGCTCCCATTACCGCATGCAGTCGCTCGATATCCTGGCTTTCGAGCAGGGCCTTCTGCACCTCGACGAAATCGCGAATGGTGACCAGCGGGAAGTCGGTACCCCACGGTTCACCGGTTTCGGGGTTGGTCGTTGCCGGCCCGGTAGTGGTCACGTTGGGATCATGGGCGTTCAGATTGACCAGGGTGTCCGAGGCGATGATGTAGTACTCGTCGGTATCGAGCGGCTTGCCAGGGCCGATGATGGTGTCCCAGTAGCCGGGTGCGGCGTCGTCTTCGGCATAGCGGCCCGCGGCATGGCTGGTGCCGGAGAAGAAATGGGTGATCAGGATGGCATTGTCCTTCGCCTCGTTGAGGGTGCCGTAGGCCTCCCAGCCGATGCGCACCGGGGCGATGGTGTCACCGTTGACGGTCGTGTACTCCTCCATCTCGAAGACCTGCTTTTCCACCAGTCCATCCCAGGCCGCCACTGACGTGCCGGTCAGCAGTAGTAGGGAAGTGGCCAGGGTGATTCCGGCCAGTGCCGAGGCGGCTGGGGAATGACGGAAGGCGAAAGCGGTCGAATGTTCGATGCTATCGTGCATGTGGCTATCCTTGTTTTTATCGAATCGATGTCGAACGGCGATGACACTCGGCGCATGCCGTGGGTTGCGTAGCCAAGGAAAATTTGGCGCCCTTCATTACAGACAGCGGATTCGAGGGTGTCAAAGCGGCTGGCCGCACTAATCAGGAGTCGTGTGATGCAACGAGAGTGCGGTTCGATCCGGCGCGCCGGAATGGGAATGATGCTGCTGTTCTGGGTGGCGTTCATCGGTTTCGGCAGCTGGTGGTTCCACGGCTTCCTCGAGTCCCAGCGCAATCCCAACGCACACCTGGTCAATGCCGTGGCCGGGGCGGAGGGTCCGATCGTGCTCGAGCGCAACCGCTCGGGCCATTTCGTGGCGACTGGGCGAATCAACGGCGAGCCGATCGAGTTCCTGCTCGACACTGGAGCCACCTACGTCGCCGTGCCTGCCGAATTCGCCGAGCGGCTGGGCCTGGAGCGTGCGGGTTCGGCCTGGTTCAACACCGCCAACGGGCGTGTGCGCGGCGACCTTACCTGGCTCGACGAGGTCAGTCTGGGGGGATTCACCGCCGCCGGGGTGCGCGGCTCCATCAGCCCCGGGCTCGAGGGCGACGTGGCCCTGCTGGGCATGAGCTTTCTCAATCGGTTCGACATCGAGATTCGTGATGCGCGAATGGTCCTGCGCCCGGCGCAGCGACCCTGAGCTGCGCAGCGACTCCGAGGAGGGCATGGCGAAATTCTGGCGAGGCCGAAGAGCCAAAAAACCCAACCAGATACCCGGCCCCGGGTGGCTGGACGTCTTCTGGCGAGTCAAGGAGCAGGCCGCGGACGACCGGGTCAGTATGCTGGCGGCCGGCCTTGCTGCTGCTGATGATGTTCGTGATCGCCGTACTCTATCGCTTCGGTCCCTACCGCCGCTCGCCGCGCTGGGAGTGGGTCAGCGTGGGTACCGTGGTGGCGACCCTGCTGTGGCTGCTCGGCTCCGGTGGGCTGTCGCTCTATGTCAGCCAAGTCGCCAACATGGACGAGCTGTACGGCTCCCTGGGAGCCGTGGTGGTGTTGATGCTGTGGTTCTGGCTCTCCTCGTTCGTCGTATTGCTCGGCGCCGAGCTCAACGCTGAAATGGAACGGCAGACTCGGCACGACACCACGATAGGCAAGCCGCGCCCGATGGGCGAGCGCGAGGCTTACGCGGCCGATACGCTGGGCTCCAAGCGCCCGTGGCAAAAAGACGAACGACGACAGGGAGAAGACCCATGAGCCTGACACGCCAGCTTGGTATGCAACTACCCATCCTGCAGGCGCCCATGGCGGGCGTGCAGGGCAGCGAACTGGCCGTGGCCGTCAGTGAGGCGGCCGGCCTTGGTGCCTTACCCTGCGCCATGCTAACGCCCGAGGCGATGTCGGAGGAACTACAGCGCATGCGTGGGGCGACGGCTCGACCGATCAACGTCAACTTCTTCTGTCATGTCCCGCCGGTGCCGGACGAGGCCCGCCTGGCGCGTTGGCATCGGGCGCTGGCGCCCTACTACGCCGAATACGGCCTCGATATCAATAATGTGCCGGCGGGGGCTGGGCGCCGCCCGTTCGATCATCAGGCCTGTGATGCCCTGGAGCCCTTCCGTCCCGAAGTGGTCAGCTTCCACTTCGGCCTGCCGGAACCGGCGTTGGTCGAGCGGGTCAAGGGCTGGGGGGCAGTGGTGCTGTCGTCCGCCACTACCGTCGAAGAGGCGCGCTGGCTCGAGGCCCACGGTGTCGATGCGGTGATCGCCCAAGGCGTGGAGGCGGGTGGCCATCGCGGCATGTTCCTCAGCGAAGACATCACCACCCAGGTCGGTACCTTCGCCCTGCTGCCCCAGGTGGTGGAAGCCGTCTCGGTGCCGGTGATTGCCGCCGGCGGTATTGCCGATGCACGCGGTGTGACTGCGGCCCTGGCGCTAGGGGCTTCGGCGGTCCAGGTCGGCACCGCTTTCCTCTGTTGCCCTGAAGCCACCACCTCGACGCTTCATCGCCGCGTACTACTGAGCGAGGCCGCACGCCATACCGCCCTGACCAACCTCTATACCGGTCGACCGGCTCGCGGCATCATCACCCGGCTGATGCGCGAGCTCGGCCCGCTCAGCGACGTGGCGCCGAGCTTTCCCCTGGCCACTGCCGCCATAGCCCCGCTGCGCAGCGCTGCCGAAGCGGCGGGCAGCGCCGACTTTTCGCCGCTTTGGGCCGGGCAGAACGCCAGTGCTTGCCGTGAGGTACCGGCCGGCGAGGTGGTGCGCGCACTCGCGTCAGGCTTGCGCTGACGGCGAGGCTGGCGAGGCGCCGCAGGACTGATATCATGGATGCATGAACAGTATTTCGCGCCTTGCCTCGACCACCGCTTCGCTCGACGATCCGCTCTATTATCTGGCGAACTTCCGCTTCGTCCTGAGCTGGGTGGTCGAGTATCACGCCGACCTGCTGAGCGAGGAGGAGCGCGGCTTCGTTGCCACGTTCGAGGCCCTGCCGCAGCCCTCCCAGGCACTGCTGGTTCGCATGGCGATGCGCAAGGGCGAGCATTTTCGCACCGCCAAGCTCGCCTATGCCGAGATCGGCGATACCGACAGCGCGCTGGCTCCCCTGGTCGAGGCCGGCTGGGTCGAGGCTGATCCGGCACTGGCTCTCGCCGAGCTGTTCCGCCTGCTGCGCCTGGACGAACTGCGCCGGGCGCTGGCGGAGGAGATCGCCGCCGTGGGGCTTTCGCCCAAGGCGAGCAAGGCCGCGCTGGGCGAGGTGCTGCTGGCGCAGGAGAGCCAGGCGAAGCGCTTGTCCGGGTGGTGGCCCGAGGCCAACGAGGCGCTGGCAGGAGAGCGCATCGTGCGCCTGACCGTGATGCCGTGGTGCGATAGGCTGCGGCTGATGTTCTTCGGCAACCTGCGCCAGGACTGGGCCGAGTTCGTGCTTACGGAACTCGGCTTGCAGCGCTTCGAGCGTGTCGAATTGACCCCGGGGTCGCGCGCCTTTCATCGCCGCGAGGAAGTGGATGCCTACCTGGTCCTGCACAAGCTGCGCGAGCGCCTCGAGGCGGGCGAGCCGCCCGAGCGGCTGGTCGCTGAAGTTCCGACAATAGCGGAAGACAACGCCTGGTTGGCGCAGCGGCGGAGCAGGCTGCTGCTTCGCCTGGGCTACGCAGCCGAGCGTACCGGCCAGGAGGCGCTGGCGTTGACGCTCTATGGTGAAAGTGGAGCAAGGCAGGGTGGCCAGGTGGAGGCGCGCATTCGCCGCCTGCGGCTGCTCGAGCGGCTGGGCGAGCACCAGCAGGCCCATGCCTTGGCTAGCCAGGCGTGCGCTTCGGCCGCTTGTGAGCAGGAAACCCAGGCATTGGCGCGTCTGATGCCCAGGCTCTGCCGCCGGCTGGGGTTGGCACCACCAAGGCACGAGCCCGAAGTGGCACCGCAGCGCCTCGATCTCTGCCTGTCGCGTTTCGGTTCGGTGGGCGTCGAGCAGGCAGTGGCCGAGCACCTGAGCCACCCCGATGCCCCGGTCTACTACGTAGAGAACGCCCTCATCACCGGCTTGTTCGGCCTGCTCTGCTGGCCGGCTCTATTCGCGCCGCTGCCCGGTGCCTTCTTCCACCCCTTCCACGCTGGGCCGGCGGATCTCTATCGCGACGACTTCGTGGCCCGCCGCCGTGAGCGGTTCGAGGCCTGCCTGGCCCGGCTCGATGACGGCACCCACGTTGAGGCCATTTGGAACGCCTGGCATGAGAAGCATGGGCTGGCATCGCCCTTCGTGTTCTGGGAGAGGCTCGACGAGGCGCTGATCGAGCGGGCACTCGCCTGCCTTCCCGCTGCGCACCTGCGGGCCTGCTTCGAGCGCCTGCTGGCCGACCTCAAGGCCAATCGCGCCGGCCTGCCCGACCTGATTCAGTTCCTGCCGTCCGGCGCCGAGGACGAGTGGCGCTATCGGCTGATCGAGGTGAAGGGCCCCGGCGACAGGCTGCAGAATAATCAGCGCCGCTGGCTGGCCTTCTTCCAGCGTCAGGGCATACCCGCCGCGGTCTGCCACGTGGCCTGGCAGCCGGACCCGATGCCATGACATGTGGCGAAGCGCCGCTCTATCGGGTGGCCGTGCGGGCGTTGTGCGACTTCACTGCCCGTGAAGGCGATCTCGACCACCGCTTCACGCCATCGCCCAGTGCTCGCGAAGGCATTGCCGGTCACGCACTGATAACAGGACGCCGCGGAGAGGGCTACGAAAGCGAGATTGTGCTGAGTGGATCCTATCGCGGTCTTCTCGTCAGTGGCCGTGCCGACGGTTTTGATCCGGTGAACAACCGCCTCGAGGAGATCAAGACCCATCGTGGCGACCTGTCACGCATGGCGCACAACCAGCGCGCCCTGCACTGGGCCCAGGTCAAGGTCTATGGAGCGCTGCTGTGCGCCGAGCGGGGGCTCGAGTCGCTGACCGTGGCGCTGGTCTATCTCGATATCGCCAGTGAGCGCGAGACGCTGCTGACCGAAGAGGCCAGTGCCGCGGAACTCACGGCCTTCTTCGAAGCCCAGTGCGAACGCTTCCTGGACTGGGCCGAGCAGGAGCGGGACCATCGCCAGGCGCGCGATACCGCGCTGGCCGGTCTTACCTTCCCTCATGACGCCTTCCGCCCCGGGCAGCGCGAGCTGGCCGAGGGCGTCTACAAGGCCGCGGCTACTGGGCGCTGCCTCTTGGCCCAGGCGCCCACCGGCATCGGCAAGACCGTGGCCACGCTGTTCCCCACCCTCAAGGCGATGCCGCGCCAAGGCATCGACCGGCTTGCCTTCCTGACCATGAAGACGCCGGGGCGGCGCCTGGCGCTGGAGGCGCTGGTTCGGCTGGGAGCCGGAGAAAACAGGGAAGGGAGAATGAGAAAGGGCAGCAATGAGGACGGTGAGGAGTACAGGGAACGGCGGTTTCCCCTGCGGGTGCTGGAACTGGTGGCCCGCAGCAAGGCTTGCGAGCACCCTGACAAGGCGTGTCATGGCGATGCCTGCCCGCTGGCCGCCGGCTTCTACGACCGGCTGCCTGCTGCCCGCCAGGCCGCGGCAGTGCGTGGCTGGCTCGATCGTGAGTCGCTGCGCGAGGTGGCGCTGGAGCATGGTATCTGTCCCTACTACCTGGGCCAGGAGCTGGCACGCTGGAGCGATGTCTGTGTGGGTGACGTCAACCACTATTTCGATGCCTCGGCGCTGCTGCACGGCTTGGCCCAGGCGAATGGCTGGCGCCTGGCGCTACTGGTGGACGAGGCGCACAACCTGGTGGAGCGCGCCCGTGGCATGTACAGCGGCGAGCTGGACCAGCGTGCCTTCAGCGTTCTTCACCGCCGTGCCCCGGCGGCGCTGGTAAAGCCCCTCGGCCGGCTGATACGTCAGTGGCAGGAGATGGTGCGGGAGCAGGGCGGGGGCGACGAAGGCCAGGTGGAGCGGCCCGCCTACCGGGTGCTGGCAGGCCTGCCCGAGCGGCTCGTCGGCGCCCTGCAACGGGTGGCGGCGGCCATTACCGACTATCTGGCAGAGCATCCCGGCGATGCCGAGCCGGCCCTGCAGGAGCGGCTGTTCGAGACCCTGGCGTTCATCCGTCTGGCCGAGTCGTTCGGCGATCACTCGCTGTGCGATCTCACCCGGCTCGGCCGCGGCCACTCGATCCTCGGCCTGCGCAACCTGGTGCCGGCGGACTTCCTTGCTCCGCGCTTCGTCCAGGCACACAGCAGCGTGCTGTTCTCGGCCACCCTGTCACCGGCCCACTACCATCGTGACCTGCTGGGGTTGCCGGGCGACAGCGTATGGCAGTCGGTCGCCTCGCCGTTCCGGGCCGACCAGCTCGAGGTGCGCATTCAGGGCGGCATCTCGACGCGCCTGCGCGATCGCGAGGCCTCGCTCGATCCCATCGTGGCCGAGCTGGCCGGGCAGTACCAGCGTCGACCTGGGCTTTATCTCGCCTTCTTCAGCAGTTTCGCCTACCTGCAGGCTGTAGAGGCGCGACTGGCGCAGTTGCACCCCGAGCTGCCCCGCTGGAGCCAGGCTCGCGGCATGAGCGAAGCCGAACGCGACACCTTCCTGGCGCGCTTCCAGGCGGGCGGGCAGGGCATCGGCTTTGCGGTGCTGGGCGGGGCCTTCGGGGAGGGCATCGACCTGCCCGGCGAGCGGCTGGTCGGTGCCTTCATCGCGACCCTGGGCCTGCCGCCCTTCGACCCCTTCAACGAGGCGCTCAAGGCCAGGCTTCAGGCGCGTTTCGGCAATGGCGATGCCTATGCCTATCGCATACCGGGACTGATCAAGGTGATACAGGCAGCCGGGAGGGTGATCCGCAGCCCCAAGGACCGCGGCACCCTGGTGCTGATGGACGATCGCTTCCAGCGTCGGGACGTGAGACGGCTGCTGCCCGAGTGGTGGCGAGTCGGCTGAGATGAGTTACCTGAGCTTACCTGGCGTAACAGTTTCGGTTTGTTACCTTTGCCGCTGCGTGCTACTTCTTGAACCATCACCTACCGCGGGACAAGGAGATGTCTGATGGGAATCGAAGTGGGCGGCCTGCTGGGCCTGATCTGGCTGATCATTCTGGTCTGGGCCATCGTCAAGGTGGCCAAGAGTCCGGCCGGCCCCATTGCCAAGCTGTTGTGGATCATCGTGCTGCTGGTGTTTCCACTGATCGGCCTGATCATCTGGCTATTGATGGGTCCCAAGGGGTAGCGGGCACGGTTGTGGGGAGATTTCATGGATTGTCCCGCGGCTCGCCCCGCTCGCATTTGACGCACTCAAGCTCGAGGCCGAGGCGTGAACGTCGCCCGGCCTCTGTCGTGACCCAGGGGCGTTCGGCCCAGGGCGGCTGGTGACGGACATGCTGGTTGTGGCCGCACGCCAGCTCGGCGACCCAATGGTTTTCTTGGTCGAGATGGTAACCCACGATGGCTTGCCGCATGCAGGCTCCTGTGGCTAGGCGACAGTCACTTCAGCAGCTGATGGCGCTGCCCGAACGCACCCGGCCGAAGTTGCTGAGCACCAGTTGGGCGCCAAGACCGTGGCGGCCGCAGATACGGAAGGTACCATTGTGTCCCGCAGGTCGCCCCAGGGCGCCATAGCGTACCGGCTTGCCGTCCTGGCGATAGCTGACGCTGACGCCGCGGCCGGCCTCGACCACGCGTAACAGGGCGTCTTCGTCGAATTCATTGCCCGCAAGCGGGCCGAGCACGATGGCCAAGGGGGCACTCCAGTCGCTGGTGTCGCAGCGCTTGCGGTCGGGGCTGGGGCAGACGATGACCGCGCTGCGCCGGGTGATGGCGGTATTGCGTCCCAGAGAGAGCGCTATCCGCAGCCGGTGCGCTTCGGCGGCCACTTCCTGGCGGGCGTTCATCGCCTGGAGGCCGGGAACGGCCCAGCCCATCAGCACGCCGGCCACGACGATGACGACGAGAAGTTCGATGAGAGTAAGACCGCGCTGGCGCAGGGTGGCGCTAGTCGAGGCATGAGCCGCGTCCATGAAGCTCTCCCGAAGTGATGTCCCTGGTCACGAGACATCCACTCTAGTCGAGCCGGAAGAGGCGTCTATCAGCCATTGCCGATGGAGTTTGTAGGCCATTGCCGCCATGGCCTGTCGGCCTACTCCTCGGGGTGTTGCTCCTGCAGGAAGCGATCGCGATGGGCGCTGCTGCAGAACCACTCGCCTTGCTCGCGCAGGGCGTCGGCTTCCGGTACATGTACCTTGCACCAGGCGCAGCGCACCATCTGGCCGCCTTCTTCATGCGAATCGCCCGGCAGCTGAGCTTCTCGGTCGAGCTTCCACTCGCGGTACATGCGATAGAGCTGGAGGCCGGCGAAGAACAGCACGGCGAAGATGATCAAGCGAATGAGCAATAGGTTCATCCTTATTCGTCTCCCAGATGAGGGCTAGCGGCTTTGCCAGCCGGACGCCCTTGCGGGACAATGTAGTGACTATGGATTCTCAAGAGATTTCTACGCCCATGCAAGATTTGACGCTGGTGATGGCGCAGCTGGACCCGCTGGTAGGGGACATCCCCGGCAACGCCGATCGTGCCATCGAAGCCGTTCGTGAGGCGCGCATCGAACATGGTGCCGATATCGTGGTATTTCCCGAGCTGTTCCTGAGCGGCTATCCCCCCGAGGATCTGCTGCTGCGCCCTTCCATGGAGACCCGTCTGCGCGAGGCGCGTTCCCGCATGGCGGCCAAGATGTCCCGCGACGTGCTGGTGATCATCGGCTATCCCGGCCGCCGCGAGGGGCTCGGCTACAACCTGGCCGGCCTTCTCTACAACGGCGAATGGATCGGTGAATACGCCAAGCAGGCGCTACCCAACTATCAGGTCTTCGATGAGCGGCGCTACTTTGCCACCGGTGAGCAGAGCCTGGTGATCGAGCACAAGGGGGCACGGCTCGGTGTGCTGATCTGCGAAGACATCTGGGACGGCGGGCCGGTGAGGGCGGCACGCGATGCGGGAGCCGACGTCATCGTTACGCTGAACGCTTCACCGTACCATCAGGACAAGCCGGCCGAGCGCCTGCGCCTGCTCGAGCAGCGTGCCTCCGAGGTGTCGCTGCCGCTGGTCTACGTCAACACCATCGGTGGACAGGACGAACTGGTCTTCGACGGTGGTTCGGCCTGTGTCGATGCCGAGGGCCGGATACGGGTGGTGGCGCCCTACTGGCAGGCGGGGCTGATGCCGGTGCAGTTCGTACAGGAGGCGGGCCACTGGGTGCCACAGGAGGGCGAGGTCGAGCCTGCCGAGGAGCCCGAGGAGAGCCTCTACTGTGCGCTGGTCAGCGGCGTGCGCGACTATGTCAACAAGAGCGGCTTCCAGGGCGTGGTGCTGGGGCTCTCGGGGGGCATCGACTCGGCCTTGACGCTGGCCATCGCCGTGGACGCGCTGGGGCCGCAGCGGGTGCATGCGGTGATGATGCCGTACCGCTATACCGCCGACATGTCCCAGCAGGACGCCGCCGAGCAGGCACGACTGCTCGGCGTGCACTACGAGGTGCTACCGATCGAGCCGATGGTCGATGCCTTCATGGCGACGCTGGCCGAGACCTTTGCCGGCACCGAGCGCGACACTACCGAGGAGAACCTGCAGTCGCGCTGTCGTGGCGTGCTGCTGATGGCCATTTCCAACAAGAAGGGCCTGATGGTGCTGACCACCGGCAACAAGAGCGAGATGGCGGTGGGTTATGCCACGCTCTATGGCGACATGGTGGGTGGCTTCAATGCGCTCAAGGACGTCTACAAGACCTGGGTGTATCGTCTGGCCCGTTGGCGCAACACCCAGTCGGCGGCGATTCCCGAGCGGGTGATCACCCGCCCGCCTTCGGCCGAGCTGGCGCCCGACCAGAAGGATACCGACTCGCTGCCCGACTACGACACGCTCGACGCCATCCTGGCGCGCTACATCGAGGGCGACATGAGCGCCGAGGCGATCATCGAGGCCGGTTTCGATCGCGATGACGTTTACCAGGTGGTCAAGCTGGTCGACCGCAACGAGTACAAGCGGCGCCAGGCACCGGTGGGCGTACGGGTGACGCCGCGCGGGTTCGGCCGCGACCGCCGCTACCCCATCGTCAACGGCTGGCAGCCCGGCGACTGAAGGCAGCAAACGAAAGAACCCGCGAGCACGCTCGCGGGTTCTTCTCTTGCACCGGTCGGGTGATGGGTCAGGCGGAGAGCGACTGGGCCCGCACGTGCTGCGGCTGGAAGGTACGGCCGCGCAGGCGATCGTTGCCAGGGTCGTTCTCGATCAGCACCTGAA
Source organism: Billgrantia sp. Q4P2 (assembly GCF_052806135.1). Lineage (NCBI taxonomy): Bacteria > Pseudomonadati > Pseudomonadota > Gammaproteobacteria > Oceanospirillales > Halomonadaceae > Billgrantia > Billgrantia sp. Q4P2. The sequence goes on from NZ_JBRBAI010000009.1 coordinate 174,523, forward strand.
GCACCTCGCGGGCGCGGTCTCGCATGTCGAGTCCCAGGTAGCCCTCGACCATCACCGCCAGTGCGTCGCGGGTGGCTTCGGCCTCAGGATAGTTCTCGATTACCCAGCGACCACGCTCGACGGCGGCCAGGTAGGCGCCCTTGCGCAGGTAGAAATCGGCGACGTGCAGCTCATGGCGCGCCAGAACGTTGCGCAGGTAGACGATGCGCTGCTCGGCGTCGGGTGCGTAATCGCTGGCCGGGTAGCGTGCCACCAGCTCGCGGAAGTCGGAATAGGCGTCGCGTGAGGCGCCCAGGTCGCGCTTGGAGATGTCGATCAGGCGCAGGCGCTCGAGGCTGAAACGGCCCGCCTGCCACGAGGCCAGCCCACGCATGTAGAGCGCGTAGTCGGCCTGCGGGTGGGTAGGATGCAAACGGATGAAGCGACTGGCGGCGGCGCGCGTGGCTTCCCAGTCCTGGGTTTCGTAGTAGGCGTAGATCAGCTCGAGCTGGGCCTGTTCGGCATGGCGGCCGAAGGGATAGCGTGTGTCGATGGCCTCGAGGCGCGAGATGGCAGTGGTGTAACGCCCGCCTTCGAGAGCACTGCGTGCTTCCTCGTAGAGCTGCTGTTCGGCGACATCTTCGAACTCGTCTTCTTCCGTGGCGGACCTGCCAGCACAGCCGGTAACCAGTGCGGTGACCAGGAGCAGGGCGACAAGGCGTGTGGCGATGGGGGAAACGCGCATCGTGATCCTCGTGTCTAACAACCCGTGTCGGCCATGGTAGGATTGGCCGTAACCCGACCACTATAAAGCACCTTGCGTGAAAACGCAGTCCTCCGGTGCCTGCCGACGAAAGCCTCTTATGCCCCAGACCGTGGAAGCCCAGCAGCGCGTGCCCATCTCCCTGGCCGGGAGCCGCCTCGACCAGGCCGCTGCCGAACTCTTTGCCGACCATTCCCGCGAGCGCCTCAAGAACTGGATCAAGGAGGGGGCGTTGACCGTTGACGGCCGCCCAGCCAAGCCCAAGGACAAGATGGCCGGTGGCGAGTGGCTGCAGCTGGCGGCCACCCTCGAGGAGGAAGCGCGCTTCGAGCCCGAGGCGATTCCACTCGATATCGTGCATGAGGACGAGCAGGTGCTGGTGATCGACAAGCCGGCCGGGCTGGTGGTGCATCCGGCAGCCGGCAACCGGGACGGCACCCTGCTCAACGCCCTGCTGCATCACTGCCCGAGCCTGGCCATGGTGCCGCGGGCCGGTATCGTCCATCGCCTGGACAAGGACACCACCGGCCTGATGGTAGTGGCCAAGACGCTTGCCGCCCAGACCGCGCTGGTGGAGCAGCTTCAGGCACGCACGATGTCACGCGAGTACGATGCGGTCTGTGTCGGCGTGATGACCTCGGGTGGCACGGTGGACGCCCCCATCGGCCGGCACCCGAAGGACCGCAAGCGTCAGGCGGTACACGTCAGCGGCAAACCCGCGGTGACCCATTACCGCGTGGTCGAGCGCTTTCGCACCCATACCCATGTGCGCTGCCGGCTCGAGACTGGCCGCACCCATCAGATCCGCGTGCACATGGCTCATCGACGCTTCCCGCTGGTTGGCGATCCGGTATACGGTGGTCGTCTCAAGCTGCCGGCCGGGGCGAGCGAAGAGCTCAAGGAACTGTTGCGGAGCTTTCCCCGTCAGGCCCTGCATGCCAGGAAGCTGGCCTTCCTGCATCCTGCCAACGGCGAGACGGTCGAATTTCGAGCGCCGTTGCCTGACGACCTGCTGCTGTTGATCGACTACCTGCGTAACGACCACGAGATCATGCGCTGAGGAACCCGGATGAGCGACGCCCCCCACTTGCAACCGACCCTGATCGAGCCTGACTGGCCGGCGCCCGCCAGTGTCGGTGCCTTCGTCACTACGCGCGAGACCGGCCCCAGCCAGGACGAGTTTGCCTGCTTCAACCCGTCCGATGGGGTAGGTGACAACCCTGCCCACGTGGCGCTGTGCCGGCGACTGATTGGCAATGAACTCGGCGACGAGCGGCCGCTGTTGTGGCTCAAGCAGGTGCACGGCGCCCGGGTGCAGGCGAGCTATACGGATGCCGTCACCGAAGCCGACGCCTCGGTGGCCTTCGATCGCGGCCATGCCTGCGTGGTGCTCACCGCCGATTGCCTGCCGGTGTTCTTCTGCGACCGCCAGGGCACCCGGGTCGGCGTGGCTCATGCGGGCTGGCGCGGCTTGGCCGGCGGCGTGCTCGAGGCTGCGGTGGCAGCGCTCTCGACCCCGCCGGAAGAGCTGATGGCCTGGCTGGGGCCGGCGATCTCCAATGCCCAGTTCGAGGTGGGGTCGGAGGTGCAGCAGGCTTTCGTCGGCGTGCACCCGGAAGCGGCTGTGGCCTTCGACCCCAGTCCTTATCGCCTGGGCCATTACATGGCCGATCTCTATAAGCTCGCGCGCCTGCGCCTCGAGCGGCTTGGTGTTGCCCACATCAGCGGCGGCCACTTCTGCACCGCCTGCGAATCGCGCTTCTATTCCCACCGCCGTGACGATGGCAAGACCGGGCGGATGGCCAGCGTGATCTGGCTACGCTGATCTGCATCAAGTCCTTCCTCGCTTTCCCTGGCCGGCGACTTGAAAGCCGGCCACGCTGACTCCATTGAATCTGTCAATACGATACGACAGGGCCAAGCGGTGCGTCCGAACGCGCCGCCACCCCGATGGAGGAAAGCGAATGCGTTTCGACAAGTTCACCGCCAAGCTGCAGAATGCCGTGGCCGATGCCCAGTCCCTGGCCGTGGGGCGGGGTCACAACCAGCTCGAGCCCGGCCACTTGCTGCTGGCGCTGCTGGATGCTCGCGACACCGGTATCAAGGCGCTCATTCAGAAGGCCGGCGGCGATGCCGCACGGCTGCGCGACACCCTGGCCGGACATCTCGACGACCTGCCCAAGGTCGGCCAGTTCACCGGCGAGGTGCAGCCCTCGCGTGACCTGATCAAGCTGTTCAACCTGACTGATCGCGAGGCGCAGAAGCGCGGCGACCAGTACATCGCCAGCGAACTGGTGCTGCTTGCCGCCCTGGAGATGGGACACGCGGTGACCAAGCTGCTGACCCAGGCCGGCGTGACCCGCAAGGCGCTGGAAGGCGCCATCGACAGCGTACGTGGCGGCGAACGGGTCGACGACCCCAATGCCGAGGAGCAGCGCGAGGCGCTGGAGAAGTACACCCTCGACCTCACCGAGCGTGCCGCCGAGGGCAAGCTCGACCCGGTGATCGGCCGCGACGACGAGATCCGTCGCACCATCCAGGTGCTGCAGCGGCGCACCAAGAACAACCCGGTGCTGATCGGCGAGCCCGGCGTGGGCAAGACCGCCATCGTCGAGGGCCTGGCCCAGCGCATCGTCAACGGCGAGGTGCCGGAGGGGCTCAAGGACAAGCGCGTGCTGTCGCTGGACATGGGTTCGCTGCTGGCCGGGGCCAAATTCCGCGGCGAGTTCGAGGAGCGCCTGAAGGCGGTGCTCAAGGAGCTGGCCCAGGAAGAGGGTCGGGTGATCCTGTTCATCGACGAGCTGCACACCATGGTCGGCGCCGGCAAGGCCGAGGGCGCGATGGATGCCGGCAACATGCTCAAGCCGGCACTGGCGCGCGGCGAGCTACACTGTGTGGGCGCCACCACGCTGGATGAGTACCGCAAGTACATTGAGAAGGATGCCGCGCTGGAGCGGCGCTTCCAGAAAGTGCTGGTCGACGAGCCTTCCGAGGAGGATACCGTGGCGATCCTACGCGGGCTCAAGGAGCGCTACGAGGTGCACCATGGCGTCGACATTACCGACGGTGCCATCATCGCCGCGGCCAAGCTCTCGACCCGCTATATCACCGACCGCCAACTGCCTGACAAGGCCATCGATTTGATTGACGAGGCGTCGTCGCGTATCCGCATGGAGCTCGACTCCAAGCCCGAGGAGATGGACCGCCTCGACCGTCGGCTGATCCAGCTCAAGATGGAGCGCGAGCATCTCAAGAAGGAGACCGACGAAGCGTCGAAGAAGCGCCTAGAGCACATCGAGGAGCAGATCGCCGAGCTGGAGCGTGAGTACGCCGACCTCGACGAGATCTGGAAGGCGGAGAAGGCCAGCATCCAGGGCGCGGCGCAGTTCAAGGACGAGCTGGAACGTGCCCGCATCGACCTGGAGCAGGCCCGCCGTCAGGGCGATCTCGGCCGCATGTCGGAGCTGCAGTACGGCGTGATTCCGGAGTTGGAGAAGAAAATCGCCGAAGCCGGAGAGGGAGAAGCCGACACCTCGGGCCACAAGCTGCTGCGCTCCAACGTCACCGAGGAGGAGATCGCCGAGGTGGTGTCGCGCTGGACCGGGATCCCCGTGTCCAAGATGCTCGAAGGCGAGCGCGACAAGCTGCTGCGCATGGAGGAGGCGCTGCATCAGCGGGTGATCGGTCAGGACGAGGCGGTGACCGCCGTGGCCAATGCCGTGCGCCGCTCGCGTGCCGGGCTCGCCGACCCCAACCGGCCCAACGGCTCGTTCCTGTTCCTTGGGCCGACCGGGGTGGGCAAGACCGAGCTGTGCAAGGCGCTGGCCAACTTCCTCTTCGACACCGAGGAGGCGATGGTGCGCATCGACATGTCGGAGTTCATGGAGAAGCACTCCGTGGCGCGGCTGATCGGCGCGCCTCCCGGCTATGTGGGCTACGAGGAGGGCGGCTACCTGACCGAAGCCGTGCGGCGCAAGCCTTATTCCGTGCTACTGCTCGACGAGGTGGAGAAGGCCCACCCCGACGTCTTCAATATCCTGCTGCAGGTCCTGGAAGACGGCCGCCTGACCGACGGACAGGGGCGCACGGTGGACTTTCGCAACACCGTCATCGTAATGACTTCCAACATGGGCTCGGACATCATCCAGCGCCTGGGCGGTGACGATGAGCAGTACGACGAGATGAAGCGCGCGGTGATGGACGTGGTGAGCATGCATTTCCGGCCCGAGCTGATCAACCGCATCGACGAGGTGGTAGTGTTCCACGCCCTGCGTCAGGCGCAGATCGAGGCCATCGCCGGCATCCAACTGGACCGGCTGCGCTCACGCCTGGCCGAGCACGGCATGCAGCTGGAAGTCAGCGCCGAGGCCATGGCTCAGTTGGCCCTGGCAGGCTTCGATCCGGTATTCGGCGCTCGTCCACTCAAGCGGGCGATCCAGAGCCGTATCGAGAACCCGCTGGCGCAGGATCTGCTGTCCGGCCGGTTCTCGCCGGGCGACGTCATTCATGTCGAGGTGGAGGAGGACGGCCTCGTATTTCGAGGCTGATACACAACGTTACGCGTTGGCCGCTGCAGCCGCCGAAGAGCGACCTACACTGGTTTATAGGTTGCGTCCTGTAACCCTCTTGCCCGCCTGCGACTCTGCCGGCGGGCTTTTTTAGGGTGCGATTCATACCCTGAGATTTCACCCGAAGCCGCGTCACGGTTGACACTTTCGCTAGGCTGTTGGAATCTTGAGCGTTCCTGATTTGCGGGCGCGGATTCCTGCGGGCAACCCCCCATCCCCGCGCGAAGGGTAGGCCGACTGGCCTCTACCCGCCGAAGGACTACCGGAATGCGGCCAACCGCCGCTTCTGGCCAATGCCCCGACGCGGCAATCCGCCGTGATAGGGAGCAACTGATTGATGCTGTGAGCCCGAGATTGATCGCAGCAACCAGTCGGTGTTCCCGAAGAGTGCAGGCCCCAATAGGGCTAAATGCCAGGGTTTGGCATCAGGTGTCGGCTTCGCCGACAGCGGCATACCGCCGCACTCGAACCCGTGCCCGTCCATGGGCGCGGATCGCACTCGAGACCTCCAGGGGAGATACACAAGTGGAATTGCTTTCCGGCGCGGATATGATCGCCCGATTCCTGCAGGATGAAGGCGTCGAATACATCTATGGCTATCCGGGCGGTGCGGCACTGCACATCTACGATGCGCTGTTCCGCCAGGACAAGGTCAAGCACATCCTGGTGCGCCACGAGCAGGCGGCCACCCATGCCGCTGACGGCTACGCTCGGGCCTCCGGCAAGCCCGGCGTGGTTCTGGTCACCTCCGGTCCCGGCGCCACCAACGCCGTTACCGGCATTGCTACCGCCTACATGGACTCGATTCCCATGGTGGTGCTGTGTGGCCAGGTAATGAGCCACCTGATCGGCGATGACGCCTTCCAGGAAACCGACATCATCGGCGTGACCCGCCCGATCGTGAAGCACAGCTTCTCGATCAAGCATCCGACCGAGATTCCCGAAGTTCTGAAAAAAGCCTTCTATCTGGCCGCCACGGGGCGCCCCGGGCCGGTAGTGGTGGACATACCCAAGGACATGACCGCGCCCACCGAGCGCTATGAGTACGTCTATCCGAAGAAGGTCAAGATGCGCTCCTACAACCCGGTGGCGCGGGGGCATACCGGCCAGATCAAGAAGGCCGTGGAGATGATGCTCAAGGCCAAGCGACCGGTCTTCTATACCGGTGGCGGCGTCATCACCGGGCGTGCCTGCGAAGGTCTCACCGACCTGGTCAAGCGCCTCGGCTATCCCATCACCACCACCCTGATGGGGATCGGTGCTTATCCACAGAGCGATCGCCAGTGCCTGGGCTGGCTGGGCATGCATGGTTCCTATGAATCGAACATGGCCATGCATCATGCTGACCTGATCATTGCCATCGGCGCACGCTTCGACGACCGCGTGACCAACAATACCTCCAAGTTCTGCCCTACGGCCAAGATCATCCACGTCGACATCGACCCCAGTTCGGTGTCGAAGACGGTGCGTGCCGACGTGCCGATCGTGGGGCCGGCGGCCAGCGTCATCGACGAGATGATCAGCCTGGTACAGGGCAAGGAAATCGCCCATCCCGAGGCGCTGGGCGAATGGTGGCAGAAGATCGACGGCTGGCGCGAAGAGCGCCGCGGCAAGCTCTACGAGCCGTCGAAGCCGGGCGAGCAGCTCAAGCCGCAGGAGGTGATCGAGGCGCTGTGCGAGGTGACCCGTGGAGAAGCCTACGTCACCACCGACGTGGGTCAGCATCAGATGTTCGCCGCTCAGTACTACAAGTTCGACAAGCCCAACCGTTTCATCACTTCGGGCGGGCTCGGCACCATGGGCTTCGGTTTCCCCGCGGCCATGGGCATCAAGCAGAACTTCCCCGAGGAGCAGGTGATCTGCATCACCGGTGAAGGCAGCTTCCAGATGATGATGCAGGAGCTCTCTACCTGTAAGCAGTTCGGTGGCGGGGTGAAGATCATCAATCTCAACAACGCGTCGTTGGGCATGGTGCGCCAGTGGCAGGACCTCAACTACAAGTCGCGCCACGCGCACTCCTATATGGAATCGCTGCCCGACTTTGCCAAGCTGATCGATGCCTATGGCTTCACCGCACTGAGGGTGGAGACGTTGGATGAGCTGCGTCCGGCGCTGGAGCGCACCTTCGCCGACAAGCATGAGCTGGTATTCGTGGATGTCATCGTCGACCCGCGCGAGCACGTTTATCCGATGCAGGTGCCTCTGGGCTCCATGCGTGACATGCTGCTTTCCAAGACGGAGCGGACCTGATGCGCCATATCATCTCGATTCTCATGGAAAACGAACCGGGCGCACTGTCTCGCGTGGTAGGGCTGTTCTCGCAGCGCAACTTCAATATCGAGACGCTCAACGTGGCGCCCACCGAGGACCCGTCGCTGTCGCGGCTGACCGTGACTACCGTTGGCGACGACCGGGTGATCGAGCAGATCACCAAGCACCTCAACAAGCTGATCGACGTCATCAAGCTGGTGGACCTCACCGAAGGCAACCATATCGAGCGCGAACTGATGCTGGTCAAGGTCAAGGCGCTGGGGGCAGCCCGCGACGAGGTCAAGCGCACGGTGGATATCTTCCGCGCGCAGATCGTCGACGTCACGCCGAGCCTCTACACGGTGCAGATCACCGGCGATGCGCCCAAGCTCGACGCCTTCCTGCAGGCCATGGGGCCGGTGGGGATCCTCGAAGTGGCGCGGACGGGGGTATCCGGCATTGCCCGCGGCGATAAAGTCCTGTCGCTTTAATGCCACTGTGTGGAATTGGCCGCCCTTCGGGGCGGCTTTTTCGTCTTTAGGAAGCGCTGAACAAATCGGTGAGCGGGATGAAGCGCAAGGCGCCCGCAGCGCAGACACCGGAGCCTATGCGGTACTAGGTGAGGATGTCGAGCAGCGCGCAACGCAGCGATTCGACCGCGCAGACATTTGTGCAGTGCTTTCTAGCGTTCGGCCACCGTGTCCCATAGAGCCTGGATCAGCGGGCTCTTGAGCTGGCGGTTGAGTACGCACAGGCCGACGTCGTAGTAGGGCAGCTCCGGCTTGACCGGCAGCACGCGAACCCGCTCGGCGAGTGGGCTGTTGTCGAGCACGATCTTCGGCACCACGCCAATGCCGAAGCCAAGCCCCACCATGCTGACGATCGCTTCGTGACCGGCCACCTGGGCGTAGATGGTCGGCGCCACGCCCAGCGCCCTGAACCATGTATCGGCATAATCCCGGGACAGCCCCGCCTCGGAGAGGATCATTGGTACGACACGCCACTGTTCCGCAGAGGGGGAGGTGGGGGTGGCCGGGATCCACGGCGCCTGTTCCACGGGAGCGATGAACACCAGTGGCGAGCGGGTCAGTGACTTGAAGGCCAGCCCGCCCGGCGCGCTGCGTGGCCGCGGCGTGATCGCCATGTCCTCCTCGCCGGCCAGCACCCGGCTCATGGCTTCGGCCGGATCGCCGGTATGCAGCTTGAGTTCGATACGGGGATGGCGCAGGCGAAAGTCGCTGAGCAGATCATAGAGGAAACTGTAGCTGGCGGTGACCGAACAGTAGATGCTGATCTCACCGGCCAGCTCATCGCCCTGGCTGCTTAGCGTGTGGCGAAGAAGTTCCCACTGGACCAGGGTCTCGCGTGCATACGCCTGGAAGAGCTGGCCCTGGCGGGTCAGGCTGACATGTCGGTTGTCACGCAGGAACAGCGGTGCATCGAGGCTCTCCTCGAGCTGGCGGATGGTGCGGGAAAGTGTCGAGGGGCTGACATGGCAAAGCTCGCTGGCTCGACCGAAGTGCAGCGTATCGGCCAGGGCGAGGAATTGCTTGAGCGGTCGTATGTCCATGTCGTGATTATTGCATGAATCGGCATGTTGTATTGCAAATATCGCGTTTTACGCAACATGGTTGTGGCGTTAAGGTAGGCGCATCGAATGAGCCGACTCCCAGCGCCGCGACAGACGGCGCGGGTGGCCATCAGCGCTGACACGAAAACTACTTTCCCAATCCAGGAGCACATCATGCACGTCTATTACGACAAGGATTGCGACCTCTCCCTCATCCAGAGCAAGAAGGTCACCATCGTGGGTTACGGCTCCCAGGGCCATGCCCACGCCAACAACCTCAAGGAGTCCGGGGTCGACGTCACCGTCGCGCTGCGCTCGGGCTCTTCCTCCGCGGCCAAGGCCGAAGGGGCCGGCCTCAAGGTCGCTTCTGTCGAGGATGCGTGCAAGGGCGCCGATGTGGTCATGATCCTGGCACCGGATGAGAATCAGAAGGCGATCTACGAGAACCAGATCGAGCCGAACCTCAGGGAAGGCGCCACGCTGGCTTTCGCTCACGGTTTCAATATCCATTACAACCAGATCGAGCCGCGCCGCGACCTCGATGTGATCATGGTCGCCCCCAAGGCGCCAGGCCACACCGTGCGTTCCGAGTTCGTCAAGGGCGGTGGCATCCCTGATCTGATCGCTATTCATCAGGACGCGTCCGGCAAGGCCAAGGAGCTCGCGCTCTCCTACGCCGCGGCCATCGGCGGCGGTCGCAGCGGCATTATCGAGACCACCTTCAAGGATGAGACCGAGACCGACCTGTTCGGCGAGCAGGCCGTGCTGTGCGGCGGTGCCGTGGAGCTGGTCAAGGCCGGCTTCGAGACGCTGACCGAGGCCGGTTACGCGCCGGAGATGGCCTACTTCGAGTGTCTGCACGAACTCAAGCTGATCGTCGACCTGATGTATGAGGGCGGTATCGCCAACATGAACTACTCCATCTCCAACAATGCGGAGTATGGCGAGTACGTAACCGGTCCCGAGGTGATCAACGAGCAGTCGCGCCAGGCCATGCGCAATGCGCTCAAGCGCATCCAGACCGGCGAGTACGCCAAGATGTTCATCCAGGAAGGCAACTCCAACTATCCGTCGATGACCGCGCGTCGCCGTCTGAATGCCGAGCACGACATCGAGCAGGTGGGCGCCAAGCTGCGCGGCATGATGCCGTGGATCGCCGCTAATCAGCTGGTCGACAAGACCAAGAACTGAGTCGTCGGACTCGTTCCGCTGAAGACAAGGGCGCGGGCTTCCGCGCCCTTGTCGTATCTGGCTGATAGCTACGGCGCTTTTCGCCTCGGCATCACCGTGTAGAATGAAGGCAACGCCCATCGAGTGGCCCCATTCTGGCAATGGACGAGACGAATGAGTCAGGATTCCCGTAATACCGAGCACGACATCCATCGCGATGACGCCCAGACAGGCCCTGCCAATGGCAAGGGAGAGCGGCCTGCCGAGGAGGATCTGGCTGCCGCTTTCGTGCGTGAGACGGAGGTGGTCGAGGAGTCGATAGAGGATGGAAGGAAGGTCCGGCGCAGAGGGATCTACCTGTTGCCCAACCTCTTTACCACGTCGGCCCTGTTCGCCGGGTTCTTCTCGGTGGTGGCCGGGATCAATGGCGATTTCACCGCGGCAGCGGTAGCGATCTTCATCGCTATGGTGCTCGACGGCCTGGATGGCCGCGTGGCCCGTCTGACCAATACCCAGAGTGCCTTCGGGGCCGAGTACGACAGCCTCTCCGACATGCTCTCCTTCGGCGTGGCACCCGCCCTGGTGTCGTTTACCTGGATTCTGCAGGATATCGGCAAGACCGGCTGGGTGGTGGCCTTTCTCTATGTCGCCTGCGCGGCACTACGCCTGGCGCGCTTCAACGTGCAGATAGGCAGTGTCGACAAGAAATGGTTCATTGGGCTACCCAGCCCATCCGCGGCGGCTTTCGTGGCAGCCAGCGTATGGACCTTTCATAGCTTCGATGCCGAGGCCTTTGGCTTCAAGCTGCTGATGCTCATCGTGGTCGCTGCTGCCGGGATTCTGATGGTCAGCAATATCCGCTACTACAGCTTCAAGGATATCGACCTCAAGGGGCCGGTTCCCTTCGTGGTGCTGCTGGCCATCGTACTTGGCTTCGTGGTGATCTCGGTCGAACCCTCCGTCATGCTGCTGCTGCTGTTTGGTGCCTACGTAGCTTCGGGACCGGCGCTGGCGATCATGCGCAAGATGCGGCATGCGCCCCCTGAAAGCTGACTACATTCGCGCCTCATTTCAGCGCCCGCCTCGAGCGGGCGTTGTCGTCTCGGGCCGGGGCATTTCATCCACAGGCCCTTGGACGCGAGCGCCTGTGGAAAACGCCGGTGGGCAGCCTGGCTTCCCCGGCTCATCACGGCTCCGTCATCGTCCTGAAACTTTTTTACAAACGGCCCTTGCAGGGGCGCGGGGAAAACCGTAAAGTACGCATCCGCTGCCGGCAACGGGCAACGTTGCCAGC